>CAIQDX010000147.1 GCA_903870685.1 uncultured Chitinophagaceae bacterium | reverse complement strand
GTACAAACAAAGGTACTACAGCAAACAGCAAAGGCATTTATAATTTACAAATTGATGCAGGAGAATATATTTTAATTTGTCAGCATGTTGGATTTAAAGCCGAAGAAAAAAAAATCACTGTTACAAAAATTAATAATGAAATAGATTTTGTTTTAAAAGAGCAACAATACAATTTAAAAGATGTTGTTGTTAAAAGTGGTGCCGAAGATCCGGCATACGAAATAATACGAAATGCCATTAAAAAAAGAGAAGAACATTTGAATGAAATTAAAAAATTTCAATGTCAGGTTTATATTAAGGGTCAGTTGCAGTTGAGAAATTATCCCAAAAAATTCATGGGCGATAAAGTTGATTTTGAAGATGGCGATACCAGCAAAAGAAAAATAATTTTTTTATCCGAAACCGTTGCAAAATATTCTGTTGAAGATGAAAAGAAAAAAATAGAAGTTGTTTCAACAAAAGTCAGCGGACGCAGTGATGGCTTTGGTTTCAGCAATCCACAAGTAATTTCTTTTTACGAAAATATTATTTCGATTGGACGTGGGTTAAATCCACGCGGATTTATTTCTCCTATCTCTAATAATGCACTTAATTTTTATCGCTACAAATTTGAAGGAACATTTTATGAAAATGGAATTGAAGTAAATCGTATAAAAGTAATTCCACGAAGAAAATACGAACCTTTATTTTCCGGTTATATCAATATTATTGAAGGTGAGTGGCGTTTGCAAAGTGTTCAATTAAAATTATTGAAAGAACAACAAATGCAATTTCTCGACACATTAGAAATAGAGCAATTGTACATGCCATTAAAAAATGTATGGGTAATTAAACAACAGGTTGTTTCGCCATCAGGCAAATTTTTTGGATTCGATTTCTTTGGAAATTTTTTGCAGGTATATGAACAGTACGATATTGAACCTTCATTCAAAAAGAAATTTTTTAACAGCACTATTCTTAAATTTTATGAAAGCTCGAATAAAAAACCTTTGACCTATTGGGATAGTATTCGTCCATTGCCTTTGCTAGATGCTGAAGTAAAAGATTATAAAAAGAAAGATAGTCTCGAACAATTACGAAAAGCACCAAAATATTTAGATAGTCTTGATAGGATAAGAAATAAAATAACTTTCAATAAACTTTTTTTATTGGGGCAATCTTTCGATAAAGAAAAAACGAAAGAAACATTTTCTTTTGATCCCTTGATTGCTTTATCGGGCATTTATTTTAATCCTGTTGAAGGAAGATTTTTTAATTATGGAATGCACTACACAAAAGAGTTTAAAGGAAATGGGCGATTAAATATCAATCCCGATTTTCGATACGGTTTTTCGAATACACATTTTAATGCTTACGTAAACAGCAGTTATATATTCGACAGAAAAGATCGAAGCATAATTAGTTTTAGTGCTGGAAAAAAAGTTTTTCAGTTCAATAATAATAACCCCATCAGCGAATTAAACAATGCATTAAGTTCTTATTACTGGCAGAATAATTACATGAAAATTTATGAAGCTGTTTTTGCAAAAATAAGTTTTGCAAAATCTTTGGGTGAAGGATTTTCTGTAGCTGCAAGTATTCAGTTTCAGGATAGAAAACCTTTGGAAAATACCATTGATAGTTTAAAAGGCAAAGCGTTTTCGCCAAATTATCCAACCGAATTTATTTCTTCAAATATCAATTCACATAAGGCTTTCATAGCGACAGTTGGTTTAACATGGAGACCCGGTGCAAAGTATTTAGAATTCCCTGACAGGAAAATAAATATCGGTTCAAAATATCCAACTTTCAATCTTTCATTTACTCAAGGTGTGAATGGTTTATTGGGAAGCGATGTAGATTATTCGCAATGGCATTTTAGCATGAATGATAATTTGAATCTAAAATTAGGAGGAAGAATTAGTTATAGAATTGGAATGGGTGGCTTCATCAATGCTAATAAAGTTTATGCCCCCGACTATCAACATTTTTTAGGAAATCAAACTGCTATTGCAAGTCAGTATTTAAATAGTTTTCAGTTATTACCTTATTATCAATTCAGTAATACCGAAAAATTCTATAGCACTGCGCATATCGAATATCATTTGAATGGATTACTCACAAATAAAATTCCTTTGTTTAGAAAATTAAATTGGTTTTTTGTTTTGGGAGGAAATGCTTTGTACATCAATAATAACTCGCATTATTATGAAGCATTCTTTTCGATTGAAAATGTTTTCAAGATGGGTAGAATTGATGCTGTGCAAGGATTTCAGCAAAATGGAATTAACACCACCGGCATAAGATTCTCTTTGCCTTTATTTATTGGCAGTGGAGGAAATACTAATTAAGATGATTAATTTTTGCTTCGAATTCTGTTTTTTCCAAACGATTCAGTAAATGATAAATGCTATTATCTTTTACTTTAGAAACAAAATAATCAGGGATTACTTTATCGGTCCAGATGATGTGCGTGATATGTTTTAAAATATTCTCCAACGATAATTCATAAAAAACTGAGGTGTCGGTGTTGTTTAAATTTTTGTGCAATTTGATATTCAAATAATCGTTGTCGGCTAACTGGTGTTCACAAAAAATATCTATGAATAAACTGATCATAGATTTTTCTTTTACTCCGTTAGCATTAAAGTTAAACGGAATAAAATCTTTTTTCAGGGTAATCAATTTCTTGATACCTGAAGTTTGATATGCTGTAAGATTGGGCAATGAAAACCGGATTAATGATTGCGAAGTTAGATACCTTTTTATCATATTAGAATAACTGCATTTGTTTTATCATTATTTTAATGTTTACCTTAAAATCTGATTAAAATATTTGTTTCGACACCTTAGAATTAAATTAAAATAGTTGCATTGATTATTTTATTTTCGCATCGAAATTTTGCTCACCATGCAAGTGGGTCCATTTTTGATCATGGAACATTGGCCTTCATACGCTGATGTCTGAAATAAATAATTTATGGCTTTATTACACAATCGAATCAATAATGAGGAGTTGAGGAAACGACTCATGGAGGAAGCTGAAACAAGGACTACTATTAGTTTTTATCAGTATTTTGAAATTCAGAATCCTGCTGAATTTCGAGACCATCTCTATAAAAATTTGAATCAATTAAAAGTTTTTGGAAGAATTTATGTTGCCAAAGAAGGTATCAATTCGCAAGTGAGTGTGCCATCTTCAAACTTCGAAATTTTTAAAAAATTTCTGTATTCAATTGAACAATTAAATGGTTTGCGTTTGAATATTGCTGTTGATGATGATGGCAAAAGTTTTTGGGTATTGAGAATTAAGGTAAGAGAAAAAATTGTGGCTGATGGGATTAATGATGCATCATTCAACATGTACCAAAAAGGAAAGTATGTAAATGCCGAGCAGATGAATGTTTTGATAAATGACCCTGATACTTTTATTATTGATATGCGTAATCATTATGAGTATGAAGTTGGTCATTTTGTAAAAGCATTGGAAGTTCCTTCTGATACTTTCCGCGATCAATTACCAATGGCTGTTGAGATGATGAAAGGGAATGAGAATAAAAATATTATCATGTATTGCACCGGCGGAATCCGTTGCGAAAAAGCAAGTGCATTCATGTTGCAAAAAGGATTTAAAAATGTTTTTCATTTGGAAGGTGGTATTATTAATTATGTAAAACAGATAAAAGAAAATGGATTCGAAAGTAAATTCATTGGAAAAAATTTTGTGTTTGATGAAAGATTAGGAGAAAGAATTACGGATGATGTAATTGCAAAATGTCATCAATGCGGAAAGACTTGCGATGTTCATACCAATTGCAAAAATGAAGGTTGTCATTTGTTATTTATTCAGTGCGAAGAATGTGCTTCAAAATATAATGGATGTTGCAGTGAAGAATGTAAACAAATGATTCATTTACCACAAGAAAGGCAAAAAGAAATTCGAAAAGGAATTGATAAAGGTCAAAATATTTTTAATAAATCGAAGGTAAGACTGCGGCCAAAAATTAATGAAATTAAAAATGAAAAATAGTTTTATTTCCAAACCAAAATAACCATACCGGTTAAGATAAAACCCGCTCCCAACAATACTTTTGCAGTTATTGGTTCTTTTAATAAAACAAATGATAGCAACAAAGTAATTACAATACTTGCTTTGTCAATCGAAGCAACATAAGAGACCTGTCCTTCTTTCATTGCTCGATAATAAAATACCCATGACAAAGAAGTTGTGATGCCTGATAAAACTAGAAAAAAAATATTACTTAATGATGTTTGTTGAATTTCAGCAAATGCATTTCTGAATAAAAAACCATTTGCAAGAATAATAGAAAAAACAATGGATGTACGAATGACCAATGCCGTATCGCTGTTTAAATTTTTCATTCCAAATTTTGCAAGAACTGACGTAATTCCGGCAAAGACCATTGAAATGATTGCGTAAATAATCCATTTTTCCATGGCGAAAATTAAAGTGTGCTCAAAGTACTCATAATTGAATTATAAGTTTCTTCATCGGTTAATTCTTCAGGAATAAAATCTTCGCCAATAACTTTTTCGTATAGTTCAATATATCTTTTAGAAATAGTATTAACCCATTCATCAGTCATTTCAGGAACAATTTGTCCGGCCTTACCCATAAAATTATTTTCGATCAACCATTCTCTTACAAACTCTTTGCTTAATTGTTTTTGATGCTCGCCTTTAAATTGTCGTTCTTCAAAACCATCCGCATAAAAATATCGTGAAGAATCGGGTGTATGAATTTCATCCATCAAATAAATTTCATTATCAATTTTTCCAAATTCATATTTTGTATCAACTAAAATTAATCCGCGTTTTGCTGCAATAGATTTACCTCTTTCAAATAATTGCAATGCATATTTTTCGAGGATTAACCAATCTTCTTTTGTTGCTAATTTTTGATTGATTATTTCTTCTTTACTAATGTCTTCATCATGCCCTTCAGAGGCTTTTGTGGAAGGTGTGATGATAGGAGAGGGAAAAAAATCATTTTCTTTTAAACCTTCTGGTAAATTAATTCCACATAAAATTCTTTGTCCGGATGAATAAGTTCGCCAAGCATGTCCGGTTAAATTTCCACGCACAACTAATTCTATTTTAAATGGATCGCATCTTTTGCCAATACTCACATTTGGTGCAGGAACTTTTAATAACCAATTCGGACAAATATCTTTTGTTGCATTGAGCATATATGCAGCTATCTGGTTCAAAACCTGTCCTTTATAAGGGATTAGACGTGGCAAAACAACATCAAAAGCGGAGATGCGATTGCTTGCAATCATTATTATTTTGTTATCGCCGATAGAATAAACATCTCTAACTTTTCCTTTATAAAAAAGGGTTTGATTTGGGAATTTCATTGTTGCCATTATTCAAAGTAACAGCGTAAAACCAAGAAAAAACTTGTTGCCAAAACAATTTTCTCAACAAGAAATCTTTATTTGTGTACAAATTAAATTTTTGCATAAAAATAACAATCAGTATTTTGCTTTACAATTCAATTAAAAAACTGCCAATATGAGAAAAATTTTTAGCATCGTTAGCTTGTTGATTATCTTAGTAATTAGCACTAATACAGGCTATGCCCAAAGTACAACTGTATCAGGGAGCGTAAAAAACAGTAAGTCAAAAGAAGTTGTAACTGCCGTTTCGGTTACTATTAAAGGAACTACTACTGGTACTTTTACAGATGATAATGGGTATTTCAAATTAACTACAACACAGAAACCTCCATTTATTTTGGTGTTTTCATCTGTTGGTTTTACAGAAAAAGAAGTTGCAGTGTCGCAAATTTCAGATGAAATTCATGTGCTGGTAACTCCTTCTTATACTTTGGGGAATGAGGTTGTCGTGTCAGCTTCTCGTGTTCCTGAAAAAATTCTTGAATCTCCGGTATCTATCGAAAGAGTAAGTGCTGCAGCTATTCGTAATGCAGTTGCACCAAGCTACTATGATGTTATTGGTAACTTAAAAGGTGTTGATATAACAACATCAAGTTTAACTTTTAAATCTGTAACAACGCGTGGATTTAGTGGTAGTGGTAATCTACGTTTAAATCAAATAGTTGATGGAATGGATAACCAGGCTCCTGGTTTAAACTTTTCTGTTGGTGCTATTATTGGATTAACAGAATTGGATGTTGATAATATGGAGCTTTTATCTGGCGCATCTTCAGCCTTGTATGGTCCAGGTGGTATGAATGGTACTTTACTTATTAATAGTAAGAACCCTTTCAAATACCAAGGATTTAGTTTCCAAGTTAAACAAGGAGTAAATCATACAGATAATATTGAACATGCTCCTGGTGCTTATTATGATTGGAGTCTTCGTTGGGCAAAAAAAATAAATGAAAGATTAGCATTTAAAATTGGAGCTCAATTTATACAAGCAAGAGATTGGGTTGGAAATAATACTCAAGATTATAATCGTTCTGGTACTACTGGTGCTCCATTTGGTCAAGTTGTTACTAATGGAAATAACACTAGAACTACTGATCCTAATTATGATGGTGTGAATGTTTATGGTGATGAAACTACCCAGGGTTTACAAGGCATAGCAGGATCTGTTAGAGCTGCTGCTGCTGCTGCTGGCGGACCTACATTATTACCTACACTTGATGGCGCAATTGCTGCAGGTTATACTTTAACTCAATTTCAATCTTTGTTTACCGGACCTCTAGCAGGTTTAGCATCTTATGCTCCAATATTATATGGTTCAAATACTACTAAAAACTATTTTAATGGAGCTAATGTAAGTCGTACAGGTTATAATGAAAGTGATGTTGTTAATCCAACAACAGTAGATGCTAAATTATCTGGTGGTATTTATTATAAGATTACAAACAATATTGAAGCATCGTTATCTGCTTATTGGGGAACTGGTAATACAGTTTATACCGGTAGTGACCGTTATTCTTTAAAGAATATGAGAATGGGTCAATACAAAGCAGAAATTAAAAGTAAAGATTGGTATGTTAGAGCTTATGCTACAAAAGAAGATGCCGGTGATTCTTACAATGCTACCATTGCAGCAAGATATTTTAATGAAGCATGGATGCCAAGTACAACATGGTATCCAACTTATATGACTGCATATGCTTCATACTATGCTGCAGGATTAAGCCAAACTGATGCTGCTAATGCAGCAAGAGCTGTTGCTGACAAAGGAAGACCAGGCGGACCAATTTATAATAACCCACTTTTCCAAAAAATAGTACAAACTCCAATTTCACAAGGTGGCGCACTTTTCTTGGATAAAACTTCATTATATAATTTAGAAGGTCAATATAATTTAACTGATGCATTTGGCTTAGCTAAAACTAAAACAGAATTTTTAGTTGGTGGTAATTGGAAAAGATATTGGTTAAATTCTGAAGGAACTTTGTTTGCTGATAAATCTTCAATCAATAAGGGTAAAATATTAATTGAAGAAATTGGTGCATATGGTCAATTATCTCAAAGATTGTTGAATGATGTTTTGAAATTAACTGTTTCTGGTCGTTATGATAAGAACCAAAATTTTGATGCAAGATTTACGCCACGTGCTTCTGCAGTTATTAAAATTGCTAAGGATAATAATTTACGTTTTTCTTATCAGGAAGCGTATAGATTCCCATCTACACAAAACCAATGGATTAGTTTAGTAGTTGGTGGTAATACTATTTTATCAGGTGGTTTACAACAGATGATTGATTTTTATCAATTAAATACATCACCTGTTTATAATGCGAATGGATTAGTTAAGTTTAGTGCTATCAAACCTGAAAGATCTTCATCTTATGAATTTGGTTATAAAGGTTTATTGACTAAACAATTAATGGTTGATGCTTATATGTATTTTGCTACTTATGATGATTTCATTACTTCTTCAAATGGAATTCAAGTGGCAACAGGAAAACAATTTAGTGTAGCACAAAACGCAACAGGAACTGTAAAAACAAAAGGTTGGGGTGTATCTGTAGAATATTTATTACCTGCTAATTTCAATTTTACCGGTAATTTATATTCCGATCAGGTAAGTGATCAACCTACTGATCCTAATTTTGTTTCTTATTTTAACACACCTAAAACGCGTTTTAATCTTGGCTTGAATAATACTGGTTTTGGTCCAAAAGGAAAATATGGTTTTGGTGTAGTTTATAAATGGCAAGATGCTTTCTTCTATCAAGGTTCATTTGCTTGCGGCCAAGTGCCTGCATTTGGTGTAGTAGACGCAATGGTTAGCTACAAACTTCCTGAAATCAAATCATTAATTAAATTGGGTGCTACAGATATTTTTAATACCCATTATATAAATGGTTTTGGTAACGCGAATGTTGGTGGACTTTACTATATAAGTTTTGGATTTAACGTATTTTAAAGTATACGGGTTAGTAAGTATGAATCCTCCTGTTTAATTACAGGAGGATTTTTTTTGCCCATATTTTAGCAGTTTTGGTTTTATACTGTATAATCTTATATTTTTGCCCCTCATTTATAATTAAAAATAGTATGCGATCAATTGCTTTTAGAGAGGCGCTACGTGAAGCCATGAGTGAAGAAATGAGAAGAGACGAAAGAGTTTTATTAATGGGTGAAGAAGTTGCCGAGTATAATGGTGCTTATAAAGTGAGCCAAGGTATGTTAGCAGAATTTGGTGCTAAGCGTGTCATAGATACGCCAATCTCTGAATTAGGTTTTGCTGCAGTTGCTGTTGGTGCCGCACAAAACGGATTAAGACCCATTGTTGAATTCATGACTTGGAACTTTTCTGTATTGCCTTTGGATCAGATATTAAATACTGCTTCAAAAATGTTGGCAATGAGTGGTGGGCAAATTTCTTGTCCAATTGTTTTCCGTGGCGGTAATGGGAGTGCAGGTCAATTAGGCGCACAACACAGTACAGCATTTGAAAGTTTATATGCAAATATTCCTGGGATTAAAGTTGTATCTCCATCTAATGGATATGATGCGAAAGGATTATTAAAACAAGCTATTCGATACGAAGAAGATCCTGTTATGTTTATGGAAAGTGAAGTGATGTATGGCGATAAATGTGATGTGCCTGATGAAGAATATTATATTCCATTAGGAAAAGCAGATGTAAAAAAACAAGGTAGCGATGTAACAATTGTTTCTTTTAATAAAATGATGAAAGTTGCTTTGGCTGCAGCAGATGAATTAGAAAAAGAAGGTGTTAGTG
>CAIQDX010000146.1 GCA_903870685.1 uncultured Chitinophagaceae bacterium | reverse complement strand
TTGGGCAAACTGAATGAATCAGAACAAATCGAACTTGACAATAATTTGAAAATCATCTTCCAACTCTAAAGTGCCTGGCATATGCGGCTAACAAAGCATTACATCGATTGGGGCTGACGGAACGCGTCTTTCATCGACAACAAATATCCAAGCATTAGTTCCAGCTTGACGGAATTCTAATCGGCAGTAGAATATATCATCAACTTTTGTAACTTCATTCAGCGGCAGTAAGCCACGGGCGACGGAATATCACACCCCAACTGCTTTAAGCCCTGACCGTTATAGGCAAGCATTAGACCCGACAAACTAACAAACAAACAGATTGAAATTGACAAGACTTTTCAATGAATTTTTTGACAGTGAAAAAGCAGGAGGACTTGTTTTAGTTTTCGTGACAGTTATTTCACTTGGACTTGCAAACTCTCCATTGCAGACAGACTATATTAACTTTTGGCATTTTGAATTTGGCGGACAAAGTATCGTTCATTGGATCAATGACGGACTTATGACCATCTTTTTTCTTCTTATAGGATTAGAGTTAGAAAGGGAAATTTATCAAGGAGAACTTTCAGACATCAAGAATGCTTCATTACCAATTTTTGCAGCATTGGGTGGCATGCTTATTCCAGCAGGAATATTTCTATTCCTCAACTTCTGGACAGACACTCAATTCGGTGCAGGTATTCCAATGGCGACAGACATCGCATTTGCAATTGGTATCTTATCGCTTTTGGGTAATCGTGTTCCGACATCTTTAAAAATATTCTTGACAGCATTAGCGGTAATGGACGACTTAGGAGCAATTATAATTATTGCAATTCTCTACACTACTTCAATCGCATTTGTAAATTTATTTATTTCGTTAGGTATTTGGGTTTCTCTACTCATTCTAAACAGACTTAAAATTCACAACTTAATTCCGTATTTAATTGGTGGTGTTGCAATGTGGTATTTTATGTTGCACTCTGGTGTTCATGCGACAATTACAGGTGTGTTGTTAGCTTTTGCAATTCCATTTAGTGACGGTGGAGAAAAATCACCTTCATTTATTCTTCAACATTTTTTACATAAACCAGTTGCTTTTTTTATTCTTCCATTATTTGCAATAGCCAATACTTGCATTGCTGTTGGCGACAGTTGGCAAAGCGGTTTAGGTCAAGTAAGTAGTTTAGGAATCATCGCAGGACTTGTAATCGGAAAGCCTTTAGGTATTTGGCTTTTTTCATTCATCGGTGTTGGCTTAGGACTTTGTGCATTGCCGACAGACTTGAAATGGAAAAATATAATTGGTGCAGGTTTTTTAGGCGGTATTGGTTTTACAATGTCAATCTTCATTACGCTTCTTGCGTTTGACAAAGCAGACATTGTAAACAATTCAAAAATTGCAATTCTTATTGCTTCACTTATTGCTGGGACAATTGGTTTTATCTTTCTTAAACTGACACTAAAGACACGAATAGAAAATGACGAAACAACTTGACGAAAGAAAATGCCTGCCTATAACAGCGGCTAAAATCAATTTCAATAATAATTTAGGAAAAGCTGCGTAAGTTGGTTCGTTTGCTTCATTTCTTCAGCAATACAAATGCTTCACGTCACTGTTTTCCCGTTGAACAAAATTTATAATCTTCTCCCTAAAGTTTTGAATTTGCGTAAGATTATAAAAAATATTCAGCATAAAAAAAGGCCGCAATAATTATTGCAGCCTTAACAGGTTTTATGAAGTATTACTTTTAAGCGATACGTTTCACGTTAACGGCATTCAAACCTTTACGGCCTTCTTGCACGTCAAACTCAACTTTGTCATTTGCTTCGATCTGGTCGATTAAACCATTAGCATGTACAAATGTTTCTTTGTTAGAATCATCATGTTTGATGAATCCAAAACCTTTTTCTTCGTTAAAGAACTTTACAGTTCCTTTGATTTTTGTGTCCATTGTAAAATTTAAATAAATAATTAATAAGGCGCAAAGGTAATTGTAATCATCGGCATCGCCTAATAAATAACAAACTGTACCTAAAACGGTAAGTATCAGCTGTCAAAATAAATATTACACTCATTATCTTTCCATAATTATCTTAGTTAAAATCTTTTAATATGCTCAAAACATTTTTTTCTGTCCTACTTATTTCTGTTTCCATTTTTGCAAATGCACAATCACTGAATGAAAAAGAAAAACAAATCGTTAAATACATCAACGATCATTTAGAAGATTCTAAAAAAATATTAATTGAATCGGTTAATATCAACAGCGGTACATTAAATAAAGAAGGTGTAAAAAAAGTGGGTGAAGTTTTTGCTAAAGAATTAGTGAAATCCGGATTAACTGTTGAATGGATATCGCTTCCTGATTCTTTAAAACGAGCCGGACATTTAGTGGCATCACGAAAAGGAAAGAAAGGAAAAAAATTATTTTTGATCGGACATTTAGATACGGTGTTTGAACCCGACATGCCCGAAAATCCCTGGACGATATTAAACGATTCTACAGCAACCGGTCAGGGTGCAAACGATATGAAAGGTGGCGATGTAATTATTATTGCTGCATTACAGGCTTTACAAAATTTTCATTTGTTGGATGATGCAACAATCGTTGCCTATTTTACCGGCGATGAAGAAAGAGCCGGAACACCAACAAGTATAAGTAGAAAAGATTTTATTGAGCGGGCAAAACAATGTGATATTGCTTTAGGATTTGAAGGTGCACAAGGTTTACACAGTATTGCTACTGCAAGAAGAGGATCGAGCAGTTGGAAATTAAATGTTACTGCAAGTACTTTTCATTCTAGTGGTGTTTTTAAATATGGTTATGGTGCTATTTATGAATCGGCAAGAATATTAAATGAATTCAGAGAACAATTAAGCACTGAAAAATATTTAACTTTTAATCCGGGATTAATTGTTGGTGGTGCTGATGTAAAATATGATCCAACAAAAGCATCGGCACAATCAATCGGGAAAGATAATATTGTTTCGCCTGCCTGTTATGTTTCGGGTGACCTGCGTTTTATAACTGAAATACAAAAAGAAAATGCAAGAAAAAAAATGCAGGAAATTGTTTCGCATAGTTTAAAGGGAACAAAAGCTGAAATAAAATTCTCTGATGGTATTCCTGCCATGGAACCTACTGATGGAAATAATAAACTTTTAAAAATATTAGATAAAGCCACAAGAGATATGGGCATTGGTGAAACCATTGCAGGCGATCCGGGCAGCAGAGGTGCAGGCGATATTTCATACGTTGCAAAATATGTTGATTGCATAGATGGATTAGGTGCTTCGGGTAATGGTGCCCATGCACCGGGAGAAACAATTAATTTAAAAGAGTTTCCCTATTTAATTCAACGCGCAGCAATTTTAATTTACAGACTGATTCAGGAAAATTAAAAAACTATTTATTTTTTTGCCACGAATAACACTAATGTTCACGAATAATAAAACTTGATTCGTGGAAATTCGTGCCATTCGTGGCAATTAATTTTTACAATTGATTAAATAAAAAAGAGGAACAGTTAAAACTGCTCCTCGATGAAATCTACCTTTTTCTGCCTATGAAAAAATCGTTTAATGCAATGTGATATTTCCTAAAGAAACTGTATTTGCATTTTGAATAACAATATTGTTGATGGTTGTATCATTAAACAAATTTCCTGATGAATTTGTTCGAAGCGAATGAATCAATGCTGAATATGTTCCATTTTTTAATCCTCTAACCATAAAGTTTCCTGATGGATTAGGCAATGCATACGCTGTATCGGTTGCACTGTAAACAGTCACCAATTCAGGGAAAGCCGCTTGCGGTTCAATATGACCGGTAATAGCACCACTTTTTGTTGGAACAAATGTGTGAAAGAACGGTGCTAAATAATATGCATTGTTTAAAAATATGATCGAACGTGCCACATCAAAATCAATCCACAAACGAGATGCATTTGATGCATAATGTTCCCACTCTTCACCGTTTAACTTAACTAAAAAATAAGATGGTGCATTAGGTGGGAATAATAAAGGATGCGAAACACTGTCAACAACAACCGAATTATTTGTACCCAAATCAATTCTTATCATTCTAACAGTTCCTTTAATAACATTGGTGGTAGATAATAAAGTATCTATACCATTTCTTAATTGCAACAGATCATAAACACCAGCATTAAAATTTAAATTTTCCCAGATCAAGGATGAATCGGGTTTGTTTCTACGTTGTCCAATACTATCCCAATTGCACCTATCATGATCTCTTGTATTTGCCGAAGTATCAACCAATACGGTAATAGACTTTACATCTAAATAAACGTGATTGTAAATACCCGGACCATCAGCCAAATAAAGAGAAACCGATTGTTGCGATGCAGTGGGTGCTGTTCCACCAACCGAATTGCTTTTAGAACAAGCCATGAATAGAACGGATGCTGTTAATGCCGTAAAGGCAATGCTAAATAAAAGTTGTTTGCTTTTCATAATTATAATTGTTTAGCGTAGCATTTGAATCATGTATTATTTTTTTGGTTTAATTAAATAACATCAATAAGTGAGCCGCTTATTCACAATAGATGCTAAATGCTGCGCAGTGTATACTAAGGATTTGTTAAAGAGGGAAAATATTTTTTTGTAATAAGCAGCACAAAAAAAATGATTCATCATAATTGATGAATCATTTAAAATTATTAATGAAACTAATTCTAAATAAAAATCTTAAACCTTTCAAAACAAGTTCGGGTAAGGTTTTCACGATCATCAGGATGTGCAATATCAATTAATAATTTAGCACGTTGTCGCAAATTTTTTCCATATAAATAAGCAACACCATATTCTGTAATTACATAATGCACATGTCCGCGTGTTGTAACAACACCAGCTCCTTCTTTTAAAAAAGGAACAATTCTTGGAACCCCTTTTGCAGTTCTGCTTGTTAATGCGATCATTGGTTTTCCTCCTTCGCTTAAAGCGGCACCACGCATAAAATCCATTTGTCCGCCAATACCACTGTATTGATAAGTGCCAATACTATCGGCACAAACTTGTCCGGTCAGATCAACTTCTATTGCACTGTTTATTGCCATTACTTTTGGATTACGACGAATGACATGCGGATCGTTTACATAATCGATATCTAAAAAAACAAAAGCAGGATTATCGTTTACATAGTTGTATAATTTTTTAGTACCAATAGCAAAACTTGTAACAGATTTATTGGGATGAATTTTTTTCTTGCTGTTATTGATAATATCTTTTTCGAACAGATCAATAATTCCATCGCTGCACATTTCGGTATGAATACCTAAATTTTTATGACTGTATAATGATTTTAATACAGCATCAGGAATTGTACCAATGCCCATTTGTAAAGTGCTTCCATCTTCAATTAATGCTGCAACGTTTTTACCGATTTGAATTTCTGCAGGCCCCGCTTTCACACCATAATCAACTTGTGCTAATTCTTCATCGTGCCAAACCATACTTGAAAAACGATCTGTATGTATCATACCATCGCCATGTGTTCGTGGTATTTGCGGATTAACTTGTGCAATAATATGTTTTGCATTGTTTACTGCCGAACGGGCAATATCAACAGATAATCCTAAACTGCAATAACCATGTGCATCAGGTGGTGATACTTGTACAATAGCTACATCTAAAACAAGGACTTTTTTATTGAACAGATCAGGGATCTCACTTAAAAAAACAGGAATAAAATCTGCTCTTCCTTCATTCACAGCGTTACGAATAGAATCAGAAACAAACATCGAATTAATATGAAATGAATGATTGTATTTTGGTTTATCCACTTCAATATCGCCGTGTACAGTTACGAAAACCAATTCAACATTTTCTAACCGATCTGATTGTGCGGCTAATTTTTTCAACATGAATAATGGTGTACAAGCGCCTCCATGTATAAATATTCGTTGATTGCTTTGTACAATGCTTAAAGCCTCTTCAGCATTTACGTATTGATAAGGATGAATCATAGGAAACTAATTTAATGCGAAATAACAAATAACATATTTATTAAAAAATGAGTTTTGCAACTTGAGAACATGATATTTTACAGGGAAATGTGAATCAATTAAATCTATTGCAGTATTATTGCCATTCTTACTAATAACTATCTTTGAAATTAAACTCAGTTTATGAAATTACACAAACAAATTATCTTCTCTTTATTCATCACAATACTTTTTCCTGTTGTTTATGTTGCAGCACAAAATAAAAAAGGGGTAGAATTTTATCAGATAAAAATATATCACTGCAAATCGAATGAACAAATTAATTTGACTGAACAATTTCTAAAAGCAGATTATGTTCCCGCTTTGCATCAATTAAAATTTTCTAAGATCGGCGTGTTTAAACCGATAGATAATGATACTTCTGCCGATAAACGCATCATTGTTTTTATACCATCTTCTTCCTTAGATAATTTTATTTTTTTGGATGAAAAGATTGCAGCACAAACACATTTAACCGAATATGATAATGCAGCATACAACAATCCTCCTTATCAAAGAATTGAAACAATTATTTTAAAGGCTTTTAAAAATAATCCGCATTTTATTCTTCCATCAATAACAGGTACAGCAAATGAAAGAGTTTATGAACTGCGCAGTTATGAAGGTTCAACTGAAAAATTAGAGAGAAAAAAAGTGTTTATGTTTAATGAAGGAAATGAGATCGGTATCTTTACAAGATTAAATTTCAATGCAGTTTTTTATGCTCAGGTTATCGCAGGCAGCCACATGCCTAACTTAATGTACATGACCAGTTTTAATTCGATGAAAGAACGTGATGAACATTGGAAAATATTTGGCAGTGATCCGGAATGGAAAAGATTATCTTCTTTACCCGAATATCAAAACACGGTTTCAAAACACGATATTACTTTAATGCACGCAACCGAATACTCAGATTTTTAGAATTGGAAATTTAACTTCTTTTCAACAGCATTACAGCATGTTTTTTGAGTCTGAAGATTGTTTAAATAAGTTCTGTAACAAATATGTTTTAAAGTATTTTTTTTGCCACGAAGTTCTCAAAGCGCACAAAGGATTAGGGAGAAGTTAAAAGGCACAAAGTAAAAGCGATGCTTTTTAAAACTTCGTGCCTTAGCGTCTTTGTGGCTAATCTGTAATTTTCTATGTGCTTTTCAGCGTAGCAGAAATTGGGTGCTCATCCTGACAAACACTTTTATAATTTTGAAATCTACCTTTAAGGTTTCATTGTATACTTTTAATCTTTAGTTATGAAAACAAATATTATTTTAAAGATCACGCTACTAACATTGATCAGTTTTGCATTTCTATTGTTTGCAAATAATGTAAATGCACAAAATAAAAAAGCTGATAAACAAAAAGAGAAAGCGCAATTGATCAGATCGATCGTTGAAGATTCATTGCAATATGTATTTGCACCAGATATAGCCATTCCACAAACAGGCAGTATGCGAAATCTTAGTTATGGATATGATGTTCTAATTTCGAAAAACACTATAATAAGTTACTTACCTTATTTTGGAAAAGCTTATGCGGGCATTGAGTATGGTTCAACAAAAAGTCCTTTAGATTTTATTTCCAGACAGTTTATATATAATAGCAGCGTCAAGAAGAAAACAACCGGTTGGGATATTACAATTGAAATAAAAGATCAATCGGATGTTAAGAAATTCATCTTCTCCATTTTCGATAATGGCAGCGCCACATTAGATGTGTTCTTTAACAATCGAAGCGCAATTACTTTTAATGGATATGTAAAAGCAGTTCCACCAAAAAAGTCTTAATCCGGTATCACTAATTTATTATTGCTTCTGTTCATATCAGCCATGCGAAGTGATGGATCTATTTCTATACTTTTAATTTCTTTGATGCTTCTGTTGGTTTCAAAATTATATTCGGGATGTGTCCAACGCCATTCGGTATGTATTGTTCTTGCAACAGTATCTTCAGCAACTTTTTCTCCGTACATTAAATTCAATGGAATATAATGCAACTCCTTTGTACCGTCTTTAAAAGTCAATAACACATCGATCGGCATTGGCATTTTACCAATTCGTTTTAATGTGATCTGTGTTTTTCCATCCACCACATTAATATCGCCAACAGCATAATCGATTGTTTTTACACTGTTCACCCAATATTCCTTGTACCATTCTAATTCAATGCCACTAACCTTTTCAGCCACTCTAATAAAATCGTTTGCATTGGGATGTTTAAATCGCCATTGCTTGTAATATTCCAATAAAATATTATCCAATACTTTATCACCAACAATATATCCCAACTGATTTAAGAACACTGCTCCTTTACTGTATGCAGCATTGGTGTATGCATAATTGGTATTGTAATGATCGGAATGTGTTGTCAACGGCTCTTCCATTCCGCTTCTTGCTAAATTGAAATAACCTCTGTATTCATTATCATAAATAGTACTTGGTATTTTTTTGAAATCACAAACAACTCTCATTCCTGCATAATTGGTAAAGCCTT
Organism: uncultured Chitinophagaceae bacterium; assembly: GCA_903870685.1. Taxonomy (GTDB): domain Bacteria; phylum Bacteroidota; class Bacteroidia; order Chitinophagales; family Chitinophagaceae; genus CAIQDX01. Next base: position 2,872 of record CAIQDX010000146.1, on the reverse strand, counting down.
CATCCATCCAGGGAAATAAAGATTCATTCGTTCCCATCATTCCCTGATACCAACTGTGTAACCATTCATGAATAAAAGTTCCAATACTTGCATTCTTTACCAAGGTTGCCATTGGATATTCCATACCACCATCACCACCCTGAATGAATGAATAGGTTTTATAAGGATACGCCCCGAAAGTTTTTGCAATAAAAGGATATGCAATGGCCATTGTATCGGCACATTTATTCCATCTTGCATCATACAATGAATCTGTTTTTTTGTACACCACACGAATCAGCGGACCATCTTTAACCGGTCTTGTAATCATTTTATAAGTTGGATCGGCAGCCCAAACAAAATCATGAACATTGTATGCCTGCCATTTCCATGTTATTGTTTTACCCAATGCAGGCTTTGGTTTCATGCCATTGGTTTCATAACCTAAACCAATTTCATTTGCATTCATCAAATCAGCACCGGCAACAACAAAATAATTTTTATCGATGGTAATGTTCACATCAAAATCGCCCCACACACCATAAAATTCGCGGGCAATGTATGGATTTGCATTCCATCCCTGATAATCGTATTCTGCAACTTTGGGATACCACTGACTCATACTATATCGCACACCTTCAGCATTATCTCTACCGCTTCTTCTGATTTGAATAGGCACTTGCGCTTCAAATGCAACATCTAAACTTATTTTAGTTTTTGGAAGAATCGGTTTATTTAATTTTACTTCCAGTATCGTTTCGTAATTGCGTAACTTTTGTTCAACACCATTAATTTTTACACTCTTCACATTTTGAAAACCAATCTCATCTTCTTTTAATTTACTGATACGATCTCTCACACGACTATCCCAATCAGGCACTTCGTCACCTCTTCTATTGGTTAACATTGTTTTGCCTGTTTCTCTGCTACGCACATCCATGCTGCTGTTTGGCTGAAATGCATTCCAGTATAAATGAAAAAATATTCTGTTTAAAGTATCGGGCGAATTATTAATGTATTCTATTTTTTCAGTTCCTGAAAAACGATTGGTAACAACATCCATATTAACATTGATATTGTATTTAATTCTTTGCTGCCAACGATCCGGTTGCGCTTGCAAAGATGATGACAGATGACAGATAATAAATGACAGTAAGAATAGTTTGGTAAAAGTTTTCATTATAAAAAAATATTTATGTTATAGGCTGTAATACTTATGGTATCGACTGTTGCGTCGTTCCAAAGGAATCCCTTTGGACACTCTTGTACTTTCAATTCTTAACTCATCATTCATAACTCATAACTAACTTCATTCTTTTCCTGCAACAACAATTACAATTTCTCCTTTCACTGTTTTCGATTTAAAATAATCAGCAACTTCCTGTAAAGTTCCGCGTTTATTTTCTTCAAACATCTTCGTTAACTCTCTTGTAACAGAACATTGCGTTAAGGCTCCAAAGTATTGAATAAATTCTTCCAATGTTTTTACCAATCGCATCGGACTTTCATAAAAGATCATTGTTCTTTCTTCGGTTGCTAATTGTTTTAATAAAGTTTGTCTGCCTTTTTTTAATGGCAAGAATCCTTCAAACACAAAACGGTTTGTTGGGATACCGCTGTTTACCAATGCAGGCACAAATGCAGTGGCACCGGGCAAACTCTCCACTTTTACATTTCGTTTTATACATTCACGAACCAATAAAAATGCAGGATCACTAATACCGGGAGTTCCGGCATCAGTAATTAATGCCATTGTTTTTCCAGATTCTAACTGATCAACAATATGATTGGCGATCTTATGTTCGTTATGCTGATGATAAGGAGAAAGTGGTTTTTGAATTTGATAATGATTCAACAATTTGGAAGAAGTTCTGGTATCCTCACACAAAATAACATCAACAGATTGCAACACTTCAATAGCACGCAAGCTGATGTCTTTTAAATTTCCTATTGGTGTGGGAACGAGATATAACATAATTAAATGTGCAGATTTTTTGATGTGCGGATATGCAGATGAATTCATTTGCACATTTGCATATGCTCACATCTTCACATTAATTGATCATTTCAATTTCATAGAATTCCATTACTGCGTTTGCCAATAATTTCTTTGCAGTTTCATCTGCAATTTGTTTGGCTTCAGTTTCTGATGCAGCTTCAATTTGCAGCGTAACATGTTTACCAACACGAACATCTTCTACAGAATGAATTCCTAAATTTTTTAATCCGCCCATTACTGCTTTTCCTTGCGGGTCTAACAATTCTTTTAACGGCATCACTTTTATCTGAACGTTGTAAGTCATAATTATTTTTATTGTTTAAAGATCAAAGATAAAATTACATACGCTATAAATGTTACCGGAACTGCCAGCCAACCAAAAATGATTGCAGTAACAATAGCAATTGCTGCAATGATAATAAATGGTAACAACGATTTAAAATTTACTGTCTTAAATTTCATTGCCATCATTGGTAAAGTGGAGACCATTAAATAACTCACAGCCACAATCGCTGCATACCAAAACCATTTGTTCTGTAAAATATTTACGATCCATTCGTTGTTTGAAAACCAATACAGCAAAGGAAAAGAAGCGATCAATAAACCTGCGGCCGGAATAGGAACACCTTTAAATCCGTAAGATTGTTCAGTGTCTAAATTAAATCTTGCCAACCGATAAGCACCGGCACAAGGAATAATAAATGCAGGCAATAAATAAATAATGTTTACATCCAATCCATTTTGTTCTGATGCAAAAGAACGGCGTAAGAATTCAAACACGATCATTCCCGGAGCAACACCAAAACTTACTACATCGGCTAAGGAATCTAATTGCTTGCCCATTTCGGAAGATGCTTTTAATAATCTTGCAACAAAGCCATCAAAGAAATCAAC
>CAIQDX010000145.1 GCA_903870685.1 uncultured Chitinophagaceae bacterium | reverse complement strand
ATATAATCCATGATATGATTAAATGCTGTCCAATGACCAATGTGTAGGGGCATCCATCCACCTAGAAATAAAGTAGCACAAATAGCACATACAATAAATATGTTGATGTATTCTGATAAAAAGAATAATGCGAATTTCATTCCGCCATATTCTGTATGAAAGCCTGCAGTCAATTCACTTTCAGCTTCTGCCAAATCAAATGGAGCTCTGTTTGTTTCTGCAGTTGCTGCAATTATAAAAATCACAAAAGAAATGATGGCGGGAATATGTCCTTTAAATAACCACCAACCATTTTCTTGCGATGCAACAATATCAGAAATTTTTAAACTGCCTGTTAATACAATAATTGAAATGATAGATAATCCTGCAGATAATTCGTAACTCACAATTTGTGCGCCGCTACGCATAGCACCCAATAAAGAATATTTATTACCGCTACTCCATCCTGCCATTAAAATTCCAATCACAGATAATGAAGAAACCGCAGTTACATATAACACACCAATATTAATATCCCATATTTGAAAACCTTTAGCAAATGCAATAGGTGCTAATATCATCATGGCAACAATAATTACAACAAAAGGTGCCAGATTAAATAAAAATTTATCCGCATTAGATGGTGTTAATGCTTCCTTCATTATCAACTTCACAGTATCGGCTGATGTTTGAAAAATTCCTTTCGGTCCTAATCTGTTTGGTCCTAAACGTATTTGCATCACTGCTGCTACTTTACGTTCCATCCAAACCAAACCAAGCCCTAGAACAGCAAAGAGCCCAATGGCTGCAACGCCAACCAAAACAAATTCGGCTAACAATGCTAAGGTTGCAGACAAATGCGCATTTAACCATTCGTGAATAATATTTGTTAATCCTTCTAAACTAAACATGTTACGAGTTATAAGTTTTGATTGATGAGTTATGAGTTTTTGAATTCATCATTCATAACATATCAATCATAATTCTATTTATCTATCAATATCCGGAATTACTAAATCCAATGTTCCCATTGCTGCAATAAAATCTCCGATCTTATATCCGCGAACCATATGATCCAATACACTTAAGTTAGAAAATCCCGGTGAACGAAATTTAATTCTGTAAGGTTGTGCAGCACCTTCGCTAACAATGTACACACCCAATTCGCCACGTGCTGTTTCAACTCTTTGATAAAATTCTCCTTTCGGTAATTTTAAAACAGCTTTTGTTTTTGCTTGAAAATCTCCTTCAGGAATATTATCAATTAATTGTTCGATGATGCGAATACTTTGGCTCATCTCATTTATGCGAACCTGATAACGTGCAAAACAATCACCATCAGTTTCTAAAATTTCATCAAACTCAATTTTATCATACACATCGTATGGAGCGATTTTTCTGATATCAGATTTTAATCCGCTTGCTCTTGCAACAGGACCGGTGCAACCATAAGAAATTGCATCTTCTTTAGAAATATATCCAACACCTTTCATTCTGTTTTGGAAGATGATATTGCCAGTTATTAATTCTTGATATTCGTGTAATGTTTTTTTGAAATCAACAATAAACGCTTTTACTCTTTTCTGAAAATCAGGATGTAGCTCAGCCATCACTCCACCGGGAACCATATAGTTCATGGTTAATCTTGCACCGCAAGTTTCTTCCATTATTTCGTTGATCTTTTCTCTTTCTCTGAATGCAAGAAAATAAGGAGTGAATGCGCCAAGATCCATACTCATTGCACTCCACCACAATTCATGCGATGCAATTCTTGTCAATTCATCCATGATCACACGAATGTATTGCGCACGTTGTGGCACTTCAACATTCAATCCTTTTTCAACGATCAATGCGCAAGCATGATTATTAATATGTGCTGATAAATAATCCATTCTGCTCGTTACATAAATAAATTGTCGATAAGATAAACTCTCACACATTTTTTCTATGGAACGATGAATGTATCCAAGATGCGGTTCTACTTTTTTAATAATTTCTCCATTCAATGTAAGCACTAAATGCAACACGCCATGTGTGGCAGGATGTTGCGGTCCTACATTAATTAATAAATCTCCTTCTTCTGTTGTGCCTATTTCTTCAAACATATTACAGCTTAATCATGTTAATCGGATCTTCGAAATCTTTTCGTAATGGAAATCCTATAAAGTCGTCCGGCAAAATCAATAATCTTAAATCGGGATGATGTAAAAATTTTACACCAAACATCTCAAACACTTCACGTTCGTGTAATTCAGCAGTGCGCCATATATCACAAATTGTTTCTACTTCAGGATTATTTCTATCCAACTTTACTTTTACAACAATGCAATGGCGAGTGGTTGTTGATGAAAGATGATATACTGTTGTGAGATGTGTTTTCCAATCAACACAAGTCAAACAAAATAAATAATCGAGATCTAAATCTTTATCGGAACGAATTTGTTCCATGAATGATCTGAATTCATTTGCTTCTACAGAAACATTAATCCATTCACTACTTTCATCAATGATTGCAGTTGATAGTATTTCGGTAATTTTTATTTTTAATTCTTCCTTCGTCATAATTAATTCAACAAAATATTTTACTGCGAAACAAAAGCACTTGACCTGATTTGATCTCTGGTTAAACCTGCTTTAATTTTTCCTTGTAATGAAATTAATCCGTGCAATAAAGCTTCAGGTCTTGGTGGACATCCCGGGACATAAACATCTACCGGAATAACATGATCCGCACCTTTTACTACTGAATAAGTATTATAAAAAAACGGACCACCACTTATTGCGCATGCACCCATTGCCACAACATATTTTGGATCGGCCATTTGATCGTATAATCTTTTTAAAACGGGTGCCATTTTATTTACGATAGTACCTGCAATGATGATCATATCAGCTTGTCGCGGTGAGGCTCTTGCTACTTCAAAACCAAAACGTGAAAAATCGTATTTGGCAGCAGCAGTATGCATAAACTCAATACCACAGCAACTTGTAGCAAAACTTAAGGGCCATAAAGAATTAGAGCGAGCCCAATTAATTACATCATCCAAAGTACTTACAACTATATTAGTACTTCCGGCATTATGAATTTCTCCTGGAAAATCTAAAGCTTGTATTTTATCATTTACATCCATTTCAATGCTCCTTTTTTATGTGCATATAAAAATCCCATAAATAATATAAAAAAGAAAATAACGATTTCAACCAATGCCATCATTCCAATTTTCTTTACTACAACAGCCCAAGGATACATGAAAACTAATTCAACATCGAAAATGAGAAAGATGAGAGCAAATAAATAATAACCTACATTAAATTGATTCCAAGGAGAACCGGTTGTTGGAATTCCGCATTCGTATGCTTCTCCTTTTTGAGAATTCTTTGAACCCTTTACAAATAAAAGTGCAATTGAAATTCCACCACCTGCAAAAGCTATTCCTGCAAAAATTAAAACGAGTAACGATGCTACACCCATAATATTTTAATTAATACTCTCTAAAAGTAATAAGTATAATTTAAAGAAAAGCAGTTTTTACATGCTTAAACTTTTATGATTTTTTCTTTAAAAAAATCATTTATACAAATATCGAAGATAAAATTAACGGCAGAAAATTATTTGTGATTAACTGCCGTTAATCAGTGTTAATTTATTTAAACGATTTTTCCAAACTCAACAGCAGCTTGAGCTGCAGCTAAACGAGCAATTGGTACACGGAATGGAGAACAACTAACATAATTCATTCCGATGCGATGACAGAATTTTACACTTTCTGCATCTCCGCCATGTTCGCCACAAATACCAACCTTTAATTTTGGTTTTGTTTTTCTACCGCGTTCTGTACCATCTTTAATTAATTCTCCAACACCTTCTTGATCGATTGTTTGGAATGGATCATCAAATAATATTTTTTGATCCAAATAATTTGGTAAGAATCCACCAACATCATCACGACTGAATCCAAAACTCATTTGCGTTAAATCGTTTGTACCGAAACTGAAGAAATCTGCAACCTCTGCCATTTTACTTGCTAATAATGCAGCTCTTGGAATTTCAATCATCGTACCATATAAATATGGAATGCTTTTCACTTTTAATTTAGCACATGTTTCAGCATAAACTCTGTCAACAATTACTTTTTGATGAGTTAATTCATTCACAGTACAAGTAACTGGAACCATGATTTCGGGGAATGCTTTTTTACCAGATTTAACTATTTCTGCAGTGGCTTCTAATATAGCCCTGATCTGCATTTCAGTGATTTCGGGATAACTTACACCTAATCTTACACCACGATGTCCAAGCATTGGATTGTTTTCGTGTAATGCTAAAACTCTTCTGCGTAATAAACTTAAACTGATTCCTAATTCTTTACTTAAGTGTTTTAATTTTTCAACATCATGCGGAACGAATTCATGTAATGGCGGATCGAGTAAACGTATAGTTACAGGATATCCTTTCATTACAAGCATTGTATCCTTAATATCTTTTTTCACGAAAACAAATAGATCATTTAAAGCTTTGCGACGTTCGGCTTCTGTTTTACTCATGATCATCTTACGCAATAAGAATAAAGGTTGATCACTTCCTTCGCCATAGAACATATGTTCTGTGCGGAACAAGCCAATACCTTCTGCACCAAAAGCCATTGCCTGTGCAGCATCATGTGGTGTTTCTGCATTTGTTCTAACGGCTATAAATTTAATCTTATCAACCAAAACCATCAGATCTTTATAAGATTTATTTTTATTCAAATCAATTGCAACCAAAGGCATATCACCATTATAAACGGTACCCCTGGTTCCATTTAAAGTAATGATATCACCTTCTTTTACAACGGTGCCATCTTTAGCTTTGAATGTTTTTGTTTCTGAATGAATTTCAATATCGGTACAACCAACGATACAACATTTACCCCAACCTCTTGCTACTAAAGCAGCATGCGAAGTCATACCACCTTTTGTTGTTAAGATAGCTTGTGATTTATGCATGCCATCTACATCTTCCGGAGATGTTTCTTCACGAACAAGAATTACTTTTTCTCCTTTTGATGCCCATTCAACTGCTTCTGCAGAAGAGAAGACAACACGACCTTTTGCGCCACCCGGACCAGCAGGCAATCCTTTTGCAATAGCTTTAGTTACTGCTTCGATTTTAGGATCTAACATTGGTAATAATAATTCTACCAATTGGTTTGGTCCAACACGCATGATTGCGGTTTTTGCATCAATCAATTTTTCTTGGAACATTTCTGTAGCCATTCGAACCGCAGCAACACCATTACGTTTACCAACACGACATTGTAACATATATAGTTTACCCTTTTCAATAGTAAACTCAATGTCCTGCATATCCTTATAATGTTTCTCTAATCTGTTTTGAATATCATTTAATTCTTTATATGCCTTCGGCATTAATTTTTCAAGCGTAACTAAATTTCTGCTATGATCATTTTTTGAATATTCATTTATTGGTGCTGGAGTTCTGATACCTGCAACCACATCTTCACCTTGAGCATTCACTAAATACTCTCCATAAAATTTATTTTCACCGGTACCTGGATTTCTTGTAAATGCAACACCGGTAGAACTATCCTCACCCATATTTCCAAAAACCATTGCCTGAACATTAACAGCAGTACCCCAAGCGTCAGGTATTTTTTCAATGCGACGATAGTCGATAGCACGCTTTCCATTCCAGCTGCCGAATACTCCACCAACGCCTCCCCATAATTGTTCCCATGGATCTTCTGGAAATGGTTTGCCTAAAACTTTTTTAACTGTTGCTTTAAATTCTTTTACCAATACTTTTAATTCAGGAACAGTTAGATCTGTATCAGATTCATATCCTTGTTTGTGTTTAACCGCTTCTAATTTTTCGTCTAAAACTTTACGAATGCCTTTTCCATTCTTAGGTTCAATGCCTGCAGCTTTTTCCATTACCACATCGGCATACATCATTACCAATCTGCGGTAAGCATCATATGCAAATCTTGCATCACCGGATTGTTTAATTAATCCTTCGATTGTATTTTCATTCAATCCAACATTTAAAACAGTGTCCATCATGCCGGGCATACTGCGTCTTGCTCCTGAACGAACTGATAATAATAAAGGATTATTTACATCGCCGAATTTTTTACCAGTAATTTTTTCAATAGATTTTAAAGCGGTTTCTACCTGCGTTTTTAAAACAGCAGGATAGGTATGTTTATGATCGTAATAATAAGTACAAACGTCTGTTGAAATAGTAAAGCCAGGAGGAACAGGTAATCTTAATTTTGGATGGCCTGCCATTTCAGCAAGGTTAGCACCTTTACCACCTAATAAATTTTTCATCGATTCGTTGCCGTCGGCTTTGCCGGCTCCGAAGAAGTAAACATATTTTTTAGAAGCAATCTTTTGTTTTGACATAACAATATTTTTTTGGTGCGCCAAAATTATAGTGGTATAACAGTGATTGATATGATATTTGTCATAGGAACTAATGCAATTCATCACATTAAAAAATCAAGAAAAAGCTGTATTTGTATATCATCCAATTTTTTTAGCTAAAAAATACTAAAAAAATTAGTGTGTGTAATAATATTTCCCCTACCTTTAACCTCTAATTAATTTTGAAATAAAATAGTAATGTATGAGTAACGCAGAAAAAATGAAAGCATTGAAGCTTACAATGGACAAGATCGACAAGGACTATGGAAAAGGAAGTGTGATGTTAATGAATGAAAAAAGTACAGAACCAATGGAAGTTATTTCTACCGGTTCAATCGGCTTGGATATCGCATTGGGTGTTGGCGGTATTCCAAGAGGAAGGGTTATTGAAATATATGGTCCTGAATCTTCCGGTAAAACTACGATTGCAACCCATATTATTGCTGAGGCACAAAAAAAAGGCGGAATGTGTGCTATCATTGACGCAGAGCACGCATTCGATAGCAACTATGCGCAAAAATTAGGAGTTGATGTTGATAATCTTTTGATCTCTCAACCCGATTATGGCGAACAAGCTTTGGAGATTGCCGACAGATTAATTTTATCAGGTGCATTAGATGTTGTGGTGATTGATTCTGTTGCTGCATTAGTTCCTAAAAGTGAATTGGAAGGCGAAATGGGTGATAGCAAAATGGGATTGCATGCAAGATTAATGAGTCAAGCACTGCGTAAACTAACTGCAACCATTAGTAAAACAAATACGATTTGTATTTTCATCAATCAACTGCGCGAAAAAATTGGTGTAATGTTTGGCAATCCAGAAACAACAACCGGTGGTAACGCATTAAAATTTTACGCATCAGTTCGTTTAGATATTCGCCGTCAGGCACAAATAAAAGATGGCGATGAGGCAATTGGTAATCGGGTAAAAGTAAAAGTTGTGAAAAATAAAGTGGCACCTCCTTTCCGTGCCGCAGAATTTGATATTATTTTTGGTGAAGGAATAAGTAAACTTGGTGAAATAATTGATATGGGTGTTGAGCTTGGCGTTGTAAATAAAAGCGGAAGTTGGTATAGTTACGACACAAATAAATTAGGACAAGGTCGCGATGCTGTTAAACAATTATTACGGGACAACCCGGAGTTAGCAAATGAAATTGAAGCTAAAATAAGAGCAAAGGTTGCAGAAGGAAGTACAGAAACAGCAACTAAATAATTTTACGGACTTTATATTGGTATACGGATTAGTAAGTGCAAAAGTCATCTCAAATTTGAGATGGCTTTTTTATTATAGTTATTCACATAGAAGTAGCTAAGTTATCATTTGGTTATTAGTTATCTACATTAACCATCATTTACACGCTTATTGTATAAACTTGTTTTTATTCAATTTCAATTTTAATAACGACCAAATTTAATGAGAGCAGATAATTATATACCACCACTTACAGGAATCAGAGCAATTGCTGCTTTTATGGTCTTTTTTCATCACGCAAATCAAACCGATTTTGCTTATCCATTATTTAGAATATTGAATGAGTTTCATACAGGCGTTACAGTTTTTTTTGTGTTGAGTGGATTCTTAATTGGCTTACGTTATTATGATACTTGCGAAATAAATGGAACCTGGTTTAGAAAATATTTGAAGAACAGAATTGCACGTATTTATCCAATGTATTTAATAATTACTGTTTCAACTTTTATTGTAGCATATTACTTAAATGATAATTCTGTTTATAATGGATTCCCTTATTCGTTTGTATTAATTGTTTTAAATGTATTTTTTCTTCGTGGTTTTTTTGATGATCTAAAGTTCACCGGACTAGCACAAGGCTGGACACTAACCGTTGAAGAATGTTTTTATTTTTTAGCTCCTTTATTTTTTGTAAGAATTAAAAAAAATAAAAACGCTTTATGGCAATTACCGTTATTCATTATATCAATCGGCTCTTTGTTAGTGCTAATTTTTAGTCATGTAAATTTCTTTGGCTTTTACGGCAATTTTACTTTTATGTTTCTATACACTTTTACCGGAAGGTGTATTGAATTCTTTATTGGTATTGGATTAGCGCTTATTGTTTTAAAACAAAATGGCAATGCACAGAAAATAAAATTTCCACTGTTTACAATTCTTGGAATTCTTGGAATGATGACCGGTATTGGCATTATGGCCATTCAACCATTAACGGATAAAATTCATTTTGGATTACAGCAACCATGGGGCATTTTTAGTAATAATGTTATTTTGCCTTGTGGCATTGCATCATTATTTTATGGTTTAATAAAAGAACCATCAAGTTTAAGAAAATTTTTAGGAAGCAATACGATGGTTTTGTTGGGAAAGAGCTCTTATATTTTTTATTTAATTCACATTGGTTTTATTTCAACTTTTGTAAAAAATTTAGTTATTGATAATTCAGAAAAACTTTCTGAATGGTTCGATGCAAAAAATTATTCTTGGCTAGCAGAAAATATTAACAGCAGTGTTGTAAAAATTTTATTAGTATTTATTTTATTGAATTTGATATCTATTGCATTATTCAAATTTATTGAAGAACCGGTAAATCATTTTATTAGAAAATCTTCTTTTTTAGAAAAGAAAAAAATTGTTAATTAATAATATTTACTTTTTTCTTAGATAAGTATTTTGGTTAAGTTAACTTCATAGCAGTTAATCATAATAATATTTTCCACATGACCACTACAAAAATTCTCGGAAAAAGGAAACGTATTGCATTAGTTGCACACGATCATAAAAAAGCAGATCTAATGGAATGGGCAGTTTATAATAAAACTGTTTTGGCGAAACACGAATTATGCGCAACAGGTACAACAGGCAAATTAATGGAAGAAGCACTAGATCGTCCGGTAAAAAAATTATTAAGTGGACCACTTGGAGGTGATCAACAAATTGGAAGTATGATTGCTCAAGGAGAAATTGATATTATGATTTTTTTCTGGGATCCAATGGAAGCACAACCACATGACAGCGACGTGAAAGCCTTGCTGCGCTTATGTGTTGCTTGGAATATTCCAATGGCGTGCGACAGAGCAACAGCAGATTTTTTAGTAACATCTCCTTTTATGCATGATGAATATGAAACAACAATTCCGGACTATACAAAATATCTAACACGAAATGTGAAAGAGAATACTTAAACAAATCATATTCGTGTAATAAATTTGATAACCCTTCTTTTTTTATTTCTCATGCATTATCTTTCCTGTCATGAGAAAATTATTATTGCCGCTTTTTGTAATCATTGCATTGTCTTCATTTGCGCAAGACACAATTTCTAAAACCGATTTAATATCAGCATCAAAACTTTTTGATCTTTCTTTCACTCAAAAAGAAATTGATACCATGTACGATGCAGTAAAAGAAAATGCAGAGAATTATAAACTCATGCATAAACTTTCACTGAACAATGCTGTACCATTGAGTTTGTGGCAAAGTCCGGTTTTACCCGGAATGAAATTTTCCGAAAAACAAGAACCAATCAATTGGAATATTTCAAATAATATTTCATTACCAAAAGATAAAAACGAATTGGCTTATTATTCAGTTGCGCAATTAGCATCACTCATCAAAAACAAAAAAATAAGTTCGGTTGAATTGACAAAGTTTTTTATCGACAGATTAAAAAAATACAGCGACACACTGCAATGTGTTATTTCTTTTACAAAAGATATTGCGATGCAACAAGCGAAGCAAGCCGATGAAGAAATTGCAAAAGGGAAATACAGAGGATTGTTACACGGCATTCCATATGGTTTAAAAGATCTGTTTGCAGTGAAAGGAACAAAAACAACTTGGGGTGCTGCTCCGTATAAAGATCAGGTGATTGATGATGATGCTTTTGTGTATTTAAAATTAAAAGAAGCTGGTGCTGTTTTAATTGCAAAATTTACAATGGGTGCATTAGCAATGGGTGATTATTGGTTTGGTGGTAGAACAAAAAATCCATGGAATTTAAAAAATGGTTCATCGGGTTCTTCAGCAGGTTCTGCATCTGCAACGTCAGCAGGTTTAGTTCCATTTGCCATTGGAACAGAAACTTGGGGAAGCATTGTTTCGCCGGCTTCAACATGCGGCGTAACCGGCCTCAGGCCTACATTTGGAAGCATTAGCCGAACTGGTGCCATGGCATTAAGTTACAGTTTAGATAAGGTTGGTCCGATTTGCAGAAGTGCAGAAGATGCAGCAATCGTATTCAATTATATTCATGGAACTGATGGTAAAGATCAAAGTGCTGTAAATAAACCATTCAATTATAAATCGATTGTAGATATAAAAAAATTAAAGATCGGCTATACAAAAAATTATTTTGATAAAATAACTGATACAACACGCAACGAATGGAAAGTGTTGCAAACATTTAAACAACTCGGTGCGCAATTAATTCCTGTTGATTTTCCGGATAGCGGTTTTTATAATTTTAATATTATGCGTGCCGTTTTAAGTTCTGAAAGTGCTGCGCAATTTGACGAGTTTACAAGATATAATGTTGATGATGAAATGACAAGACAAACAAAAAATGATTGGCCAAATGAATTTCGTTCCAGAAGATTAACAAGCGCTGTTGAATATATCAATGCACAACGACATCGTTATTTATTAATGCAAAAAGTAAATGAAGTTGTTACACAATTTGATGCCATCATTTCTCCAAATTGGACAGGTAATCAATCTGCCATTACTAATTTAACAGGACATCCTGTGATTTGTATTCCTTCAGGATTTTCGAAAAATAATTTGCCAACAAGCATAAGCATCATTGGAAAATTATATGATGAAGCAACGATTATTGAAGTTGCTAAATTTTATCAGGATGCAACAGAGTGGAATAAAATGCATCCCGAAATGTTTAAAAAATAAAAGTTGAATATTGTTCCGAACGTACAAGTGAGTGACACAACCGGCGATGCCATGAAAATGTAAAGCTTGTGACAAAATTTTATTTCATATTCATTACTTTGCAACAACACCATAAAATTTAAATCAATTTATAAGTATGAGAAAAATTTTAATTGCAGGTTTTATTTTATTGTTATCGCATGAAACAATAAACGCACAAACAAAAACGATTACAGGATTTACAGAAAAATCTTCTTTAGAAGAAAGCAAACTCGAACAAAAATTTGATGCATTGTTAAGTGCGCAAAATGTTGGTGCAACAATTAAAGAATTATCTGCAAAGCCACACCACATCGGCTCTGTAGGTGGTAAAGAAGTTGCCGATGCTATTTATAACAAATACAAAAGTTGGGGCTGGGATGTAAAGATAGAAACGTATAAAGTTTTATTTCCTACACCAAAAACAAGAGTGCTTGAATTAACATCACCAACAATTTATAAAGCATTGTTGAAAGAACCTTCATTAAAAGAAGACGCAACATCTAATCAATTAGATCAGTTGCCAACATACAATGCTTGGAGTGCGGATGGTGACGTTACTGCAGAATTAGTTTTTGTAAATTATGGTCTGCCCGCCGATTATGATGAATTAGAAAAATATGGAATTGATGTAAAAGGAAAAATTGTGATTGCAAAATATGGAAGAAGCTGGAGAGGTATTAAACCAAAAGTTGCTTATGAGCATGGAGCGATTGGCTGCATCATTTATTCTGATCCGAAAGATGATGGATATTATCAAGGAGAAGTGTATCCGAAAGGAGCGTTTAAAAATGAATATGGTGTACAACGTGGCAGCGTGATGGATATGGTTATTTATCCTGGCGATCCTTTAACACCCGGTGTTGGTGCAACTGAAAATGCAAAACGTTTAGATAGAAAAGATGCAGTAACAATTTTGAAAATTCCTGTGTTGCCAATAAGTTATCATGATGCAAAACCATTGTTGGAAGCATTGGATGGACCTGTTGCTCCTGATGATTGGAGAGGTGCATTGCCCATAACTTATCATATAGGACCCGGAAAAGCAAAAGTTCATTTGAAAGTAGAATTTGATTGGCAACTAAAACCAGCTTATGATGTTGTTGCAATGATGAAAGGATCTGAATATCCTGATGAATGGGTTATTCGTGGCAATCATCATGATGCTTGGGTGAATGGTGCAGGTGATCCAATCAGCGGACAAGCAGCATTATTAGAAGAAGCAAAAGCAATTGGTGAATTAGTAAAGAATGGCTGGAAACCCAAGCGTACATTGGTTTATTGTGCATGGGATGGTGAAGAGCCTGGATTATTGGGTTCAACAGAATGGGCCGAAGATCATGGAACAGAATTACAACAGAAAGCTGTTGCTTACATAAATTCTGATGGAAACGGAAGAGGATTTTTAGGAGCCGAAGGTTCGCATGCATTTGAAAATTTCGTTAGTGAAATAACTAAAGATGTAAAAGATCCGCAAACAAATGTGAGTGTATTTGAAAGAAAAAAAGCTGTTGAAGTTGTTAGAGCAAAATCAACTAAAGCAAAGAAAGATGCGTTAACTAAAAAAGATTTTTCATTAGAAGCAATGGGTTCGGGTTCTGATTATTCAACTTTTATTCAGCATCTTGGTGTGCCCTCATTAAGTTTTGGTTATGGTGGTGAAGATCCTGGTGGAGAATATCATTCCATTTATGATAGCTATGATGATTACAGAAGATTTAAAGATTCAACATTCGATTATGGTGTTGCATTATCAAAAACTTCCGGTCGAGCTGCATTGCGTTTAGCCGATGCCGATGTATTGCCTTTTGATTTTAGAAGTTTGTATAAAACCATCAGTGGTTATGCAAATGAATTGATTGAATTAACAAACAACACAAGAGAAAATACTGCTATTGAAAATGAGTTGATCAAATCAAAACAATATGCGCTTGCTGCTGATCCACAAAAGAAATTAAAATTACCTGTTGCAAAAGATGAAGTACCATTTATAGATTTTTCTCCTTTGCAAAATGCATTAAGTGCATTAGAGAAAAGTACAAATCAATTAGCTGAGGCATGGAAAAAATCTCTTGCATCAACAACCGATCATGATGCGATGAATAAATCATTGTATCAAGCAGAGCAGCAATTACTTTCTGTTAATGGATTGCCACGGAGGCCTTGGTTCAAGCATACTATTTATGCTCCTGGATTTTATACAGGTTATGGCGTTAAAACAATGCCTGGCATACGTGAAGCAATCGAACAGCGCAACTGGAAAGAAGCACAGGAACAAATTAATATTGATGCCGAATCAATCAATAAATTATCAAATTATTTAGAACAGGTTGCTAATAAATAATTAAGATGAGAATGAAAGCTGCGAATGAACTTCGCAGCTTTTTTGTTGCTTATATTTATTCTTCAATTCATGAACATGAAATATAAATTCATAAATAAAATCTCTACAACAATTTTTACTGTTTTTGTTTTAATAAATATTGTTGCTGCACAAGATATTTCTATCAGTAAATTAAAATTCATCAGCGATTATGAAGTACCTCATAATTATTCTTTTAAAGGAACTACCGTTGGTGGTTTATCGGGGATTGATTATGACAAAGAAAAAAAATTGTATTACATGATCAGCGATGATCGCTCGGCTGTTAATCCTGCAAGATATTATTCCTCAAAAATTGTTTTCAATGATAAAAAAATCGACACTGTTTTATTTGTTGACGTAACAACATTTTTGAATGCCGATAATAAACCTTATCCCAATTCGAAACAAGATCCTTGGCATACACCTGATCCGGAAGCATTGAGATATAATCCAATTACCAAACAAATGTTTTGGACAAGTGAAGGAGAAAGAATTGTAAATAAAAAAGATACTGTACTGGAAAACCCCGCTATCACCATTATTCACCCTGATGGAAAATATATTGATACTTTTCCTTTGCCTGAAAATTTATTAATGCACGCTACAGAAAAAGGTCCACGACAAAACGGAACATTAGAAGGATTAACATTTGCAGATAATTTTAAAACCATGTTTGTAAACTTGGAAGAGCCTTTATATGAAGATGGTCCAAGAGCAGATGCTAAAAAAAATAATGCATGGATACGATTATTCAAATATGATGTTGGCACAAAAAAAAATATTGCGCAATATGCTTACGAATTAGATCCTGTAGCTTATCCGGCTATCCCTGAAAATGCTTTTAAGATCAATGGAATTCCGGATATACTTTCTGTTGGGAAAAATAAATTATTAGTTATTGAACGTTCTTTTTCAAGTGGCCGGTTGCCCTGCACCATTAAAGTTTATTTAGCTGATTTAAATAATGCAACTAATATCATCAATACAAAATCGTTAAAAGAAAATCCGGCTGCGCATCCTGTTATAAAAAAATTATTATTGAACATGGATGATTTAAAAATGTATACCGATAATATCGAAGGAGTAACATTTGGTCCCGATCTTCCCAATGGTCATAAAAGTTTAATTTTTATTGCCGATAATAATTTTATGTTGTTCGAAAAAACACAAGTGATGTTGTTTGAAGTGATTCCTTAAATTATATCAAATACAAAAACATCTCTTGGAAAAGAGATGTTTAACATTGAAAAAACTAACTGTATTTGCTAATTATTTATCGAAATATAAAAATATAGTTGTGCCTTTGCCTTCTTCACTTTCAACTTCTACTTTTCCATTTAAACAATCTATAAAACCTTTGGTGAGTATTAACCCAAGACCACTTCCTTTTTCGTAATTAGTTCCCGGCGTACTTTCTATATTAGTTTTATTGAAAAGTTTTTTTGCTTTTTCTGTTGACATTCCAGTGCCTGTATCACTTACAGTAAAAACTATTTTATCTATTTCACCATGGGCATATAAAGTAATTACACCATTCTCAGTAAATTTATTTGCATTGGTTATCAAGTTGCGTAAAATAAAACGAAACATATTATTATCGGTTCGTAGAAACAAATCTTTTTCAACCAAATTAATCAGTGAATTATTTTTAAACTGTGCATTCAATTTACATTGTTTTAATAATCCTTCTGTTATTTCAAAAAGATTCAAATTTTCCATCATCACTTCATTCTTGATTATTTGCATTTTACTCCAATCAACCAAATTATTTAATAGATCAAGTGTTAGATCCAATTGTTCTGAATACATGCTTGTGAGTTTTTGTTTATCGGCTTCAGAAATATTGTTAGTAGTAATAAAGTCCATCACACCTTTAATAGCTGCAATTGGATTGCGAACGTCATGAGCAATAATAGAAAGCATTAATTGCTGCATTTCATTTTCATGTTGTAAATGTTGACTATGGTTTTCTAATTTGTTGTTGGAGAGTTTTAATTCTATCATTTTTGTTACCTGCTGACTTAAAACTTTTAGCGCAAATATTTGATGTGCATCCAGATGATTTGGTTTTATATCGGCAACGCATAAGGTGCCAACCCTAAAACCGCGGCTTGTAACCAAAGGCGTTCCTGCATAATAGCGAAGATGAGATTGTGGATCAGCAATGGATTTATTATTGAATCTCGAATCGACTAATGTGTCAGCTATTTCGAAGAAACCATCATCTTCTGAAATGCCGTAGGAGCAAAATGCGATTTCACATGGTGTTTCTTTAATGTCTAATCCTTTTGCTGCTTTAAACCATTGACGGTTTACTTCTAATAATGAAATTAAAGAGACAGGAACATTGCAAATTTGTGAAGCCAATTCTACTACATCATTAAATTCTTTTTCGGATTGAGAATCAAGTATTGTTAATCCATAAACTTCTTTAAGCCTTGCACTTTCGTTGTATGGAATTTGATTAAGCATTAGAGATATTGTAGTTTTTCAATACCTCAAAACTATCCCAGATCCATACTAATTAAAATAACAGATAATTCAATTTTTTTGTAGTGAGAAACACCACAAGTAATAGTAATATCAACGACTATGCTTCGTCCCAAATTGTCAAAATTTGGTTAGCGTGATCTTTGGTATTTGGTTTTGTAATTATTTTTTTGATCTTTCCTTTTTCATCAATTAAAAAGGTGGTTCGGTGCATACCAATAAATTCGCGGCCCATAAATTTTTTTAATTTCCAAACGCCATATTTTTCTGCAATGCTATTATCAACATCTGCAATTAAAGTAAAAGGCAAATTATATTTTGTTTCAAATTTTTTATGCTTCTTAACTTCATCGGTACTGATACCGATAATTTTAAATCCGTTTTTTAATAACAAAGAATAATTATCTCTGAGATTGCAAGCTTGTGTTGTGCAAGTGGGTGTATCATCATGCGGATAGAAATACAAAACAATTTTCTTTCCGATAAAATCTTTTAACGAAATTGATTTTCCGTTTTGATCGATGCCGGAAAATGCTGGCGCTTTTATTCCTTCTTTTAAGTCAATCATATTTTATAATTAATTCATCTAAAAACAAAAGACAGAAAATCCTGTTAATTAGTTGTGCTGAATCGATGCAAGATAATTTTAAAAATTAACTGCCTATTTCCTGTCACAACCTTACATTTGCACAATTTGTAAAATCATGCCAATAGACAATTCCATCAAATCTGTACTTATTATCGGCTCCGGGCCAATTATTATCGGACAGGCCTGCGAATTCGATTATTCCGGATCTCAGGCTGCACGTAGTTTGCGCGAAGAGGGAATAAAAGTAATTCTCATCAATAGCAATCCTGCAACAATCATGACCGATCCGATGATGGCTGATAAAGTTTATTTATTGCCATTGACTGTTGAAAGTATTGAACAGATATTAGACGAAAATCAGATCGATGCTGTATTGCCAACCATGGGCGGACAAACTGCATTAAATCTTTGCAAAGAAGCAGAAGAATTAGGCGTTTGGGTAAAATATAATGTTAGATTAATTGGTGTTGATGTTGCTGCAATTGATACTGCCGAAGACAGAGAAAAATTTCGTCAGTTGATGTTTAAGATCGGAATTAAAGTTGCACCAAGTCATGTTGCGAATAGTTTTTTAGAAGGCAAAGAATTTGCACAGGAAATAGGATTTCCATTGGTTATTCGCCCATCATTTACTTTGGGTGGAACAGGCGGAAGTTTTGTTCACAACAAAGAAGAATTAGATTCTGCTTTAGAACGCGGATTAAAAGCTTCACCTATTCACGAAGTGTTGGTAGAAAAAGCAGTGTTGGGTTGGAAAGAATATGAATTAGAATTATTGCGCGATAAAAATGATAATGTTGTAATCATTTGTACCGTTGAAAATTTAGATCCGATGGGCATTCACACCGGCGACAGTATTACTGTTGCACCTGCGATGACATTGAGTGATACTTCGTTTCAAGACATGCGCAATCAGGCAATATTAATGATGCGTTCGTTGGGAAATTTTGCAGGTGGATGTAATGTTCAGTTTGCACAAAATCCCGAAACTGAAGAATTAATTGCTGTAGAAATTAATCCGCGTGTTAGCCGTTCATCTGCGTTAGCATCAAAAGCAACCGGTTATCCTATTGCAAAAATTGCTGCTAAACTGGCCATTGGTTATTCGTTGGATGAATTAAAAAATCAAATCACAAGAACAACTTCTGCATATTTCGAACCGGCATTGGATTATGTAATTGTAAAAATGCCGCGCTGGAATTTTGATAAATTTAAAGGTGCTAATGATACTTTAGGATTGCAAATGAAAAGTGTTGGCGAAGTGATGAGCATTGGAAGAAGTTTTACTGAAGCCATTCAAAAAGCTTGTCAGAGTTTGGAAAATGATGCAGTTGGTTTAGGATATTATGGTAAGAGTTTGATGAAGAGTGAGGAAATTGTTGAGTACATTAAAATACCAAAATGGGATCGCATCTTCCGCATTAAAGATGCATTGATGCAAGGCGTTACAGTTAAAACAATTTCACAGGTAACAGGAATTGATAAATGGTTTGTTCATCAAATACAAATCATTTGCAACATCGAAAAAGAAATTGCAAAACATTCGGCAGATACTTTGCCTAATGATCTATTGAAAGAAGCAAAGAAGAATGGTTTTGGTGATGATCAGATCGCAAAAATTTTACACGGCGATTGCACGGATGAGCAAGTTTATGAAAAACGAAAAGCATTGGGAATAACAAGAGTGTATAAAATGGTTGATACTTGTAGTGCAGAGTTTGAAGCAAAGACACCTTATTTTTATTCAACTTTCGAAAATTAATTTTTTGCTTTCACTCCATAAATTTTCACTTTTAAATCTTTCATTTTAAAATTAATTGGAATAGAATCTGTCCATATACCAAGATTAAAAACAAGTCCTTTATTTTTCTTGTAATCATCCAACGTAAACATATCTTTTGTTGAAATAGCATTCCATTGCTGCGGAACAAATTCGTATTTAGAAATAGCTGCAACCTCTCTCATTGCCCAGTATAAATAATTATTTTTAGTCGGTGTTCTGTCAATCAATGCCAATCGCATCGAAGGATGAAAATCAACATTGCGAGAAGGCAAATTAACATCGGCCGATATCTCAACATACAAAAATTTATATACTTGCGGAATCTTAAAATCATTCATCAAACTTGTATCCGAAGTATTTGCAAAAATTGTTTTCGATAAAGTATCGCAGTAATCTAACAACAATTGGCGGTCATCATTAGCAACCATTTCTTGTACAGGAAATAGTTTATTACTATCGCAAACATAAGTGTTGAGGATCTTAAAATTTTCTCTCAGCTTAATAATAAAATTTTTAAGAGAATCGTTTTTGTATGGCTCTTGTAAAAGATCGGGAGTAAGTTTATATAATTGATCTCCTGAAACAAAATATTCTTTATAAATATAATCTTCAATTGCTCTGCTCCACGACATGAAAGGCATGCTGTGTATATTTCTGAATGATGTACAGGTATCAAGTACATCGCCCATCCAATGCACATCTTTTGGTTGATAAGTAAAATAAAAATGGTGAAATAAAAGTGACGTGATGGTGGGTGCTAAATTATTATGCGAATTAACTGAGTGAAATTTCTTTGCCGCTTTTAACATTGGCGAATAAATAATTAATGGAACATGATATGAATCGATATCGCCGGTAGCAGGGAACGATCCGATATGATGATCACCAGTGATAATAAAAATCGTATTCTTAAAATCTTTGCTTTTAGAATAATCCGCGAAAAATTTTCTCATGCAATCATCCGAAAACATATAAGTTTCTAAAACATCTTTGCAATTGTTTAATGTTTTTTTCATACCCGATGCATCATTCATTGATTTCATTTTCTTCTGAAACAATTTTTCATACAAAGGTTTTTGTGCAAACAAATATGGCATATGCGTTGTGCCGGTATGATAAATATTGAAATAAGGAGCTTTATGTAAAGAATCCATTACTTCTATACTTCTACTGAATAAAGCATCGTCAGGATAACCCATCGACCAACCTTCGGGGCCAATTCCCATCTCTTTATATTTTGCAGGATAACGCGATAAAATAAAATCGGTTCCTTGCAACCGAATGAAGCCACCCATATTATCAAAATCCGGATTAAAGCCAATCATGAAATTGGTCCAGTATCCATTTTGACGAAGAATTTTTATTAATGATAAATGTTCGGGCAAAACATTCATCAACGAAAAACCTTTACTGCCATATGGTAACGAACCTTCAATAGCAGGATGAGCTGCAAATGTGCCGGGGGCGGTGCTTAAAAAATTATCCCAGTACAAACTGTAATTCGATAAAGAATCCAGAAATGGTGTAAAGCTTCCTGCATAAGCATTTGCGCCACTAAAATCTTTTGATAAGCCTTCAATAACGAGTAATACAATGTTTGGTGTTGTTTTGTTGAAATTAAAAAAATCGCCTAACACATCTTTGCTTTCATCCAAATGCAAAAGCGGATATTCGTTATTAATAAATTTAAAAGGTTGATTTTTTTGATAGAACTCAATTTCAGTGTTTAACTGTTCTGGAGTTAAAATATTATTCTTGCTTTTATGTTGCGCATCAAAATATTGGTAGCTATCCATCAACCAATAATTTAACTTATTACATACCAGATAATAAGACGAATTTTGTTTGAACCAATTTTCAGAAGGCGATGCATATTT
Organism: uncultured Chitinophagaceae bacterium; assembly: GCA_903870685.1. GTDB lineage: Bacteria > Bacteroidota > Bacteroidia > Chitinophagales > Chitinophagaceae > CAIQDX01. Next base: position 43,452 of record CAIQDX010000145.1, on the reverse strand, counting down.
TACAAATCCTGATGAAAGCAAAGAGATAAAAACCAAACCTGTCAAGAAGTTTTGATGAAAATTTATTTTTTTAATGATGCGATTGTAAAATAAAAAATATAAAATCGTGTAAACTATATATGGCAGATAAAAAAGAAATCCGCTTGTCATCATTTGCTTTGAAGTAAGAAAAGAATCTTTAATACTTCTGGTAAAAAATTCATGATCAAATGGAATGTTGCGTTCTGAAAAAACAACTATCAACGAAATGTAGAGAATTAAAAGAATAATATTAACAGCATGAAATATTGTTTTTGCAAAACGAATATTGATAAAACAAATTGGTAAAAAAAGAAAAAGAAAAATAAAACAATAGATCAACCATGTCCAAACATCATAAAACAATCCTGCAAATTCAAAGGAATAAGAATGACTTGTAAACGATTTAATACCAACAGTAAAATATTCATACACCCTTACCAACAACAGTGTAATAAGAAATGAAATGGCGATTCGAAAGTATTGTTGTAAAAACTGTTTTATGTTTGACATCACATTTGAACTAATCGTTAAAATTATTTTTTACAAGTTTTTGTAAATGGCATTATTTACTTTGCATAAAAATATGTGCATAGATATTGCAAATATTTTATAGTATGAATACTGACTCTGCACAAATATTTCAAACAAATAATGCAACCCGCTGGCAAAGGGTAAAATGGACCGCCAGAGTTTTTGGGGTATTATTGCTTCTGGCAATACTAATTATATACATTGCTTATGCCAGTATGAAGAATCCGGAAATTCCACTGGAAGGCAAAGCAATTAAAAAAGTTTTAACCGATTCTGTTCCATCATATCGCGAAAGTGAAATGGGTAAACAATACCGCGGGTTTAGAAAAATCATTGAAAGTAAATGGGCAAAAGGAAAGGGTGTTGGACAAAATAATACAATACTTGATCTCTCTACTTCTAATGACTTTAGTGATTCCCTGGGAATTCGAGCTGCGTTTTATGTGGCATGGGATAATCAATCTTTCTTTTCACTCCGAAAAAATATTTCAAAGGTTAATCTTATTTTACCCGAATGGTTTTTTATTGATCCAAAAGCCGATACACTTTTTACAAATATTGATCAACGAGCTTTCGATTTAATAAAAGCATCCGGCGTTAAAGTAATGCCCATGCTTTCTAATAGCTTTGGCGCGAAATTTAATGGAGCTGCATTACATCGTATTTTAAATAATCCTGCTAAAACAAAAAAATTAATTGATGATGTAGCCAGACTTTTAACCATTTATAATTTTGCCGGTATTAATGTTGATTTTGAAGAGTTAGATGAAAAGAATAATGAAGTACTTACTCATTTCGAAAAAAACCTTTATTCTGTTTTACATGCAAAAGGATTTTTAGTAACACAAAATGTTTCGCCATTTAATGATGATTATGATTATAGAGAACTCGCTAAGTATAACGACTATCTTTTTTTGATGGCGTATGATCAGCATTCAGAAAGCACAAAACCAGGTCCAGTCTGTAGTCAAAAATGGATCGAAGCAGCAGTAGATAAATTAGCCAAAAAAGTTTCACCTTCAAAAATTGTTTTAAACCTTGCAGCTTATGGGTATGATTGGCAGATTAAAGGAATTACTATTCCAATATCTTATCAGGAAGCATTGACTACAGCAAGAGAAAGCAGTGCATTAATTGATTTCGATAATAACACTTACAATCTTGATTATAAATATTATGATGGTAAAGATTCTCTTCATGAAGTTCATTTTACAGATGCTGCCACAAACTTTAACAGCATTCGTTATGCAACTGAATATGGATTAGCAGGAACAGCTATATGGAGATTAGGTAGTGAGGATAATCGTCTTTGGGATTTTTATAATTTGCAGATGACGAAAGATGCATTACAAAAATTCGACTTCAACGATTTCAGTTCTGTTACAAGTATAAGCACGCCTGATTTTATTGGCGAAGGTGAAGTTCTCGATTTACTTTCTACACCAAAAGACGGTCACATTACTCCGGAAGTGAATAGAGATGAAATGCTGATAAGTGAAGAAACATACGATACACTTCCTTCTACTTATGTTGTAAAAAGATTTGGCAAACGAACAGATAAAAAATTAGTACTCACTTATGATGATGGCCCCGATCCGGTTTACACAAAACAAATTTTAGATACACTTGCTTTTTATCATGTGCCCGCAGCGTTTTTTGTGGTGGGAATTGAAGCCGAAAATAATATTCCATTAATAAAAAGAATTTTTAAAGAAGGACATGAAATCGGCAACCATACTTTCACTCACCCAAATATGGCTGAAGTAAGTAAAAGTCGTGCCCTGCTTGAGATTGATGCCACACGTTTATTGATCGAATGTTTGATTGGCAGAAGTACTATCATGTTTCGTGCACCATATAATGCCGATAGTGATCCTGAAAAAGCTGAGGAAATGGTTCCGGTTGCATTAAGCCGAACAAGAAATTATATCACTATTGGAGAAAGTATTGATCCTGAAGATTGGCAACAAGGTGAGATTCCAAATTTTAATGCGGACACAATTTTTAATCGTGTTGTAAACATTTATAATTTTCATTTAAGTAATGGCGATAGTGCCAATATTATTTTATTACATGATGCTGGTGGTAACAGAAGTGCAACTGTTGAAGCTACCGGGAAGATCATTCGTTATTTTCAAAATAAAGGATATCAATTTGTAACGGTCTCTACATTGTTGAATAAAAAACAAGAAGAGATGATGCCCGAAGTAGCAGGAGGAATGGGATATAATTTACTACGTTTTAATTTTTTAGTTGCAGAATCGGGTTATTTACTTGGCCATTTTTTATATGCACTTTTTATAGTGTTTCTTATTTTAGGTGGCGTAAGATTATTGGTACTTGGCTTCTTTGCTTTTAAACAAAAAAGAAAAGAAAAATTAAATGCAACGATACATTTAGAAAATCCACCGCATGTTTCCATTATTGTTCCTGCATACAATGAAGAAATAAATGCAGTAAGTTCTTTAGAAAATTTGTTGCGTTGCGATTATCCCTTTTTCGATATTATTTTTGTTGATGATGGAAGCACCGATAAAACTTTCGAAATAGTAAAAGCTGCTTTTGAAAATAATCCCAAATTAAAAATATTCACGAAACCTAATGGCGGAAAGGCTTCTGCATTAAACTATGGTATTGAGAAAACTTCAGCAGATTATGTTGTTTGTATTGATGCCGATACAAAATTGTTGCCTGATGCTGTAAGTGAATTAATGAAAAACTTTGCTGATGAAAAAGTTGGTGCCGTTGCCGGTTCGGTTAAAGTGGGCAACTTGGTAAACATGTTAACGAGATGGCAAAGTATTGAATATACAACCAGTCAGAATTTTGATAGAAAAGGTTTTGCATATCCAAATGCTATAACAGTTATTCCTGGTGCCATTGGTGCATTTAAAAAAGAAGCAATAATAAAAGCCGGTGGATTTACTACCGATACACTTGCCGAAGATTGTGATATTACTATCAGAATTTTAAGAGCCGGTTATGTTATTGCAAACGAACCAAAAGCAAAAGCTTATACCGAAGCTCCTGAAACATTGAAACAATTCTTCAAACAACGTTTCCGCTGGACATTTGGTGTGATGCAAACTTTCTGGAAACATAAAGATGCATTGTTCGTGAACAAGTATAAAGCTTTGGGCTGGATTGCATTACCCGATATTCTTATGTTCAAATACATCATTCCGTTGTTAAGCCCAGTGGGTGACTTTTTTATGTTCGTTGGTTTGTTTAGCGATAACAGAGCAAAAATTGGAAAATATTATCTTGCCTTTTTATTAATTGATACATTAATTGCAGGTATTGCTTTCGCATTCGAAAAAGAAAAACCATGGAAATTATTTTGGCTTATACCACAACGATTAATTTACAGATGGTTAATGATGATCGTTCTTTTCCGTGCTTATCGCAGAGCAATCAAAGGCGAATTACAATCTTGGGGCGTTTTAAAAAGAACAGGAAATGTAAAAGACATTGAAGTGGTTCCAATATAATTTTTTTGTTACCGACTGTAGTTTTTCATGGCAACATTACAGGCGTCGCACTCTTGTACGTTTTGTTCTTTGTTGAACTAACCATAAATAAAAAATGTTGCCATGAAAACAGAACCCTGAAACGAGCGTGGCAACAGGCGATGCCATGAAATACAAATGCTTGCTACATAAAAATCTTGCGAAGTGTAATAATAATTCAAACTAAAATACTCGTTCGATTTCCTTTACTTTGCAGCACTTTTTATTATCAATCATTCAACATGAAACTGAAAGACATTCAGGTACTAAACGAAAAAGAAACACGTGGCGGTTTCGGTGAAGGCATCCATGAAATTGGAATAGAAAATGAAAATGTGGTAGTGTTAACTGCTGATCTTGCAGGGTCTTTAAAATTAGGCCCGTTCATAAAAGATTTCCCAAATCGTTTTGTTCAGTGCGGTATTGCTGAAGCCAACATGATTGGTATTGCTGCCGGATTAACTATCGGCGGTAAAATTCCATACACAACAACATTTGCAAATTTTAGTACAGGACGTGTGTATGATCAAATTCGCCAGAGTGTTGCTTACAGCGATAAGAATGTAAAAATTTGTGCATCGCATGCAGGATTAACTTTAGGAGAAGATGGTGCAACACATCAAATATTAGAAGATATTGGTTTGATGAAAATGTTACCGGGCATGACAGTGATTGTGCCATGCGATTTTAATCAAACTAAAGCAGCAACAAAAGCAATTGCATCTTATAAAGGTCCGGTATATCTGCGTTTCGGCCGACCAAAATGGCCAAACTTTACTAAAGAAGACGGAAGTGATTTTGTAATTGGTAAAGCGCAACAATTAAGCGAAGGAACTGATGTATCTATTTTTGCTTGCGGTCATATGGCTTGGAAAGCGATTGAAGCAGGAAGAATTTTAGAAGAAAAAGGATTAAGTGTTGAGCTAATAAATATTCATACCATTAAACCTTTGGATGTTGATGCAATAATAAAATCAATCACCAAAACAAAATGCGCTGTTACGGTAGAAGAGCATAATATTATTGGTGGATTAGGTGACAGCATTGCACAAGTTGCGGCAAAACATTTTCCAATTCCGATTGAATATATTGGCACTAAAGATGTATTTGGCGAAAGCGGAACACCTACACAATTGTTAACTAAATATGGATTAGATAGTCCATTTATTGTTGATGCAGTTGAGAAGGTAATGAAGAGAAAATAATTTTTTACAAATTATCGTATTCATAGATAGGATCGATATGTGTGCCTGATGGTAAATCGAAAATTGTTCGTATGATCCCATCATTCAAATCATACACCCAACCGTGCAAATCCGGACTGGAATTGGCTTTCCAGGATTTTTGAACAATAGATGTTTTGGCTAAATTCATCACTTGTTCTTTTACATTTATTTCAATCAGCTTATTTAATTTTTGTTCTTCATCTTCAATACTATCGATCTCGTCGCGATACATGCGATGCACATTTTTAATATTCCACAACCATTTATCTATTAATCCTAAACTATGATTGGTGAGTGCAGCTTTAACACCACCACAGCCATAATGTCCGCAAACAATAATATGTTTTACATGCAGAACTTCAACAGCAAATTGAAGAACACTTAATAAATTTAAATCAGTGTGCACTACCAAATTGGCAACATTGCGATGCACAAAAATTTCACCGGGTTGAGTATCTGTAATTTTATCAGCAGGCACACGACTATCACTGCAACCGATCCACAAAACTTCAGGAGATTGTATTTCTACTAATCTTTTAAAATAATCAGGATCGGATGCAACTTGTTTTGCAGCCCATTCTTTATTATCGAATAAAAGTTTCTCGAATGGTTTCATGAAAAAAATATTTTAAATATTTAAACCACCGCAAACACTAATTACTTGTCCGGTAATATAACTACTCATATCGCTTGCTAAAAATAAAGTTGTGTTGGCAACTTCTTCAGCTTTACCAAAACGACCTAAAGGAATTTTTTTAAGAAACTCTTCAGATGCGGCGCCTTCTTTTAAATAATGAGTCATATCAGTTTCAATAAATCCGGGAGCAATTGCGTTACAACGAATATTACGACTTCCTAATTCATGTGCAACAGATTTTGAAAAACCAATAATACCGGCTTTGCTTGCTGCATAGCTACTCTGGCCTGCATTTCCGCGAATACCAATAATTGAACTCATATTAATTATGCTTCCACTTTTTGCTTTCATCATTGGACGAATAACTTGTTTCGTCATGTTGAAAACACTTTTTAAATTAATATCCATTACTTCATCCCATTGTTCTGCAGTCATGCGCAACAATAAATTATCTTTCGATATTCCTGCATTATTTACACAAACATCAATCTTTCCAAATTCTTTCAGCACATCATTTACAAAAGTTTCGCATTGCGTAAAATCGCCTGCATTGCTTTTATATGCTTTTGCTTTAACGCCCAATGCAATTAATTGCGCTTCTAATGTTGCAGCTTTTTCGGCGCTGCTATCACTAACATAAGTAAAAGCAATGTCAGAACCTTGTTCTGCTAATTTTAAAGCAATCGCAGCACCGATTCCACGGGCAGCCCCTGTAACTATTGATACTTTTCCGGCAAGTAATTTCATAAATAATTTTTTATAGAATTCAAATATATTAACTCCTTTCAGTTCAACATTAATAAATATTTTTACAGAAGCATGTACAAGCTTCGTAAGACAAAAAATTTATTGGCGGCTGTTTTTATTTTAGAAACAGTATGTGCCACTTATGTTTTACTTTTTCCTTCCATTATCCCGCTTGCATCTATCATTTATTTTTTAAGCGGATTGATGATCGCTGTCTTTATTTTATTTCTTCCAAAAGCAAAACAATCTTTTTCGATCGAAGAAAATGCACATCATTTATCAACGCTTTCTTTTAGAATAGTTGCAGTAATTATTATGTCGGTTGAGTTGTATCATTTTTGTCAAAACTGGATCGACGATGCGCCAATGAACTATCACGATGCTGATATGTTGCCGATAATGAAAATAATGGCGCAACGTTTTGTAAGCGGACATGCATCAAAAGTGTATGAAATTATTCCTGAAATATGGAATGGGATTCATCCTGTTTATTTACCGGCAATGTGGATGCCTTTCAGTGTTGCAATTGTTGGAAACTTTGACCTGCGTTGGGTTACAACGATTTGTCTTATTATCATTTTTACAATTTTTATTTTTATTTTTCATCCTTCACATCAAAAAAGAGTATCACCATTTGTTTTATTTTGTGCATTTATTTTGTTCTGGTGGTTGTCAACTTCAGCAACACAAGGATTGATTCCATACACCGAAGAAGGCGTAGTTATTTTTTATTACGTATTACTTACGCTCTCATTATTAAATGGAAATATTTGGTTGATTGCAGTGAGTATTGTTTTGTGTGGATTAAGTAGATATGCTTTAATTGGTTGGATCATCCCTTATTCTTTTTTGATGGTGTATGAAAAAAAATATAATGAGTTAATCAAACTGATCGTAACAGGAATTATTTGTTTCTTATTATTAATGATCATTCCATTTGGATGGAAACCATTTATTCAATTATTATCATTGCCCGGCCAGTATATTGATTTTGCTGCTAGAGTTTGGCACGATGCGCCGCAGGTTTTTGAAACAAGTTTGGGACTTTCAAAATTTTTTGGTGCACATAATATTGCAACGCAACATTTACTATTAATTATTTTTTCGTTTGTTTTACCATTACTGTTTGCTGCAGTTGCAGTTTGGATAAGAGATAAAAAAAATTACCGCATCAATAATATTTCGTTAGCAACATTTAAATTATCGTTGGTTGTGTTTTATAATTTTATTGATGTGCCCTATTTGTATTTGTTCTACACATCATCGTTTGTTAGCTTATTGATTGTTGGATATTTTATTTCTTTACATTATAACGAATTGAACGGAGAAAGAGATTCTATTAAGATTTAAAGAGAAAGAAAAACATCACTTAATTAAAAGTAATTCATCAATAAAAATTCTATCATTACTTAATCGTGGAATTTTGTGTTGCCCGCCCAGCTTGCCTTTGCTGCGTAACCATTCAGTAAATATTCCTTTTTTTAACGAATGAAGGATAGGCATTCTTAATGCAATGTCTTTATGTCGTTTTGCTTCGTAATCGCTATTAACGGCTTTCAATGCGCAATCTAATTCGTATGCAAACTGATTCATGTTTTCGGGCTCTTTATCAAATTCAATTAACCATTCATGTGCACCATTACTTTCTTCGCTAAAATAAACAGGAGCAGCAGTATAGTCGTTTACAACTGTATTTGTTTTTTCACAGGCAATAGAAATGGCCTTATCACTATTGTCAACAATTAATTCTTCGCCAAAGGCATTAATAAAATGTTTTAATCTTCCGGTTACTTTTATTCTGAAAGGATTTAACGAAGTAAATTGAATTGTATCACCAACTAAATAGCGCCACAAACCGCCATTGGTTGAAATTACCAAAGCATAATTTTTATTTAATTCAACTTTATTTAATCCAATTGTGAGCGGTTCTTTTTTTCCATATTCTTCCACCGGCATGAACTCGTAAAAAATTCCATGATTTAAAAATAATAACATCCCTTCTTCATTAGGATCATCTTGCGCAGCAAAAAAACCTTCGCTTGCGTTGTATAGGTCTAAATAATAAATATCTTTTCCGATCAACTTTTTAAATTGTTCGCGATAAGGCGTAAACGAAACACCACCATGCAAATACAATTCGAAATTTGGCCAAACTTCAATTAAAGTTTTTTTACCTGTGATCTCTAAAATTCGTTTAATTAAAACAAGTGTCCATGTTGGTACGCCTGAAATAGAAGTTACATTTTCATTAATGGTTGATAAAGCCAATTGTTCAATTTTATTTTCCCATTCATCCATTAACGCAATAGATAATTCAGGTGTTCGAATCCATCCAGCCCAAATTGGTGTGTTTTGTAAAAGCACGGCACTTAGATCGCCATAGTGTGTTTCTTCGTTGATGGTATTTATTTGATGGCTGCCACCAATTACTAAACCTTTACCCGTTAGTAAATCACTTTCCGAATTAAAATTATAATACATGCTCAACACATCTTTCGCTGACTGATAATGACAATCTTGCAAACTTTCTTCAGTGATGGGAATGAATTTACTTTTATCGTTTGTAGTTCCACTGCTTTTTGCAAACCATGTTACAGGCGTGTTCCATAATAAATTTTGTTCGCCGTTCATTAACCTTTCGATATAAGGTTTTATATCATCGTACTCATGAATAGGAACCGCTTTTTTAAATTCGCGAACAGAAAATAAATTATTCATTCCATATTTTCTGCCGAACTCAGTGTTTTGTCCGTGTGTAACTAAATCTTGCAATACCTCACGTTGGGTCGCAATGGGATTCGATTTCCATTGTTCTATGCGCCAATAGCGGAGGCGTGCTAATCGTGATATTGCGGGACTAAGCAGTTTCATTGAGGAATGTTAGCAAAATAAACAATGAAACGGAGATGGGAAAGTTTATTCTTCGATATTTTGACCAGCATCAATATCGCGTAGCATTGCGCTATCTCTTTCCATATCAATAATCCAATCTTTTCTTTTCAATTCGAAATTAGTTCCAAGGTATAAACGACGCACTCTTTCATCATCTGCCAATTCCTCTGCAGTGCCGTGTTTAAATATTTTTCCTTCGATCAATAAATAAGCACGATCACAAATTGACAATGTTTCATTCACATTATGATCGGTGATAAGGATACCAATATTTTTATATTTTAATTTGGCAACAACACTTTGAATATCTTCAACAGCAATCGGATCAACACCTGCAAAAGGTTCATCCAATAAAATAAATTTTGGATCAACAGCCAATGCTCTGGCTATTTCTGTTCTTCTTCTTTCACCACCACTTAAACTATCGCCATTATTTTTTCTAACATGATGCAAATTAAATTCATCCAATAAACTTTCTAATTTATCTAAACGTTCCTGCTTGGTAAGTTTTGTCATTTCCAAAACCGCCAGAATATTATCTTCCACACTTAACTTTCTAAAAACACTTGCTTCCTGAGGTAAATATCCAATTCCCATTTGCGCTCTTTTGTACATGGGCAGTTTGGTAATATCCAAATCATTTAAAAAAACACTTCCTTCATCGGGTTTAATTAATCCAACCACCATATAAAATGTTGTTGTTTTACCGGCACCGTTTGGTCCAAGTAAACCAACGATCTCACCCTGCTTTACATCAACGCTAACTTTATTTACAACGGTACGTCCTTTGTAACTTTTAACGAGCTCTTTGGTATGTATAGTTATATCCAATGAATTATTTTTTACAAAAATAGAGGTTATGATGTTGTGTCAACACATTGAAATTTATCTTAACAAATACTTCAGTTATAATCTCAGTATGTATATTGCATTAATTTTTGAACGATGAAAGTTACAGAACATATTGCACAGGCAAAAAACACATTGGTTTCTTTTGAAGTATTACCGCCATTAAAAGGCAAAACAATTACTTCGTTGTACGATCATTTAGATCCGTTGATGGAATTTAAACCATCGTGGATAAATGTTACTTATCACCGCAGCGAAACCATGTTCAAGAAAAAAGCTGATGGCACTTTCGAAAAAGTTGATGTACGTAAAAGGCCCGGCACTGTTGGTATTTGCGCTGCTATCATGAATCATTATAAAATTGATGCAGTGCCGCATTTAATTTGCGGCGGTTTTACAAAACGTGAAACTGAAGACGCATTAATTGATCTGAATTTTTTAGGAATTGATAATGTGCTGGTGTTGCGAGGTGATGCTGCAAAAAATGAAACTTCGTTTGAAGCGGAAAAAGACGGAAACTTTTTTGCAATTGATCTATTGAAACAGGTTTCGCATTTAAACAACGGAATTTATATTGATAAAGATATTCAAAACGGAAGCAAGACAAATTTTTGCATGGGCGTTGCGGGTTATCCTGAAAAACATTTTGAAGCACCTAATTTAGAAATTGATTTGGCAAGATTAAAAGAGAAAGTTGATGCAGGTGCCGAATATATTATGACACAAATGTTTTTTGATAATCAAAAGTTTTTTGATTTTGTAAAAAGTTGCAGAGCCATTGGAATTACTGTTCCAATTATTCCTGGATTAAAACCAATCACTACTAAAAAACAATTATCTGTTTTACCAAGAATTTTTCATGTTGATATTCCAACCGATTTGTCGAACGAAGTGCTGAAATGCAAGACAGATGCGGATGTTGAAGCAGTGGGAACTAAATGGTTAATTCAGCAAAGCAAAGAAATAAAAGAATTTGGTGTACCTGTTTTACATTATTATACTTTGGGTAAACCAAAAATTATCTGGAATGTGGTGAAAGAAGTTTTGTAAAAAAAAGAGCAACTTATTCGGTTGCTCTTTTTATTTTTAACCCTTTTTGTTTTTCAACTTCGCCATAATCAAATCATCAAACTGCTCAATGCTTAATTGTTTGGCAATAATATTTTTCTTGTCATCCAATAAATATAATGTTGGCGTTTTGCTTACATCGTATAATTGACGGTAGTTAGGTTGTCCTGCAGCTTGTTGTGTATCTCTTTCTGTTTTTGGTTCATACACATGAAACCAATCGGGACTTAATTTTTTATCGTTCACAAATTTCTTTAATTCATCCATTGTTTTTTCTGCAATATTTACTGCATAAATACTTACGCCCAAAGCTTTCCATTTTGCTTTATAAATAGAATCTATTCTTGGAATTTCTGTTTTGCAATGTCCACAAGTTGGATCCCAAAAAACAATTAAAGTTATTGGCGACTGAATGCCGTACATCGAAATAATTTTTTCAGTAGTATCTCTCAAATTCAATAGTGGCGCAGGATTGCCGATTTGATTGGCCATCATGCTGTATGCTCTTTCAAATATCATTTTACGCGATGCGGCATTTAAAAAAGTAGTGTCACCTTTCGAATAAAAATTATCGAACAAGTACAAGAATACTTTATCCTGGCCCATGTATTCGGGATTCAAATATTTATTCGTGAACTTGGTTAATAAATACGGATACATTTCTTTTCCGGTTCTTGCCGACAATAAAATGTATTTTACTTCTTTGATAATTGAATCAGGTTCAGGCGAAACATAATATTTTAAATAATCATCCAACTTTGGTTCAAAAAATGGAGTGCGTAATAAACGGTCATCATTAAAAGCAACATCATCCCAAAAATGATCTTTTACAAAACGATATGGATAAGCTGAATCAGCTTTTCCTTTTACAATTGGAATTGACGGAACATCAGGTCGTTTCATCGCAGCAAGTAATGTTGTTAATAAAGATGCCGGATGTTTTTTAATAATGTCTTCGCGATAATTTTGCAACTCTTTATTTGCTTTAATTATTTCGCTTCTGAATTTAGTAGAATCATCTTTTGTTTTTGAAGCAGAAAATTGTTGGTTCAAACTATTTAAAGCTTTACCTTTTTCCATCGTTACTTTCGAATATTCTTTAAACAAATCATTATCGGCTGAACCTTTAATTATTGCATTATCTTTTTGTGCTGTATCGGCTGTAACGCTAAACTGCTGCTGGTTTCCGATGAGTAACTCGAACTGAATGGTATATTGCGGTGATACTACAAAATAAATTCCGCCGGTTAATTTTGTGTTGCCTTTAAATGTTCCGGTACTTTTTTCGTTCAGCCATGCAGAGTCGGCCAAGCTTCTTCCTTTGCCGTAATAGCTGCCCAAATAAACCATACAATTTTTTAACGGCGTTAATGTGATGGAAATATTTTTTGCCGGCGCAGCAACAGGTTTTTTAATCGCTTGTGCAAACATTGCAACAGAAAAAAATAAACTAATAAAAAATAAAATTCGGTTCTTCATCAACTAAAAATTTTCTTAGCTGTAAATGTAAGTAATTGCTTTTTTGATGCAGTTAATCATTTGTAAAATGAAACTTAATTTTTTGTTGACGGGCATAAGTATTTTATGGCATCGCCTGTTGCGTCGCACTCTTCAACGTTCGGGACTGTTATTCAGCACAAGAGTGCGACGCAACAACAGCTTCATAGCGTTACTTCAGCCGGCTACAAAAACATTATTCATTTTGTTTAACAACAATTAAAATTTTTTAAAGCTTCAACACGTTATTTTTGCCGCTGTGAAAAAACAAAAAAGAGCGATCGTTTTAGAAGATGTGCTGGTGCAGGATTATGCAGCCGAAGGCAAATGTTTGTCGCGGGTTGATGGCAAAGTAATTTTTATTGAAGGCACTGTGCCCGGCGATGTGGTGGATGTTCAATTACAAAAAAGTAAAAAAGATTGGGCCGAAGGTTATCCATTGCGGTTTAAAAAATATTCTGCCGACAGAGTTGTTCCTTTTTGTTCGCACTTTGGCGTTTGCGGTGGTTGTCAATGGCAAAGTTTGCCATACGAAAAACAATTAATGTATAAACAAAAACAGGTAAACGATAATTTAAGTCGCATTGGTAAAGTGCAGTTGCCATCGATGTTTACGATTATTGGTGCCGATGAAACAAAACATTACCGCAATAAATTGGAATTTACTTTTTGCAATAAAAAATTTATTCCGTCGGATGAGTTTAGAAAATTAAAAGCTTCGGGTTCCGAAATAATTAATGATGGTGGCTTTGCAGGGTTTCATGCAAAAGGAATGTTCGATAAAATTGTTGAAATAGATATTTGCCATTTGCAACACGAGCCAACCAATTTAATTCGTAAAGCCATTGCAGCATTTGCAATAAAAAATAATTTACCGTTTTATGATGTTAGATCGCATCAGGGATGGTTGCGAAATGTGGTGGTTCGTTCTTCAACAACTGGCGAACTGATGATAAATATTGTGTTGGGTTATGAAGAAGAAAATCAAACAAAATTATTTGATGAATTGTTGCAACAATTTCCGCAGATAACAACTTTATTATTTACCATCAATAAAAAATTCAACGACAGTATTTACGATCTTGATCCGCAAGTTTATTTTGGAAAAGGTTCCATCATCGAAAAATTAGAAGACTTTCAATTTAAAATAAGTCCAAAATCTTTTTTTCAAACCAATACTAAACAGGCCGAAAAATTATATCAGATTGCCAGAGATTATGCAGAGTTGGATGGAACACAAACTGTGTATGATTTATATTGCGGCACAGGAAGCATTGGCATTTTTGCAAGTAAACATGCAAAAAAAATTGTTGGTGTTGAATTAATTGCCGAAGCCATTGAAGATGCAAAAGAGAATGCAGCGTTAAACAATATTTTGCACTCTGTATTTATGGCTGGCGATGTGATTGATATTTGTGATGACGCTTTCTTTGCAACGCATGGCAGACCGGATGTTGTTATTAGCGATCCGCCACGTGCAGGTATGCACGAAAAACTGGTGAAAAAATTATTGGAAATTGAAGTACCAATTATTGTGTATGTTAGTTGCAATCCGGCAACACAGGCTAGAGATATTGCATTGCTGGATGAAAAATATGTGGTAACAAAAATTCAACCGGTGGATATGTTTCCGCATACACATCATATCGAAAATGTAATGCAGCTTAAATTAAAAGCTTAAAACATAAACACTTAAAACTAAATGGTTGAGTATTTGTAACAGCGTTGAACGATTTAGTTTTTCTTTTTTTAAATATTAGTTTTTCAAACGTATGACAGAATTTAGACCAAGTAGTTTTCAAATATTACCAACTATTATTAAAAATCTTTTAATAATAAATGGATTGTTTTTTTTAGCACAAAAAACAGTTGGGCCACAAATTAACATGGACGATCTGTTTGCTTTACACACATGGCAAAGTCCATTATTTAAACCATGGCAATTTATAACACACATGTTCATGCATGGAAACTTGGGGCATATTTTCAGTAACATGTTTGCTTTGTGGATGTTTGGTTCTATACTCGAAAATTTATGGGGACCAAAACGATTTCTTACATTTTATATTTCTTGCGGATTAGGTGCAGCATTGGCACACATGATCGTTTTATATTTTCAAATGCAACCGGTTGTAGAAACATTTAATTTATTATCTTACGAACAACAACAACAACTTTTACATGATCCAAATTTTCGATTGAACGAAGCAACATTAGGTGCATCGGGTGCTGTGTTTGGTTGTTTGGCTGCATTTGGTTATTTATTTCCCAACACAAAAATTTATTTGTATTTCTTTATTCCGCTAAAGGCAAAATGGTTCGTTTTATTATACGCTGGATTTGAATTAAGTATGGCATTCGAAAATTCTGCTGGAGATAATGTGGCACATTGGGCGCATCTTGGTGGCGCTGTTGTTGGTTTTTTATTGGTGTATTTCTGGAATAGAACTAATCGACGGAGGTTTTATTAAAGCTAAATTCTTCATACATTTTTATCGAACTTTGAAACATGAGCGTTAGAGAATATAAATCTGGCAGAAGTCCTTTGTTAGGTCAAAGCAATAATAGTTTAGTGATGTTGATTGCAGTGAATGCACTCATTTTTGTTTTACTTAATTTTTTGAAGATTGTTTATTTTTTATCGTACAGCGATAATATTACTGCAGCCGAATTTTTTCAAAAACAAATTCTCGATTGGTTTACATTACCTGCTGCTACCGAAAAATTAATAACAAGACCCTGGACGATTTTTGTTTATATGTTTTCGCATCTAAGCATCTGGGCACTGTTAAGCACTTTATTATGGCTATGGGGTTTTGGATTTATTTTACAAGACCTTACCGGCAATAAAAAAATATTTCCCATTTATATTTATGGAGGATTTGCAGGCGCAGTTTGTTTTTTATTAAGTGTGAATTTAATTCCAGCATTACATCAATCCATCAATCTTTCACCAAGTTTAATTGGCGGTGGTGCAGCCGTGATGGCCATTGCAGTGGCAACAACATCTTTAGCTCCTGATTACAGAATATTTCCAATGATTAACGGCGGCATTCCTTTATGGGTATTGACTTTGATCTTTGTAGCGATCGATTATGCAACCATTGCAAGTTCGAGCGGCGGTTATGCCATTGCACATTTAGCCGGTGGCGTTATCGGATTTATTTTTATCCGACAATTAAGAAGGGGAAACGATTGGAGCGATTGGATGAATAATTTTGTGAATTGGTTTAATGATCTTTTCAATCCCGAAAAAAAATTGATCAAAAAATTTGATAAAGAAAAATTGGAGAATCGATCCACACAAAAAACAACTGATCTTACTCAACAACGTGTAGATGAATTATTAGATAAAATAAATGATAAAGGTTATCAGATGTTAACCGACGAGGAAAAAGAATTTTTGAAAAAAGCAAGTAAAGAAGAACTTAAATAATAATGAGGGCTCAAAAAAAATTCATTTTAAAAAAACTATTTTTTATTGCAGGTATAGTTTATTCTTGTATTTATCTCGTTGCCTGTTTAACGCCATACATTAATCCTGTTCATTTTTGGCCACTTACATTTTTAGCATTGGGTTTTGTGTATTTGTTAGCCGGTATGATTGTTCTGTTTTTATTATCATTAATTATTTTCCGTAAAACAAGTTTGATTTTTTTACTGATACTGCTTGCAGGTTTTCAAAACATCAGTTCTGTTTTTGGTTTTCATACTCGTAAAAAATTTGTGTATGAAAAGAATGAAAATAGTTTTCGTTTATTATCGTGGAACGTAAATTATTTTGGCGATTGTCAAAAGAAAAACGATAAACCCAAAAGTGTTCGTCGTCAAATGTTTGCATTTATTAAAGAAAGCAATGCAGATGTTTTATGTTTTCAGGATTTTTCGAATTTTATTGCGCCTTGGTTTTATGCAAACCTTGATTATATAAGAGATTCTTTACAATATCCTTATTACTATTTTCCGAAAGATTATTCTTATAACGATTGGATGCCTGAAGAATATGGGCCTGTAATTTTCTCGCGATTTCCAATTTATGATACAGGGAGAATTAAATTCCCTGTATCTATTTCAAAAGAGGCTTTTCAATTTGCAACCATAAATTTTAAAGGTCATCCAATAAAAATAGTCAATGCCCATCTACGTTCCATGGATTTGCATTCGCAAAATGCATCACCAAGAGAATATAATTTTTTAGAAGCAGACAGCGGATTACTTTTTCATTCTAAGACTTTTAAAAAATTAAAATATTTCGATGAGATTCATGTTGATCAAGCAATGAAAATAAAATATGAATTGAATAAAACAGATAAGCCTTTCATATTTTGCAGCGATTTAAATTCGATGCCAGCAAGTTTTGTTTATCAGCATCTGAGCAAAGGATTAAGCGATGCATTTCTATCAACAGGTTTTGGATTTGGTGGAACATACGACAGTATTTCCCCAACATTGCGCATTGATGTTGTATTGATGGATAAAAGATTAAAAACTGCTCAACAAAATACATCTCGCCTTCATTTATCAGATCATTATCCAAATTTAGTTGACATACAATTGAAGTAAATGTTTTCTACATTTACACAATGGCCAAAAATTCAGTGAGAAAAACTTCTAAAACAATCTTTATTGTCATAAACATTATGATAGTGGTTTTGTTTTTATTGGCTTGTTTATCGCCATGGTTAAATCCTTCAAAATATTGGTGGATTGGATTTCTTGGCCTTCTTGTACCTTATTTTATTTTTATTATATTGTTCTCTGTTGTTTTTTGGCTCATCGCAAAGCCTAAGCTGGCATTGATTTCTGCAATAACGTTATTAATTGGCTGGCAACAAATTTTCGCGTTTATCGCATTTAATACAAAAGGTGAATTCGAAAAAACAAAAGATAAAAACAGCATCAGAATTATTGATTGGAATGTTGAAAGTTTTAATGGTCTTTCAAAAAATAGGGCTATAAAAAAACATACTCGTGAAGATGTAGCATCAACAATTATAGATATTGAGCCCGATATAATTTGTTTACAGGAATTTAATAGCGCCAATAATTCAAACACTCAAACTGATAACATATCATTATTCGAACAGGAGTATCCTTATCATTATTTTTCTAAGGATTATAAAAGAAATAAAGGTGCTTACAATTCAGGATGTATTATTTTTTCAAAATATCGTTTCATTGATTCGGGTAGAATTAAATATCGTGTTGCCGAAAGTTTAATTTATGTAGATATAGTTAAAGATGCCGACACATTTAGAATTTATACTACTCACCTTCAATCATTCAAATTCAAAAAAGAAGATTACGATGAAATTGAAAAAATAAAAGAAACAGATGAAGAAGCATTGGCTGCATCTAAAAATATTTTCTTTAAAATGAAATTGGCTTTTAAGCGCAGAGGTGTTCAAGCAAAAACGGTTGCTGAAACAATTACAAAAAGCCCTTATCCTTCTGTTATTTGCGGCGATTTTAATGATGTGCCCAACAGCTATACATATTTTCATATCAAAGAAAACAGGCAAGATGTTTTTTTGAAAAAGGGACTTGGTATTGGCAGAAGCTTTATTGCATTAGCCCCCACTTTGCGAATAGACTATATTTTGCCGGATAATAATTTTGAAGTTCATCAATTTGATATGATAGATGAAGGCTTAAGCGATCATATTATGCTGGTTACCGATCTGCGTTTAAAAAAATAAATTATATTCGCCTTGTTATGAACGCCTTTTATCTATATTCTTGTTGCTTTTGCTGTTGTTAATGCAGCTAACCTATACTTTTGCCAAATAACGGCAACATACCAGTCAACTTTCAAAAACAAGTATCAACATCATGTCGCTTAAAGTTTATAATTCATTATCAAGAAAAAAAGAAGAGTTCAAATCAATAACTGATGGTCATGTTGGAATGTATGTGTGCGGACCAACGGTTAGCGGCGAAAGTCATCTTGGTCATGCAAGACCGTTTATTACTTTCGATTTTATTTATCGTTACTTATTATACTTAGGATATAAAGTTCGTTACGTTCGCAACATTACCGACGCCGGACATTTTGAAGAAGAAGGTCGCGAAGCAGAAGATAAAATAAGTTCGAAAGCGGTGATCGAAAAATTAGAACCGATGGAATTGGTACAGAAATATACCAACCTGTTTCATTGGGCAATGAATCAATTTAATAATCTGCCGCCAAGTATCGAGCCAACTGCAACCGGACATATTGTTGAGCAGATAAACATGATCGAAGAAATCATAAAAGATGGCTATGCTTATGTTGCCAACGGTTCGGTTTATTTTGATGTTGAAAAATATAATACTGATTTTTCAAAGAAAGGGTTGCCGTATGGTATGTTAAGTGGAAGAAATATTGAAGAGCAATTAGATACAACAAGAGATCTTGATAATCAGGAAGAGAAAAGAAATAAAAATGATTTTGCATTGTGGAAAAATGCACCACCCGAACATATCATGCGCTGGAAAAGCCCGTGGGGAGAGGGTTTCCCGGGGTGGCATATTGAATGCTCGGCAATGAGTACAAAATATTTGGGCGATCAATTCGATATTCATGGCGGTGGTATGGATCTTCAATTTCCTCATCATGAATGTGAGATTGCGCAAAGTACGGTTTGCAATCATAAAACTCCAGCACGTTACTGGTTGCATAATAATATGATCACCATCAATGGAAGAAAGATGGGCAAGAGTTATAATAATGTAATTAAACTGAGTGAATTATTTACCGGCACGCATCCATTATTAACGCAGGCTTTTCATCCAATGACCATTCGTTTTTTTATTTTGCAATCTCATTACAGAAGCACTTTAGATTTTAGTAATGAAGCTTTGCAAGCTGCCGAAAAAGGATTGAAACGTTTATGGGAAGCGTATGAAAATTTGATGAAGTTGCCATCTTCTCAAAATAACAGTCAAACGCCAACTGATGAAGAACTTGATAAAAAAGTAAAAAATTTAATTGCAGAATTTGATGAATTTATGAATGATGATTTTAACACAGCAAAAGTGTTAGGAAACATGTTTGAATTAGTGCCGATCATCAATGGAATTAAAAATAAACAATTGGCTGCGGATAGTTTAAGCGAATCAACTATTCAATTATTAAAACAAAAATTAAAAATTTATTTCGCAGATATTTTTGGTTTAAAAGATGATGGTGTTGATAACGAACAATTAAATGGTGTGTTACAATTGCTCATTAACATTCGCAATGAAGCAAAAGCAAAAAAAGATTTTGTTACCAGTGATATCATCAGAAATGAACTAATTAAATTGGGTGTTCAGTTAAAAGATGAAAAAGACGGAACGGTGAGTTATTCAATCAATTGATATCAATAAAAAAATTCGAAATATTTTTTCGTATGCAAAAAATCATCAAAACAATTTTCGCTTCCATTATTTTTATTTGCTGCAGCATTAATTTATCAGCACAAAAAATCGATTCTGTTCTAAGTGTTTATAATGATAGATTTCAGCCCGAAAAAATTCATATTCATTTCGACAAATCAATTTATAATCCCGGCGAAACGATTTGGATGAAAGTTTATTTAATGGCGGGCACCGACTTTTCTGATTACAGCAAAAACATTTATATCGATTGGTTTGGTGCTGATGGAAAACTGCTAAAACACACGGTAGCACCGGTTTTCGAATCAACTGCAAGATTACAATTTGATATACCGAGTTCATACGAAGATGCTTCTGTACACGCGGTTGCTTATACGAGATGGATGTTGAATTTTGATACCGCATTTTTGTTCAACAAAGAAATTCCTGTTGTACAAATAAAACAGGCTAAAACAAAGCAAGCCGAACAAATCAGAAGTATTCATTTCTTTCCAGAAGGCGGAGATTTAATATCTGGTGTATCCTCACGTATTGCATTTAAAGCAAACGATCAGTTTGGGAAACCCATAAAAGTTAAAGGTGCGATTAGAACAAGTTCGGGTGCATTTGTTGATTCATTTTTTTCGGAGCACGATGGTATGGGAAGCTTTTCGTTAGAGGCAAAAAAAAATGAAAAATATTTTACTGATTGGAAAGATGAAATGGGAGAAACTCATAAAACAGATTTACCTCTGGCAATTTCTAATGGCGTTAATTTAGAAGCACATCCATTAAAAGGAAGAATTTTAGTGGCATTAAAAAGAACGACTGATGTTCCCGAAAATTTGAAGCAACTTAATTTAGTTGCAACACTCAATCAACAATTAGTATATCGTTCAAAAATAAATTTTTCAGAAAAAATTTCGGGTGTTGCACAAATACCAACTGCTGAATTACCGACCGGCATTGTATTAGTTACATTGTTTGATGCAAATTGGATTCCTGTTGCAGAAAGAATTGTTTTTGTAAATAATCAACAGCATCAATTTTTTCCAAGAGTTTCTTTTCCAATAATCGCAATGAGCAAAAGAGCAAAAAATGTTATTGAAATTGATGTGCCCGACACTGTTGCATCAAATCTTTCTGTTTCTGTAACAGATGCAAATATTATAACCGATAGTAGTACTAATATTATTTCACAATTATTATTAAGCAGCGATATAAAAGGCTATGTTCATAATCCGTCTTATTATTTTTCGAGTTCTGCAGATTCTGTTGCACAACATTTAGATCTTGTGATGCTTACCAATGGTTGGAGAAGATTTAAATGGAATGAAATTGTTGCCGGCAAAACTCCTGATTTTACTTATCAGCGCGAAACAGAATTCATCATGATTAAAGGAAAAGTTTTTGGTGGTGGATTTCAGAAATCTTTACAAAAACCTTCTATCAATTTAATTATTACAGGTAAAGACAGCAGTAAACAATTTTTATCATTACCAATTGATAAAGATGCTGGATTTGTAAATAATCATGGACTTTTTTTCGATACACTTACAGTAAATTATATTTTTAACGGCGATAGAAAATATACAGATATCGCTACTGTGAAGTTTAATAACGGATTATTACCAGACCTATCAATAAGCACTAATCATTTTCAAAGATCTTTCTTGTTGAATAGCCTTGCCGATAGTGTTGCTCAAAGAAAACTATTAATGATGATCAATGAACAAGAACGTTTAAAACGTTTAAACGCCTCTGTTACTTTGAAAGAAGTTGTAGTTCATGCAAGAACAAAAAACCCAACTCAATTGTTAGATGAAAGATACACCAGCGGATTATTTACAGGAAGTGATGCATACCAGTTTGATATTGCAAACGATTTAATTGCACAAAGTGCACTCAGCGTTTTTAATTATTTACAAGGACGTGTAGCAGGATTAATGCTCAACTACAATAATGGTCAACCGGAGTTTACATGGCGAAATGCAAAACCGGATTTATTTTTAAATGAGTTCCCAACCGATGCTAACATGATTGCAAATTTATCAATGGCTGATGTAGCATATATTAAAGTGTTTCGTCCACCTTTCTTTGGTTCATTTGGTGGAGGCAGTGGTGGCGCAGTTGCCATTTATACCAGAACAGGAAAAGAAAAAAGACCGTCTACTGAAACTTCAAATGTAGGAATGCCAAAGTCTTTTGTGGCGGGTTATACAAGGTATAAAGAATTTTATTCGCCCGATTACACAATTCAGCAACCTTACAGCGAAGCCGATGCAAGAACAACTTTGTATTGGAATCCCTATGTATTTACTGATCCAAGAAATCATAAGGCCCGACTTACATTTTTTAATAATGACAACAGCAAAAAATTACGCATTATTATTGAAGGAGTAAATGCAGATGGAAAATTTGCAAGAGTAGAAAAGTTGATTGAGTAAACTCATAATTTGTTATTTGAATAAACCATTTATATGGTATCATTTTTGCGATAAATAAGTTCCAAACACCTGAATATGAAAAAATTTTTCCAAACACTTTGCTCTATCATTCTTTTATTATTTACGAACAATAATCTTTTCTCGCAAAATATTGATTCGATCATAAATATTTATGGCGACAATTTTCAACAGGAGAAAGTTCATTTGCATTTCGATAAATCTGTTTACAATAAAGGCGAAACCATTTGGTTCAAAGCCTATCTGATGGCGGGTTCTGACGTATCTAACCTGAGTAAAAATTTTTATGCCGATTGGTATGATGCAACAGGAAAATTAATTGCACATAATCTTTTTCCGGTTTTTGGTTCTTCTGCAAAAGGACAATTTATAGTTCCTGAAGATTATGAATTATCGACTTTGCATTTACGTGCATATACCAAATGGATGTTGAACTTTGATTCTGCTTTTTTGTTTGAAAAAGATATAACCATCAGTCAGCCGCAAACAAAAAACACTTCAACTGTTGAGCCAATAACAGAATTGCATTTATTTCCTGAAAGCGGTGATCTGGTGAATGGTGTTAATTCAAAAATTGCATTTCTTGCAACTAATCAAAATGGTAAACCGGTTTCTATAAAAGCAGCAATTAGAAATAGTAAAAATGAATTGATTGATTCTTTTCAAACAGAACATGAAGGCATGGGAAGTTTTACTATCGATAAAATAAAAACTGACGAGACTTATTATATTTTCTGGATAGATGAATTTGGTAAAACAGGATTTAATCTTTTACCTGCAGTTAAAAAAACCGGCGCTATCATTCAAATACAAACATTGAGTAATAAAATATTAGTGGATATTCAAAGATCCGCCGATAAGTCAGAAGCCTTATCACCGTTGTATTTGCTGGCACATATGAATCAACAGGTATTATATAAATTAAAAATAAATTTAGAGAACAAAGCAGCTGCATTAACCGAAATAAATACTTCTAATTTTCCAACAGGTGTTTTGCAATTGACCTTATTCAATGCTTTGTGGCGACCTGTTGCAGAAAGAATTGTTTTTGTAAATAATCATCAATATCAATTCAAGGCGTCTATTAATACTATTACAAATGGCGTTGAGAAAAGAGATAAAAATATAGTTGAATTAGATGTCGCCGATTCTGCTTTTGCAAATATGTCGATGTCGATAACCGATGCAGGATTATTTCAGGAAAAAAACACGATCGTTTCACAATTTTTACTGAGCGATGATATAAAAGGGAATGTTACTAATCCATCTTTTTATTTTGAAAACGATGAAGACAGTACCAAACATTTTTTGGATCTCGTAATGTTGACACACGGTTGGAGAAGATTTAATTGGAATGATATTGCAGAAGCAAAAATGCCAACCATTAATTATGAACGAGACAGCGATTATATTGAAATCGGCGGAACCGCAACTGGTAGGGCTTTTAGAAATGTTGAAGATAAAGATTTCATCACTTTAATTTTAATGGCACAAGATTCAAGCAAACAATTTATTCCAATTCCGATAGAAGAAAACGGAACTTTTTCTAAAAGCGGATTTATGTTTTTCGATACCGTGAATGTGTTTTATCGGTTTAAACAAAAAAATTTAGCATCTAAAACAAGTATTGCTTTCAAAACAAATATTTTTTCTCCAAAAGATTCCTATTTAAAAGAATTTAATAAATATTATTTCAAACAATACGATTCGGCTCAATTAGCAAGAGAACAATATTTTATTGAAGAACAAAAACGATTAGAAAAATTAAGAAGTACTACAACATTAAAAGATGTAATTGTTCATTCAAGATTAAAACCAAAGACACCTTTGGATATTGTTGACGAAAAATATACATCAGGAGCTTTTTCATTTGAATCAAAATACAGAGCCGATATTATTAATGATCCTGTTGCATATTCTTATTTTGACATTTTTAGGTATCTGCAAAGTCGTGTTGCCGGGCTTGATGTATCGCCGGTACAACAAACCACCGCGTCTGATAATATGTATAATGTTACACTAAGAGGCGAAACTCCATTTTTTTATTTGGATGAAATGCGTGTTGATTTGACTGCAATAGCACATTTACCCATGTCCGAAATTGCTTACGTTAAAATATTCAGTACCCCTTTTGTTTTGGCCGAAGGGAATGGTTTTGGCGGTGCTATTGCTGTTTATACAAAAAGAGGAGATGACAGATTTATTAATCCTATACAAGCTGAGAAAAAATTTTTATCAGGTTATACAAAGTTTAAAGAATTTTATTCGCCAAATTATAGCGATTCAATTAAAAATTTTGCACCCGATACCAGAACAACATTGTATTGGAATCCATATATTTTAACCAATTCAAAAAATAGAAAAGTACAATTAGAATTTTATAATAATGATGTTAGCAGAAAGTTGAGAGTTATTTTAGAAGGAATGAATGCTGATGGTAAGTTGGTGCGAATAGAAAAAATTATTGAGTAAGCAATAGTACTTTGTGCATCACCTGTTGCGTCGCACTCTTGTACGTTTTTAGCTATGAGGAGCAAACCATGAGATTCAAGTAAATAGCCAAAATATTTTTCTGTAAAAAATCAATGCAACTTATCGCCAAATTCTAATGTGCCCCAAATAAGCGCTAAACCAAAACCAACTAAAATAAGTCCGGAGATTTTATTGATGATATGAATATTATGAGGCGTTAATTTTTGACGGATACTTCCTGCTAAAAAAACTTTTGCAACATCGGTTGCCAACACAAAAATCAAACAGGTACTGAACATCACGAGGCGATAGGAAAATGAAAGATCAACAACTGAAGTAGCAATTACAAGCCAAAAACCAATCACTGCGGGATTTAAAGTGTTCATGAAATAACCCGAGAAAAATGTTTTTACATAATCGCGTTTGGTCATTTTTATTTCTTGTTTTCCATCTTCATTAACAACAACTTTTTTAAATAATAAAACATACACGCCAATTACAATTAATAAACAACTTCCGCCAATACCAATTATTTTTTTGTATTCTAATAAAGTGCGGAATAATTCTGTAAACAATTGACTAACTACCACCATTGTAATGTCGCTGGCGCTAACGCCTGCAACAAAAGTAAAACCACCTTTATGTCCGTTGTTAATGCTTTGTTTAATGATGGAAAAAATTACAGGTCCCACAGAAATGGAAAGCATGATACCTAATAGTATTCCTTTGATAAAAGCAGCAATCATTAAAATAAAATCAGACTGTAATTTAAAAGTTTATTGTGCGCTCACCAATTCGCCTTTTAAAAAACGTTGCCAGTCTTCAAGCATCTTGCCTTTTAAAACACGAGGGAATTTATGCTGACCGCCCATTTTTCCTTTAGCAGTCATAAAGTCCATGAATTGTTGTTCGGTTAAAACATCTAATAAAACATCTTTCAATGCACTCATTCTTTCAATTGCATAATCATCATTCAGTTCTTTCAACTTATTATCGATGGTGGTGCGAAGTAATTCGGTATTTACTTCATCATTACAGGCAACATACCAATGATGTGCGAAAAAATTGCCATAAGGAATTCCTGCTACCGTAAACTCAGGAATACAAATATTCATTTCTTCACTTGCCAGTTGAATTGCTTTGTTCATATTATCAACACTCAAATGTTCGCCAACCAAACTCAAATAATGTTTGGTTCTTCCAGTAATAACAATTTCGCATTTTTCTTTATCTGTAAAACGCAATGTATCGCCAATTAAATAACGCCATGTTCCCGCTGAAGTACTGATGAGTAATGCATAATCTTTTCCTTCTTCTACTTCATGAATCATCAATGCTTCAGGATTTGAAATCATGTCACCATTTCCATCAAAATTTTTTTCATCAAAAGGAACAAACTCCATGAAAATATGTTCGTTGGTAACCAGCTTCATTCCAATAACATTTGGTCTGTCCTGATAAGCAATAAAGCCCTCGCTTGCCAAATAAGTTTCAATATAAATTAATGGCTTGCCTAATAATTTTTCAAAACCTTTTTTATATGGTTCAAAACTTACACCACCGTGCACAAAGAATGCAAGGTTAGGCCACATTTCGTGAATGTTGTTGAGATGATAACGTTCAATGATCATCTCCATGCACATCTGAATCCATGCAGGAACGCCAACTAAAAAACCAATATCCCATTCGGGGGCTTTTGCAACAATGTCTTCTAATTTTTTATTCCAGTCTTTTTCTTTCGCAATTTTTTTTCCTGGTTTATAAAAAGGTTGAAACCAAAACGGTGCTTTTTTTGCAGTGATACCGCTTAGATCACCGGCATAATATCCTGCACTTTTTTTCTGCAAATCGGTGCTGCCACCCAATGTTAGCCAACCTCTTCCAATAGAACCAATAGGTAGATGTTCGTAATGACGAAGACTTAATAATTGTTTTATCATTACAATTTTATTTCCTTGCAAGAGATCATTTGTAACAGGAATATATTTACTGGCAGCTTCGGATGTGCCTGATGATAAAGCATAATATTTTATTTTACCCGGCCAGCACACATCGGGAATACCTTCTAAAGTTTTATGCCACCAATCTTTATAGATAGAACTGTAATTATAAGTAGGAACTAATTCCTGAAATTTTTTGCCGGGATGTTTACTAACTAAGATATCATCGAAATGAAATTGCTGACCAAATTCTGTAAACCTTGCCGTGCGTAATAATTTTTTTAAAACTTTTATTTGTTGACGGCGTGGATTGTTTTCGGGTAAATGCAATGCCTTTGAAATTCTTTGAGGAAGTTTTATATCGAAAATGGCCATTGCTAGATGTTAGTTTTATTTGTTTACAAGCACGAAGCTAAAATATTTGAAGCAAATATGATAATTCATTCATCAATTGCTGAAAGAATTATGTAATACTAAAAGAGGTAAGTTATGTTTTTTTATGATTGAAAAAACAACAATTTATTTAATGGCAATAGTTTCGCCAAAGCCTTTTTTCGAATCGCTTCCAACAATGCTTTTACTGCCGGTTGCATGAAAGCGAAAACTGCCGGAAGTAATTGATTGCATCAACAAAATAATTTCAGAATATTTTAAATTGCCTTCGCAAAAAATAATTTTATCGGGATTTGATTTTTGAATAAAATTTTTTATTGTTGAAATATTTGTAAAATTAAAAAAAATAAAATTCTTATTTACTGATCCGGCATTTTCCAAGATTGATGAAACCTCTTGTTGTTCTTCAATGGAACCAATAATTAAGGTTTGTGCCTCTTTAATTTTTGACGAACTAAAAAATTGAAACAAAGGCTCTATAATCGCCACAACTGTTCTAATTGCAATAGCAGCTTTTATGAATAATGAAAATATAAAAGCGATTAAACTGTTATAATGTTTGCCAACAAAAATATTCATAGCGTTGTAAAACATTCGAACATAACTTATGTTTTGTTTTTTAACGCTTTCGCCTTTGAAATGAATGATGGTTGTTTCGCCCAAATAATAAATGGCATAACCGGCTTGTTGAATTCTATAGCTTAGATCTATGTCTTCGCCGTACATAAAAAAACTTTCATCAAAGCCTTTTACTTTTTCGAGCACTTCTTTTTTTATCATCATGAATGCACCGGCAAGCACATCAATTTCGTAAATTTTATTTTCGTCCAAGTTTCCTAAAGCATAGCGATTGAATATTTTTGATGTAGGAAATAAACTTGCCAATCCAACTAATTTATAAAAAGAAGATAAAGGCGAAGGGAAAGATCTTTTACTTTCAGGTAAAAATTTTCCACTACCATCGATCATGCGGATGCCTGCTGCGCCTGCATTTGTTGTATTTTCTAAAAATGAGATGCAGTGTGTAAAACAGTCTTCGGCAACGATTGTATCGGGGTTTAAAAATAAAACATATTTCCCTCTGGCTTGCTGTAATGCAATATTATTTGCTTTGCCAAAACCTAAATTTTTTTCATTAACTAAAAAAATAACTAAAGGAAAAAGTGATTGTAAATATTCAACACTGCCATCATGAGAATTATTATCGATAACAATAATTTCTGCATCGATATCGGTTATAGCTTTTTGTATCGAGCATAAACATTGCTCCAGAAAATATTTTACATTGTAATTAACTATGATGATGGATAAAATCAATTACCTGAATTTAAAGACCACGAATTAAGTTGTTTTTATTTTATTGAACAAAATCATTTAAAATAATAGTTTGATTAATGCTGAATAAAGAACAAAACGTTTAATAGTGCGACGCCAGTAATGTTGATTAGAATAGTAAAAGCTAAGTACAAAAAATTAATTACATATTTCTTCGATACTGCCCGCCAACTTCGTATAATGCATGCGTAATTTGTCCGAGTGAACAAAATTTTACTGTATCCATCAATGCTTCAAATAAGTTTCCGTTGTTAATGGCAACTGTTTTTAAATGATCTAATTTTTCGGCAGAAATATTTTTATTGCGTTGATGAAATGCCTGCAAGTTTTGAATTTGCTGATCTTTTTCTTCTTTGGTTGAACGAATAATTTCGGTTGGTAAAATAGTCGGACTTCCTTTTTTATTTAAGAAAGTATTTACACCAACGATTGGTAATTCGCCGGTATGTTTCAATGTTTCGTAATACAAACTTTCTTCCTGGATTTTATTTCGTTGATACATTCTTTCCATTGCACCCAACACACCACCACGTTCGTTGATGCGATCAAACTCAGTCAGGACGGCCTCTTCAACCAGATCGGTTAATTCTTCAATGGCAAAACTTCCTTGAATAAAATTTTCTGTAACGGCACTTCCCAGCTCTCGATTAATAATTAATTGAATGGCCATTGCACGGCGAACACTTTCTTCGGTTGGTGTAGTGATGGCTTCGTCGTAAGCATTTGTGTGCAGCGAATTGCAATTATCATAAATCGCATACAATGCCTGCAATGTTGTACGGATATCATTGAAATCGATTTCTTGTGCATGTAAAGAGCGACCGGATGTTTGAATATGATATTTCAACATTTGGCTGCGCTTGTTGGCTTTGTATTTATACTTCATTGCCTTTGCCCAAATTCTTCTTGCAACTCTTCCAATAACACTGTATTCGGGATCCATTCCATTACTAAAGAAAAAAGATAGGTTGTTTGCAAAGTCATCAATGTTCATTCCTCTGCTCAAATAATATTCTACATAAGTAAATCCATTCGACAAAGTAAAAGCCAATTGAGTAATTGGATTGGCACCTGCTTCTGCAATATGATAACCGCTGATACTTACACTATAAAAATTGCGAACACAATTATCAATAAAATATTGTTGCACATCGCCCATTAATTTCAATGCAAACTCTGTTGAGAAAATGCAAGTATTTTGTGCTTGGTCTTCTTTTAAAATATCTGCCTGCACAGTGCCGCGAACTTGTGTTAATGCTTTTGCTTTTATTTTTTCGTAAACATCTTTCGGCAAAACTTCATCGCCACTTAATCCTAATAATTTTAAACCTAATCCCGTATTTCCTTCCGGTAATCTTTCAGGTGATGAAGGGTTATAATAAAGCGGTTTATTTTGATGTTTGAATTTTAGGCTGACTTTTTTTTCTACTTCATTCCACAAATTATTTTCACAGATATATTTTTCACATTCCTGATCAATTACTGCATTCATATAAAATGCAAGAATGATGGCAGCCGGGCCGTTGATGGTCATGCTAACAGAAGTTTTTACATCACAAAGATCGAAGCCGCTGTATAATTTTTTTGCATCATCAACAGTTGCAATACTTACGCCGCTGTTGCCAACTTTTCCATAAATATCTGGTCGTGCATCCGGATCTTCGCCGTATAAGGTAACACTGTCAAACGCAGTGCTGAGGCGAATTGCAGGCTGTCCGATAGAAACATAATGAAACCTTTTATTAGTTCTTTCCGGTCCACCTTCGCCGGCAAACATTCTGGTTGGATCTTCGCCTTCGCGTTTTAAAGGGAATACACCAGATGTAAAAGGAAAATGTCCGGGAACATTTTCTTGAGCCTGCCATTTTAAAATATCGCCCCAATCTTTATAAGTTGGTAAAACCACTTTTGAAATTCTTGTGCCTGATAAACTGGTGCGAAACATTTCTTGTTGAAAAATTTTATCACGCACTTTGTATTGATAAAAATCTTGCTGATATGCTTTTATTTTATCGGGCCAATTAGTAATTAATTTTTTTGCAATAGGAGTTAACTGTTCTGTATAAAAATTAATTTGTTGTTGAATAGATTCAACCAAAGCATCATCATTTTTCTTTTTAAAAATCTCTAATGCACCATTTAGTTGATACAATTTAGAAGCAATGGTTGATTGGTCTTTTACAAGTTGATCATAACTTCTGTTGTTTTCAGAAATTTCTGATAAATAACGAACGCGTTTCGAAGGAATGATCTGCGATTTACTTGCTGTATCTTTTATGTGTTTGTGAAAATCAATTTTGCCAAATTGAATTTTTGTTTTCTTTTCGATGGTAAAAATTAATTTCTCGAATAATTCATTAATACCGGCGTCATTAAATTGTGCAGCGATGGTTCCAACAATTGGCAGCTCATCATCTTTCGCTTCCCATAAATTATGATTGCGTTTATATTGTTTACGAACATCGTGCAACGAATCCAATGCACCTGCTTTATCAAATTTATTAATGCAAACTATATCAGCATAGTCGAGCATGTTGATCTTCTCTAACTGAGATGCAGCGCCATATTCAGGCGTCATCACATACATGCTAACATCGCAATGATCTAAAATGGATGCATCACTCTGACCAACACCTGCGCTTTCTAAAATAATAAAATCAAATACTGCTTCTTTACAAATATTTATGGCGTCCTGAACATGAGAACTCAATGCGGTATTATCATCTCTTGTTGCCAAACTTCGCATGTAAGCACGTGGATGAGAGATGGCATTCATTCTAATTCTATCACCCAACAAAGCACCACCGGTTTTTTTCTTAGATGGATCAACAGAAATAACAGCGATTGTTTTATCAGTAAAAAAATTTAAATAACGACGAACGATTTCATCTGTAACAGAACTTTTTCCTGCACCACCTGTACCGGTAATACCAAGAACGGGAATGACGGTTGACGGTTGACGATTGACGGTTGACGATAATCCATTTTCAGCATTTGTAATTAGTCGTGCAACTTTTCTAACATCTTTCACTTCGCCCAAACCCATTGCAGTTTTATAATCACCATTGCCGTTTAAATTAAAATCACATTGCTTTATTACATCTTCGATCATTCCTTCCAAACCCATATGTCTTCCATCATCAGGTGAATAAATTTTAGTAATACCATATTTCTGCAGTTCTCTTATTTCTTCAGGCAAAATAGTTCCACCACCACCACCAAATATTTTTATATGACTGCAATCATTTTCATCCAAAAGATCTTTCATGTATTTAAAAAATTCCAAATGCCCTCCTTGATAAGACGTAATGGCAATGCCCTGTGCATCTTCTTCAATGGCAGCTTCAACAATTTCAAGAACGCTTCTGTTATGACCTAGATGAATAATTTCGGCACCTTTACTTTGCATAATGCGGCGCATTATATTGATGGCGGCATCATGACCGTCAAATAACGAGGCAGCAGTAACAATGCGAACTTTATTTTTAAGAACAAAACTCATATTTCAACTTTAATCTCAACAAAAATAAGTTAGAAAAGTTAACGATTGTTAGTTTTTAAAAATGTATATGATAAAACTCACACACTCAAATCAAAAAACTCATTACTTTCATTAAAAATTGCCATTATGAAATTCGAAGTGAATGTTGATACCTCTTCTGTTCATCCCATCATTACTTTAAAAGATACAGTTAGTAAATGTGAGGCAGAAGTTTATGCTTTTGGTGGATTGCTGAACGCTTTTAAAATTCCGGTGAAAGAAAAATTATTTAATGTAATAGATGCTTTCAGTTCAGTAGAAGATGCTGTAAAAAATATTACAAATGGATGTAAGAGTGCAAGATTAAGTCCGTTTGTTTGTCGAATGAACAAAGGCAAATATTCTTTTGAAAATATCGATTATCAAGTTGAAAAATTCTTTATTGGTATTCATGCTATTCACGGAGTTACGTTTGATGCTGTTTATAATGTGAAAGATGTTTTTGCAGATGAACATCAGGCATCTGTTACGTTGCACTACCATTATACAGGAACAGATAAAGGTTATCCATTTCCATATGATGTTACTTTAAAATGGAAATTAGAATCAGGAAATAAAGTAACAGTTCGTTCTGCAGTTCATCATTCCAATAAACAATCTATTCCATATGCAGAAGGATTGCATCCATATTTTAATTTAGGAACTTCTGTAAACCAATGCAGACTTCAATTTGACAGCGATACACAAATGGAGTTTGATGATACTTTATTACCAACTGGAAACAGATTAAAAGACGAACGCTTTACACAGGGCGCTTTATTGAATGATACTTTTTTAGATAATTGTTTTGAATTAAATAAAACAGCGCATCCAAAATGTGTGTTAAGTAACGATCTGTTAGAATTAACATTACAACCCGAATCATCGTATCCATATTTGCAGATCTATACACCAGATCATCGCAACAGTATTGCCATCGAAAATTTAAGCAGTGTTCCGGATTCTTTCAATAATGGAATCGGAATAAAATTTTTAGAACCGCATCATGTTTATAATTTCACCACTTCATATATTTTAAAAGCAATTTAATTATGTCAACTCAACAACAAATAGTTTCAGCATTTAAAGAACATTTTTCTACCACACCAAAATTGTTTTATTCTCCGGGCAGAATTAATTTAATTGGTGAACATATTGATTACAACGATGGCTTTGTAATGCCTGCTGCCATTGATAAAGGCATCTGGTTTGCAGTTGCCGCCAACAACACCAACAAAGTAAATTTTGTTAGTGTTGATTTGAATGATTCGTATAGTATTGAAATAGATAAAATAGAAAAAAACGAAAGTTGGAAAAATTATGTGTTAGGTGTTTTACATGTGCTGCAAGAAAAAAATATTTCTTTTGGTGGATTTGATTGCGTGTTTGGTGGTAATCTTCCTGTTGGTGCCGGATTATCTTCTTCAGCTGCTGTTGAAGGAGGTTTACTATTTGCTTTGAATACTATTTTTTCTTTTGGAATGAATAGAATTGAAATGGCTTTGCTGGCACAAAAAGCAGAGCATGGTTATCCTGGTGTGAACTGCGGTATCATGGATCAGTTTGCAAGTTTAAACGGACAAAAAGATCATGTTATTTTATTGGATTGCACATCGCTCGAACACAAACATTTCCCGCTGCAATTAGAAAAATATAATATTGTTTTGATCAACACAAAAGTGCATCATTCCTTGGCCAGCGGCGAGTATAACAAAAGAAGAAAGAATTGTGAGGATGGTTTTAAATTATTAAAAACAAGGTTGTCTGAAGCAAAATCATTCAGAAGTATTTCCTCTAAACAAGTTGTTGAACAAAAAGATTTATTGGATGCAAAAACTTTCGATCGCTGTTTGTATGTAACTGAAGAAATTGAACGTACACAATTAGCCGGAAAATTGTTGGAAGAAAATAATTTAGTTGAATTTGGAAAGTTGATGTTTCAAACACATGATGGTTTAAGCAAATTATACGAAGTGAGCTGCGATGAATTAGATTTTTTGGTTGATGAAGCAAGAAAACATTCATCCATAATTGGGTCAAGACTGATGGGCGGCGGCTTTGGCGGCTGTACCATCAATATTATTGAAAAAGAAAAAACCGATGCAACTGTTAATGAAATCACAGCTGCTTATTTTAAAAAATTCAATGTTCACCCAGAAGTTTATATCACAAACACAAGTAACGGTACTTACGAAATAGTTTAAAGAATTACTATTATTAATAGAAACTGTGAGCCACGAGTATTTGCTCGAAGCTCACAGTTTTTTATAAACTTAATGTTGCAATCATGCTTATTTCAACATTCACATTCTTCGGTAACCCTTTCACCGCAACTGTTTCACGTGCCGGATAGTCGCCGTTAAAATATGAACCGTATACTTCATTTACTTCAGCAAATAAACTCATGTCGCTTAAAAAAATAGTTGTTTTAGCAATATGTTCGAAAGTAATTTTTGCTTCATCTAAAATTGCTTTTAGATTTTTCATTACCTGATGTGCTTCCTCTTTTATAGAACCGTTTAATAATTCATTTGTTGAAGGATCGATTGCAATTTGTCCGCTGATAAATAATAAGCCATCAATTTTTACAGCTTGATTATACGGACCAATGGGTGCAGGTGCTTTTGAAGTATTGATAATTTGTTTCGACATACAATAGTTTTTATTTCGTTGGCAAATAACTGCATTTCCTTCAACTCTCCAACCTAAATTTGCTTAACGGTACTTTTATCACCAAATAAAATAATGGCATTAATATTAAATATAGATACAGCAACAGAATATGCAGGCGTTTGCATCAGTGACGGCGAAAATATTTTGGCTATCAAAGAAAATAGGGATCAAAAAAATCATGCAAGCTTTGTTCAGCCTGCAATAAAAAAAATTTTGTCTGAAGTAGGTATTAAAGCATCAAAACTTGATGCTATTGCAGTTACACAAGGTCCAGGAAGTTATACAGGATTAAGGGTTGGTCTCTCTACAGCAAAAGGTTTGTGTTATGCCTTGAATAAGCCACTGATTTTGATTAATACATTAGAAGTCATGGCTATTGCATCAATTCAAGACTGCGAAAATCAACAATTGGAAAATACTAATTTTTTGTTTTGCCCAATGGTAGATGCACGAAGAATGGAAGTGTTTACAGCACTTTATAATAACAAGTTAGATAATATTTTACCGCCATGTGCCATGATATTAGATGAACAGTCATTTTCGAAAGAACTTATAAATCATCAAATAATATTTAGTGGAAGTGGTAACATTAAAATGCAGGGTTTAATTAGTCATCAAAATGTAAATTTTTCGAATACAAAACATAACGTTAAACATGTTTCGATGCTCTCTCAGCTTAGGTTTAACATGAACGATTTCAATGATATAGCCTATAGCGAACCACTTTATTTAAAAGAGTTCTTTGCTACCCACAAATAATTTAAGAAATATTTTTTTTAAAATATGTATTACCAATTACAATTTTTTTTAACTTTATACCTCGATAATAAAAATTTTTTTTAACCCCCAATTTTAAATAACATGAACCATCCATTAACAACACTTACACTCAACAATGGTAAGGCATCTGTTAAAATCAATTTCCTTCAAACAAAGAAGGCTGCTATGATTTTAAGAGCATTAAATCACAAACTTCGTCAACAAATGTTGAAATTGCTTGATGAAAACAAGAAAATGACTGTAACTGAATTGTATGTTAAGCTTAGACTTGAACAATCAGTTGCATCACAGCATTTGGCTATTTTACGTCGTGCAGGAATTGTTAGCACAATACGTAATGGCAAGTTCATTTTCTATTCTCCAAATTATTCTCGCATTGCAGAAGTAATGAAATATTCAGTTGATTTGGTAGAATAACGTATCACAATACTTTTTCTGAAATGCCCGTTAATAGCGGGCATTTTTATTTTCAGCAACAATTTTTTTGAATTTTGAAAGATTTAATTTGCCATTATCTTTGTTTCAAATGAACTGAATATGTTTATCAAACAATTATATACAGGATGTTTAAGCGAAGCCGCTTATTATATTGAAAGTGATGGAGAAGCCGCTGTGATTGACCCCTTGCGTGATATTGATGAGTATCTTGAATTAGCGCAACAGCGTAATGCAAAAATTAAATACATTTTTGAAACTCATTTTCATGCAGATTTTGTAAGTGGTCATATCGATCTTTCTGAAGCAACTGGTGCAACTATTGTTTATGGTCCCGATACCGTAACAAAACTTCCTGTTCATATTGCAAAAGATGGCGAAACATTTTCAATCGGAAAAATAAGTATTGAAGTTTTACATACTCCCGGTCATACTTTGGAAAGCAGTTGTTTTTTATTGAAAGATGAAAATAAAAAAGACCATGCGATTTTTACTGGTGATACATTATTTGTTGGCGATGTTGGTCGCCCCGACCTTGCTCAAAAAGGCGAGGAATTAACCATGAGTGATTTGGCAGCCATGATGTATGAAAGCATTCAAAATAAAATCATGCCACTGGCCGATGATATTATTTTATATCCGGCACATGGTGCCGGCAGCAGTTGCGGAAAAAATTTAGGTCCCGAAACTTTCAGCACTATTGGCGAGCAAAAGCAAACTAATTATGCATTATTACAAAATTCAAAAGACGATTTTATAAAAGCGGTTACTGAAGGATTAGAAGCACCGCCTCAATATTTTCCCATCAATGCAAAGATCAATAAGGAAGGGTATGAAAGTATTGCTGCGATTACAGAAAAAGGATTACAACCATTAACAGTTGATCAATTCAAGTCGAAAATTAAAAATGAAAATATTATAATTCTCGATACAAGAAACGGAAATGTTTTTGTTGATGGATTTGTTCCGGGATCTATTTTTATTGGATTAGAAGGACGTTTTGCCGAATGGGCCGGAAGTTTATTATCGTTTGATAAACCCATTGTTTTAGTTACAGAACAAGAAAAAGAAAAAGAAACTGTTGTTCGTTTGGCAAGAGTTGGTTTCGAAAAGTTTGACGGTTTTTTACAAGGCGGTTTTGAAGCATGGAAAGCGGCTGGAGAAAAAATAGATTTAATAATAAATGTTGAAGCCGATGAATTAGCAATGGATATTCCTTTCGATGAAAACCTTGTCATCATTGATGTTAGAAAAGAAACAGAATTTGCTGATGGTCATATTAAACAGGCAATAAACATTCCTTTGCTCGAATTAAATGACCCCGGAAGCATGGCAAATTTCGATGATCATCAAAATATTTATGTGCATTGTGCCGGTGGATACAGAAGTGTCATTTCTTCTTCATTAATTAAAAAAGAAGGATTTCATAATATCAGAAATGTAGATGGCGGATGGAATAAGATTATTGAATTAAAAGATAAATTCGAAATAGAAAAAAGTAAAGAAGTGTTGAATTAATTTTTTGAACCGAGCTTTTGTATTTTAATTTAGCATTAGTTGCGTCACACACTTGTACCTCAAAACACTATTGAACAAAATATTTTTTAAATAACCATGTTTCCATATTTGGTTTCATCAAATTCAAACTTCCATCTTCGATGGCTCCATAAATAATTTGATGGTCTAAATTTGATTTGTTCTTCTAAAAAATCTCTGTACAATTTTGTTATTTCACCTTTTTGCAAAGTATTGGGTTCGGTAGTAATTAATTTTAATTCAGATTTATAATAACCACGTTTAACAGGATAAAAAGTGCTAAAAATAATTGCAGAATTTGTAGAGAAAGCACCACGCTCTGGTCCGGTAACAAAAGGAGTCATTTTGCCAAAAAACGTAAGCCAGTAAGATGCTTTAGGATTGCCCGGATTTTGATCGGCACCCAATGCCAATGCATATCTTTTGCTTTGATGATTATGAAACTGATTTCTGAATTTATCTGCAGCAATTAAAACTGTTCCAAATTTATTGCGCATATTAAAAATTATTTTATCCATCACTTTATTGCTTAACGGAATATAAACGCCAATAAGCGGATAAAGAGAATTAGCAGCATAAGCAAGGTTCCAATATTCCCAATTAAAAAAATGCCCGGCATGCAGTTGAACGTTTTTACCGGTGTCGAATAAATCATTCATCACCTCATAATTACATACAAAACGTTTATTTAATTCTTTTTCTGAAATAGAGATTAGTTTAATGGTTTCTAAAAAAGTATCTACAAATTGATGATAAAAATCTTTTGCAATTCTTATTCTTTCTTGTTCTGTTTTTTCAGGAAAAGCAATTAATAAATTATTCAGCACTACTTCTTTTCTATATCCAAATACATAATATATCAAAAAATAAATTCCATCACTGATACGATACATGATCCACCATGGTATCAGCGAAAGCAAATAAAAAAATGAATAGACTAAATAATACATAACTAAAAATTATGTAACAAATATAATTGTACGTTTTCTATAAAATGATATTCTGCAACAACACATTTTTATCAAGATGATCAGTGTTGTAATGTAAGCCACGACTTTCTTTTCTGAACTCAGCACCTTTTACAATTAAATATCCAACGGTAATTACATTCCGTAATTCGCATAATTGCGGCGATACTTTTGTAGAGCGATATAACTCTTCTGTTTCAGTAAATAACAGATCCAAACGTTTCATGGCTCTTTGTAAACGAACATCGGTTCTAACAATTCCAACATAATCGCTCATCACTTGTTGTAACTCTTTTACACTTTGTGTTATTAAAATCATTTCACGCGGATGTGTTGTTCCAGTTTCATTCCAATCAGGAATATTATTTTCAAAATTTATAGTGTTTACTTTATCAACACTATCCAAATAACAACGATGACCAAAAACCATCGCTTCGAGCAAACTATTGCTGGCTAAGCGATTGGCGCCATGCAACCCTGTGCTGGCACATTCGCCACAGGCATATAAATTTTTTATGGATGTTCTTCCCCACTCATCTGTTTTAATGCCACCACAACTGTAATGTGCAGCAGGCGAAACAGGAATCATGTGTTTGGTAACATCAATACCGATGCTTAAACATTTTTCATAAATGTTAGGAAAGTGATGAATAAAACTTTCTTTGCTGATATGACGACAATCTAAATAAACATGTTCTGTTCCGGCTTTCTTCATTTCATTATCGATGGCTCTTGCAACAATATCACGAGGTGCCAAATCTTTTCGCTCATCATATTTTTCCATGAAAGCTTCACCATTTTTATCGCGAAGAATTCCACCATCACCACGTACAGCTTCGGTAATTAAAAATGATGGAGATACACCGGGTTCGAATAATGCTGTTGGATGAAACTGAATAAATTCCATATTTTCAATTCTTCCTTTTGCACGATATACCATTGCAATACCATCACCGGTTGCAATGCGTGGATTAGTTGTTGTACGATAAGCCTGACCATTTCCACCTGTTGCCAGCAAAGTTATTTTGGAAAGAATTTTTTCTATTTGATTGGTGTTAAGATTTAAAACATACACACCGTAACATGCAATATCGGGAGTTGACTTTGTTACCAAAAAACCAAGATGATGTTGTGTGATAATATCAATCACAAAACAATGATTGATGAGTGTGATATTTTTTGTTTGACAAACTTCTTCCAACAATGCACGTTCCATTTCTTTTCCAGTAACATCTTTGTGATGTAATATTCTGTATTCACTATGTCCACCTTCTCTTCCTAAAGAATATTTCCCTTTTTCATCTTTATCAAACTCGGCACCGTATTCAATAATTTCTTTAATTCTTTCCGGACCTTCTTTTACTACAATCTCTACCACATGTTTATTGCATAAACCATCGCCGGCAATTTCAGTATCATCAATATGTTTGTTGTAGCTGTCTTTAGCTTCATCCATCACACCTGCAATTCCGCCCTGCGCATATTTTGTATTGGTTTCATCAGCATCGGTTTTAGTGATGACGATGATTTTTTTATCAGGATGATGTTTCGCAACTTTCAGTGCATATGTTAATCCCGCAATGCCACTTCCTATAACTAAAAAATCTGTCTGCATATTTTTATTTTGATACGAAGGATTGTTATTTTTTCAAATGCAAAGATGGTATTAAAATCATTAATTAGATTTTAAGAAACCGCATTTTAACTTTCGCGGTTTTCTTGAAAAAAATTATCTTTTATTTTTAAAAAAAGATTTCATCAAAAAAGCACATTCATTTTCCAACACACCTTTTACTAATTCTGTTTTTGGATGAAAGACCCAATTTCCTTTTGTGAAATGTTTGTACCCATTTTTTTCGTCGCTGGCACCATAAACAATTCTGCCGATCTTCCCCCAATACATGGCGCCGCAACACATTAAACAAGGTTCAAGTGTAACATATAAAGTCGCTTCGGGTAAATACTTTGCGCCTAAAGAATTGTAGGCAGAAGTAAGCGCCAATATTTCGGCATGTGCTGTTGAATCGTTTAATAATTCAACTTGATTATGTGCTCTTGAAATTATTTTATTATTAATGACTACAACAGCACCAACAGGGACTTCGTCTTTTTCAAATGCCTGCTCGGCTTCGTTTAGAGCTTGACGCATAAAATATTCATCATTCAATAATTCCATTTCGCTAAGATAAAAACAATTAATGGTTAGCCTTGTTGCAAATAAAAAAGCCACTTGAAAAAATCAAATGGCTTTTCCTTCGAAATAATTTCTTTATAATTTTTTGATTTCGATATTTCGATACCAAACATCATAACCATGATCCTGCAAAGCAATTTTTCCTTTCTTGAAAGTTCCAAAACCGGGCATGGTTTTAAATTTACTTCCTTCAATTAATTTCTTCCAGCTATCATCCCACAAACTTGTTTTAACAACAGTTGTTCCGTTTAAACGTAATTCTAATTTTCCTTTATTCACAATAACTTCAGCAAGGTTCCATTCGCCAACAGGTTTTACTGTTTCTTTATAACATGCAATCAAATCATATAAATCACCGGCATGGTGTTTATAAATTTTTCCATCTTCGTTTCCGGCATTATCCAACACCTGCATTTCGGGTCCGGTTTTAAATGTGTAATTATATTTTGCAGTGTCTTCATGCACTAAAAAAATAATACCACTGTTACCATCTTTAGAAATTTTCCATTCTAATTTTAAATGAAAATTTTCGAACTCTTCATTAGTTACAATATCACCTCCTTTTGCACTTTGCCAATCGCCTTTTTCAGATGCATCCAAATGTATTGCTCCGTTATCTGCTTTCCATGCACTACCTGCAGCGGCTTTGCCATAGCTATGCCAGCCTTTTGTTGAAACGCCATCAAATAGTGATATCCAGCCGTTATCCTTTTTTGTTTGTGCATTACAAAACAAAAATGAAGTAGATAAAATTGCAAGCAATGCGAAAGTTCTCATGATAATTATTTTTTAAGTAACAAAATATATTTTACTATTTGTTCGGCATCTTCTTTTGATAAATTTGTGTGAGCCGCCATAGGAATTTGACCCCAAACGCCAGAACCACCTTTCAAAACTTTATCTGCCAACATACTTAAATCAGCAGTGGTATATTTATTAGCAACATCTTTATAAGCAGGGCCAACTAATTTTTCAGAAACTTTATGGCAACCTAAACAATCATTTTTTGCAATCAATGCTAATCCTTTTTGATAATCAGGATTAGAACTGTTGTCCACAGTTTTCTCTGTGCCCGGCGCAGTTTTGTTTTCATTGTTTCCGCAAGCTGTCATCAATAAAATTGCTGTCATAGCTACCAAATACTTTTTCATTTGTTTTCTTTTTTTGATTTGTGTATTGAATGATTTATATAATTATAACATAGGTTACAAAAACGATAATTAAAAAATAAAAATATTAA
Organism: uncultured Chitinophagaceae bacterium; assembly: GCA_903870685.1. GTDB lineage: Bacteria > Bacteroidota > Bacteroidia > Chitinophagales > Chitinophagaceae > CAIQDX01. Next base: position 1,186 of record CAIQDX010000145.1, on the reverse strand, counting down.
TCAATTCCCAAAATGCGATTATTAATATTCTTATCTGCACCTGTTGCAGCAAAATCATCAAAAGCTTTTTCTGTTACTTTAATGATATGGTCTTTAATAAATGCAACACCTTCTCTTGCGCCATCTTCTTGATTTTTTATACAACATTCCCATTCCAATACTGCCCAGCCTTTATAATCGTATTGCGCTAATTTGCTGAATATTTTTTTGAAATCAACCTGACCATCGCCCGGTGAACGATAACGTCCTGCACGATTTAGCCAACTTTGATAACCTCCAAATGTTCCTTGTTTTCCGGTTGAATTAAACTCTGCATCTTTTACATGAAATGCTTTAATGCGTTCATGATAAAAATCTATGTATTGTAAATAATCTAATTGTTGTAAAACAAAATGAGATGGATCGTATAATAAACATGCTCGGTTATGATTATTTACTTTTTCTAAAAACATTTCGTAAGTAATGCCATCGAACAAATCTTCTCCAGGATGAATTTCATAACAAACATCAATACCACACTCATCAAAATAATTTAAGATGGGCAACCAGCGTTTTCCTAATTCTGTGAAACCCTGTTCTACCAAGCCTTCCGGGCGTTGCGGCCATGGATGAAATGTATGCCATAACAACGAACCACTAAATGTTGCATGTGCATCTAAACCTAAATTTTGTGAGGCTTTAGCAGCATATTTTAATTGTTGAACTGCCCATTCTTGTCGTGCCTTTGAATTTTTTTTAACTGCATCAGGTGCAAACGCATCAAACAAATCATCGTATGCAGGATGAACTGCAATTAATTGTCCTTGCAAATGTGTTGACAGTTCCGAAATTTCTAATCCATAACTTTTTATTTTTCCATTTAGCTCATCTGCATAGGTTTTACTTTCGGCAGCTTTTTGTAAATCAATAAATCTTGAATCTAGTGTAGGAATTTGAATGGCTTTGTAACCCAATGCTGCAGCCCATTTGCAAATGTTGTCCAAACTATTGAATGGCTCTTTATCACTAATAAATTGTGCTAAAAAAATAGCAGGACCTTTAATTGTTGTCATTAATATTTAGAATTGAATATTTTATACTTCAAATTTAGTCCACTTCTTTTCAGAATTCGATGATGCAACAACGTTATCAATAAATGCCATTCCTCTTATACCATCTTCAACAGAAGGAAAGTCTAAATTTTCTT
>CAIQDX010000144.1 GCA_903870685.1 uncultured Chitinophagaceae bacterium | reverse complement strand
GTTGAAGTTTTTGTTGCCATACTTGGATGCAGTCAGCTCACTTTTGTAATGGCGGTTCACTCGCAATGCAAAGAAGATTTTATTTTAGGTTGTGAAAAAGCACTTCATTTTTTTGGCGGCGTACCATTAGCTATTGTACCGGATAATTTAAAATCAGCGGTTACTAAAGCCAGCAAATACGAAGCACAACTCAATGAAAACTTTGCTGCCTTTGCAGAGCATTATCATACGTTTGGCTTTCCTACGCGAACGTATAAACCCAAAGACAAAGCGTTGGTAGAAGGAGCTGTAAAAATTATTTACACTACTATTTTTTCTAAAATCGATCAAAAAATATATCATCAATTGGATGATATGAATAAAGACATTCTTGTTCATTTAGAAACGCATAATGACTCAATCCTTACAGGTGAAACGTATAGCAGGATGCAACATTTTTTAGAATTGGAAAAACATTTATTGCAACCACTCAATCCTTATTTGTTCGAACTGATGACCGTTCAACTATCTACTGTAAACAAATACGGACATGTATTATTAAGTGCAGATAAACGCTATTACAGTGTGCCCTTCAAGTTAATTGGCAAGCGATTAAAAATAAAATATACCAGCATCAAAATCGAAGTGTATGATGCTAATGAAGTAGTTGCTGTTCATCAAAGATATTTTGGAAAAGAGTTAAAATATATCACCACACAAGATCATCTTGCTACACAACATAAATATTTAGCAGAGTGGAATCCTAAAAAATTTATGGACACTGCCAGCTCCATCAGTGAATCGGTTGCGCAATACATCGCTAAAATATTAGCCCGAGAATTATACCCTGAACAAAGTTATAAATCATGTTCCGGTGTTTTAAGTTTTGCCAAGAGAGTAGGCAATATAAGATTGAGCAACGCTTGTAAAAGAGCGGATAGTTTTGGTATTTATAACTATGGTATCATCGATCAGATACTACGTTCAAAAGCTGATGCTATCCCTTTTGAAGATGAAATACCTAACTCCGAAATGCCATCACATGAAAACATACGTGGACAAAATTATTACGAATAAATAATTAATCATTTAAACAAAAAACATGAACAAAGAAACAGCAAAGAAAATGGGTGACATGCGCCTATATGGAATGCAGACCGCTTTTAAAACATTTGTTGAACTACCACCACCGGTTAGTTTTACCAACGATGAAATGGCTCATTACTTAGTACAAAACGAATGGGATGACCGCAAGCATCGTTCTCTGCAACGCAACATCAAAACTGCTAAGTTCCGTTACATCGCAAATGTTGAAGGCATCGATTATAATCCCAAAAGAGAACTCGATAAGAATCAGATCGACAGATTGTTTACTTGTGATTTTATTAAAAAGGGACAAGATGTTTTTATTACTGGTAGCACCGGAACCGGTAAGAGTTATATAACATCTGCTGTTGGTCACCAGGCTTGCTTATTAGGTTTTAAAGTGTACTATGCCAACACCGCTAAATTAATGTCCATCTTAAAAATGGCAAAGGCCGATGGCTCACATCTAAAAGAATTAAGCAGAATAGAAAAGCAAGATCTGTTGATACTTGATGACTTTGGCATACAAGCTTTTGATGCGGGTAGCAGAGCATTGCTAATGGATATAGTTGAAGACAGGCATGGCAAACACTCTACCATTATCGCTTCACAAGTCCCTGTAAAAAACTGGTATGATGTTATTGGAGAACAAACCGTTGCTGATGCCATACTCGATAGATTAGTACATCAATCTGTTCGCATCGAACTCAAAGGTGAATCATTAAGAAAATTAAAAAGAGAAAACCCATTAGAAGAAATAGAAAAAATTATTTAATCATAGTAGACTAAAAAACTTTCCTAAGTTTGATTAACAAACACAACTAGTTCTTTACATTTTTTAAGGTCCCGAATGATCGATTTTTTAATTGCTTTTTTAGGGGGACTACATTACTCTGGCGAAGAGGGATCAATTTATCTGGGATTTACAATTGATGCTGTTCACATTATTTTTTTCCATATAAATATTCATATCGTCAAACTCAGGATGACCACCATAATAAAACGAGGTATTGTAACCGTTGTATTGAAGCAAACTCAATAACGACAAATGTTCTGGCATGTTATTACCCAGATCGTTAAATCCATTTTTTGCAAATGGAAGCGATCCGATAAATGATGGTAATACGGCAAATGTTCTTCCGCCTTCACTTAAAAAATTCTCCCAATACAAACTTTTTTCAGAAAGAGAATCAATGAATGGCGTGAAGTTTCCGAGATAAGCT
>CAIQDX010000143.1 GCA_903870685.1 uncultured Chitinophagaceae bacterium | reverse complement strand
GTGTTCCATCCTTTCAAATGCAGCAGGTGTGCGGCTTCCAGAACAGTCAATAAATTTTTTGTTTGATAAATTCCCGGCAAATCCAAGTGGTAAGTTGTTCTTTCATAGTTTGAAATTTCTGATACTTCAACCATTAATTGATGATGTTCGTATTTCCAATCTGCAACATAATTTTTTTCTTGAGCAAAAATAATTGCTGCAGAAAGTTCTTTTGCTTTTTGTTCAAATACCGGTCTTGATTCATCAATGCTTTCACCAATTACCACAGGAATATTTTGTTTGATGATACCGGCTTTTTCAAAAGCAATTTTTTCTAAACTATCACCCAACATATTCATGTGATCCCAACCAATATTTGTGATAACAGATAATTCGGGTGTGATGATATTGGTACTGTCTAATCTTCCGCCTAATCCAACTTCAATCACAGCAATATCAACTTTGTGATGAACAAAATATTCGAATGCCATCGCAACTGTGATCTCGAAAAACGATGGCTCAATTTCATCGATCAAGGGTCGAATTCGTTTTGTGAAATCAACAACAAACTGTTCTTCACACATCATTCCATCCACTTTAATTCTTTCTCTGAAATCTTTTAAATGTGGTGAAGTATATAAACCTGTTTTGTATCCTGCTGTTTGTAGAATTGCCGCTAACATGTGACTGGTGCTGCCTTTGCCGTTAGTGCCTGCAATATGAATGGACTTGAATTTATTTTGAGGATTGCCCAATGCTTCGCATAAACGAATAGTATTTGTAATATCTTTTTTTATAGCAGCATCACCAATGCGACTAAACATTGGCAAAGTATGATAGAGATAATCTAAAGTCTCCTGATAATTCATTTAATAAAAATAGAACAGAAAAATTAGTTCGTTACTTTAAAATTAAAAACAATTGTTCCGTTTTGTTCGTCGGTATTTCCTGCATTTAATTTCAACAGTTTCGCTTTTTGTAATGCAATGGAGCGAATGGTTGGATTAGTAGTTGTTGTGCCTCTTGGATTAATTGAAGTTGCAGTTACATAACCCGATGCATTAACAGTTATATCAACAGCAACTTTTGCATTTTCATTAAACTCATCTTTGAAACTTGGATATTGTGTAAACCTTCTTCCATCCAATCCGCTTCTAATTGTTACGCCACTTTTTCCTGTTCCTCCATTGCCTGTATAACTATCGCTGTTAGGATTTCCATTTGGATTTCCCTGATCGCCTTTGCCACCTGCAATGCCCTGATTTTTTATTCCGTTATAACTATCAGCATTGTTACCGCCGTTACCGTTTGTTACACCACCTTTGTACAAAGCCTTTGCCACAGCGGGTTTGGGAGCAGGTGCTGCAACAGTATTTTCAGTATGTTTTTTTATAACAAGATTATCATTAATTGGTTTTGATTTTATAACAGGCTTAATAATTTTTGTTGAATTATTAATTTCTTCATCGCCGTTTTCTTGCGCATTAATATTTTGTTTTGGAACAACTGCGGCAGAAGTAGGTGGTGGTGTAACATTTGTTTCAGCAGCGTTCGAAGGTGTGCCGGGTAATTGCGGAGCAATATCGCCCAAACCTGTTTCGCTGTTGCCGAGATTTACTTCAATGCCATCATCAACCACCGGTGGTGGAATTTGCGGCAATGTCCATTGCAAAAAGAAAAATAAAAAAAACAAAGCCCCGCATATCACAATGGTATATGCCAATGCCTTTAAATTTTTTTCTCTTTCGAAATGTGCGTACATGATTGCGTGACTGTTCATACAAACTTAACTAAACTGTTTGTGTAATGCTTTGATGTTGAAAATTATGTAAAGAACGCAATTGCTATGCACGTTGTTATGTAAAGAAAGGTTAATTGTTTTTTGTTAACGAGCTGCAAAACTTGTGGCATCGCCTGTTGCGTCGCACTCTTGTACGCTTTGTTCATTACTAAGCACACATTTGTAAGGAAAAATTTTTCAACATTGTTATGCAGTACAAGAGTGCGACGCAAGCCTCATCTGCCTTTCAGGCATCTTCTCCTAAAAGAGAAGAGAAATGGATGTTGCCTGTTTGTGCTATGAAATACTATCGCCGGTATCATAATTTCTTATCGCTCTCTTTAATAATGATAGTTATAAAATTAAAAAATCGTTGAAAATCTGCAATAGGTAATCTTTCATCAATGCCGTGAAACCCTTTGCTGTCAACCAACGGCGAAAAATTTACAACGCCATTACTTATTTCGCGGTACACTCTCGAATCGGTTGCACCTAACATAATAAATGGTGCTGGTATGGCATCATCAACAGTTTTATAAATTGTTTCTTCCATCATTTTAAATGCAGGAGAATTGATAGGTGTTACAGCCGATGGTTCGGTATTAAAATCGCCGACTATTTTTATTTTCACTCTGTCATCATCAATGGCATTCACAATAAATTTCTGTACTTGTTTTGTTGATTCATTAATGTTGATACGACTATTTACAATTGCTTTTGCATTTGTTGGAATAACATTTTCTCTAACACCGCTTTCCAAAATTGTTGGAACAATGGTTGTACGTTGCATGGCATCGCCTTCGGGTGTGTACGATAAAATTTTCTTAACTGTTCCTTCAAACAACCAAAGATTACTCATTGCTAATTTATTTACAAAATCGGCCGATGAACCACTTGCTCTATGCAAAAATTCTTTTACCGGTTCTTGTAATGATGATGGTGTTTTTTTATTTCTTAAATGATATAATGCTTTCGCTAAAATATCGATGGATGTTTCTTTATCGGGCTTTGATGAATGTCCGCCGGTTTTTTCTACCGATAATTCAAAAGTTACATAACCTTTTTCGGCAACACCAATCATTGCCACCGGACGTTTAACACCTTTAATTTTATCGGTTGTTATTTCGCCACCTTCATCTAAAACCAAATCGGCTTTAATATTTTTTTCTTTCAAGTATTTTACAATGGCAATAGCACCAGTACCTGTTGATTCTTCGTTATGACCAAAGCAAAGTAGAATTGTTCGCTTTGGCGTGAAACCTTTTCGTAGCAATCCTTCTGCGGCTTCCAGAATTGAAATAACGTTGGATTTATCATCAACCGAACCTCGTCCCCAAATAATATTATTTTTCACTTCACCACTAAAAGGTTGTACAGTCCAAAGTTTAACTGCTGATGGTTCAACTGGCACTACATCATAATGTCCCATTAAAATAAAAGGCAACAAACTTGAATCAGTTCCTTTCCATTCAAAAATGTAACTGTAATTTTTAATTAATGTTCTTGTTAAATGTTGATGAACTAATGGATATGATTTTTCTAAAAATGTTCTAAACTGATTAAAATGAAAACTGTCGATATGTGTGGTGTCTTCGGGAGAAATAGTTGCAATTTGAATGGCCTGGCTCATGTGTGCAATTGCCGAATCGGGCAGTCCTTCCATCGCCATTGCTTTATGAGATGGCCATGCTTTTGTTTTAAAAGTATTGATAAAAACTATTGCAGCTAAAACAAAAAATGCAACACTTAATAAAATAAAAAGTTTCTTTAGCATAATTAGGTTTAAGATGGTCAAGTTAAGAAAGGACAACAAAATAAAATATTTTTTGTTTGCGGCTGTTTTGTTATAATAGATTATTTGCTTTGACTATTTTTATGTGCATTATTTCTTACTCTTAATCAGCCATATGAAACGCAATATTTTTTTTAGTATTCAGTTCGTATTCTTCTGCAGTATAATTTCTGCTCAAAATTTTAATGGAATAGATAATAGTTTGGGTAATTTATACAAATTGTCGAACGCAAAAAGTCGTTCCATCAGTCCCGAAAATTTTAACGGCGAAAAAGGAAAAGGCGGCATGGCCATCAAGGGAACCGGCGCCGGTGCTGCAAAAGATCTGGGACAAGGATGGAAAATAAATCCATGTGTTGTTATAAAAGCAAAAACAATATTTACTGTTGCAGAGATTGATAGTGCAGGATGTATTAATCATATTTGGATGACACCAACAGGTAATTGGCGTTATTCTATTCTTCGTTTTTATTGGGATGATGAAACAACACCATCAGTTGAAGTTCCTGTTGGAGATTTTTTTGGAATGGGTTGGGGGCAATTTTCGCAATTAAATTCTTTAGCCGTTTGTGTAAACCCCGGCAGTGCATTTAATTGCTATTGGCCAATGCCTTTCAGAAAAAAGTGTAAAATAACTTTAGAAAATATTGATGAGAATGATATGACTTTGTTTTATCAAATCGATTATACATTAACTGATATTCCAAATGACGCTGCTTATTTTCATTCACAATTCAGAAGAGTAAATCCGTTGCCTTATAAAACAAATTACATTTTGGTAGATAGCATTAAAGGCAAAGGACAATATGTTGGAACTTATATTGCATGGGGCGTTCACAACAATGGTTGGTGGGGTGAAGGCGAAATAAAATTTTTTATGGATGGCGATACAGAATATCCAACCATTTGCGGAACAGGTACCGAAGATTATTTTTGCGGCTCTTATGATTTTGATACAAAGAAAAAAAATGCTGCCGGTGTTACCGAAACTAATTACACAGAATTTTCAACTGCTTATGCCGGTTTGCATCAAGTGATAAAGGGCGATGGTCATTATAATTCGCAACAGCGTTTTGGTTTATATCGTTGGCATATTACCGATCCTATCAGATTCGAAAAGAATTTAAAAGTTACTATTCAGGCATTGGGCTGGAGAGATAATGGCCGTTATCTTCCTTTGCAGGATGATATTGCATCAACTGTTTTTTGGTATCAAACAGAACCGCATATTATTTTTCCAAAAATGCTGACGAAAGAAAAATTAGAAGTGGAGTAATTTTTTGTTACAAGCTGCAAAACCTTGCCTAGCTTTAGTTACGTCGCACATTTGTACTGTTTATTTTTATGGCAACAATTTTTTATTTTGATTTTTTGCATTAAAACCAATCGCTGTAAAAAAAATTAAATGGTTTTATTTCTAATCAAACTTTTGATTTTAAGACCGAATATAAAAGCTGAAATAGAACAAACAAAAACTGTTATCCATTGAATACCTGCCTTTTGATTAACAATAAAAGCAAGGGTTAGTAAAACAATCAAGAAGGAAAATGTAAGAAGCGAATTGATCAAAAAGTTTTCTTTAATTCTTTCATTAAAAATAAAACCTACTAAACTAAAAGTCAATAAAGAAATAACTGAACTTAACAATAGGTTTGAGAAAGCAAAGCTAACATCAATGATTGCTGTGGAAATTAAACTTATCAATAAAAGGATTAAATTTTTTTTCATGACACTTGTTTTATCAAAAAAAAATCGAATATATTTAAAGGTAAGCTAATGAAATGATAGGAAATAACTTAATTTGATTAAAGAACCGAACGTACAAGAGTGCGACGCAACCTAAGCTCCACAAAGATTTGCAGCCGGTAACATAAAACTAAAATGGCAAGCCAATACCAAATTGAAATACCAAATTATTTACCTGAACACCATTGCTTCTTGATTCTTTTAATTTGATATTATTGAAATCCATCCAACCATCATTGGTTTGTCGTGCAGGATCTTTTACTTTATAAGCAAAGTCTAAACGAATTAAAAAGTAGTTAGCATCTAAACGCAAACCAGAACCTATTCCAATAGCAATATCTTTTCCTAAACGTGCCGGAGAAAAAACAGAATTTGGATCGGAAGGATTACTATTTAACGACCATACATTGCCGATATCAGCATAAAATGCACTTGCAATTTTTACGGAACTGAAATCCCAAACTGTAAAACGATATTCGATATTTCCTTCTAATGCAAAATTTCCAAAACGATCGGTATAACTAGAAGAAGATGTATCGCTGATGATGGAAGAACCTAAACCTAATTGCCGCAAACCCCATGCACGCATGCTGTTGGGACCACCGAGAAAATATTGTTTAAAGATCGGCATGGCCTGTCCGGCCTTAGGGAAAGCCGCACCCACAAAGAATCTTGTGCCTAATTCGCTTTTACGATATTTATGAACGAACTTATATTCGCCTTCTAATTTTGTAAAACTGAATATCTGATTGTTTAAACTTTTAAACACAGAAAGAACTGTTCCCGATTCTTCGAAACCCAATCGAAACAAATGACTTTCTTTTGAATTACTGTTGAAAGTTTTATTGAATGATAAACTGCTGCCAACAACATTTCCATTGCGAAAAGAATTTCGTAAAAAAGGATTCTTTAAAAACAAAGTATCTAATCCGGTTAAAGTATCTACTTTATACAATTCAATATTCAATGGTTTAAATAACCATGTGTTATTTCCTTTGTGCCATTCGTATCCCCAATTGGTTACAAACGATTTTAAAACATAGTAATCTTTCCTATCGGTATAAGAACCTGTTGTTGAAAATAATGTTCTTTTATTTTCTAATGTCTTTAAATAATTCCATTTATTAAAAGGAATGATCAATTTAGGAAAACTGTATGTATGACTTAAACTAACCTGTAATGTTTGTAATAATGATGTAGATGAATCGTTTGGTGGCGTAAGACTAAATTCTGTTCCCACTCTTAAACTTGTTACCGATTGAATGGCCTGTTTCCAAACATTGCGATTTCGATAACTAATGCTTGCCGATAAACCCAATAAATTTCCTGCTGTGATATCGCCGGTATTGCGACTTCCTTCAAGATCTACACTATAATTTTGCTTGGGCGACGGTACTAAAAATATATGAAGTTCTAAAGAGTCTTTTGCTGTTACAATTGTTCTTGCATCAACTTGTTGCCATGCACCAATTTGCCCCAAAGTGTTGATGGTCTTATAATACAGCGTTTCGTCGTATAAACTGTTTCGTCGTAAATAAGTATGTTCACGCAAAGGTTTAATTAAAAATTTTCCTTTATCGTAGAACATTGTCAAATCATTTCTTGTTTGACTTTTGAAATTATTATTGATCATCAAACTATCGGGAACATCTGTCAACTTTGTTTCAGGATAATAGAATACTTTGTTGATATAATATTTCTCTAATTTCGAAGAATCATCAATTGGTTTTTGTTTGATGATGATATCCCATGTAGGATTTTGTTTTCTGCTTTTTGCAGCTTCGTTCAATAATTTTATTTGTTCTAAAGGATCAACAGTAAGTGTTAATAATTTATTTTCCGTAGTATCTGCTTCGGCATAAATATCATCTTTGCTGAATTTAAAATAACCATTGTTTCTGAAAATACTGGTTATTCTGTCTTTTTCGTCGCTGATGATTTGTTTATTTACAGGTGTTCCTTTTTTTAATAATGTGCCATTAAAATTTTCTATGGCTAATTTTTGCATGGCGGAATCTGACAGATTATAAGCAACAGAATCGATGGTAATATTTTTTCCGATATGAATGATCATCGCAACGGTAACATGAATTTGATCTCTTACCGTATCAAATTTTGGAATGGAATCTTTAAAGTCGGCATAATAATATCCCTGCGAATTAAGATAAGCATTCATGAATTTTTTTGTTCGGCCAATATTGACAGAATCGAATACTGGTGGGTTTTTGATGGTGTTGAAGAAAAATAATTTTTGCAGTTTCTGGGCCTTCAAACTATCATCCCAATAATTCATCAGATCGTTTGTTAAACGTTTTTTCTCATCTTTGGAAATATTACCATCGAGCAAAACTTTATTATCGAAAATAAATGGTTTGTTAGGAGGATAATTTTTTACGGTAGCGCATGATGCAAATAATAAAATAACAACAGATGCTGTTAACGTAAAAAACAGATTTTCTTTTTTCATCAAATTCATACAGAATGTTAAGTCGTAACGAGGTCAAATATATTCAATCTTTATGCCACAAAAAACAAAGACAGTTAGAAGGATTGTTTATTGCCGAAGGACCAAAGATTGCAGAAGAATTATTGAATAGCGATTTCAGCATTAAAAAAATTTATGCATTGCCGGAATGGATTGAAAAAAATGCAATAAATAATATTGAAATTGAAACAATCGATGAAATTGATTTGAGTAGAATTACTTCTTTGCAAACACCCAATCAGGTATTAATTATTGCTGCACAAAAAAATGATTTTGGCAAACCTGTTTTAAAAAATAAATTAACCATTGTGCTGGATGGAATACAAGATCCCGGCAATATGGGAACCATTATTCGCATTGCCGATTGGTTTGGAATTGAACAAATTATTTGCAGTGATGATACGGTTGAATTATATAATCCCAAAGTAATTCAAAGCACTATGGGAAGTTTTGTGCGCACAAAAGTTTATTACAGCAACTTAAAAGACTTTCTCGAAACCGTTGATGTGACTGTATTTGGTGCGATGATGAAAGGAAAAAATATTTATGAATTGCAAAAATCAAAAGAAGGTTTATTGGTAATTGGCAATGAAGGAAAAGGAATTAGAAATGATATTTTAGAGTGTATAACCAACCCAATTACGATTCCAAAAAAAGGCGGTGCAGAATCTTTAAATGCTGCGGTAGCTGCGGGAATTATTTTATCGCATTTAGTGTAAAATAGATTTGTGATTTTAATTCTGAAAGTTGAAGTGTGCGACGCAACAGGCGATGCCATGAAAAACAAAAAGCTCGTCAACAAAAAAATTATCTGAACTCAATTGCTTTTACCGGTTTTATATTTCGCACCAATAATGTTGGGATGATGAGCGAAATGAAACATACCACTGTGGTTATGATGCACACTAAAATTATTTGCCACCAAATAATTTGTATGGGTGCAACGGCAACATAATAATTTGCTTCGTCTAATTTTATAAAACCAAAATATTGTTGCAATAAACATAAACCTATGCCTGCTGTAAACCCAATGCCAATGCCGGTTACAGCGATGAATGATGCGTGGTATAAAAATATTTTTTGAATGGTATTGTTTGTTGCACCTACTGCTTTAAACACGCCGATCATTCTGGTGCGTTCTAAAACTAAAATTAATAAACAGGTAATTAAATTAATAACGGCAACGATTGCCATCACAATAAAAATTACATTTCTATTTACATCCTGAATGTTTAACCAATCGAAAATATTTGGATATACCTGCTGAATTGTTTTTCCTGCCCAAACAGTGGGTAGTTTATCGGCAAGTTGATTATTGATAGAATCCATTTGTTTATAATCGCTCAAAAATACTTCGTAACCACCAATTTGATTGGGCTGCCAATCGTTTATGCGTTGAATTAAACGAATATCGCCGATGGCAAAAAGTTTATCGTATTCTTCGATGCCTGTTTTATAAATTCCGGCAACCAATAATTTTCTGCGACTGTTATTTCCGTTCGAACCTATAAAATAAATATTGACTGTGTCGTTAACTTTTATTTGCAATTCGCCGGCAATGGGAGCTGACACTAAAATTTCTTTGCTGTATAAACTATCATTAAAATTTAACCAACGTCCTTGTGTTAGGAATTGATGTAATTGAGTGCTGTCATAGCTTTTATCGATTCCCTTAAATAAAACACCTTCAATTTCTTTTTGTTTTTCGAGCACGGCACTTTTTGTCGCAAACACTTCGGCACGTAAAACACCTTTTTGATTTTTGATGATTAATTCTACTGTATCATTCTTTGCAATGGCTGATTCTTCAGCAACCAATGCTTTGCCCGCTTCGAAATGTTGCACACGAATATGCCCCCAGAAACTAAATACTTTTTGAGAAATAGTTTTTTGAAAACCGTTTACAAAAGATAAAGTAACGATCATCGCCATAACACTTACAGCAGTGGCTGCAGTCGACAAACGAATAATAAATCTTGAGAAAGATTTTTGTTTGTTAAATGCGATGCGTTTGGCGATATCGAAAGCAAAATTCAAATTGATAATTTATTTTGTGGTTGTCAAAACTACATGCAAGAAAGCAATGCAACAAACCAATTGCAAAATGAATGATGAATCTTAAAGGCTAAATTGTAAATGGTTGGTTATTGTTTACTATAATTGTACTATGAAAAGAATGCTTTTCTTTTTGTTCATCACTGCAAAAGCTGCATCAGCACAGCGTTTGCCTGATGTTGTTTATATGCCCAACATTAAATCTGTTAAATTATTTGTTCAAAATAATCAGGAAAGTTTGCCAGTCATTAAATTAAATTCAAACGATCTGTTAGAACTTCATTTCGATGATCTGGATGCTTATGCAAAAAGCTATTATTACAGTTTCGAATTGTGCAATGCCGATTGGAGTCCTGCTGATCTTAGCAGTTTCGATTATATACGCGGTTTTCAAAATCAACAATTAACAGAATACAGGGCTTCATCAGTTTCAACAACAAATTATATTCATTATCAAGCTTTATTACCCGATAAAAATTGTATGCCTTCGAAAAGTGGTAATTATTTATTGAAAGTTTTTTTAGACGGCGATGAAAATAAATTGGCATTCACCAAGCGTTTTTATGTTTTAGAAAATAAAATTGCAGTTAATGCGCAGGTGATGCAAACTTTCAATAGTCAGTTATATATCTCGCATCAAAAAGTTCAGTTCACTATAAATGCATCGGCGTTAAATTTATTCGATCTGCAGCAACAATTAAAAGTTACAGTACTTCAAAATTATCGTTGGGATAATGCATTAAGTAACATGCAACCAACATTCAATCGAGATAATATTTTGGAATATAATGGTGAAGAAGATGTTTTGTTTCCAGCAGGAAAAGAATATCGATGGGTCGATCTTCGCAGCTTTCGTTTTCAAAGCGAACGTGTTGGAAAAATAGATAATAGTACAAAGCCTTTCAGCCTGTATCTCAAGCCAGATGCGGTTCGTGTGCAACAGCCTTATGTACGTTGGAGTGACCTGAATGGCTTTTACGAAATAAGTGCAAGCGAATTTATCAATCCTTGGTGGCAGGGCGATTATGCAAATGTTCATTTCACCTTTTTTCCAAATAACAAACAAACCTTCGAGAATAAAGATGTTTATATCAGTGGCGAATTAACCGGAAATAATATTAGTGAGGACGCAAAAATGCAATTTTCAGAAACTAAAAATGCTTACGAAAAAACTTTGTTATTAAAACAAGGTTATTATAATTATACATACATTACTAAAGATGCAAAAGATGCAAATGCAAAACCCGATGCAAGTTTAACCGATGGCAATTCTTGGGAAACAGAAAACGATTACATCATTCTTGTTTATTACCGTTCGTTAAGCGGAAGGCATGATGAACTCGTTGCAATAAAAATTATTAATTCGAAAAATGTTAGATGATTTTTTTGTAGCCGGCTTTTGTATTTCAATTAAACTTTAGTTGCGTCGCACACTTGTACGTTCGGTACTTTGTTTGATTAGTTTTTGAAAATCAATTTTATCGAACTCAAATTCACCAGTTTTATCAGTTATGCAGTAGTTTACAATTAACGGAAAGTGTTTGACGTTATTTGCATTGACCATGAGGTTATAATGTTTCTCATTGAAGCGATTATCTTCGAACACTGCAATCCCTTCTTTTGAATTAATGATATAAATGTTGACAGTTCTTATATATTTCTTGTGATTAGAAGGGCCAATGGCAGGTTTAAATTTTAGCTGATAAAGTATAGAGCTTTTTTTAATAATAGTATCTAAAAAATCAAATGTTCTTTCACAACCTTTATCAATCACAACTGAGTCTGTCACTTCAATTTGATAATTATAGCAATAGTCAGAAGGCGAATACATATAAAATGAATCCTTGTAAGAATTCAGCACACACCATTTAGTTATAATTCCTTTCAAGGGAACTTTTTTGAGTTTGGTTTTCAAAATCTTTTTCGTTTCATTAATATCCCTTTGGTATTCCTTCTTTCCATATAATTCTTCAAACCCAAAATCCTTAATCCAATCATATTCTTTTGCATTCTTATTTCTTTCAAAATAAATAGCATGATAGAAATTATAACCGTAACCTAAAGTTCTCTTCATTTCAAAACTATCCTTAACTTCTCTTACTAAAAAAGTGGTATCATTCATTTTAAATTGTGAAAAACACAATGAGTAAAAGCAGTTAAATATTATGACGAGAAAAATAATTTTCATACTACTAATTTATACCAATAATTTATCATTTAAAATTCATCATTCAAAATTTCATTTCATCCCTTACATTTGCAGCCGGCAGGTCTTACACGACCAGCTCCTGCTGAACCTCCCCAGGGTAGGAATACAGCAAGGATAGGCGGTTGTAGCGGTGCGATGTGAGTAGCCTGCCGGTTTTTTACTTCTAATCCTTTAAAAGGAATTTTATAATTGAGTTATAAATTAAATTTTACCTCATGAAATTTTTTATCGACACAGCTAATCTTGCTCAAATTAAAGAAGCCAATGAACTTGGAATTTTAGATGGTGTTACAACCAACCCGTCTTTAATGGCTAAAGAAGGCATAAAAGGAAATGATGCAGTGATGCAACATTATAAAACTATTTGCGAAATGGTTAATGGCGATATCAGCGCTGAAGTTATTTCTACTGATTTTGCAGGTATGGTTGAAGAAGGAAAAAAAATGGCTGCTATTCATCCAAACATTGTGGTGAAAGTGCCAATGATTAAAGATGGTATTAAAGCAATTAAATGGTTTAGCGATAACGGAATTAAAACAAATTGCACTTTAATTTTCTCTGCAGGACAAGCGATCTTAGCTGCAAAAGCAGGCGCTACTTATGTTTCGCCATTCATTGGAAGAATTGATGACAGTGGTTGGGATGGTGTTGAATTAATTGCACAGATCGCAAATATTTATGCGATACAAGGATTTAAAACAGAAATTCTTGCAGCATCTATTCGCACTGCATTGCATATTGTTAAGTGTGCCGAAGCAGGTGCCGATGTTTGTACTTGTCCGCTAGATTCTATTCTTGGACTATTAAAACATCCGTTAACTGATATTGGGTTGGCTAAGTTTTTAGAAGATGCAAAAAAGTTTGCATAAAATATATTTAATAAAAAAGCCGCTTCAAATTTTGAAGCGGCTTTTTTATTGTTTCAATTTTTTTATTTCTTCTTGATCGAATTTTTTGTTTCTTCCAATTCTTTCTTTGTTTGATCTAATTCTGATTTTATATCGATCACATATTTTGTAAGCTCTTCTATTTTCTTTAATAATAATCCATTCATTTTTCCAAGATCAATTCCATTTTGCATTACTTCTTCGGTAGTTGGCATATCAGGTAAATGATGGTATGTATTAATGTATTCATTCAAATTTTTAAGCGACATTAATTTATAATCTTTCTTAAAAAGATTATCGAACCAATCGTCTGAATTTTTAACAGCTACTTTTACTTTCTCAGTTAATATTCCTTCTTCAACAAAAAGTTTATAACCATCAACATTAGAATTTACATCGCCAATTTTTACCCGTCCGTTGTACGAATCAATAGAAAAATATTCATTCTCTACATTACTTCCAATAGGCTTGTGCGAAACTTTAAAAGTTTGTGGCGTGTTTAATGTCTTATCGCCCGAAACCCTTGCCCCGATTGTCCAGTAGCTTACATTCTCTATCGAACTTACATCGCCGTTAGAGAACATAATGCTTGGTTCATTTTGCCCGTTTGGTGACCAAACATTACTCAATTGTAATAAAACATTTTTCTTTCTGGTGTCGCCTGCACTTCGTTTAATTTCTAAAGCCGATTGTGGTGCATGTGTACCAATACCTGCATTTCCTTGTAGTGGAAAACGATTCTCGCTGTTTGGAAATGTGGTATCAATAAATTCGTAAACAATATTTTTTGTTGATGGATTTTGTGTTGGATAAATAGCCGGTGATTGAGTAGATACACCAGCAGGTTTTTTTGCAACAGTGGTTGTTTTTGAATTAGTTGTTTTTGCAACAGGTTTCTTCACAGGCTTTTTAGCGTTTCTAACCGGACCTTGATATTTTAATGCATTCGGATCATAAGTATTCTTTTGAACTGGTTGTTGACCGATTGTTTGAGCTTTCCCCAAAACGGTGCAAACAACAAAAAGAAAAAATATAATCTTTTTCATGGTATTCATTTATATAAGTTACAGTAGTCAGTAAAATTAAACATTTTATTTTTGATGATTGAATCAATGAATTCGATTTTCAATTTCTATAAAAGAATAAGGCAGCACAACGCCGCCTTTTCTTTTATAAAATAAATTTTTATCTAGAACCATGTTTCTGTTCTTCTATTTCATGATCTTTTTCGTACGCTCTGATAATTGATTTTACCAAACGATGTCGCACAACATCTTCTTCATTCAATGCAATATGTGCAATGCCATCAATATTATCCAAAATGCGAATGGCTTTATCTAAACCGCTGCGCATATTTCTTGGCAGATCAACTTGTGTTGGATCGCCTGTTATGATTGCTTTTGCATTGGCACCAATACGTGTTAAAAACATTTTTAATTGAAGATCGTTTGTGTTTTGCGCTTCATCTAAAATGATGAATGCATTATCTAAAGTTCTTCCACGCATGTAAGCCAATGGTGCAATTTCGATGGTGCGTGTGGTCATATAATATCCTAATTTATCTGCAGGAATCATATCATCCAGCGCATCATACAATGGACGCAAATACGGATCAATTTTTTCTTTCAGATCTCCCGGTAAGAAACCTAAACTTTCGCCGGCTTCAACAGCAGGACGAGTTAAAATAATTTTCTTAACCATTTTATTTTTCAATGCGCGAACGGCTAAAGCAACAGCAGTATAGGTTTTACCGGTACCTGCCGGACCAATCGCAAACACAATGTCGTTGCGGTCGGCAGCCTGTACCATTTTTTTCTGATTGGCTGTTCTTGCTCTTACTGTTTTTCCGTTTGGACCAAAAACTAAAATGTCGTTAGGATTTTTATCAACAAAATTGTCGATGGTCTCAGCGTCGTCGCCGCCGAGAATTTGCTCAAAATAATTCTCACTCAAATGTCCGTTGCGTTCGAGATATTGAACAATCAAGTCAATCTTCTCTTTTGCATTTTCGATTTGTTCGGGTGCGCCGCTTAATTTTATTTGCGTACCACGAGAGAGAATTTTTAATAAAGGAAATTTCTTTTTGAGCAGGTCTAACTTTCCGTTGTTTACGCCGAAGAATTCTATCGGGTTAACGGATTCGAGGTTAATGATAGTGTCTGTCAAATGATTGCCCGTTTAATGATGAGAATATATTTTTTGTACTAACTAACTCTTCCAATTCAAATTTAATTTTAATCATTCAATAATACCTAACACTTCTTATCAACAGATGTGGAAAGCTATTAAAGCAAAGTTCGAAATGAACTTAATGTAAGACTGATGTAAAGAAATAATGAAATTAATTTGAAGGGAGTTGCTCAAGTATATTGTAAAGTACAAGTGTGCGACGCAACAGGTGATGCCATAAAAAACAAAAGCTCGTAACAAAAAAATTACAACGCTTTTAATTTTGCAATTGTTTCTTTTGGATCGGCAGATTTAAAAACAGTATTTCCGGCAACTAAAACATTGGCACCTGTATGTAAAATAGCAGGAGCATTTTCTAAAGTAATACCACCATCAATTTCTATTAAAGTTTTTAATCCTCTTTCTTTGATCATGTGTTTTAATGCACGTGTTTTTCCAACAGTGTGAGAGATAAATTTTTGTCCGCCGAAACCGGGATTCACACTCATTAAACAAACGAGATCTATTTCGTGTAAAATATCTCCAAGCAATTGAACAGTTGTATGCGGATTGATTGCCACGCCCACTTTCATTCCCAAATTTTTTATTTGTTGAATGTTGCGATGCAGGTGTGGACAAGCTTCGAGATGCACGGTTAAAATATCGGCACCGGCTTTTTTAAAATCTTCGGCAAATTTTCCGGGCTCTTCTATCATTAAATGAACATCTAAAGTTTTTGTTGTGGCTTTACGAATATGTTCGATAACAGGTAAGCCAAAACTAATGTTAGGAACAAATCTTCCATCCATCACATCTAAATGAAACCAATCGGCTTTGCTTTCGTTCAGCATTTTGCAATCGGCTTCTAAGTTTAAAAAATTTGCACTTAATAATGATGGAGCTATGATGGGCATGATGTAAATTATAAATGATAAATTTAAAATTATAAATGCAAAATTAAAGATTAGAGAGCAAACAAAATATTATTGTAATCGTTTTAGAGCTTCTTTGGCTTCTTTCAGGTCTTTATCCAACACTAATGATGCTTGATAATTTTTTATGGCATCTTGTTTTTTATTCATTGCTTCAAAACATTTTGCCTGCCAGTAATAAGCATCGGCATAAGTATTATTAACCTTGGCTGCCATTTGAAATATTTTTAGAGCTTCTTCAAATTTTTTATCATCATAAAAAATAAAACCTTTTTCCTGATAGGCTTCCATATAACCAAAATTATCGTTGATGCAGGCATCAAATAATTGCAATGCTTTTTGTTTATTACCAACACGCGAAAAATAAACAGCAGCAATAAAATTACAATGAGCTGAATATTCACGTCCTAAACGAAGTTCCTGCACACGCTGACAAAGCAGCAACGCATTTTCATTTTTCGATTCGGCTAATAAATTGGCTAATTGTAATTGCCCATCGGGTGAAGGATAAATTTTTATGGCTTTGGTATAAGATAAAACTGCATTAAAAGTATCTTTTGCTGTTTCTAGTAATTTCCCTTTTCTAAACCATAAACCATAGTTAAGGCTGTCTTTATTTATCAGTGAATCTAATTGAGCAGCGGCTTCTTTATAATTATTTAAACTGTCTAAAGCATCAACCAATTTTAGGCGTAAACCAATGCTGTCACGGTTTACAGCAATTTGTTTTTCCAATTGCTGTAATAAGGCTGTATTCTCTTTCATCCTTTTTTCATCGTTCGAATTAGAATTATCTGCATTTTTGCAACTTGTTATAAAAAACAGAAACAAAATGGTAATTGAAAAACAGTATTTCATTCGGCAAAAATAGCGTCGATTTTGATGAATGACCGTTTTCTGACAAATACTATTTTTTGCAGGTTTAAATTTGACATTTATTTTACATTTATGAAGAAACACCTTTTTACGATTGTTGCATTTTTTGTATTGATTTTTCTTACTTCATTCAGAAACAGTTTTATCGGAAAGTCTAATCCAAGTGACAGCGTTCAGTATGCCAACGAAAAGCATTTTAAAAATATTCAGCAATTAACTTTTGGTGGCGATAATGCAGAAGCTTATTGGAGTTATGATGGAAAGTATATCATCTTTCAGCGCAGTAACCCAAAAGAAGGAATTAATTGCGATCAGATATTTATGGGTAAAGTGCCAGAGAAATTTGGCGAACCCTTTAATTATCACATGGTAAGTTCGGGTAAAGGACGAACAACATGTTCTTATTTTTTACCCGATGGAAAACATTTTATTTATGGCAGCACACATTTAGGCGGCGATACTTGTCCGCCATTGCCCGATCGTTCTAAGTATGGCAATAAATACATTTGGCCGATTTATGATAGTTATGATATTTTTTTAGCTGATACCAGCGGAAAAATAATTAAGCAATTAACTACAACAAAAGGTTACGATGCTGAAGGAACTTTATCGCCAGATGGAAAGAAAATGATCTTCACTTCTGTTCGTGATGGTGATCTTGATTTGTATGTGATGGATATGAAAACGTATAAAGTAAAACGCATCACCAACGAATTGGGCTATGATGGTGGCGCATGGTTTAGTCCGGACGGAAAGAAAATTGTTTGGCGTGCAAGTCGTCCAAAAACAAAAGAAGAAATTGAAGAATATAAATCTTTGTTGAAAGAAAATTTAGTGGCACCAACTCACATGGAAGTTTTTGTTGCCAATGCTGATGGAACCGATCAACACCAGATTACTTTCTTAGAACAAGCCAATTGGGCACCCAACTTTACACCGGATAGCAAACACATTATTTTTTGCAGTAATCATGAATATAAATATGGGTTCCCTTTCAATATGTATTTAACAGATATTAATGGAAAGGGATTAGAAAAGATCAGTCGTGATAAGGGTTTCGATGCTTTTCCTATGTTTAGTCCTGACGGTAAAAAAATAATATTTTCATCCAACAGAAATAATAGTGGTCAACACGGAATCAATTTATTTATTGCTGATTGGGTAAAATAGGTATAAAAAAATTGGGATATTAATTTTCAAACAACTAATTTGGAGGTATTATATTTTATCTTCTCTATCCTTATTAAAGACTACCTCCCCCAATTTTGGTTTTTGATTTAATAACAATTAATCATACACAATTATGTACGAAGGTCTATTAGGATTACACAGCTTATTGCGTTGGCTTATTTTATTATTGTTGCTGATAAATATCTTTAGAAGTTTAGTGGAAGCAGATGCGCCTTATACTGACTATGATAAAAAATGGAACCTTCGCTTATTAATTGTTACACATCTTACTTTGTTGTTGGGATTATATCAATATTTTTTTGGACCAAAAGGGTTTACCTATTTTTTACAATTTGGAGCAGCAGTAATGAAAGATGCAGTTATGCGCTTCTGGGCTGTAGAACATATTAGCGGAATGATTATCGCTGCAATATTAATTACCATTTCTAGAAGCGTTGCTAAAAAAGATATTCCTGCATTAAAGAAAAATAAAAAGTTATCAACTTTATATTTTGTTGCTTTATTAATAATCCTTGCAAGTATTCCATGGCCATTCAGATTTGAAGATGTGCCTTGGTTCAGAGGAATAAATTAAAAGTCCCCTCATCCTTTTATATAAAAGAGCAGTATCATTAATTTGGGCTGCTTTTTTTCTTTCATTACATTCACCACTCATTTAAAATGTATGAAAAAAATAATTTTCTTTTTACTATCGGTACTATTGATTTCTGTGAATTGTATTTCGCAAACAGTCCAAAATCCTGAACAATTTTTGGGATATAAAATTGGAACAAGATTTACGCGGCATCATAAGATCGTAGAATACTTTAAAGCTGTTGCACAAGCCAAATCCGATATGGTTAAAATAGAAAAGTATGGCGAAACAAATGAAGGAAGAGAATTGATGCTTGCATACATTGCTCTGCCTGAAAATTTAAAAAACTTAGATGCCATTCGTAAAAATAATTTACGCATTGCAGGATTATCGAAAGATAAGATGGCTGCTGTTACTGATGGTACACCTGCAATAGTTTGGTTAAGTTATAATGTGCACGGAAATGAAGCTGCATCAAGCGAAGCGGCGATGCTTACTTTATTTGCATTAGTTGATGGAAATAATGCACAAACAAAAGAATGGTTAAAAAATACCATCGTAATTATTGATCCTTGTATTAATCCTGATGGGAGAGATCGTTATGTAAATTGGTATAATAGTGCTGTTGGAAAAAATTATGATATAGATCCGCAAGCAAGAGAACATCAGGAACCATGGCCACGCGGAAGAACCAACCATTATAATTTTGATTTGAACAGAGATTGGGCATGGCAAACACAAATCGAAACACAACAACGAATCATAAAATATAACGAATGGATGCCGCAAGTGCATGTTGATTATCACGAACAGGGATATAATGCACCTTATTATTTTGCTCCTGCTGCCGAACCTTTTCATGAAGTGATCACACAATGGCAAAGAGATTTTCAAACGTTGATCGGAAAAAATCACGCTAAATATTTTGATGCAAACGGTTGGTTATTTTTTACAAAAGAAAGATTCGATTTGTTTTATCCATCTTACGGAGATACTTATCCCACCTACAACGGAGCGATTGGTATGACTTTCGAACAAGGTGGTATTGGTGCCGGATTAGGTATTAAACAACATAGCGGCGATACTTTGACTTTTGTTGATCGTGTAACACATCATTTCACAACAAGTTTATCAACTATCGAAACTTCATCAAAGAATGCACAAAAATTAATTGATGAATACAAGAAATTTTTTGATGATAATCGCAATGCAAAAAATGCCGAATACAAAACATATATCGTAACAAGCAAAGAAGCAAATAAAATTGCAGCAATAAAAAATTTATTAGAACGAAATGGAATTGAATACAGCAATATAAGCGATAAAATAAAAGGCTATCGTTATTTTACCAACAAAGAAGAAGAAGCGCAATTAGACGAGAATGCCATTGCTGTTTCGATGTATCAACCACGAAGTGCAATGGCTAAAGTATTGTTTGAACAGAAAAGTAAATTAAGCGATAGTGCCACTTATGATATTACTGCATGGAGTATTCCGTATGCTTATGGTGTTGAAGCTTATGCATTGAAAGAAAAGAAAGAAGGAACTGCATCAACAACAAAAAAAGAAATGGTGATTGATAATTCTTCTTACGGTTATTTAATTCCATACACATCATTAAACAGTGTGCAGGTGTTGGCTTATTTATTAAAGAATAATGTGAAAGTTCGTTATGCCGATAAACCATTTACTTATAATAATAAAACTTATGATCGAGGTACTTTGATCGTTTTAAAAACTAGTAATGGTTTTAATAATTGGAATGGATTAGTAAAAGAGGCAGCACAAAAATTTAATGTTAAGGCTGAAGCAGTAACAACAGGTTTTATGGATAAAGGTGCAGATTTCGGTAGTCCTGATGTGCATATTATTCATGCGCCGAAAGTTGCAGTTGTAACCGGAGATCAAGTGGCAGCAGGAGATGCAGGCGAAATATGGAATCTGTTTGATCAAACATTGGATTATCCAATCACACAAATTTTAGCAACTGATATTGGAAGATCGAATCTTAAAAATTATTCTGTTATAATTTTTCCTGATGGTAATTATCAAAAATTAAATGATAAAAATATTGCTGAGAAGTTAAAAGAGTTTGAAAGTAGTGGTGGAAAAATAATTGCGCTTCAAGGTGCGGTTACTGCTTTTGCAAATGGTAACGATTGGGGAATAAAAAGTAAAGAAGATAAAAGCGATGCAAAAGAAAATAAAGAAAACAAAGATGATTATGCAGCGTTAAAAAAATTTGCCGATCGTGAAAAAGATTTTCTGAGCGATTTTATTCCCGGCGCAGTTTATAAAGTTGATATTGATAATACGCATCCATTAGCATATGGTTATCCAAATTATTATTACACGTTAAAACAAGATGCCGGTATTTATGAATTTTTAAAAGATGGTTGGAATGTTGGTGTGTTAAAAAAAGATAATTATGTAACGGGTTTCAGTGGATTTAAAGTAAAAAATAAATTGAAAGATGGTGTGCTGTTTGGCGTAACCGAAAACGGCAGCGGATCGTTTGTCTTCTTTGCCGATAATCCTATTTTCAGGATGTTTTGGGAGAATGGTAAAATGTTATTTAGTAATGCTGTTTTTTTAGTTGGTGAATAAAAGAGTTAAAATATGTTTCATTAAAAAAGGAATCAAATTTTTTGATTCCTTTTTTAATTTTATTTGGTTACAGCCATCATTGGATAATATTCGTATCGATTAATTTTTGTTGCTGGATCATTGGCAATAAAATTTTTTACGGCATCTTCATTTTCGGCTTCAATGATACCAAGTCCATAAACACCTGAAGGATCCAGCACTGGACCAAATGCAATAACATTACCTTCTTTCATCAAATTGCCCCAGTACATAACATGTTGCTGCATTACGCTGCGTTCTTCATCAGTCATATCCTGTGCAAATGAAGGTCTTGGTGGATTAAGGTATAGAACAAAATGTTTTTTCATGTTCAAGTTTTTGTTGAGGAATAAAAATAAATTTTTAAATCAAATTATTAAAATGTAGTTCGCCAAAATTTTGCAGAGAAGATAATTTCAGATCTGCTGCACCCCAGCGTTCTTCTTTAATTTGTGCATGATGCGGAACAATAACACATTTCATTCTCGCAGCTTTTGCTGCAATCATTCCATTAAATGAATCTTCAAAACAAATACATTCGAAAGGAGAGGCGTTTAATTTTTCGGCACAATTCAAATACACCAGCGGATTGGGTTTGCCAAATTCTAGATCTTCGGCTGATGCTGTTGCTTGTACAAATCTTTTTAATTCAAGTAATTCAACAACCAGATCAATTAACGATTGCGGCGATGAAGTTGCTAATCCTATTTTAAATCCTTTTTTAAAAAAGAAATCAAAAATATACGGCACACCGGGCATGATGATTGGATTCTTTTTTATTTTGTGTAAAACAATTTCAACAATCTTTTTTTCTGCATTTGCAACTTCAGCTTCATCAATTTTATAAAACCGAAACCATGATTGTAAAAATTCTTTTGTTCTTAATCCGGTGGTAGAAATATATTGTTGTTCGGTTAATCTGATATTATAATCAACAAAAACTTCATCAGCAGCTTCACACCACAAAGGTTCGCTATCGATCAATAATCCGTCAATGTCAAAAATTACAGTATTCAGTTTCATGAAATGATTTTAACGAGTGCAAATGTATTTGCATCGTCGCAAAGAAATGCAGATTGAACTAATTTAATTACATTCCTTATATTGCAATTCATTGTCTGCTCAAACCTAACTTAAAATGAATTTAGCCGGAAGACTAAAACACATCAAGATTATTCGTTCCATTGTTTATGGAGTTGTTGGCTTCGCAACTTATCCGGGGCTGGTAATGATAAATAAAATAAGGATTGAAGGAACTGAACATCTCAAAAACCTACCCAAAAAAAATGTATTGTTTGTAAGTAATCATCAAACTTATTTTGCAGACGTAATTACCTTCATTCATATTTTTTGTGCAATAAAATGGAGAAAAGAAAACAGGTTAGGACTTCCTTATTATTTAATCAATCCTTTCACCAATTTATATTTTGTTGCCGCCGAAGAAACGATGAAAGGGAGTTGGATAAGTCGACTATTTATATTAGCCGGCGCATTAACTGTTAAACGTACCTGGCGTGCTGAGGGCAAAGAAGTGCAACGTGGATTAGATCCATCCGATACCCGAAAAATCAATCAGGCATTGGATAAAAGTTGGGTTATTACTTTTCCGCAAGGCACAACAAAACCTTTTGCACCTGGAAGAAGAGGCACAGCATTCATCATAAAAAATAATCATCCTGTTGTAATACCTGTTGTTATAAATGGCTTCTGGCGTGCATTTAATAAGAAAGGCTTGAAATTTAAAAAGAGAGGTTCGTTATTAAGCATTCGTTTTAAAGAACCATTAATTATTGATTACTCTCAAGGCATTGATGAAATATTAGACCAGGTGATGGACTCAATAGAACAAAGCAAAAAATTTATGATGAAAGGAAAACATCATTTAATTAATGCTTTAGATAAATAAAATGCTCAATTATTTATTAGGGTTGCTTTTTTTCAGCGTTCCAATTACAAATAAGAATAGTGAAATAATTATTGAGATAGCTATTGTTAAAATGTTGTAATTATTGTCGGTGTTTTTTTCCTTCAAATAATTGTCAACTATTTTTTCTACTCCATAATTCACAATTACTCCGAATAAGAAAACTGTAATAGCTACTGCGTAAAATTTATTTATATTTCTATTGGTAAGTAGATATAATGATATTCCAAAAGAAAATAACGATAATATCGCTATTGGTAATGCAAGAGGCATAAACCAGTCCTTATCACCAACTAAATATTGAATTAAAAAAAGGTATGCGATTAATGTAATGGTTAATCCCAAAAATAAACCCAATGTTTTATTCTTCTTCAACACAAACAATGGTGCAATAGTTGTCCAAACCATTATCAATGCTCCCGAAGGAAATAATGACCATTTTAAAGTTCGGTCAATAGAATAATTAATTAGTGCGCAAACAAATAATGGAATCAATACAACCACCGACAAAATAAAAAGTCCTTTGTTCTTTGCAATTATTGTGTTCATTTCAGTAAATATGTTTTATTTAATGAGCTAAAAGGTTTAAAACTTAGTCTTAAAATTTCTTCACTACGCAATGCATTAAATAAAATATTTTATTGTTTTGCAAATAAAGCTTTCAATTCAGAAGCATCATCGGGCTTCATTTTTCCTGCAAGAATTAAACGCAGTTGTCTTCTTCTTAATGCTCCTTCATGAATTCTTTTTTCATGATCACTTTCCGGAATAACTGGTGGAACAGATCTTGGTTTTCCATTTGGATCTAATGCAACAAAAGTAAAAAATGCTTCATTGCTTTCGTATTGATATTGATGCAAACTATCTTCACCCCATACCTGCACATGTACTTCCATCGATGTATTAAATGCTCTTGCAATCTTTGCTTCAATATGGACTATGTTTCCTAATTTAATTGGATTCTTGAAACTTAAATTATCAACGCTTGCTGTCATGCACGGCGTATTGCAATGTTTCATTGCGGCCATGGCAGAAGCAATATCCATCCAATACATTAATCGTCCGCCCATTAAATTTCCAAAAGTGTTTGTGTCGTTGGGCAACACAATTTCATTCATCACTGTAAAACTTTCGCTTGCTTTTTTTCCTTCCATGAATTAATTATTTTTGTGAAGATAATTTTTTGTTAGCCGGCGATATAACTTTTTTCTATACCGGTTGCGTCGCACACTTGTACGCTTTGTTCTTTATTCAACAATTAAATTATTATTTGTTCCAGATCTTTTAAATAAGCATCATCCACATCAGCACCAATTCCAATACTGTCAGGTAAAATTAATTTCATGCCATCATAACTCATTCCATTTATAACAGGATCAGCAAGCTGACCTAATAAACAAGTATCCAAATCAAAAAATTTAATATTCTTATTTGCCATTGCAAAATGAACATTGGCAGTTAATGCTAATCTGCTTTCAAGCATACTTCCCAGCATACAAGACATGTTATTTTTTTCGGCAACTGCATTTATCTTTATTGCTTCATTAATGCCACCACTCTTCGCAAACTTAATGTTGATGTAAGTTGCTGCATTATTTCTAATAATTCTTTCAGCATCAAAATGTGTAAAAACACTTTCATCGGCCATCACCGGAATAGGAGAGAGTTTACACAATTGCGGCAACAATTCATCATTATATTTTCGCATCGGTTGCTCGCAAAATTGAATATTGTAAACTGCCAATTGTTGTAGTGCAGAAACAGCGTCATCATAATCCCATCCTTGATTGGCATCAATTCTTAAAATAGTTTTTTCGGCAACTGCGTTTCTGATTTGTTTAATTCTTTCAACATCAGCATCTACTTTTTTTCCCAATTTCACTTTGATCATTGTCACTCCCTTTTCAACAAATTCTTTTGCTGCCGCTGCCATGTTCTCGGCTGTATCAATTCCAATAGTTATATCACTTTCCAATTCTCTTTTTTCGCCACCTAAAAACTTGTACAAAGGTTGCTGTGCTTGCTTTGCAGCGATATCGTATAAAGCCATATCAAATGCACTTTTGGCTGTGTAATTTCCTGCAATGGATAAATGCAATTCGTTCAAACGTTCCTCAATATTTAATGAATCTTTTCCTTTCCATAATTGCGCAAAATCTTTTGCAAGTTCGTAACAGGTATTTTGTGTTTCACCTGCGATCATTGGAAAAGCAGAACATTCCCCAACGCCAATTATTTCTTCATCAGTATGAACCCTGATGAACATGTTTTGTGCGAAGTGCATGGTGCCGGTTGCAATGGTAAATGGCACCATAGGAATAGGGTATTTGTAGATTTCGGTCTTTATTATTTTCATAGCAAATTATCTTGGCGGAAAGGTAAATAATAAGTGATAATGTTATTCTTGATTTATGATATCACCATAAAATTGAAAACTTTGTATTTGTTGAATCAAAACATAATAAAAGGTTAGTACGACAATACTTAATCTGTAAAAGCTGCACGGCTTTTAAGGAAAAAATATTATTAAATTCACATTACTGCATAACTGTTATTTTTTACTTCGAATACTGCTTCCGATATTCGCAATATCAATGTTTGCATAATGAATATTTCTTTTGAAAATACAGAAAATGCTTTTGCTTATAAAACAGACAAAGAATTAAAACAATCAAAGTTTTTATTCAATACAATGGATTATCCATTGTTTGTTCCAATCGGCACCAGGCTTACTCCTTTTTTAATGAAAACTGGATTACCTGTTCATGGAATAATACGCAAAACAATTTTTAAACAATTTGTTGGCGGAGAATCATTAGCTGAAACTTCTGAAATTGTATCACATTTAAAACAATATGGTGTTCAGGTGATTTTAGATTATGGAGTTGAAGGAAAACAAGGCGAAGATAATTTTGAAAATTCTGCAGATGTTTTTATTGATGTTATTAAATATGCAGCATCGCAAAAAGATATTCCTTTCATCAGTATAAAATTAACTGCACTTGCAAGATTTGCTTTATTACAAACATTAAATGAGGCACCGCGTTTAAGAAGTGGCATTCATGATCATGAAGTTGAAATTGATGAATGGAACAGAATTAGAAAAAGAGTGCATCGTATTTGTGCAGTTGCTAAAGAAAATAATATTGGCGTTTTGATTGATGCTGAAGAAAGTTGGATACAAGATCCAGTCGACAGACTTTGCATGGAGATGATGGAAATATTTAATAAAGAGAAAGCAATTGTTTTTAATACCATTCAGTTGTACCGACATGATCGGTTACACTTTTTAGAAATATCTCATCGCATAGCAAAACAAAAAGGCTTTATCCTAGGTATGAAATTGGTTCGGGGTGCTTACATGGAACGCGAAAGAACAAGGGCTTTTCTAAGAGATTATCCATCACCAATTCAGCCAGATAAAGAAAATACGGATAAAGATTTTGATGCTGCATCTGCATATTGTATCAATAATGTTAATGAAATATCTGTAGTTGTTGCATCACATAATGAAGCAAGTAATTTGTACGCTGTGCAATTAATGGAAAAAAATAACTTACCATTTAATCATTCCAATATTCATTTCTCACAATTATATGGTATGAGCGATAACATAACATTTAATCTTGCAAAAGCAGGATGCAATGTGAGCAAGTATTTGCCATTTGGTCCAATTAGAGAAGTGATACCTTATTTAATGCGCCGTGCACAGGAAAACAGCAGTGTTAGCGGACAAACAGGAAGAGAATTAAGTATGATAAGAAAAGAATTGAAGAGAAGAAAATCGGCATAATAATCTTGAAAATTTCCATTTAAAATAAAAGGCTCGGGTTAGGAGCCTTTTATTTTTTCAGAATCTAGGAAAATGGACTTATTGGTTTTTCAATAGAGGGATTATAGTTTTTTACAGAAAATAGGATTTAAAATATACAATCTCGTTTGTGTTGTATTAATTTCTACAACAAATGTATAAATGAAAAAAATTGTAGAATATAGTCCTATCAATGAATTATAGGTAACCGTTGCGACTACACTATTTTTCTAAACTAATTGATTTGTGATAGCGTATTTGGTGAGTTCAGCATTAGTTGACATGTGCATTTTTTCTAAAATGCGTGAACGATAGGTGCTAATTGTATGAATACTTAAGATTAATATTTCTGCAATTTGAGAAACTGTTTTACCCGATGCAATTAATTTTAATACTTCAAACTCTCTATCAGAAAGGCTTTCATGTAATTTTTTATTTGCATCATCATCCGAATTCATGAAGACCAACAATTCTGCAACCTCAGGAGTGATATATTTTCTTCCGCTTAATATATGTTGTACAGCTTTTACTAATTCATCGGGTGCACTTTCTTTTGTTAGATAACCAGAAGCTCCGGCTTTTAAAGTTCTAATTGCATATTGTTCGGGAGCGTGAACACTTAACATTAAAACAGGCTGCTTAGGTTTTTTTTCTTTTAAAAGTTTTAATACTTCAATACCAGTATAACCCGGCATAGTTATATCCGAAATAATAATACTCCAATCTTGTTTTAATGCTTTTTCTAATAATTCAGTACCATCACTTGCTTCATCAATTTGAGCAAATGGGTATGCATCTAATAATATAGTCTTTAAACCTCTCCTAACCACGCTATGATCATCGCCAATTAAAATTGTCATAATCTTAATTTATTAAACTGTTTTTAAAGGGTTAAGTTTCTATTATTTTCAAATATAAAACAAACAAACCAATTGGTCATATGATTCTTGGTTTAAAATTTGGGGCTTTTAAGACCATGTAAATTCTGATGTTAATTAATACAGTTTTTAAATCTGTAAATTGATTTCAAGCCGGTTACATAGAGATCGTAGGCATTGGCTTGAGTGTAAGACTTACCAAAAGTTAACCATTGAGGTTTTGAAGGTTCGAAATTGTCAACATCTGAAAATTCGCCAAGTGAAACATTTGTAGCGGTATAAGCAGATCCGCTTTTTGTGAATCTATATTTCATTATATTAAAATGTGTTGCTTGTAAATACATAAATGCAATACAAATACTATTGTCTGGTGCTTTAGTAATCGCATAAATTCTTTGTCCGGGAGATAAAGTTTGTGTCCAAACAATTGTTCCTGTATTCAAATCAAACAAGTAAAGAACTTCGTTATAAACTCCTGCAATGGTACTATTATCGAATGCCACAATTTGTCCCGGATTATTCACAGGAAAAGTAAAACTTTGAGTTATACTATTTGATGAAGGATTGTATTTATAAATTTTGCCTTGTCCGCTATTTGCAACAGCTGAAATGATAACATTATTACTATCGGGTGCAAGACACATTGAAGAGAATTGGTATTGACTGAATTCAGGCAAAATTAAATTCGAATAATTATTTCCATTAATAGTACTGATGGCTAAAACTCTGTCAGAGCTTGTAGTGATTCTATCATTATTACCTGCTGCAACAATCAAATTGTTTTTTGTAACTGCGATTTTGGAGACATACATTGTACCATTAATACCTGCTACATCAGCATCTTGCAACATTGCCAATAATTTTGGATTTGTTTGATTTTTTAAAGAATTGGTTGAGTAATTGCCTAAATTAGCGCCATCCAGTGTCCACGGTTGTTGAACATTATATTCGAACAAATCACCTTTGGGATAGCCACCAATTTCAATTTTATTTGTATTAGTATTTGCAGCTAAGCTATAAACATCAATTCCTATATTTCCTAATGTTACATCTTTTGTGTTATCATTATAAATACCAATTAATGGATGAAGGATTGTTGATAAATACAGTTGATTATTAAACCAAATACTTTCACCGGTTGGATATGTATCATCTTGAATATCGGAAATAGTTATTGAATTGTTTGCATTACCGATTAAAGTATAACTCAAAGTTTTTTGATACATGTTATAATTTATATTCAGAGAAGAAACAGTTTCTATTGAGTAAGGAGAATATGCCAATTCGTTTGTAGTAGGTACATATGGAAACCCTAATGCAGTAGCTGTTCCATTTTTTAATTGATAGTTTGTATTGATAAGACTTGCATATGGCGCATCGGTAAACGTATTTATAGAAATACGTGAACTTGAATTAGAAAGAATAACTTTTTTTTCTTTTGTTGATCTGTTGATAGCATAAAGCATCCAATTATTTTCTCCGCAAGAAGCATAAGTGTAAGTTTCATCTCCGCTTATATAATCAACATATCTTGAAACATTATCTAAAGTAGTATTGTCAGTTTCAAATACTCCATTGTAGTTATATCTTGATGTCATTACATTTCCACTACCACCAAATGAACCGATGTACAAAGCACCATCAGTTCCTACACTTAATGAATAAATATCCAAGTAACTTCCATTAATATAAAATGGTTTACCGAGATCTAAAGCTGTTTGTGTGTTAGGATCGTATTCAATGATATGTCCACCACCATCTATACTTCCTTCAGTTGCCACATACAATTTTTTATTAGAACCATAAACAAATCTTACAATTCGTCCAACTGATTTTATTATCTCTGAGCCGGATGCTGTTTTTATTGTAACTACTTTATAATTTTTATCATTTATGTTTACAGATATAAATCTAAATGCATTTATAGGAGTGTTGGTATTTAATAGACCATTATCAACCAATAAAACTTCGTAACCATTGTTACTGTTGGGATGATAATTTACAATTGCAGTAGTATTGTTTGCTGGATTATTCTTCCATGATACATTTGTTCCTTTAAAAGCAGTCCCTAAATTTTCGGCAGTTGTAACAGATATGTTATTGGATGGATCGTTGGCAATGATATCCATTTTTTTTGAGCATGAAATGAAAATGAACAAAGTAAAAAGTACAATATATATTCGATCAGTTTTCATAAAATCAGATTTTTCATTTCAACTCAAGTATTACAACATTTGTAATCTTTTGCTACTGTAAAACTGCTTCACATAACCGGTGAGATAAATAGCGAATCGTGTGAAAAATGACTAGTGAATATTATTCTGTTTTGTAGTTTTTTAACTACTGATTTTGTAACACAAACAATCAAAAAAGTGTTGAAATCATGTAATAGAATTATGATGTAAAAATGAATTTCGTTTCAATGAATTTCAGTTTTACAAATCTGTAAGTCAAGCCTGTATTCAGTTTTTTAATGTGTGCTTGATTTTATAAATATTAGATAATTCATCATTTGAGAAATTATCTTTGAATTATTGGATTTGAAGTAATTAAATAATGCTACAATATTTGTCAATAAAACACTACAGAATTAAGTAAATAGTATTTTAATATTTTAGAGAATATCTCAACACCTTTAATTAGATTAAAATTTTTAACAGAAAAACTGCCCTTGCTTTATAAAACTATTTCTGTTTTCTATTCTATCTATTTGCTGCAATTAATCTCATTGTGTCTATATTGGCATTCTTTGTAGTAGATGCATTTAAAGATTTTTTATTTCCCGGGATTAAATATTTCGCATACAAATTCATTTGTGGCCTATCAGAAGTTCCAATAGGTTCGATAGATAAAGGATAGTTTTTCCACCAGCGTCCGGCAGCCCAGTAACAGCCTCCAATATTATTTTCAGTGAGATATTGTAAGAAATTATCCAGAACAACCATCCATCTGTTATCATTATTTGGAATTCCAAATTCTCCCACAAATCCTTTCTTATTGTTTTTATGAAGCCATTCTACAAAATGTTTGATTCTTTCAACACCTGTCATTTCATTAGAACCGCTTGCCGCATAAGATTTTTTGTATTCGCCTGAACGATCTTCATCAAAATAACAATGGGCATTAAACATCATGTTGTTGGCAGGATCAACTAAATACTTTAATTGATCATTGTATTCAACCCATGTTTCAGGTCCGGAGTAGTTATCGCCATCAACTAAAATGGTATGAGCTCGGTCAACTTCTCTGATACCATTAATTGCTTGTTGTGCAGATTCGAACCAAGAATAATTCAGCATGTGATTGGGTTCGCTCATGATACTAAAAGCGTAAATGTTATTTCTGTTTTTTAAAGCTGTTGCTAATTTTTTCCAAACATCTTTATAGTTAGCTCTTGAAACTTGAGGGCTACCAATGATATATTCAACATTGTTTATTTTATATCGTCCATAGTTCTGCATAATTAAAGTCACTTGAATATTTCTTACTGAACAATCGGATAAAAATTTTTCAATTAAAGTGAGTTCTCTTGCATCCAAAGGACCACCTAATGTTCTTTGTATTCTTTCCCATCTGATTGGTAGTTGAATTATCTGAACTCCCTTATTTGCAAAATATTCAACTTCACTTTCGGTGGGGTAGATGTAATGTGTATTTAATATTCCGGGAAGATTATTTTGACCAAACTCAGCACCACAAAGGGTTATACCAAATGATCCTGAAATAGGATTTGGTTTTGCATGTAAAAAAGTTACACCCAACATCATCAGTAATGCTATGTGTAATATCTTTTTCATGGTTTGGATTTATAAGTATTAAAAAATAAAATAATATGTATTTGCAAAAGTTTATTGTTGACCAATTTTTTATTTCAGTCAGGGCAATAAACTAGCAGCTGAGTAATTTTTAATTTCTCAACTCTGTATTCACTTTAATAAGAGCTTGTTATTTTTCTATTCTGGAAATCTTGGTTCTATTGTTTTTCTTTTATTATTTCTTATTCTGATTTTTCTTTTCTAATGTAAAATTGCACAGAATAAAAAAAGGGCACAATAGCGAATCGCGTGAAAATAAAGTAGTAATGGAATTAATAAAGGGTAATGAATAAAATACAATGAGTAGTATTTTTACTACAAGTAATATGAAGATGATAATGAAATGATTTTTTACACCAGTTTATGCTCAATTGCATATTTAATTAACTCAGTATTTGTGGTAATACGCATTTTATCTAATATCCTTGCTCTGTAAGTGCTGATAGTGTTTACACTTAATGAAAGTGTTTCTGCCATTTCAGAAATGCTTTTACCAGCTGCAATAAATTTCATTACTTCAAATTCTCTGTTGGACAAAGATTCATGAGCAGGCTTATCAAAATTATCGCCGTAAGAATCGGCCAAGAGCTCAGCTATTTCAGAAGTAATATATCTTTTGCCTTTCAATATATATTCAACAGCTTTAATTAGCTCATCCGGGGCACTGTCTTTAGTAAGATAACCCGCTGCGCCGGCTTTGATGGCACGAACTGCATATTCTTCTGCAGCATGAACACTTAAAACTAGCAAAGGTGTTTTAGGTGCATATTCTTTTACTTCTTTAATAATCTCAACACCAGATCTGCCGGGCATTGTAATATCGGAAACAATAACCGTATAGTTTTCTTTTGCAACTTTTTTCAAAAGCTCAAAAGAATCTGATACTTCATCAATTTGTGCATTAGGATATTCTTCTTCTAAGATTAATCTTAAACCTTTTCTTACAACACTATGGTCGTCTGCAATTAAAATTTTCATAGTCGGATATTTAGATTTTAAAATAATTATGATTCTATTTCAACTCTTATTGTTGTCCCATGATTCTTTGAACTTTCAATTTTTAATTCAGCATTTATTAAAAAAGCCCTTTCCTGCATTCCCAATAAACCCAACGATTTTGTTTTTTGCATGGTGTCGAACCCTTTACCATTATCAGTTATCGTTAAAATAATTTTCCTTTTTTGTTTTTGAATTGTGCATTCAGCTTGTGTGGCATTAGCATGGCGCATAATGTTGGTTAAAGACTCCTGACAAATTCTGAATAAATTTGTTTTTATATTATCGGGTAGATTAAGGTCACCTACTTCATTGTCAAATTTGCACTGAATATTTGTTCTCTTTTGAAAGTCGCCGCAATACCATTCTATTGCAGCTGTCAAACCCAGATTATCCAAAATACTTGGTCTTAGTTCCTGTGCAATTCTTCTAATTGTATTTACCATTTCAGATAACTGTGCTATAGTCTCATCCATTTTTATTTTTACATCTTCATTTTCTCCAGTTATTTTTTTCTTCATCCAGCTTACATCAATTTTAATAGCTGTAGCCATTTGACCAAGTTCATCATGAATTTCTCTTGCAATATTTATTCTTTCTTCTTCTCTTGAATTCTGAAGATGAGAGGCAAGTGTTCTGAAACGATAATTGAGTTTAATTAGATCTTCTTGTGTTTTCTTTTGGTTGGTGATATCCTTAAAATATATTGATACGCCATTTGAGGATGGATAAAAATTAAACTCTAACCAACTATTAAAACTTTCAAAGAAGTCTTCAAAATAAATGTGCTGTTGCGTTTTAATTACTTTGTCGTAAGCTTTCAAAAAGTTCTCATCAATATTTGCAAATTCTTTTTCAATGTTTTTGCCAATTAATGTTTTCCAATTTTTTTGAAGGATTTCTCCAGCTTTATTATTTACATAAGTGAAACATCTTTCATTATTTAACGCCATAAATCCATCAGTAACACGGCCAAATACGTCATTTAATTCTTTTGTCTTTTGTGCTACTTCAGCTTCTAATTTTTCATTGAAATTTGTTAGCTGACCTTCTAATTTTTTAACCTCTGTAACATCATTTATAACAATAACAAATCCGGTTGTACTATTATTTTCGTCTTTTAGGTAAGTAACTGAAATACTTACAATAACTATTTGCCCGTCTTTTTTTCTGTGCGAACTTTCAGTTCTGAAATAGCCAACTTCCTCAAATAATTTTATGTTTTGGTCTGAAAAAACAGGATGAAATGCAGGTAGAATTTTGTATTCATTTTGCCCTAGCATTTCTTTTTCAGTATAGCCATACATTCTTTCTGCACCCTTATTCCAGCTAGTAATTATAAATTCTTTATTGGTTGTATAAATTGCATCATTTGAAGATTGAATGATGGATGCAAGATGTTTAATTTGTTCTTCGCCTTTTTTCTTTTCTGTGATGTCAGATATAATAATTAAAAAGTTTCCGTTATTATCATTTTCTGCTTTGTAATTTAATGATACATCCACTAATAAAGGTTCACCCTGTTTATTAAAATGTATTGATTCGTTTCTAATAAATTGATCAATCGAATAATCAAAATCAACAAAATCAATTAGTGGTTTCTGGACTTTTAATACATCTAAACTTCTTTTTCCAATTACTTCGCTGGCAGAATAACCATATAATTTTTCGGCACCTTTATTCCATGTAGTAATCGTTGTATCTTTTGAGGTGATAAAAATTGCACTATTCGTGGAATTCAAAATTTCGGAAAGAGTAGCTGAATTATCTTCAGCTTTTTTCATCAGTGTAATATCTTTGGTAATAGATACAAAAAAATTAGGCGAATTTTTATCTTCAATTTTGGTGATCGATATTAATAAATTTATTTTATTTCCATTCTTGTGTGTATGCACAGCTTCACCATTCCATTTTCCATGTTGTTCCATTTCACTTAAAAAATTCAAAATCTCCGCCTCAGTCAATTTAGTCTTTACGATAGCATAAACATTTTTGCCTATAGCTTCCTCGGCAGTGTAACCATAAATTTTTTCAGCACCTTTATTCCAAGTTTCAATTATGTCATTCTTTGAAGAGACTATGCCATCCTCGGTTTGGTTAATTAAAGTTGCCATATAAAGCAACTGCTCATTCACCTTTTTTTGATAATTAAGATCTAATTGAATTTTTCGAATAACAAAAATTAGTGTAAGAAAAATTGCACAGATGCTTAGATAAAAAATGGTTTTTAAAACTTGAATATCTTTGCTGTTATTACTTTCAAGCACTTGTTCGTCTTGCTGTTCATAAGTTCTTAAAGTGTGATAAGTACTTCTTGCTGAATCTATTTTTGCTCTTCCGCTATTTGAATAAAATTCTTCATTTGCTTTTGTTAGAATGTTGTTACGTTTTTGCTCAATTATCTTATCCGAAAAAATTGCGCTTGCTTTTATTTGGTTAATAAAACTGTCTAATAAAATCTGTTTAGTAACATCATCGAAATGTAAGGTTTGAAGTGATGCAATAGATTCAGTTATTTTATTTTTTTGAATCAATATCTCATTTTCCAGTTCCTTGTTTTTTTCTTTTGCTGAAAATTGGATTGCTTTAGCAGAATAAAGATTAGTTCGTGATGTGAGTTCTTGAATGTTGAATATTATATTTCTTTTTTGAACAAGTGATTTAGAAATAGCATCAATTTTTCTTAGCTGATAAAGAGAAATAAAAGTAATAAGTCCAATAAGTCCAACAACAGTTATTGTACTGATTGTAATGATTCTTTTTTGAATCGATGATTTCATAGAATAGAAATTATTGGATTATGCTTCTGAGAAGAATACTTTGAAACTTCTTATTGTGAAAGTAATTTCTTTATTTTTAAACTACAAATATTTTGTGGTTTCTGTAACGAATACGACTACATCATTTTGTGGCTTATATCATGTTCAGTTTACAAACTTTAATTAACAGATAATCCCCAACAAAAATTTAATTCTTCTATTTTCTTTGCATGTTGTTTACTTTGCAACATGCAACAATATCATCAGTTACTTAGGCATATTTTAGAAAATGGCGTTTCAAAAACCGATCGTACCGGAACAGGAACTATCAGTTGTTTTGGTTATCAAATGCGATTCGATCTGCAGAAAGGTTTTCCGATGGTAACAACTAAAAAACTTCATCTTAAAAGTATCATTTACGAATTGCTTTGGTTTTTAAATGGAGATACTAATATTAAATATTTGAATGAACATGGTGTGAATATTTGGAATGAGTGGGCTGATGCAAATGGAGAACTTGGTCCTGTGTATGGCAAACAATGGCGTAGTTGGGAAGGTGCCAATGGAATTGTAGTTGATCAGGTTACGGATATTGTAAACCAAATAAAAAATAATCCTGATAGCAGAAGATTAATAATTAGTGCATGGAATGTTGCTGAATTACCAAAGATGGCATTAATGCCTTGTCATTCTTTATTTCAATTTTATGTTGCTGATGGAAAATTAAGTTGCCAATTATATCAACGTAGTGCGGATGTATTTTTAGGTGTTCCTTTTAATATAGCATCATATTGTTTATTAACGATGATGATTGCTCAAGTTTGCGATTTGCAATACGGCGATTTTGTTCACACATTTGGTGATGTTCATTTATACAACAATCATATAGAGCAAGCCCAACTTCAATTATCACGGGAGTTGTATCCATTACCAACGATGAAAATAAATGCTGATGTAAAAAATATTTACGATTTTAAATTTGAAGATTTTACATTAGAAAATTATCAATTTCATCCTCATATAAAAGCACCGGTGGCAATTTGATAATTAATAATTAATAATTATTCATCGCATTCAATTCTTAATTTTCAATTCTTAATTTTTAATTCAAATGTTCATTTCACTTATAGTTGCAGCTTCTACAAACAATGCCATTGGCAACAATAATCAGTTGCTTTGGAAATTACCAAAGGATCTTAAATTCTTTAAGAACACAACTTGGGGTAATGCTGTTGCGATGGGCAGAAAAACTTTTGAATCGCTAGGGAATAAACCTTTACCCGGAAGATTTAATATTATTATTACACGACAAAAAGATTGGAATGCAGTTGGTGTAACAGTTGTACATTCTTTGAACGAAGCAATTAGCTTAGCAAAATCTCATGCTTATAAAGAATTATTTGTTGCCGGTGGTGGTGAAATTTATAAAGAAGCAATTGCAAAAGCTCAAAAAATTTATTTGACCAGGGTGCATGCTGAAATTGATGGCGATACTTTTTTTCCTGAGATAAATGCGAATAAATGGCAAATGGAATCTGATACAGAATTTCCTGCCGATGCCAAACATGCTTATCCATTCAGCTTTCAATTATGGAAGCATAAATAGTTTGAAAGAATTTATTGATAATGTATTCCAAAACACAATTAGTTTTAAAATATCTGAATTATTATTTGAAAGCATCAAATAGTAAAGGTCATGGAATGCACTCCCCATTTGTATTTGAGCTGATTGAAGAAGTGCTGAATGATAAAAGAAATTTTTATGCTTATGATTCGATTGAAAGAATCAGACAATCATTATTATTCAATCAAAATAAATTAAGTGTTGTAGATTTTGGTGCCGGATCAAGAGTAATAAAAAACAAAGAACGAACTGTTGCATCCATTGCAAGATCATCACTCAAGCCAAAAAAATATTCTCAATTATTATTTCGGATGGTTGATCATTATCAACCAAAAACGATTGTAGAATTGGGAACTTCATTTGGTATAACCACTTCTTATTTGGCATCGGCAAAACCAGATGCAAATATTATTACTTTGGAAGGTGCATCTGCTGTTGCGAAGATTGCCAAAGAAAATTTTAGTAAATTAAAACTGAATAATATTGAAATGATTGAAGGAAATTTTGATGATACTTTATTTTCAATACTTTCGAATTTATCGATGATTGACTTTGTTTTTATTGATGGCAATCATCGTTACCAACCAACAATCAATTATTTTGAACAAATACTTGCAAAGTCAAATAATTATTCCATTATAATTTTAGATGATATTCATTGGAGCAAAGAAATGGAAGCCGCCTGGCAACAAATACAAAATCATTCATCGATAACCATGACGATCGATTTGTTTTTTATAGGTATTGTTTTATTGCGAGATGAATTTAAAGTTAAGCAGCATTTTTCTGTGCGGTTTTAAAAGCTGAATCTTGTTATACAGTACAAGAGTGCGACGCAACAGCAGCTTGACTCTTATCCGAAGGTTTGGACAACAAAAAATATAGTTTGCTAACATAATCTTCCACATTTTTAGAACCGGATGATGAATGTCATTTTTACTTGAGTTAAATGCAATATTTTCGCCACCAATAATTTTATAGAATGATTGCATCAATTCTTAAAGAACCGAAAGAAGAAAACAGAGTTTCATTATTGCCCGAACAGGCCGAAACTTTACTAAAAAAAAATGTAGAAGTATGGGTGGAAGATGGCGCAGGAATTTCTGCATTTGCATCGAATGAAGCCTATATTGCCAAAGGAATTAAAGTTGTAAATCGGCAAGACATCTTGCAACAAAGCGATTTAATTTTTTCGATCAACACTTTGCCCTCAAATGAAATTGCATCGCTGAAAACCAATGCTGTATTGATTGGCGTGTTTCAACCTTTATTCAGTTTTGCAACGATGAAAGAGTGGGCAAGTAAAAATATTTCTTCGTTTAGTCTTGACACTATTCCTCGTACAACTCGTGCACAAAGCATGGATGTGTTAAGCAGTCAGGCTAACATTGCCGGTTATCGTGCGGTGTTATTGGCATCAACTTTATTTCCAAGATATTTTCCAATGTTCATGACGGCTGCCGGAAGTATTCCTCCTGCAAAAGTTTTAATTCTTGGTGCCGGTGTTGCAGGATTGCAAGCCATTGCTACTGCAAAACGTTTGGGTGCTGTTATAGAAGTTTTTGATACTCGCCCTGCTGTAAAAGAAGAAGTAATGAGCCTCGGTGCAAAGTTTGTTGAAGTAGAAGGTGCAGCCGATGCCAGCAAAGCCGGTGGTTATGCAGTTGAACAAACAGAAGAATACAAACAAAAACAACAGGCACGCATTGCAGAAGCTGTTGCCAAAGCAGATATCATTATTACTACTGCACAAATTCCCGGAAAGAAAGCACCGATATTATTAACAGATGCAATGATCGCGTCATTGAAAAACGGAAGTGTAATTATTGATCTTGCTGCTGCAACTGGTGGCAACACACCGCTTACAAAAAATAACGAAACTATTGTTACAACTAATGGTGTAACCATTTTGGGTAACAGTAATTTACCGGGCGGAATGCCTTTTGATGCAAGTAAAATGTATGGCAAAAATGTAATTAATTTTTTACAACTCATCATTACCAAAGAGGGTGCATTGAATTTAAATTTTGAAGATGATATTGTAAAAGGCTGTTGCATTACTTATAACGGTGAAGTAGTGAGCGATAGAGTGAAAAGTTTATTAGTATAAAATATTTTGGTTGCAAGTTGTTGAATAAGAATGAGGCTGCAGTTGCGTCGCACACTTGTACTGAATTAAAATGCTGAACTAAAAATTATAAATCTCAAATAAAAAATATCAATGGAAAATATTCTAAAACTTATAACCGAAAATCAGCAGATGATCTACATCGTGATACTGATGGTGTTTCTCGGTATCGAAGTAATTGGTCGTGTACCAAGTGTTTTGCATACGCCATTAATGAGTGGTGCAAACGCCATTCATGGTGTGGTAATTATTGGTGCCATCATCGTTATGGGCAAAGCCAGCGATGATAATTATTTAGCATTGGTATTAGGGTTTCTTGCAGTTGTGTTAGGAACATTAAATGTTGTAGGTGGATTTGTGGTAACCGACAGAATGCTGGAAATGTTTAAAAAGAAAAAATAAAAGAATCATTCAATTACTTAATTACAAGAAATTATGCAACTCGATATACTAACAATTGCTTACATCATTGGTTCAGTAACTTTTATCCTCGGATTAAAAATGTTATCCAATCCGGCTGCTGCACGCAAAGGAAATTTAATTGCAGCAGGTGGTATGACCATTGCTATTTTAGCTACTATCTTTTTGTATCAAACTGAAGATGGACAAGGATTACACAATTATGTTTGGATATTCTCAGGATTAATTATTGGTTCTGTGGTAGGTACATTGGCTGCAAAAAAAGTGAAGATGACAGCAATGCCTGAAATGGTAAGTTTATTTAACGGAATGGGTGGTGCATGTGCTGCATTAATTTCTGCAGTTGAGTTCGATCATGTGTACCGCGAATTTAGATTAGATGAAAATAGTTTTGCAGCTGTTGTTCCAATCGGTCATTATATTACTATCAGTGCGGGTGCAATTATTGGTGGTGTTTCTTTTGCGGGAAGTATGATCGCCTGGGGAAAATTAAATGGTCGTATCAAAGATTTTACTTTTAAAGGTCAGCATATTGTTAACTTATTGATGTTAGCTTTTGTAGCAACTGTTGCAGGACTAACTTATTGGTCAAATACGCCCGTTACTAATATTTGGTTTTTAATTACCATGCTTTCTGCATTGGTGTATGGTATCATGTTCGTCTTGCCAATTGGTGGTGCTGATATGCCTGTTGTAATTTCATTATTAAATTCTTTTACCGGTGTTGCTGCTGCATGTGGTGGATTTTTATACAACAATAAAGTAATGTTGACTGGTGGTATTTTAGTTGGTGCTGCAGGAACTTTATTAACGATGTTGATGTGCAAAGCCATGAACAGAAGTTTAATGAATGTATTGATTGGCAATTTTGGTTCATCAAATGCAGTGGCCGGTGGCCCTGCAAAACAAGCGGGCAGCTATAAAGAAATTTCTGTTACTGATGCGG
Organism: uncultured Chitinophagaceae bacterium; assembly: GCA_903870685.1. Taxonomy (GTDB): domain Bacteria; phylum Bacteroidota; class Bacteroidia; order Chitinophagales; family Chitinophagaceae; genus CAIQDX01. Next base: position 3,712 of record CAIQDX010000143.1, on the reverse strand, counting down.
CTATGTTGATGAGTTATGCAAAGAAAGTTTTTATAGTTCCCGGTTATGGATTAGCTGTTGCACAGGCACAACATACTTGTCATGAATTAGAAAAATTATTGGAAGAAAAAGGAGTGGAAGTTAAATATGCCATTCATCCTGTTGCTGGTCGTATGCCTGGCCACATGAATGTTTTATTAGCCGAAGCTGATGTGAGTTATGATAAATTAATGGAAATGGAATATGCCAATGATGAATTTAAATCAACTGATGTTGTTTTAATTCTTGGTGCGAATGATGTAGTAAATCCTGCTGCTAAAAATGATCCATCATCACCAATTTATGGTATGCCGATATTAGAAGTTGAACAAGCAAAAACTGTTATCGTTAATAAACGAAGCATGAAACCGGGTTATGCCGGAATTGAAAACGATCTTTTCTATCAACCAAAAACTTCCATGCTTTTCGGCGATGCAAAAGCTGCATTGCAAAAATTAATTACCGAGATTAAGAATATTTAATTTTTTGTTACCTGCTTCTGAAACATCGATGTGGCTTAGGTTGCGTCGCACTCTTCAACGCCTGAAAATATATTGAACTTTTTCTTGCATAGTATTTTCGCCATGCAACTTTGTGTGCATGACTTCACTTTATTATTTTATTTTCCAACAATCTTCCTTACTTTCAATCTTCTCAAAAATTAAAACACCATGAAAAAATTATTATTTGTTTTATTATTGCTTCCATTCATCAGCATCGCACAAAATATAGATTCGGTTTGGGCGCATGCTAACTACACAAAAAAAGAAGTGTACATTAAAATGCGTGACGGCGTTAAATTATTCACTGCTATTTATATTCCAAACGATCGATCAGAAAAACATCCCTTCTTATTAAACCGTACACCATATTCATGTTCACCTTATGGCGAAGGTTCTTTTCCTCGTGGTTATTCTAATTTGAATAAAGCTTACATGAAAGAAGGTTATATTTTGGTGCGACAAGATGTTCGGGGTCGTTGGATGAGTGAAGGAACATTTGTTGATGTTCGTCCTTACATCGAAAATAAAAAAACAAATAATGATATTGATGAAGCAAGCGATACTTACGATACCGTTGATTGGTTAATAAATAATATCGAAAATAATAATGGCAATGTTGGTGTGTCAGGAATTTCTTATCCGGGATTTTATGCAACCGAAGCTGCATTAAGTAATCATCCTGCAATAAAAGCAGTTAGTCCGCAAGCTCCCGTTACCGATTGGTTTCAGGGCGACGACTTTCATCACAACGGTGCTTTCATGTTGATAGATGGATTTTCTTTTTATAGTGGTTTTGGTAAACCTCGTCCGTTGCCTACAACCATTGGCCCCAAAGGATTTGATCTTCCTACAAATGATAATTATGAATTTTATTTAAGAACAGGTGCATTACAAAATTTTTCAAAATTAATGGGCGACAGTATTTTATTTTGGAACGATTTAATGAAACATCCAAACAACGATGCTTGGTGGAAAGCTCGTAACGCAAGAAATTTTGTACAACATATTTCGCCGTCAATAAATACTTTGGAAGTGGGTGGATTGTTTGATGCCGAAGATGCTTTTGGAGCGCAAAATTTATATAAAGCCATCGAGGCAAAAACAAAAAATAATAACAAATTAGTTTTAGGTCCTTGGTATCATGGTCAATGGGCAAGCGGCGATGGAACACATCTCGGCAATGTTCAATTTGGAAGTAATACTGCCGATTGGTATGCACAAAATATTGAAGTTCCTTTCTTTAATTTTTATTTAAAAGGAAAAGGTTCGGTTGATAAAATTGCAGAAGCAAATATTTTTTTCAGCGGCGAAAATAAATGGCATCAGTTTGCACAATGGCCGCCAAACGAAATGAAGCCGACCAATATTTATTTAGAAGCAAATAATAAATTATCATTTCAATCTTCAAATAAAAAAGGCTTTTCCGAATATATAAGCGATCCTTCGAAACCCGTTCCCTATACGGCTCCTGTGCATTCCGGTCGTACAAGAGAATACATGGATGATGACCAACGTTTTGCTGCACGCAGAACAGATGTGTTAACTTATCAAACAGAAATTTTAAACGAAGATGTAACATTAGCCGGACCGTTAGTTGCAGATTTAATGGTTAGCATTTCAACAACCGATGCAGATTTTATTGTAAAGTTGATCGATGTTTTTCCTGATAATTTTAAATACGGCAACGATGATAAATATGTGATGAACGATTATCAAATGCTGGTGCGTGGCGAAGTAATGCGTGGCAAGTTTAGAAACAGTTTCGAAAAACCTGAAGCATTCATTCCCAACAAACCAACGCAGGTAAAATATACTTTGCCCGATGTGGCACATACCTTTCAAAAAGGTCATCGCATCATGGTGCAGATACAAAGCACATGGTTTCCGTTGGTGGATAGAAATCCGCAACAATTCTTAGATATTTATCATTGCAAGGATTCTGATTTTATTAAATCAACCATTCGCGTATATCACGATCAATCAAAAATAATTTTGCCCGTGTTGAAATAAAATGATGAAAATTTTTATGTAGCCGGCAATTGTATTTCATTGAAACTGTTGTTGCGTCGCACTCTTCAACGGTTGGAAATAGATTTAACAATAAAAATGAGTCAATTATTACGAACATAATTGACTCATTTTTATTTTAAAATATACAAATTCTTTCATCCATTCTTTTGTTATTCTAACTCTTATCTTCGCTTCGTGTTACCACCGCAACTCATCAAATCATTAGAAGGCGTAAAAGGCTTTAACAGCAAGGCTTTCGAAGCAGTGCATGTTTCGGGAGAACAGGTAACATCGGTAAGAATCAATCCAAAGAAGACAAGAGGCAAGTGGCAAGAGGCAGAAAGCAATGCTTCATCATTTAACATTCAACATTCAACATTTAACATCGATTCTCCTATTCTCTGGTGTCCGCACGGCTATTATTTATCATCACGACCGTCATTCACATTCGATCCATTATTTCATGCAGGCGCATACTATGTGCAGGAAGCAAGCAGTATGTTTTTATGGGAAGTATTAAAACAAACGGTTGGTGCATCAACACAAAAAAAAGTGTTGGACTTATGTGCAGCACCAGGCGGTAAATCAACTTTACTTGCTTCATATTTTACCGATGGATTAATTGTAAGCAACGAAGTAATTAAATCGAGAGCGGCAATTTTAACCGAAAATATAATTAAATGGGGAGCCGATAATGTTGTTGTTACTAATAACGATCCAAAAGATTTTCAGCGATTAGAAAATTATTTTGACGTAATTGTTATTGATGCACCATGCAGCGGCAGCGGATTGTTTCGTAAAGATCCAAACGCCATCAACGAATGGAGTGAAGAAAATGTAAACCTCTGCAGTCTGCGTCAGCAAAGAATTGTAGCCGATGTGTTGCCTTCGTTAAAACAAAACGGCATTTTAATTTATTCAACTTGTTCTTATTCGAAACAGGAAGATGAAGATGTTTTGGATTGGTTGGTTGAAAAATTACAAGTTGCAAGTTTCAAGTTGCAAGTAAATCAAGATTGGAATATTGTTGAAGTTGAAAGCGATAAACATAAAGCATTCGGTTATCGTTTTTATCCTGATAAAATAAAAGGCGAGGGATTTTTTATCACGGCGTTTAAAAAAATAAATGGCGAAGAAGAAAGTTATCAGCTGGAACAAAATTTATTTTATCCAAATAAAAT
>CAIQDX010000142.1 GCA_903870685.1 uncultured Chitinophagaceae bacterium | reverse complement strand
TTGGTAATTTATTGATCAATATCATTGATAATGGTATTGGAGTTGAGAATAGCAGTGCGTTAAAACGATCAGCTCCGCATAAAAGCCGCGGTATGGAATTGATAAAAAAACGTATTGCGGCCTTGAATCATTTTGTAAATGTGCCGATCACAATTTTTATGACACCGGCATTGGAGGATGAAAAAAATCCTGGCAATAAAATTACATTATCCATTCCCTCAGAATTATACAATGCTTGGCTGAAGGCAAAGAAAGAATAAATAATTAATTCAATTTCCATTCACTCAATCGAAAGCTTCATTCACTCAATAGAGTTAAGCAGTTGCACAGGCAGTATTGCACGGGCTTTCATACAAGACTACTTTGGAAATTGTTTCTTCTTATTTAAACAATTTGCCATGAAAAAAATATTTACAATTTTAATACTGTTTGTTTCAGTTAATTTATTTGCACAAAATTATCCGATAACTGTTTCTGTGTCGTTTCCCAATAATCCAAATGCAAATACAATTAATTGGGGCGATGGTGTATCAATGCTTACAATTACAGCAAACACCAAATCTGTTGGTGCAAGAATCGATCCATCTGTAGAAGAAAGTAAAATATTAGTGATCATAAAAAAAAATGGTACAAAAATTTGCGGAACTTATACTAACAAAACGGCGCCCTCAGCAAATTTTAATTCAGCAACAAAAGTTTGGGTTGGTAAAAATGCGAGTGCATTATTAGGACAAGACTGTGTTTTATTACCGGGTGATTATGAATTATGTGTTCAATTTTTTGGTTATGGCCCCGTAGGATTTGTTCCAATAAGTGATGAAAAGTGCAAACCATTTACCATTAAAGAAATTCAACAAATATCTTATCAACAACCTCGACTTATTTCACCGGCAGATGGTGTAGTTATGAGTAATACAGATTTTAAAAAACCAATAACATTTAGCTGGATACCTGTTACCCCAAAACCACAAGAACCGGTAACTTATAAATTAAAAGTTTGGCAGCTCATGCAGGGGCAAACCGGTGTGCAGGCAATGAAGTCAAACCAGCCAATAATTGAAAAAGATATTGACAATTTAACTCAAACAACTATTGCAAATTTAATTGCCGAAAAATCAAATACAAATAATTATGCATGGAATGTGCAGGCCTTAAGCCGAGATGGCAAACCAATTGGTGGAAATAATGGAACAAGTGGAACTGCACTGTTTTCAGCAAACATTTGTGATGTTAATTTGATATTGAAACTAAAATCAATCGAGTGCAAATCAACTACCAATGAAATTACTACTTATAAAATTTGTGTATCTTCTATTTATTCAAGCTCATTTTATAATCTTAATTTTTCACAATCAGGCAGTGGGTTTAAAGCATATTCACCAACATATAGTCCTACTTATTCAATTGCTAATTTATCTCCAAATTTAACTGTTCAAAACAGTGGTTATTCAACGACTTTTGATTATTGTTTTGAAATAAATGTTCCTTCCTCACAAACTGCAATTAAAGTTGGATTGCAGGGAGATGATAATGACCCAGGACCGATTGTTTGTCAGCCAGGTGCAGAATTGGATATCAAATTACCTGCTTGTCATCCACCATTATGCGACTGTGGAAAATGGGGAGCTATTCTGATCAACAGAGTTAAATATGATTGTGGAGGAAAAGTAGAGTGGAAGTGCAATCAACCAATCAATTTCTCGAACACCTATCAATGCAATTCTACTGATGCAAATTGTCAGGCGAAAACAAGCTGGGAGATCACTAAAGATGGCTCACATTATCAATCTCAGGACGGCAGTTTCGGTTCATTTACGCCAACATCCAACGGCTATTATACGATCACTTTTAATGCCAGCTGTAACGGAATAAAATGTCCGCCATGTACATATACTTTTGTAGTAAGTGGTTGTACAGCATTATGCGACTGTGGTAAATGGGGACCTATTCTGATCAACAGGGTTAAATATGATTGTGGAGGAAAAGTAGAGTGGAAGTGCAATCAACCAATCAATTTCTCGAACACCTATCAATGCAA
>CAIQDX010000141.1 GCA_903870685.1 uncultured Chitinophagaceae bacterium | reverse complement strand
TAATACTGCTGTTGCAACTATTGATCCTACATCAGGATTAGTAACTGCTATTTCTGCAGGAACATCTACTATAACGTATACCATCAGTAGCGGATGTAATAATCCTGTTTCTGCTTCTAAAATAATTACTGTAAATCCTAACGCTAATCCAGGAACAATAAGTGGTTCAAGTCCTTTGTGTATCGGCTCTACAACAACTTATTCAAGTAACGGTGATACAGGTGGAACATGGACTTCAAGCAATACTGCTGTTGCAACAGTTGATCCCACAACAGGATTAGTTACTGCTGTTAGTGCCGGAGCTTCTACCATCACATATACAGTTACTGGATGCGGTTCTAATTTATCTGCATTTAAAATAATCACTGTTAATTCTAATGCTAATGCAGGAATTCTTTCCGGTGCAAGTCCTTTATGTATTGGTGCTTCATCAACTTATACAAGTAACGGAGATGCAGGCGGAACATGGTCTTCAAGCAATACTGCTATAGCAACAGTTGATCCTTCAAGCGGTTTAGTAACTGCAATAAGTGCAGGAACATCTACTATTACTTATACTATTAGCAGCGGATGTAATAGTCCGGTTTCTGTGTCAAAAATAGTTACAGTTAATGCAGTTATTTTAAATAATATTTCCGGTGATTCAACAATTTGTTTTGGTCAAACTTTACAACTAAGCAATTCAACAATTGGTGGAACCTGGAGCAGCAGCAATAATTCTATTGCAACAATAAACAGTAACGGGCTAGTGACTAGTATTGCTGTTGGCAATGTTATGATCACTTATTCCTTCACGAATTCTTCTGGTTGTTCAGCATCAGTAAGTAAACATATTTCTGTAAATCCGGTACCTGCTGTTGCAGCCATTTTTGGCAAACCAATTATATGCTCTAATGAAATACTTCTTTTGAGCAATTCAACAGTCGGTGGCAAATGGAGTAGCAGTAATAATTCTATTGCAACCATTGATCCAACAGGATCAGTAAATATTATTTCGCCAGGAATATTTACAGCATATTATTCAGTATCCAATTCTTTTGGTTGTACAACAACAGTCAGTAAAAATATATTGATCAATGCCGCACAAAAATTTATTATCGATCCAAAGACTGATACGATCTGCACAGGTAACAATATCCATATTACGTTAAACAGTTCATTACCCGGTACAGTTTATATGTGGAATTCAACTATAATCAGCGGAAATATTTCGAACAATTCCAATAACAGTTTCCCAACAAATACCAATATCATCAACGATAAATTGATCAATACTGGCAATAGCATTTCTGTTGTAAAATATATCATCACGGCGATCAGTAATAATCACTGCAGCAGTGTAACTGATTCAGCTTTTGCAATAGTTTATCCTTATTCAACTTCTCCGAATGCAGGACCGGACATAATAATTTGTTCACAAGATTCTATTCAACTAAATGCCAATATTATTTCAAACGGTGAAGGAACATGGAGACAAATTGCAGGGCCAAATAATATTTCATTCTCTAATATTCATTCACCAAAAGCTGTTGTAAAAAATATAATAAAGGGAAAATATGTTTTTGCATGGATGAGTTCTAATAATGTTTGTACAACATTATCCGATACAATTAATATCACCGTAAATGCACCATCAGGTTCGCTTTCAACAAATAACTTAATGAATTGTATCGGCAATAATGTAAGCTTTAAAGCCAATACCAATAACACAGATTCGATCCAATGGAATTTTGGTGATGGCAATTCTATAACAACATCATCGAATAATACAACACATATTTATACTAAAGCAGGTATTTATTTTGCAACGGCCATTTTAAAAAACAACATGGGATGCAGCATTCCCATCTTACAAAAAGACACTGTTAAGATAGAACAATTAAAAGCTGATTTTATTTTAACGGCAGTATATGATTGCGGAAAAACAACTTATAATTTTAAAGATTCCAGTCATTCATTGTTTGGTATTGATTCGTGGACATGGGCAACAAATGGTACAGAAAGTTCTCATCAAAAAAACATGAGTAAAGAATATTTTAAAGCAGGCAAAAACACAACAAGTTTATATATTAGAAACAGCATTGGATGCATTGACAGTGTGAAAGCAGATTATGGTGTTATCATTTATCAATACCCCGTTGCAAATATTGAAGCCATTGCATCAGCATGCAGTCAGGTTTTAATAAACTTTAATTCAACAGTTGTATCAAGTGATTCGATCGCTTATCGTTTCTGGAATTTTGGAAATGGAGTAACATCGCAGGACAGTACAGTAAAAATTATGTATTATACTGATGGAAATTTTGGTGTTAAATTAATTGTGAGTACCGTTAATAAATGTTATGACTCAGCTTATCAGGAAATTTTAATACACCCCGCTCCTACATTTTCAATGAACCCATCGAATACTATTTGTCGTGGCGATTCGATAACATTAAATGTTTCCGGAAATAATAATTATATCTGGAAAGATGCAAACAATAATATTATTTGCAGTAGCTGTTCTGTAAAAACAGTGGCGCCAACATCCAATACAATTTATAAAGTAATTGCTTATAATCAGTATGGTTGTTCGGATATAAAAACAACCAATGTTCAAGTGATGCAACCTTTTGTTCTCAACGCTTCACCTTCAGATTCTATTTGCATTGGTACATCAAAAACTTTATTTGCAAACGGTGCACAAAATTATAAATGGTATCCATCTGATTTCTTAAGCAATACAACAACAGCAGTAACATCTACAAGACCATTGCAGGATATAACTTATCATGTTATAGGAAAAGATAATTACAATTGTTTTACTGATACAGCAGTAATAAAAATTTCGGTAGGTAATCCATCAACAATAAAGATTGGCTTAGATACGATATTACAATCAGGTTCTTTGTATCAGTTTAATCCACATTACAACGGAACTGATATAAATAGTTGGAACTGGTCCGGCAGCAATGATCTTTCCTGTACCAATTGCGAAACACCAACACTGGTAGTTAAAAAAGATATTTGTATTATTTGTAACGCATCTAATGTTTACAATTGCATTGCTACCGATACTGTTTGTTTAAAAGTATTTTGTCCAACTTCCGAGATATTTGTGCCTAATGCATTCACACCTGATGGTGATGGTATCAATGATAAATTAATGGTACAGGGCAAAGGAATTAGTATAATTAAAAGTTTCAGAATTTTTAATCGCTGGGGTGAATTGGTTTTTGAAAGAACTAATTTCTTACCAGGAGATCCTTCCTGCGCATGGGATGGAACTGTGAGAGGCAAACCTGCAAGCTCGGATGTTTTTGTTTATGTATGCGAAGTATTGTGCGATGCAGGTTATCCGGGAATATTTAAAGGAAATGTTGGGTTAATAAAATAAAATGAATAAAATTTATACGATATTATTTTATTTTGTGTTGATCTTGTTATCGGTAAATACTGATGCACAGGATCTGACTTATTCGCAGTTCTATGAACAACCCTTATTACGAAACCCGGCATTAGCAGGTGTTTTCACAGGTGACACAAGAATATCAATGGCATTCAGAGATCAATGGGAAAGTGTTACAGTTCCTTTCAGAACTACTTCTTTAAGTGTTGAATATAAATTGCAACCATCTAAGAATAATGATGAATTTACTTTAGGCACTCAGGTTACAGTTGACGCTGCCGGTGATATTCGTTTAAGAAGAACGCAATTATTACCTGCTATTAGTTTTCATAAATCATTGAACGCAGAGAATGATTCCTATTTATCTGTTGCATTTATTGGAGGACTTGTTAGCAGTCAATTCGATCAAACACTTGCCGTTTTTGGAGATCAATATCAAAATGGAACTGTAACATCCAATACTTCATCGCAACCATTAAAAGCAACAGGATATTCTTATTTTGATCTGTCAACAGGTATTGCATACAGCAGCAACTTTGCAGAAACAGGACATATTTATTTTGGTGCAGCTATATCACATTTAAATCATCCTATCATAAGAACATCAACCGGTATTTCAACTTATATTCTTCCCGAAAAATATACACTCAATTTTGGCATCAATTATCCTTTGAATGACAGATCAAAGATCATTGGCTATGCAGATTATTTTGCGCAGAATGGTAACAGGCAATTATTGATTGGTGCTTTATATGGTATTGATATTCAAAAATACTTCGACGCAAATTCTTATTCCGTTTACTTTGGTTCCTTCCTGCGGTGGAATGATTCTTTTATCCCGGTAATAAAAATGGATTTTCAACATTATAGCGTTGGACTGAGTTATGATGTAAATATTTCTAAATTAGTTGTTGTTTCAAATTATCGTGGCGGATTTGAATTTACTGCAACCATGAAAGGTTTTTTATCTTATACCAGCGATGTAGTGAAAAAATTAAAGTGTGTAAACTTCTAAATAAAAAACACCTCGGAGGTTTATAAAACCTCCGAGGTGTTAACTCTTAAATTATTTAAATAAAATTTATTTCAATTTAGCTAATGCATCTGAAATTCTTACCCAAGCTCTTTCGATATTGGTCATGCTATTTGCAAAAGAAAAACGAACACAATTAGGTTCACCAAATGCATCTCCCATCACTGATGAAACATTTGCAACGTTCAATAAATACATGCTTAGATCAGCAGCATTTTTGATCACTTCATTACCATCCGTTTTTCCATAGTAATAACTTACATCAGGAAAAATATAGAATGCACCTTCGGGTTCGTAACATTTTATTTCGGGAATATTTTTTACAAGCGATAAAGTTTTTTCTCTTCTTCTTGTAAATTCTTCCGTCATTTCAACTGAAGATTTAAGATCACCTGTCAAAGCAACTACTGCTGCTTTTTGTGTGATGGAATTTGTGCCACTTGTAAATTGTCCTTGTAATTTTTCGCAAGCCTTTGCTATATCTGTGTTTGCAGCGATATAGCCCAAACGCCAACCGGTCATGGCAAATCCTTTACTTAAACCATTCACTATAACTACGCGGTCTTTAATATCATCGAACTGAGCAATACTTTCGTGCTTGCCAACAAAGTTGATATACTCATAAATTTCATCTGAAAGAATAGTAATGTTTGGATATTTTCTAAAAACAGTTACTAAGCTTTCTAATTCAGTCTTGCTATAAACAGCACCTGACGGATTACATGGTGATGAAAATAAAAACACTCTTGTTTTATCTGTTATAGCTGCTTCTAATTGCTCTGCAGTTATTTTAAAACCATTTTCAACACTACTTCTTATTTCAACAACTTTACCTCTTGCAATTTTTACCAACTCAGAATAAGTTACCCAATATGGTGTTGGAATAATTACTTCCTGGCCATCATCAACCAATGCTAAAATAACATTCGCTAAACTTTGTTTGGCACCTGTTGAAGTAACAATATTTTCGGGTTTATAATCCAAATTATTATCACGCTTTAATTTAAAACAAACTGCTTCTCTTAAATCAGGATAACCTGATACGGGAGTATAATGACTCCAGTTATCATTGATGGCTTTAATAGCTGCATCCTTAATGTGTTGCGGTGTATCAAAGTCAGGCTCACCAAGACTTAGATCAATTACATCAATTCCTTTGGCTCTTAATTCTCTTCCGAGTTTAGCCATTTTTAAAGTTTCAGGTTCACTGAAACGATTCAACAATGAAGATAGTTGCGTACTCATTATTTTAATTTTAAAATGCGTGCAAATGTATGTAAAAAAGCAAAAGCGATTTTTATCAAACCAAAACTGAGAGCAGATTGTGGAAATAAAATTAATTGTGTTGTTGTACGTCGGGGAAAATATATTTAATCGCAATACTATCCGTTGTGATCGCAGCCGGAGTCATTAAAACAATGCTGTATAATTTTTTTGAAGCAAGATTTATATTAGATCTAGAAACTAAATTAGCGTTTGTGTTAAATACAACAATATTATAATCGGGTCTTGCTAATACTCTGGTGAATGCAGTTAAAAAGTCGAATGAGCTATGATCAAGAAAATGCCTGTAGATATAAGGATATACACCGGTATATGTAGTAAAACCAAGAGAAAATAAATTGATACTTACAAAATCGGTTTGTGCTTGTGTTCTGAAATCTAATATTCTTATTCCTGCATAACCTGAATCGGGAACTGTAAGATCATCTTTTATAAAATTCACTTTCCAATCGTATCCTAATTTATAGATATAACATGAATATTTTCTTCCTTTAACCACACCGAAATTTATATTCAAAATAGTAGTATCAACAGGACTTGCCTTTAGAATTTGAAGACTATTACTATCCTTGTTTGCTGTGATATAATTGGAAGGAATGTATTGTTCCAAAGAATCTACAATCACTTTACCATTTAATTTTATTCTTAATTTACCCTGATCAACTACATTAAAGAATTTAATAGCAGAAATTGTATCAGAACTTGTTGGAATAACAGTTGCAGTAGTAGTACCTGCATTTTTACCGCAGGAAGCAAATACAAGAAGGAAAAAAAATAATAAAAAATATTTACTGCTTTTTAGCTGCATTAGATTCGTAATTGAGATACAATTACCCTCTAACGATTTTAATGGCCTTTTATTACTTTTTTGACAGATTAATTTTAGGAATTAATATAGAATATCACTACCGCTACAAAATGATCTTATTAGAATAATATATGGTCAACTAGAACTAATCTCCATTGGGATTATAAACCTTTTTCCGGATTATTCTATGAATAACGAGTGTTGCTATTATTGCAAATCCGTACTTAAAATAAATATTCACTCCTCCGCTAAACATGGCCCAACCATAATTGATCACCCAGTACATTATATAAAAAAACAATACAATTCCTGCAAGTACAATTGCAGTAGCACCAATAGCTTTTGCTTCATTTCTATAATCGAGTTTCATAGTTTGGATTTTATAAATATTAGATAATAATTTTTATTGAATCTTTTATGAGATCTTATTAATTACAACAAGCAATTTATAAGTTTATAATTGATTTTCTTTCAGCCTAAAGTTAGATAAAAATTATTCGCAAATTTAAATACCCTTCATTTTTTGTTCTTATTCCATCAAATAAATTCATGATCATTTTGAAAACTCATAGTCTCTTTCTACCAGACAGATCCTTGTTTTATAATTTGAATACCATTCTTCTCTACCCTTTTTTTGTGCGATTAAATGTTCTGCATTCTTTTTCCAGTTTTTGATTGATTCAAGATCTGTCCAATAAGAAACGGTGATTCCCAAATCGTTTCTTGCAGATTCATGTCCCAGATAACCGGGTTGTTGTTCGGCTAATTCAACCATGCGATCAGCAGTTGAAATATATCCTTCATCAACATCAGTTCTTAATGTAGTAAATATTACTGCATAATAAGGCGGTTTGGGAGTTTTAGCGATCATGATCTTTCTTTTGCGAGTTGTAAAAAATGTTCGTGCAATTTTAATACTTGCGGCATTACTAATTGTTGTTCATCATTCACAATAATAAAATCGCAAAGTTTCATTTTAAGATCTTCATCAATTTGTTTATCCATTCTTGCCAACACATCATGTCGTGTAACATGATCTCTGTCCATCACTCGCTTAATGCGAAGATGTTGCGGTGCAAAAATGCCAATAATAAAATCAACACCTGCTGCAGATGCCGATTCAAACATCAATGCTGCTTCTTTAATCGTGTATGCAGATGTTTGTTGTTGCATCCATTTTTGAGCTTCAGCAATAACAACCGGATGTGTAATAGAATTTAATATTTCTAATTTATGTGCATCATTAAAAACAATCGATGCAACATATTTCCGATTGAGTTTATTGTTTAAATATGATTCTTCTCCAAATTCTTTTTTGATGGCAAGTTTTAATGATTCATCTTCTTCCATTAATTTTTTTGTAACCGCATCTGCATCGAACACAGGAATACCCAACACGCTGAAAACAGCGGCTACAGTGCTTTTGCCACTACCAATTCCTCCAGTTAATCCAATTCTGAGCATAATGTATAAATAAAAAAGTCCGACTGCATTTCTGCAAATCGGACTAAAGTTATTTTAGTTTTTAGATTTTACAATTTTAGTTTTTATTAAAACTTATTTTGCAGGTGTAGCAGGTTTATTAATAGCTGCTGTCCATTCCTGACTGATTGCAGATTTTTCGATCTTCAAATAACTACCCGGATTAACTTCAATTTGTAAAGTACCATCTTCATTTACTTTGTTGATGGTTGCATGAATACCGGCAATGGTAACGATCTTATCACCTTTCTGTAAATTGTCGATGAACTTTTTTTGTTCCTTTGCTTTCTTTGCCTGAGGGCGAATTAAAAAAAACCAGAACACAATAAAGATCATTCCCATAAATATCAGGGAAGTATATGGACTGCCGCCCTGCTGTGGATTTGCCATCAATAAACTTGAATTAAACATTTGTTTTTTGTTTTAGTTTTTAAATTAATTTTTATTGGGGATCGGATGCGGCTCAACAACTTTATCGTTGTTGCCACCTCCGTTAATGCTGCCTTCAAAATAAAGATAATGCTCTGTTCCGTTCTTCGTATTTGTATTTACAATAATTGTTTTTCTAACATCACCACTGGTACCCACTTTTTTACTGTCAAATGTAGCCGTTATCAATCCCTCAGCACCGGGTGCAATAGGTTGTTTGGTATAATCCGAAACTGTACAACCGCAAGTTGGTCTGGCATTGGTTAGTATCAAAGGTTTATCGCCGGTATTTTTGCAACGAAATTTAATATCGATCTTATCGCCTTTATTAATTGTACCAAATTTTACGATTGAATCGATCCATTGAACGGTTGTAAAATTGACACTATCAACAGCAGCAGCTTTTGCAGCATCTAATTCTCTTTCACTTTTATTCTTGCAAGAGAATAATGAAACTGTAACTATCAAGGAAATGAAAAAATATTTCATGATCATTTTTTTTTGCAAAACTAATGAGCCTTTGGTTTAAAATCTATTTTTTGAATCTTTCCTTCCGACATTAATTCTTTGTGAATATTATCGAGAATACCATTTACAAATTGTCCGCTTTGCGGTGTACTGTAATCTTTTGCCAGATCAATATATTCGTTGATGGTAACTTTTGTAGGAATGGTTTCGAAAAATAACAACTCACAAATTCCCATACTTATAATGATCATATCTAGCAATGCAATTCTATCTGCATCCCAATTTTTTAATTTGGGTTTGATCAATTCTAAAGTGAATTCTTTTTTATCGATAACCGTAGTCAATAATGTTTTTGCAAACAACCATTTATCAGGAGAGATAATTTGCTGTAAGTTATATGCAGCAGGCCTTTGAAGGAAATTCAAAACCAACTGACTCATCATTTCTCCATCATCATCCCAATTAGAGAATAGTTCTTCAATATGCGATTCGAACGATTCGCTTGGTAACATTAAATTGGTAAAAATAAATTGCAGAATTTCTTTCTCTTTTTTCTTTTCTCTGTTTTGTTCCGAAACATAGGCTTCATATTCCGGTGTTTCTACCAGTGAATTATAGACCTTATGTAATAAATTTTTATCAATGGAAGATTGAGGTTTATTGATTTCTAAAGCTTTTTTAAAAGAGGTTGATTCTAATATTTCCCACAGAAATTGATTACCTGAGATCTTAGTATTCACATTCAAATCATCGTGTGATGTGATATTTTTCGATGCCCTGTGAATAGAATCGGTTTCCGCATAACGGGCTACTTCGGTAAGAAAGTAAATTAAATAAATAAATAATTCTCCGCTTTGGTCTATCTGTTTCTGTAATTCATTTACCGGGTTTTTAAATGCCTGTTCATCATGAACGGTTTCAATGATATACAACAACTGCATTACTTTAACACGGATATTTCTTCTGCTGATCATTAATAAGAACTTATTTGAGGCAGCAAATGTAGCAGATTAAGATTGCGATTCAAAATGAATTCATTGTTTCCCTGATTAATGAAATTTTGGCATCGTTGTATGAGAAACTTGCTGCATCTTTGCCGCCGCTTATGACAGGCTTGTCATCGGGTTAAATAAATTTTACACAATACTGAAATTTTGGCTTGTAAAAGTTTGTCGGCACGATAATAGACAATTGCCTTTCGAATTAATTAATTTATTCAAAAACTAAAATCAAAACAATATGGCTACAAAGAAGCTGACATTTGAACTTTATGAAGATAGAGTTCTAGTAAAACCAGCAGCTGCCGAAACTAAAACTTCAGGTGGTATCATTATTCCGGATACAGCAAAAGAAAAACCTCAGAAAGGAACTATAGTTGCTACAGGTCCCGGTAAATATGCAGAACAAACAGGAAACCTTATTCCCGTTAAACAAAAAGCAGGCGATGTTATTTTGTATGGCAAATATGCAGGAACCGAAATTGTTATTGAAGGAGAAGAATATTTAATTATGAGGACTTCAGATATTTTAATGAAAGCCCCATTCTAATTAAACAGTACAAGGGTGCGACGCAACAGGAGTTTAATTGAAAAGCAAAAGTTGGTCACACAAAAAATTACTAATTATTAATTCTTAATTGAATAAAAATGGCAAAACAAATTTTCTTCGATATCGAAGCAAGAAATAAAATGAAAAAAGGCGTTGATACTTTAGCCAACGCTGTAAAAGTTACATTGGGGCCAAAGGGTCGTAATGTAGTGATAGAAAAAAAATTCGGTGCACCTCAAGTAACTAAAGATGGTGTTACTGTTGCAAAAGAAATTGAATTAGAAGATCCTATTGAAAATATGGGTGCTCAAATGGTGAAAGAAGTTGCATCTAAAACTGCTGACATTGCAGGTGATGGTACAACCACTGCAACTATTTTGGCTCAGAGTATTGTTAGTGAAGGATTGAAAATGGTTGCTGCCGGTGCAAATCCAATGGATTTGAAACGCGGTATTGACAAAGCTGTTAGCATTGTTTTGGAAAGTTTAAAAGCACAGTCTCAGGCTGTTGGTAATGATGCTAAAAAAATTCAACAAGTTGCAACTATCTCTGCTAACAATGATGAAACTATTGGTAAATTAATTGCCGAAGCTTTTATTAAAGTTGGTAAAGAAGGAGTTATTACTGTTGAAGAAGCAAAAGGAACTGATACCACTGTTGATATTGTTGAAGGTATGCAATTTGATCGCGGATACATCTCTCCATACTTTGTAACCAACAGCGAAAAAATGCAGGCTGAATTGCAAAATCCTTACATCTTAATTTATGATAAGAAGATTTCTGCAATGAAAGATATTCTTAGTGTTTTAGAAAAAGTAGCACAAAGCGGTCGTCCATTATTAATTATCGCTGAAGATCTAGAAGGTGAAGCATTAGCAACATTAGTAGTAAACAAATTACGTGGTACTATTAAAGTAGCTGCTGTAAAAGCTCCCGGATTTGGTGACAGAAGAAAAGAAATGTTGACTGATATAGCGATCTTAACTGCAGGTACTGTGGTTAGTGAAGAATTAGGACATAAATTAGAAGCAGTTGATTTGACTTTCTTAGGTCAGGCTGCAAGTGTTACAATCGATAAAGACAACACAACAATTGTTGGTGGCAAAGGAAAGAAAGCCGAGATCGTTGGTCGTGTTAATCAAATCAAAGCACAAGTTGAAAACACAACTTCTGATTACGATAAAGAAAAATTACAAGAACGTTTAGCCAAGCTAGCCGGTGGTGTTGCTGTTTTATATGTTGGTGCTGCTACAGAAGTTGAAATGAAAGAAAAGAAAGACAGAGTTGATGATGCATTACATGCAACACGTGCTGCTGTTGAAGAAGGTATTGTACCTGGTGGTGGTGTAGCTTACATTCGTGCTATCGAAGCTTTAGAACCAAAAGTAAAAGGTCAGATCGCAGATGAACAAACAGGTATGGCAATTGTTCGCCGTGCTTTAGAAGAACCAATTCGTATTCTTACTGCTAATGCAGGAATTGATGGTTCTATTGTTGTTCAGAAAATTAAAGAAGGTAAAGGCGATTTTGGTTTTAATGCAAGAACTGAAGTTTATGAAAACTTATTTAAAGCTGGTGTAATCGATCCAACTAAAGTAAGTCGTGTAGCTTTAGAAAACGCAGCTTCTATTGCCGGTATGTTATTAACTACTGAAGCAGTTATTGCTGATAAACCGGAACCTAAATCATCTGCTCCCGCAATGCCGGGTGGTGATATGGGTGGAATGGGCGGATATTAATTTATCAATCATTAGATATAAAAAATCCCTTCTGAATAATTCAGAAGGGATTTTTATTTTAGAACAATAATTAAATTTTATCCTTTTAATAATTTTGTAAATCCATCGGCAAATAAACTTAAAGCATAGCCATAACTCAACATAACACTGATGCCTAACAGATCAATATCGCTAAACATGAAAATCTGTAATGCTAATAATGCATCCGATACAATAAACAATAAAGCACCCGGAATAAAAAACATCATTGCACTAGCTTTTCTTACACCGCTACTTAATAAATTAACAGCCATAATTGCCATTGTACTTATTACCAACATGTAAATAATAACAGGTATTTTAAAATTACCAAGTCCAGGAGTTATAAAATTATATAGCTCATAAAATGCGACTACTAGAATTATTGCAGCAATAAATGCTTCCTGTGATTTTAAAATTCTTAGTTTATGAATTCTGTAAAAAGTAATAGCAAAAAGAATATGCGCACAAGCAAATGCCAGCATTCCTAATAAAAAAAATGTGTCGCCTTTATTCACTAAAAAAATATCACCAAACCAGGCACATATAAAAGCACTAAAAATAAATGATTTACTGTTTTTATAATAATTCTTACGGGCATTAAGAAAGATATAAAATAATAAAATAGGCACTAATACTGCCTTTGTGATTGTTTGTTGTAAATGTTGACCCGTATAAATAAAATAACAATTCAGTATTAAAAACAACCAGAAAATAATTAACCCGCGCTTTTTTAGCATTTGCATATAATAGTATTTCTTTAGCCGTAACAAAAATATGTTCTTTCATCAATTCAAATGAAATTATTTTCTACTGTAATTCTCAATCCATAAATTATTTCAAAGATTTATCTTTGTTTGATGTTAACTCAGCAAGAAGAACAGTTTTTTATTTATTGGTCAGAAAAAAGAAAATTACCGAAAACAGATTTCAAAGAATTTCTAAAAGGACTTTCCACAGGATTAATGATCGGTATTGCTATTGTTTTGCTGCTTATAACCGGTTGGTATCAAAGAGCAAATATGGATGCCAACAGTAAATCAAGTCCGTTTATTATTGTTATTATATTAGTGATCATTGCTGTGTTCATGGGATTTTTGTACCAAAACTATCGTTGGGAAATGAATGAACAGCAATACTTAGAACTATTAAATAAGAAGAAAAAAGCAGAAAAAGAAAACCCTCAAATGCAGGCTGATTCTGCTATTCAGAATAATTAAATGTTCTGACCAAATCTAACTATGTTTTCTGTAAAATTTCATTATCATTCCCCTATCTTTGCCCACTCTAAAAAATTTATAAACCCTTACTAGTATGCAACTGAAAGGTTTGGTGCGTTTTTTTGCGATTGCTCTTATATTGATTTGTATTTATCAATTGTCTTTTACATGGTTAGTTCGTAATCATGAAAGCGACATGGAAGCAAGAGCCGATAAAATAGTTAAAGCTAACTACTCAACTCCTGAACAAAAGTATTCTAACAGCAGTGAGTTAAAGGCGCTGTATGCTGATACTTTGAAGCAAACAAAAGAAGCGATCTTAAAACGCTTATTGGATAGTACGAAAGATTCTAAAATCGGACCTTTCGGATTAACCACTTATCGTAGTGCAAAAGATAAAGAGTTAATGCTCGGACTTGATTTGCAAGGTGGCATGAGTGTTACCATGGAAGTTGGTATCGATGGATTACTTAAATCTTTATCTGATTTTACAAAAGACAAACAATTTAATCAATCAATTGATGCTGCTGTTGTACGAAAAGCAAATAGCGGTGCCGATTTGATTTCTTTATTTGTTGAAGAATACAAGAAAATAAATCCTTCCGGAAATCTTGCCTCTTTCTTTGCAACAAGAAGTAATGGAAAAATTAAATTCACATCAAGTGATGATGAAGTAGTTAATTATTTAAAGCTTCAATCAACTGCTGCATTTAATAATACACTTCGTGTTTTAAGAACGCGTATTGATGGTTTTGGATTATCATCTCCTAATATCAATCCTGATCCTTCAAAAGGAATCATCAATATTGAATTGGCCGGTGTAACCGATCCTGAAAGAGTTCGTAATAATTTGCAATCAACAGCTAATCTTCAATTCTTTGAAGTTTATACTGCTGAAAGTGGTGAACTTACAAATGGTTTAGTTAATGCTGATAAAGCTTTGCAGGATTATTTGAATGGAATAAAACCTGCAGATACTTCTTCAAAAAAATCAGCTGATGTTGCAGTAACTGCTGCTAAAACCGATACTTCAAAAACAGCAACACTTTCGCAATTATCTGTAAAAAATAAAGCTGCTGTTAAGGATACCAATCAAATTAAATCGAACGAAAATCCTTTACGCAAATTATTATTACCTGGTTCTCAACCTTATCGTAACACAGCAGGTAAAGTAATTTATCCGGGTGCCATTGCAATGGTTCAAACAAAAGATACCGGTTTATTCAACAGTTATCTTAGAATGGATATTGTAAAAAATAAGTTCCCTTCTACTTTACAATTCATGTATGGAAAAACAGAAGGTGATGATCCGAAGACCAAGAACTATCTTACTTTATATGCCATCAAAACTTTAGATAATGGTCAGGCCGAATTAGAAGGTGATCAGGTTGCTGATGCAAAACAAGATTTTGATGAACGTGGTCGAATTGCCATTAAGATGAACATGAAACCAATTGGTACTAACATCTGGGCAAAGATGACTGCAAGAAATATTGATAAACCAATTGCGATTGTTTTAGATAATATTGTTTACTCTGCTCCTAATGTTAATGATGCCATTACAACAGGTAACTCACAAATCAGTGGTAGCTATACTTTAAAAGAAGCACAAGATCTTTCTGAAATATTAGAAAGCGGTCAATTAACAGCTCCTGCAAGAATTGTACAGAGTCAAGTAGTTGGTCCAACTTTGGGTAAAGCTGCTATCAAGGGTGGTTCTTTATCATTCCTGATCTCTTTCATTGTGATCTTTGTATTGATGTTATTATATTATAACACCGGTGGTTGGGTTGCTAATACAGCATTGATCTTAAACTTACTTTTCACGATCGGTATATTAAGTGCATTAGGCTTTACATTAACTGCTGCAGGTATTGCAGGTTTGGTATTGACCATTGGTATGGCGGTTGATACAAACGTTATCATCTTCGAAAGAATCAAAGAAGAATTAACAAAAGGCAAAGGTTATCAGCAAGCTGTTAATGATGGTTATCGCCGTTCGTTAGCACCGGTTTTAGATGCACACGTTACCACATTCTTAACTGCTGCAATCCTTTTCTACTTTGGATTAGGACCGGTATTAGGCTTCGCAACAACACAGATGATCGGTATCGTTTTATCATTGTTCTGCGGTATCCTTGTATCAAGATTAGTAACAGATTTCTATACCACCAAGAATCGTCACTTCCAGTATTTCACTGGTGTTTCTAAAAAAATATTCAAACATGCATCTTTCAAATTCATTGAATACAGAAAGATCGCTTATGGTATTTCGGTTGTTGTATTAATATTAGGAGTTGGTTCATTCTTCCATGGTTTTGATCAAGGAGTTGAGTTTGCAGGTGGTCGCAGTTATACGATCAAATTTGACAAACCAGTTTCTCCTGATGCTATTAGAGATGACCTGAAGAAATCATTAGGTAATGAATCTCCTGAAATAAAATCTATCGGTACTAATAATCAATTAGCTATTACCACTGCTTATTTGATCAAAGACAATAAAACAAATATTGATTCTACTGTTGAAAAAGCATTGTACGATGGTTTACAAAAACATTTACCTGCAGGAACTACTTATAGTGATTTCAATAAAAATTATAAAGTAAGTTATCAAACAGTATTGCCTTCTATTTCGGAAGATCTAAAAGCCGGTGCACAAAAAGCAACTGTGTTTGCATTGATGGCAATTTGTTTATACATCTTTATTCGTTTCCGTGATTGGAGATATTCTCTTGGAACAATTGTTTCATTATTACATGATGTGTTTGTAACATTAGCAGTATTCTCTTTCTTGAGAAGTTTTGTACCATTCCCATTAGAAATAGGCCAGCACTTCATTGCAGCCATCTTAACGGTGATAGGTTTCTCGATGAATGATACTGTAATTGTATTTGATAGAATTCGTGAATACAGTGGTACGATGAAAGGATCGGATAAAGGAACCATTATTAATAAAGCAGTGAATGATACATTGAGCAGAACGATCATGACATCATTAACTGTATTCTTAACCTTGTTGATATTATTTATTTTCGGTGGTGAAGTAACAAGAGGTTTTGCATTTGCAATGTTGATTGGTGTAATTACCGGAACCTATTCTTCCATCTTTGTTGCTGCTCCTATCTTAGTTGACTTTGGTAGAAACAGACCATTGGGAAGTAATAATCAGGAAAAGAAAAAATAGTTGCTCATATATTTTATCTATAAATTTTTTAATAAAAAAGCTTCGAATTGTTCGAAGCTTTTTTATTAATGGTTCTTTAATCTCTGTTTACAGAACATTAACAATAATATTTCTTTCCATGTATTTATTTTGCATGAAATGAGAATTACATTAAAAACCATATCAATTAAATTACTGGTTGCTATTGTTGCCATTCAAATCATCAATCTAAGCATTGATGCAGTTGAGTTTCAGCCAATCGCTTCAACAGTTGTAATTGAGGATTTTAATTACCTGAACTCAATGACCGAATATGTTTCGGAAATTATTTTAGGAAAGAAAGATGCATTTCCGGAGTTCCAACAAGAATCAAAGTCATCTAAATCACAAATTATAAAACATTTGTCATTAAAAGTATTCGAGGATTCTTGTGCAGAATTAAATGCAAATTTTATAAGTTCAAAGAATTCATTTATCGTTCCTCTCAAAGAAAAATATGAGTATTCCTATTTCAATGAAATTAATCCTCCACCTCCCAAACTTTCTTAGTTTTATTTAATCGGTTTTAATTAAGGTCATTTATCAATCATTAGTAAATGATTCAATACTTTTGAATTCATATTTTATAAATAATATTTTATGAGTAGGCTCCATAAGTACTTTTTAAGTGCTTTGCTATTTTTAAGTTTTACTGCTTTGGGACAGACAAAAAACACTAACCAACTGTTTACAGATTCAATATCTGTTACATTAGATAGTGCTGAAAATATTTTCCTTCGTAATAATTTATTATTGTTAGCACAGCGTTATAATGTAGATGCACAAAAAGCATTGATCATTCAGGCAAAGCTTTTACCAAATCCAAACTTTTCATATTCACGAGGTCCTTTAATTTCAATACATGACGATCAATCTAACTTTCCTAATTCTAATTTTTTTAATAACAATGAGAGTCAGGCTAATCTTTCTCAATTGATCTTATTGGCCGGCAAAAGGAATAAGCAAATAAAAATCGCAGAAGCAAATGCACAGTTAGCAGAGTTTCAATTGTATGATTTGATCAGAACCTTGAAATATACCTTGCGCAGCGATTTCTTCAACATTTATTATTTGCAGCAATCGGCCAAAGTGTATGATAAAGAAGTACAATCGTTGCAACGCGTTGTAACGGCATTCAATCAACAACAAGGCAAGGGATATATTGCAGAGAAAGAAGTGATAAGAATTAAAGCTCAGTTGTATAGTTTGCAAAGCGAATACAATGATTTAAATAATCAAATAAATGACATTGAAAGTGAATTGCGTTTGGTATTGCAGATAAAAAATGTTTATGTAATTCCTGTAACAAGTATTGATAAACTTTCTGCATTAAGTCCAACGAAATATGCTTTTACAACATTAGTTGATACTGCGTATAAAAGCAGAACAGATCTGCAGATAGCAAAAGCAAATACAAACATCAGTAAGCTTACTTATAATTACCAGAAAGCATTGGCAGTGCCCGATCTAACCGCTTCTTTAGGATATGACAAACAAGGCAGTTATGCACGAAATTTAACTACAGCAGGTGTTGCAATTGATCTCCCTTTTTTTAACAGAAATCAGGGAAATATAAAATCGGCAAAATCAATGATCGATTATAATGCTGCTTCACAAAAAAGTACTGAAGCTACAGTTGAAGAACAAATTGCAAGAGCATTACAAAAAACTTTTGACAACGATAAACTCTATCAAAATATAGATCCAAAGTTCACAAAAGATTTCGACAGGTTATTAAATGAAGTGTTCATCAATTATGAAAAAAGAAATATTGGTTTATTAGATTTTCTTGATTTCTATGATTCGTATAAACAGAACACAATTCAAATTAATGCTATTCAATATAACAGAATACAATCTTTTGAAGACATTAATTTTTACACCGGTACAAATTTTTTCAACTAAAATAATTGTAGATAATGTTACAGGTATATTCTATTAAATTGATCAAATATTTTATTGTTCCTTTTTCTTTTGGAATGATATTAATGAGCTGCAAAAGTAATGAAGCAAAAAATCCTAACGAAAGAGAAAAATATATTATTCCCGATTCATTGCTAAAAAAAATAAGCATTGAAACCGTACAAAAATGTCCGTTGGTAAACGCCATTGCATTAACCGGTAGTGTTGATTTCGATCAGGATCATCAGGTAAATATTTTTCCATTGGTAAGTGGTAATGTGCAGGATGTTAAAGTTCAATTAGGAGATTTTGTAACGGCAGGACAAGCTTTGGCAACTGTAAAAAGCAGTGAGATGGCGGGTTACAGCAATAGTTTAGTCATTGCAGAAACAAATGTTACTTCCACAAAAAAACAATTAGATGCAGCCAAAGATCTTTTTTCAAGCGGTTTATCTTCTCAATTAGATGTAACAACTGCACAGACAAATTACGATCAGGCTTTATCACAATTAGAATTAGCAAAGAGAATTTTAAAGATCAATGGAAATAATGTTCAGGGCGATTATATTGTAAAAGCTCCGATCAATGGTTTCATTGTTCAGAAAAATATCACCAACAATATGTCCATTCGTTTGGACAATGGAAATAATATTTTTACTATTTCTGATTTGAAAAATGTTTGGGTGCAAGCCAATGTATATGAATCAAACATCAATAAAATTCATTTAAGCGATTCGGTATATATTACTACACTCTCCTATCCCGATCGTACATTCAAAGGAAAAATTGATAAGCTGATTAATGTGTTGGATCCTACAAATAAAGTAATGAAAGTGAGAATCGTTTTATCAAATAATGATTATGCTTTAAAACCATTAATGTTTACCAGTGTGAATGTAATTGATAAGATAAATAAAGAATCGATCTGTATTTCCAAGAATGCTTTAATCTTCGATCATAGCCAATATTATGTTTTAAAATATAATGGGAAAGGCAATGCAGATATAACCCCTGTAGCTGTTTCCAGTGTTTTCAGCGATAAGGTTTATTTATCGTCGGGTGTAAATGTTGGTGATAAAATCATTGCATCAGAAGCCATCTTGATTTATGAAGCTTTAAACAATTAGTGTATCATCATTTAAATCTGTACCATGATCAAGGTATTAAAAAGTGTTATTTCGTTCTCGCTTAAAAATAAATATTTAATTATAGTTTTATCAGCTGCTTTAATAATTATTGGCATTCTTACTTTCAAGAATATGCCTATTGAAGCTTTCCCTGATGTAACCAATACAGAGATAAGTATCATTACACAATGGCCGGGCAGAAGTGCTGAAGAAGTTGAGAAATTTATAACCATACCAATTGAAATTGCGCTTAATCCTGTACAGCAAAAAATAAGTTTGCGTTCTACTTCCATCTTTGGATTATCGTATGTGAAATTAATTTTTGATGATGAAGTAAAAGACCCACAGGCAAGACAACAGGTGATGAATCTTTTACAAAATGCAACATTACCCGCAACTATTCAACCTTCTGTACAACCGCCAACAGGACCAACGGGAGAAATTTTCAGATATACTTTAAGAAGTTCTATACGAGATGTACGTGAATTAAAAACAATGCAGGATTGGGTAATTGACAGAAAATTAAGAGCCGTACCGGGCGTTGGCGATGTTGTAAGTTTTGGCGGTAAAACAAAAACCTACGAGATAAAAGTTGACCCTCAAAGATTAACTTCATTAGGCATCACTCCTCTTGATGTTTTTACTGCAGTACAAAAAACAAATATCAATATCGGTGGCGATATCATCATTCAAAATAATCAGGCTTATGTTGTAAGAGGAATTGGTTTATTGAATGATATAAACGAAATTAAGAACATCATTATCACTAATAATAATGGTGTACCTGTATTAGTAAAAGATGTAGCCGAAGTAGTAATATCTAATGTTCCGAGATTAGGTTGGGTTGCCCGAACTGATGCACTGAATAATAAAGATGGTAAGAAAATTATAACCGATGAAGCAGATGTTGTTGAAGCAATTGTTTTAATGCGAAAAGGCGAAAATCCAACGAAAGTTATTGAAGCAGTAAAGAATCAAATAGCTGATCTGAATTCCGATGTTTTACCAACCGACACTAAGATTGTTCCTTATTACGACCGTACCAATTTAATTGATTTTGCTACACATACCGTGTTACATAATTTAATTGAAGGATTAATATTTGTTACGTTGATCGTTTCTTTATTCATGTTCAATTGGCGCACCACATTAATTGTTTCTATCATCATTCCAATATCATTATTATTCTCTTTTATTTGTTTAAGTCTGATGGGAATGAGTGCCAACTTATTGTCATTAGGTGCAATAGATTTTGGTATCATTATCGATGGTGCCGTTGTAATGGTGGAAGGTATTTTTGTGATACTCGATCATAAAGCCAAAGAAATAGGAATGGACAGATTCAATAAACTTTCTAAACTTGGCTTGGTAAAAAACGAAGGTGCCAAAGTGGGCAAAGCCATCTTCTTTGCAAAATTAATTATCATCACAGGTTTACTTCCAATTTTTGCTTTTCAAAAAGTTGAAGGCAAAATGTTCTCTCCTTTGGCTTATACTTTGGGCTTTGCTTTAATTGGTTCATTGATTGCCACTCTAACCTTAGTTCCGGTATTAATAAGTATGTTGTTGAACAAAAATGTTCATGAAAAACATAATCCAATTGTTCATAGATTAATTGGATGGATGCTTGGCGGATTTACTTCATCTTTCAAAAATCGTAAGCTTGTAATTCCATTAGCTTTTGTAATAATGGCTTTGGGAATCTATTCGTTTAAATTTCTCGGTTCCGAATTTTTGCCCGAATTAAATGAAGGATCTATTTATATCCGTATTCAAACACCTTATAGTATTTCTTTAGAGAAGTCGGTTGAAATGTCGGTGCAAGCCAGAAAAATTATTTCACAATTTCCACAAGTAAAACATTGTGTATCGCAAACCGGCAGACCTGATGATGGAACCGATGTTGCAGGATTTTATAATAACGAATTTTCTGTGATGTTGTATCCAGAAGATGATTGGAATCCTAAAATTTCGAAAGATGAATTGATCGGTGAAATGAATACTAAACTATCAGCATTACCGGGCATTTCACTTAATTTTTCTCAACCCATTATGGATAATGTAGAAGAAGCCGTATCGGGTGTTAAAGGTTCTATCTGTGTAAAAATTTATGGCGATTCGCTTAACTACATGGAAAGTAAAATGGATGCTGTATTTAAAATTTTAAGAACCGTTAAAGGAATTGAAGATCTGGGAGTGATACATAATATTGGTCAGCCGGAATTAGATATTAATCTCAATCAGCAAAAAATGGCGATCTATGGTGTATCAACTGCCGATGCAAATTCAGTTGTTGCAATGGCAATTGGCGGCTTACCGGCATCAACATTATATGAGGGTATCAGAACTTTTGATATCAGAATAAGAATGTCGGAAGAATTCAGAAAAACACCTGAGGATATTGGCAATCTGTTAGTGCCTGCTCAAGGCGGATCAAAAGTGCCCATTAAAGAAATTGCCGAAATTTCGCAACAAACAGGACCTTGTTTAATTTTTAGAGATGATAATAAAAGATATTCTGCCGTAAAATTTTCTGTACGCGACAGAGATATGGGAAGCACTATTAAAGAAGCACAACAAAAAGTAAACGATGCCGTGCAATTAAAAAGAGGCTATACCATGGCATGGCAGGGAGATTTCGAAAATCAACAACGTGCACAAAAAAGATTGGTGCAGGTTGTACCCATAAGTTTGTTCCTGATCTTTCTTTTATTGTTTACCATGTTTGGAAATTTAAAAGATGCAGGATTGGTTTTCTTAAATGTTCCCTTCGCCATTGTGGGTGGTATTGTTGCCTTATTATTAACCGGAACCAATTTCAGTATTTCGGCAGGTATTGGTTTCATTGCATTATTTGGTATTTGTATTTTAGAAGGCGTTTTATTAATAACGGTATTCAAACAAAATTTAGAAAAGATAAAAGGTAAGTCAAGCTCTTTATACGCTGCTATTAAAATGGGCGTAAACACAATGATTCGTCCGGTAATGATGACGGCAATGATGGCTGCCATTGGTTTATTACCTGCAGCTATATCGCATGGTATCGGATCAGAAAGTTCAAGACCATTAGCACGTGTGGTGATTGGTGGTATTCTTTGCGCTATGATATTTTCGTTGTGGGTATTCCCGTTAATATTTGCGTGGAGTTATAAGAATATTGATGAGAAATTTAAAACACATTTCCTGGATGAGGAATTAACCAGGGAAGACCCTCCATTTAAAAATGATTATTATTAAAATATGGTTTCTAAAACGTCCGAGGTTTTAAAAGCTTCGGACGTTTTTATTTAGGCTGCATTTTAATATTATTTTATAGCAAGACAATATTGTTTTGTTCTAAGAACAACCATTCTTGCTTCAAGAACAACATGGTTTGCTTCTATACAATAATGTTTTGTTCCATTTCACTATTGTTTTGCTCCAATACTATATTGTTTTATTCCAATACAATAATGTTTTGTTCCATTTCAATATTGTTTTACTCCTATACAATAATGTTTTGCTTCTATACAATAATGTTTTGCTTCTATACAATATTGTTTTACTCTTATACAATATTGTTTTACAGCATTTTCAACTGAATTTATTACACTGACAGATGTAGGAGGAGCTTTGACAGTCGTAGGAGAAGCATTTTTAAACCTTTGTAGGTATTATAAGAATTAAACTGCAAAAGAAGTTCCACAACCACAAGTCTTGCTGGCATTGGGATTACTAAAAGTAAAACCACGGCTATTTAAACCACCTTGCCAATCGATTTCCATTCCATATAAATATAATTCATGGCTTCTGTTCATGATAAAGGGAATGCCTTCAAACTCATAGTTGGCATCATCAGCTTCGGGTATTTCAAAATCTAAAACATAAGTCATACCGGTACATCCGCCGCCTTTTACACCAACACGTAATTTTTTTGCTGCATCAAAATCAGTTGCATCCATCAATCTCTTTATTTCGCCTATCGCAGAAATTGTAAAAGATACCGGGGCTTTAATTGCTGTTTCCATATTTATTTAATAGACTGCAAAAATACAACTGTATGAAGGTTGATAAATACATTTTATTTTCGGGAAAGGAAAAGATTTACTTCTTCCGTTTCAACTATTTTTGTAAAAACTATGTTCAATGGATGCTTTAACGATTTTGTTTATTGTAAGTATGGTGGTGTTCATCATTGGTTCGTTTTATGTTTTATCGGGAAGAAGTAAAAAGACTGATAAAAAAGAACCTTCTGAAAATGCAACCTCTGTTTCGCATCAAATGCAATTGCAGGCTTATGAACGATTGACTTTATTGGTTGATAGAATTGCTTTGCCCAATTTAATTTCAAGATTAAATCAAAGTGATCTGAGTGCAAAGGAAATGCAGTTACTTTTAGTTCAAACCATCAAACAAGAATTTGATTACAACATCACACAACAAATCTATGTAAGTGCAGCAGCATGGAATGCCGCAAAAAATTTAAAGGAACAAACCATGTTAGTCATTAATCAATTTGCCAGCACATTACCACAGGAAGCAACAAGTGCCGATTTGAATAAATTATTATTAGAATATTTGATGAACGATAAAAAAGCCAATCTTCATGAATTAGTTAGCGAAGCTATCAGCTATGAAGCCAGAAAGCTTTTGTAGCATGACTTCTGTCATCTTCTGCTTCTCGAATATCTTTATTTTTACGAAAGAAAAATTGCTGTATGTCAGATAAAAAAATATTTACCGATTCAGGAATTGAAATCAAAGAAGTTTATTCACCATCAACCATCGGCCGTCAATCGCTGACCGAATTACCGGGCAAGTTTCCTTATACTCGCGGTGTTCAATCAGATATGTATCGAGGCAAAATGTGGACGATGCGACAATACGCAGGATTTTCTACCGCCGAAGAAAGCAATAAACGTTATCATTATTTATTATCGCAAGGTGTAAGTGGATTAAGTGTTGCATTTGATCTTCCTACTCAAATTGGTTACGATAGCGATCATGAATTATCGGAAGGAGAAGTTGGTAAAGTTGGTGTTGCCATAGATAGCATTGAAGACATGGAACGTTTATTCAAAGGAATTAAATTAGAAGATGTTTCTACTTCGATGACAATTAATTCAACCGGATTTATTTTACTTGCATTTTATGTTGCATTGGCAAAAAAACAAGGTGCTGATTTGAAAAAAATTTCAGGAACCATTCAGAATGATATTTTAAAAGAGTATGCGGCAAGAGGTACTTATATTTTTCCTCCAAAACCTTCGATGCGCATCATCACCGATATTTTTGAATGGTGTGCGAAAGACTTACCAAAATGGAATACCATATCCATTTCTGGTTATCATATTCGTGAAGCAGGAAGTACCGCTGTACAGGAAATTGCTTTTACATTAAGCAATGGCAAAGCTTATGTAAAAGCCTCATTGGATAAGGGTTTGAACATAAATGTTTTTGGCAAACGTCTCTCCTTCTTCTTTAATGCACATAATAATTTGTTTGAAGAAGTTGCAAAGTTTCGTGCTGCCAGAAGAATGTGGGCAATGATGATGAAAGACTTAGGTGCAACTGATGAAAAAGCAATGATGCTTCGCTTTCATACACAAACTGGTGGTGCTACTTTAACTGCGCAACAACCATTGAATAATATTTGCAGAGTTACTATTCAAACTTTGGCAGCTGCTTTGGGTGGCACACAAAGTCTGCATACAAATGGTTACGACGAAGCATTAAGTTTAACTACAGAACAAGCAGCAAGAATTGCTTTAAGAACGCAACAAATTGTTGCATTCGAGAGTGGTACACCAGATACTGTTGATCCTTTAGCCGGAAGTTATTTTATTGAAAGTTTGACAGATGAAGTGGAACAAAAAGCATGGGAATTAGTAAACAAGATTGATGCAATGGGCGGAAGTGTTAGTGCCAT
>CAIQDX010000140.1 GCA_903870685.1 uncultured Chitinophagaceae bacterium | reverse complement strand
AGATAAAACATCTGTTGCATTAGTGATCGATGGAATATCTGTTGGTGTTGTGATATAAGAAATGTAATTATAGGCTTGTAATTGTTTTGGTAAAATATCTGAAAGTGTGAGTGGACTGTTTATACCAAAACTGACAGGATTATTTGATTTAACAACAGGTGATTGCATTACACTATAATCAACCGGTGCCTGTAAACTATTGATGGCTTTATTATACACTCGTTTTGCAATGGCATCTCCCAAACTCTTACTTTCTAATCCTCCTCCTCCGCCACCGGGAACACCTCCTCCGCTAGGGCAATAATAATAAATAATAGTGGCCGTATCAGTTGCTGTAGTGCTAATAGCTGCGGTAGAATTACCTGATGGAAATGAACTAGTAAAATTCGTATTTGTATAAGCAGTTAAAGTTACTAAACCTGAACCCTGATAAGAAGATAATATCGATGCCGAAGTAAAGACAGTTGAATCTATCATTGCACTTGTAACAGGTCCAAAATCTTTCCCACTTGTTCCTGCAAAATCTATTATACCATCAAAACCGGTAGAAGAAAATGTATCAATTATCGTAGGCGGTGTAATGCCATACAAAAACCCTGTTCCTGCGAAATTCATTGTACCACTTAATTGTATATTTACTAATTTTTTTGTACCGAAAGGAGGAATATTTCCTGTGATCTCAACTTTGGCATCCGTAGTAAACGATCCGTTATTTATAATTTTTACTGCTAATAATGTTCCTAATGAATTATCAAACTTTGCAACTGTTTGTGTTTTTAAATTAGAACTTGCCCAATCAGTTGAACTTTTCGGGAAAATAACTGTCTGCGTTATTGTTGCAGGTGCTGCTCCGGAACAATCAGGAATTGTTTCAAGTGATTTTGAAGCGGGTGTTACAACTACTGTTTGGAAAGTTGTATCCGAACATCCACCGGTATTTGTTGCAATTAATCTTGCATTATAAATACCAAAATTAGTATATGATTTTGTTGGACCAGCTAATGAAGAACTAGTGCCATCACCAAAGTCCCAGTTATATGTATCTCCTGCCAAATTTCCATAAATAACAAAAGTAAAACTGTTGCTGCTTAATGGTTGAGTAGTTGGAGTAAGATCACTTATAAAAGCATAATCATTTGGCTTTACAGGAGTATGTAATATTGCACTTGTAGCAACAGAAATACAGCCACCTGCACTTTTTGCGGTTACTGAATAGACACCAATAGCGAGAGAAGAAAATATTGTTTCGGATTGAAAGTTTATTCCATCAATACTATAAGTATAACCTGCGCCTATTGGTGCTGTAATTACAATTGTTCCTGTTGAAACAATGCATGTTGGTTGAGTAATATTTAAAGTTGGTGCAGTGCCCGGACAACTAAAATTTCCGTTACCAATTCCTGCAGTACCATTATCATAATTCTTATTCAGCATGTCTAATGCTTCATTTAAATATGATAAGGCATGAAAATTATTACAAGTTCCTATTGCTTGATTAGCTGCGTCAATAACAAATTGTACAGTTTTACCCGGGAATGGTTCTTGATTATAAACCAAGTTTTTTAATGCTATTGAACTGACGCTAAAATTTGGATCATAATTATCGAATCCTACATTCAGCATTGCAGCAATTAAATTACCAACCATGATTGATTCAATCTGCAAGCCACTTGGATTAATAAAATCTCCGGCAGCTAATGCTGTTGCACTACCCGTTGTAGGAAGAAAATCAGTGATTGCCTGTGCTGTTGTAAATTTTAAAGAATGTCCTGCACATCCAATAGTTAAACCAGAAGGAAATGCAGCTGCAAAATTATTATGTAAATATGTTCCTGCATTAGATCCGTTAGGAGTTGCAGCCCATTCATTTTGAGTTTGAGTTCTGAAGCCAGCACATGCCGCGCCACACTGACCTTGAATATCGCTTATAAAAAAAATTATTACAAAAGAACTTAATAATAATTTAGTGAGTAAATACTTTTTCATAACTATATTTTTTAGTTAAGAATTCGGTCTTTTAAAGGATGATCGTTTTCTAAGTATTGTCGTTAATAAACAATATCATTCGTAGTTAAAGTTACTACAGCTAAGGCCTAGACTAAAGTTTAGTAGTAAGTATTTAGTAATTATGATAGTTTTTAAGCAGATTTTAAGCCCTTTTTAATTATTAAATAATTAGTGTAATAACATTAAATGACAGGTGTATGTTTTTAGTAATAATAATATTCATTTAGTTTTAATAAAAACTAAATATATTGTATGTGTTTATTATTTAAATCGATACGCATAATCCCATTACAATTTGTGTAATGATTATTATATAAATTATATCGTAACAATTATACTCAACAGCATATACAATTAAAATCAGTTAAAAAATGAGGAAAACATTTTTTTGTGAAAAAAATAAGATATACATTGGCGCAATATTATTTAAATAATTGTAACGTACAATTTTATGAACCTGTTTGTACTTCAATTAATTTTGATACTATGGGCTATTTATAGTAGCAACTATTTTTTTGTTGAAACTAAAACTAAAAACTGCAATACGCTTCGACCTGTTTTTTCACAAAACATAGGTCAGGTATATTTGTTTGCATCTCCCTCTTTATTAAACAAAGCTTCTGTTTTTTATCATGGCTATTTCATAATGGCTGATAAAACGATATAGCTTGATGATGCAACATTCGACTATGAATGATGCGGGCAGATAGCTTGTTAAAAACACCGAATGAGATAAATCGTTTTTGTTGAATCATATCAGCAAAAATTAATTGAACACTTTTTTAATAAAAAGTAAAACCAATTAACTGTTTAGGATGCGTGGATTGAAGTTGTATATATTATTTGGTATAAGTCTGCTGATGACAGGTGATCTGTTTTCGCAAATACAGACTTGTCCGGTTAATATTGATTACAGCTTGAACAACCTTACACATTGGGCAGCTTATACAGGATGTTTTAAAAATAATGCCAGTAGAACACCCATTCTAACCACAATATATGATTCGGTAACTGCTCCCAATACAGTAGGTGTTGTATCAATTCCTGAATACTTACAAGCATTACCTGCTTTTCCGGGTATACAAGTACTTTCTGCTCCGGCAACTACTGATCCTTTTGGTGGATTTTCAACCATCCCTAATATTAATGGGTATCAATATAATTACTCGATTAAAATAGGATCAACAGATATTACGGTTCCAAATAATAGAGGTGGTTTAATTAGGGGTGTTAGTTATTTAATAAGTGTTCCTCCCGGTTTGCCAACCCAACCTTACACTGTTACCTACGCATATGCAATGGTTTTGGAAAATGGAAGTCATCCCAATAATCAACAGCCACTTTTACAAGCAATTGTTACAACACAATCCGGAACTTTAGCTTGTGCTTCTCCCTCCTATTATCTTCCAACGAATAGTGGAAACTTAGATTCAGCTGCTGCTATACAGGAAGGATTTACCGTAAGTGCTAAACTTTCTCCAAATAACAATCCAACAAGACCAACAGTTTGGACAAAGGGATGGACAGAAGTTACATTTGATCTAGGACCTTACCGTGGAACAACAGTTAGTTTGACGTTTGAAGCTGATAACTGTGTATTAAGTCATCATTTTGCATACGCCTATATTGCTTTAAGAAATATTTGTGGTGGCTTATCAATTAGCGGAGCTAATGCAGCATGCAGCAATAGCATTATAAATTTATCTGTTCCTGCTTTGGCAAGTGCAAGTTATAGTTGGACAGTTCCTTCGGGCTGGATAATACAGCCTCCTTCGGGCACTACAAATATTTTATCTGTGAAAGTTGGTAGCACCGGGGGTACAATAGCTGTTAACGAAATAAATAGTTGCGCTAATCTTAATGCTTCATTTCCTGTTTCTGTTTTGCCGGATGCTAATGCAGGAGTTGTTTCCGGTGCAAGTCCATTGTGCATTGGTGCTACATCAACTTATTCGAGCAATGGAGATGCCGGGGGTGTTTGGTCTTCCAGTAATGCTTCTGTTGCAACTGTTAATCCTGCAACCGGTTTAGTTACAGCAATAAGTGCAGGAACTTCAACCATTACGCATACTGTTACAGGGTGCGGTTCTAATTTAACTGCATCAAAAATAATTACGGTTAATCCTAATGCTAATGCAGGAACTATTAGTGGTTTAAGTCCTTTATGTATTGGCGCTTTATCAACCTATACAAGTAACGGAGATGCAGGTGGCTCATGGTCTTCAAGCAATACTGCTATAGCAACAGTTGATCCTTCAAGCGGTTTAGTAACTGCAATAAGTGCAGGAACATCTACTATTACTTATACCATTAGT
>CAIQDX010000139.1 GCA_903870685.1 uncultured Chitinophagaceae bacterium | reverse complement strand
ATTGAATATTTTATACTTCAAATTTAGTCCACTTCTTTTCAGAATTCGATGATGCAACAACGTTATCAATAAATGCCATTCCTCTTATACCATCTTCAACAGAAGGAAAGTCTAAATTTTCTTTAGATGCTTGTCGTCCATCAATCTTAGCAGATAATGTTTGTGCAAAATTTTTATAAATATTTCCGAATGCTTCTAAATAGCCTTCCGGATGTCCACCAGGTGTTCTGCAATTACTTGTTGCATAAGTTGATAAACGATCACCATAATTTCCTCCGGCTCTTAAAATTTGTGTTGGCGCATCCAACCATTTTACCAATAAAGTATTTGGTTCGTGTTGTGCCCATTCAATACCACCTTTTTCGCCATACACACGAATCTTCAATGCATTCTCTTCTCCTGCTGCAACCTGCGATGCCATTAAAACTCCGGCCGCACCATTATTAAATTTTAATAAAACATTCCCATCATCATCTAATGCACGCCCTTCTACTAAAATATTTAAGTCGGCACAAAGATGAGTTATTTGTAATCCTGTAATATATTCTGCAAGGTGCGCCGCATGTGTTCCAATATCGCCCATCGATCCAGCTTTACCACTTTTCTTTGGATCCGTTCTCCATGCTGCCTGCGCATTTCCTTCGCGTTCACTTAATTTACTTAACCATCCTTGCGGATATTCAACCCAAACTTTTCTAATTTTTCCTAACACACCATCATGCATCATAGCACGTGCTTGTTTTACCATTGGGTAGCCGGAATAAGTATGCGTTAAACAAAGTATCAATCCGGTTTCATCAACTTTTTGTTTTAATTGTTTTGCTTCATCCAAACTAAATGCAATTGGTTTTTCAATAACAACATTAAATCCATGATCGAGTGCCATCATGGCCGGAGCAAAGTGAGCGAAGTTGGGTGTAACGATGGTTACAAAATCAATTCTTTTATCAGCAGGCAATTGACTTTCTTTTTTTATCATCTCTTCATAATTGAGATAAATTCTATTCTCATCTAAAAATAAAGAACGACCTGAATCCACTGCGATATCGGGATTAATACTTAATGCACCGCAACATAATTCTATCAAGCCATCCATATTTGCAGCGATGCGATGAATGGCACCAATGAAAGCATCTTTACCGCCGCCAATCATGCCATATCTTAATTTTCTTTTCATAGAAACAAGCGTTTAATTTTTAAAGATCGTAATATTCGGATAATGAAGTAATGAAAAATTTTTCAGCAAACGTTTGCATTCAATTTTAAATTGACAATAATCAAAAAAATTGCGACTAAAATTTTTTTTCAGAAATTAAAAATTACATTTAAGAATCTTTTCTAACAAGTTTACTCATTAACTAACGATTATGCAACTTACAACACGACTTAAATTATCTGTCATGATGTTCCTCAATTTTTTTGTTTGGGGAATTTGGTTTGTAACACTTGGTACTTATTTAGCAACAAAATTATCTGCCGATGGTATTCAAATCGGATTGGCTTTTGGTACACAATCATTGGGTGCTATCATTGCTCCGTTTATTATTGGTTTGATTGCCGATCGATTTTTTTCTGCACAAAAAATTTTAGGGATACTTCATCTTGTTGGTGCAGTGATCATGTATTATTTATCTACGGTTGATAATTTTTCATCGTTTTATTCTTTGCTGTTGATTTATATGATCATTTATATGCCATCGTTGGCATTGGTAAATGCCATTTCATTTAAGCAAATGGATAATCCCGAAAAACAATTTTCTTTTATCAGAGTTTGGGGAACGATTGGTTGGATCGCAGCAGGATTATTAATTGGTTGGTTGGCATTAGAACAAAAAGGTGCATTAAAATCTACGTTTTTAATTTCTGCAGTTATCTCTGCGGTTTTAGGATTTTATAGTTTCATGTTACCAAATACACCTCCGCCAAAAGCAGGCAGCAAAGCCAATCTGGGTGAGATTCTTGGCCTGGATGCACTAAGTTTATTGAAAGATAAAAACTTCTTTATTTTCTTTCTTGCTTCGTTATTGATCTGCATTCCTTTGGCATTTTATTATCAGGAAACAAATATTTTCTTGAATGAAATTGGTGTTGAAAAAGCTGCTGGAAAAATGACGATGGGACAAATGAGTGAAACTATTTTCTTGTTTTTAATGCCATTATTTTTTGTTCGACTTGGTATAAAAAAGATGTTATTAATTGGAATGCTTGCATGGCTGGTTCGCTATTTAATGTTTGGCTTTGGTGATGCAGCATCAGGTGTTTGGCTTTTATACGGCGGAATTATTTTACATGGTGTTTGCTATGATTTCTTTTTTGTTACCGGACAAATTTATACCGATCAGCGTGCTGGTGATCGTATTCGTTCTTCGGCACAAGGCATGATCACTTTAGCAACTTATGGTGTTGGAATGTTGATTGGATTTTGGTTTGCAGGATTAATTGCCGATCATTATTCTATTGCAGGTGGTGGCCATGTTTGGAAAAATATCTGGATGATACCTGCGGCCATTGCCGGTTTTATTCTTGTTTTATTTGCGCTGCTTTTTAAAGAACCCAAAAAAATGTGATAATAATTTTTCATTTTAATAATTATTGAATTAATGGAAAATACTTCTCGGAGAAAATTAATAAAGCAAATTACTGCCGGTTCATTTGCATTTGCGTTTGCGCCTTATATAGCTGCAGCAAAAAAAAATGAAGATTATTTTTCTGAATTAAAAGGAAATATTAATCATTCTGTTTCACGATGGACATTCGGCTATCTTTCTTTGGATGAATTGTGTATTGCAGTAAAAGAAATTGGATTTAATGCCATTGATCTCACCGGTCCAAAAGATTGGCCAACCATGCAAAAGCACGGTGTGTATAGTTCTATGTGTTATACTTCGGGTGATAATAATTTAAATAAAGGATTGAACAATCCTATCTATCATCAAAAATTAATTGATGAATATTTAGAAGTAATACCCATCATGGCGAAAGCCGGATATAAAAATCTTATCTGCTTTACAGGAAAACGTGAAGAAATGGATGATGAAACAGGAATGAAAAATTGTATGACTGCTTTATCAAAAATTTTACCAGTTGCAGAAAAGAATGGTGTTACAATGGTGATGGAATTATTAAACAGTAAAGTTGATCACAAAGATTATATGTGCGATCATGTTGAATGGGGAGCAGAACTTTGTAAACGCATCGGCTCCGATCATTTTAAATTATTGTTTGATATTTATCACATGCAAATTCAGGAAGGAGATATCATCAGAAACATCAAAGATTATCATCAATACATTGCACATTATCATACCGGCGGAGTTCCAGGAAGACATGAAATAAATAATACACAAGAATTAAATTATTCTGTAGTGATGAAAGCGATTGTTGAAACCGGTTATAAAGGATATGTTGCTCAGGAATTCATGCCAACGTATAAAAACAAATTGGATTCATTGAAAGAAGCAATTAGTATTTGTGATGTGTGATGAAGAAGTGAAAGTTATAATTAAAACAATTTCATTTTTTACTTGTTGAATAAAGAACAGAACGTACAAGAGTGCGACGCAACAAAAGTTGAGTTGCGAACAAAAAGTTTGTAACAAAATAAATAAACCTAACAAATAACATGGCAGATCAAACTTATGACGCAATTGTAATTGGCTCAGGAATCAGTGGTGGCTGGGCCGCAAAAGAACTTACCGAAAAAGGATTGAAAGTTATTATGCTCGAACGCGGCAGAAATATTGAGCATATAAAAGATTATGTGAACGCAAACAAAGAAGCTTGGGATTATCCGCATCATGGCAGAAGAACACAAAAAATGATTGAAGAATATCCAGTATTAAAAAGAGACTATCCGCTGAATGAAATTAATTTGGATATGTGGGTAAAGGATTCTGATTGTCCTTACACCGAAGTAAAACGTTTCGATTGGTTTCGTGGTTATCATGTTGGTGGTCGATCATTATTATGGGGCCGACAAAGCTATCGTATCAACGATATGTATTTTGAAGAAAATGCAAAAGATGGTCATGGTGTTGATTGGCCAATTCGTTATAAAGAAATAGAACAATGGTATGATTATGTTGAAAGATTTGCAGGTATCAGTGGATCGAAAGAAGGATTAGCACAATTACCCGATGGCCAATTTTTACCGCCAATGGAATTGAATTGTGTGGAGAAAGATGTTGCTGCAAGAATGAAAACAATTTATAAAGGAAAGCGATCAATGATCATTGGTCGTACAGCACATATCACTGCAGCACATCCCGATCGAACACAATGTCAGTTCAGAGATAAGTGTTGGTTAGGATGCCCGTTTGGCGGCTATTTCAGCACACAATCATCAACATTACCTGCTGCCATGAAAACAGGAAACCTAACTGTTCGTCCGTGGAGTATCGTTACAAAAATTTTATACGATAAAGATTCTAAAAAAGCAACAGGCGTTGAAGTGTTGGATGCTGAAACAAATAAAACTTATGTCTATAAATCAAAAATTATTTTCTTAAATGCATCAACATTAAACAGTGCATGGATATTGATGAACAGTGCAACAGATATTTGGCCCGATGGTTTAGGAAGTAGTAGTGGGGAATTGGGACATAATTTAATGGATCATCATTTGAATGTTCATGCCGGTGGTATAGTTGAAGGTTACACAGATAAATATGTGTTTGGTCGAAGAGCCAACGGATTTTATATTCCACGATATCGAAATTTCTTTGGCGATAAAAGAGATTATGTGCGTGGCTTCGGTTATCAAGGAAGTGCTAGCAGAAGTGGATGGAATCATGATGTTGCAGAATATAGTCTGGGTGCGGATTTCAAAGATGCATTAACAGAACCGGGAGGTTGGAGTATTGGAATGGGTGGTTTTGGAGAAACATTGCCGTATCATGATAATAAAGTAACACTCGATAAAACTAAAAAGGATAAATGGGGATTGAATATTCTTTCATTCGATGCAGAATTAAAAGAGAATGAATTGAAGATGCGAAAAGATATGTTGAATGATGCAATTGAAATGTTAGAAGCCATAGGTGCAAAAAATGTAACAGGTGGAGATACCAATCCTTATCTCGGTCGCGGTATTCATGAAATGGGAACTGCAAGAATGGGTAAAGATCCAAAAACATCTGTGTTAAATAAATTCAATCAAGTGTGGGATGCAAAAAATGTTTTTGTTACTGATGGATCGTTTATGACTTCAGCTGCTTGTCAAAATCCATCATTAACATACATGGCATTTACTGCACGTGCTGCAAATTATGCAGTGGAAGAATTAAAGAAAGGAAATTTATAATTGTGACTACGATAAAAAAATATAATTATTTTTTACAATTATTTTTTTGCAGTTTATTATTTGTGATGAGTTATACTGCAAACGCAACAGTTGTAGTTATTACGCCGCATCCCGATGATGCAGAAGCATCTTGCGGCGGATTAATTGCCAACACAATTGCTTCTGGCGAAAGAGTAATTATTATAACAATGACCGGTGGTGAATTAGGCATTGGTGGAAAAACAAATGAAGAAGCGAGATTGATCAGAGAAAAGGAAGCAAGAAATGCAGCAGCAATTTTAGGCGCAGAAATTATTTTTTTTGGCGCTGTTGATGCATCACTTGTTTCGGATGCAACAAACACAGAAAAATTGAAACAATTATTATTGAAAATAAATCCAACCATTGTCACAGCGCCATGGCCAATGGATGTTCATCCCGATCATCAGGCAACCGGAATGCTTGCATGGCGTGTGTTTCAGGATAATCAACTTTCATTTCAATTATTTTTTTACGAAACAACTAATTCACCTCATACAAAATCATTTCAGTTTATCCCAACAGATTATGTTGATATAACTTCCCAAATGGAAAAGAAAAAACAAGCAGTGTATCAACACAAATCACAAGGCTCGAATGAATGGTATGGCATGTACGAAATATTAGCTACTGTTCGTGGTTATGAAGCAGATGTTCCTTTTGCAGAAGCTTATATCCGTGCAAATAATTCATCAGGCTTAGGTGGTCGTTCAATTAAAACAGAAAAAAATTTATCTAAAAAAAAATAAAAATTGCCCGACGATACAAACCATATTAACATCAATTCAAAAAGTATCAAACAAAATACTTTTGATGCCATTGTTATTGGCAGTGGCATCAGCGGTGGTTGGGCTGCAAAAGAATTATGCGAACATGGTTTGAAAACTTTGGTGTTGGAAAGAGGAAGAAATGTTGAGCATATTAAAGATTATCCTACTGCTACGAAAGACCCGTGGGACTTTGATCACAGAGGATGGATAACTGATAAATTTAAAAAATCAAATCCATTAATTACAAAAGCTGCAGGCTTTGGTGAAGACTGCAAACATTTTTTTATAGAAGATAAAGATCATCCATACATTCAGGAAAAACCCTTCGATTGGATTCGCGGTTATCAGGTTGGCGGTAAATCTTTAACATGGGGAAGAGCTTGTCAACGCTGGAGTGATTTTGAATTTACAGCACCACATCGTTATGGTTATGGAATTGAATGGCCAATTAGTTATGATGATATTGCG
This sequence comes from uncultured Chitinophagaceae bacterium, assembly GCA_903870685.1. Classification (GTDB taxonomy): domain Bacteria; phylum Bacteroidota; class Bacteroidia; order Chitinophagales; family Chitinophagaceae; genus CAIQDX01. The sequence continues at coordinate 4,050 of CAIQDX010000139.1, read as the reverse complement.
CCATGGTATTCACATGCAGAAAAATTTATTGGTGTTTGCGGCAATAAAGATGGAATTGAATCAATGCCAGATGGCGAATATTTACCACCGTTTGATTTTAATTGTGTGGAACAACATGTTAGTGAATCGATCTTAAAAAATTTTAATCGTCACATGGTTAGTGCACGTTGGGCACATTTAACAAAGCCCGATGAAATTCATTTACAACAAGGTCGCGGACAATGTCAGGCTCGTAACTTATGTATGCGTGGATGCCCGTTTGGCGGGTATTTCAGCTCGGTATCATCAACTTTACCATGGGCTGCAAAGACAAATAATTTAACTATTCGTCCACACTCTGTTGTTCATTCCATTATTTATGATGAACAAAAACAAAAAGCTGTTGGCGTAAGAGTGATTGATGCAAATACAAAACAAGCAACAGAGTTTTTTGCAAAAATTATTTTTGTAAATGCATCAGCACTAAACAGCAATTTAATTTTATTGAATTCAATATCGAATCGTTTTCCAAATGGATTGGGAAATGATAGCGGTGTGTTGGGAAAATATATTTGCTTTCAAAATTATCGCGGATCGATTGGCGGACACATTGATGGATTTGAAGATAAATATTATTATGGTCGTAATCCGTCCGAAGCAATTGTTGCCAACTTTAGAAATCTGCATCAACGCGATACTGATTTTGTTGGCGGCTATACAATTTTTTCTGCTGCAGGAAGAGAAAGAGGAAATGCAAATGAACAAACCGATGCAGTTGGAAAAAATTTAAAAGATGCAATGACCGAACCGGGATCATGGTATGTGTACATGTACATGCAAGGAGAAACAATTCCGAAAGAAATTAATCATGTGCGATTAAGTAAAGATCAAAAAGATCAATGGGGCATTCCATTATTAGTTACATCGGTTGGATATGATGATAACGACGATAAAATGGTGAAAGATTTTCTAATAGAAAGCAAAGCCATGTTAGAAAAAGCCGGCGTTAAAGATTTAAAAACATACGACAGCAAACAAGCGCCGGGACTGGATATTCACGAAATGGGCGGATGCAGGATGGGCAAAGATGCAAAGACTTCGATGCTAAATAGTTTTAATCAATTGCATCATTGCAAAAATGTTTTTGTAACTGATGGTGCTTGCATGACAAGTACAGGAAATCAAAGTCCATCAATTTTATACATGGCATTAACGGCACGTGCAGCCAATTATGCAGTTGAACAATTAAAGAAAAATAATTTATAAAAACAGTATAAATAAATTTTATGGAAAGAAGAGAACTTTTAAAGATGATAACACTTGCAACCGGCGGTGCTTTAATTGGTGCTGAGTTTTTGTTATCGGGTTGTAAAAACAATGCAAGACTGGAAGGAAGTTTCAGCGATGATGATATTTTATTTTTAGACGAAGTTGCAGAAACCATTCTTCCAAAAACAAATACACCCGGCGCAAAAGATGCACAGGTTGGTAAGTTTATGACCGTAATGGTGAACGATTGTTATGAAGCAAAAGATCAAAAAATATTTCATGATGGCTTGATAAATTTAAATGAAGCAAGTAAGAAAAAATTCAGTTCTTCATTCATGAAAATTAATGCAGAGCAACGAAAAGAATTATTGACCGAATTGGATAAAGAAGCAAAAGCATATCAGAAAACAAAAAAAGAATCAGATCCAAATCATTATTTTACCATGATGAAACAATTAACATTGTTTGGATTCTTTACTTCGAAACCCGGTGCTACTGAGGCTTTGCGCTATATTGCCATTCCCGGAAAATATGAAGGAAGTGTGCCATATAAAAAAGGAGATAAAGCTTGGGCAACGTAAAGAAGCTATGAGCCATTAGCTACGAGCTATGAGATTTTGCTCGAAGCTAATTACTCGCCACTCAAAGCTTTTACTTATTAAACAGTTTTTATTTTTTTATTTATAAAACGATTGTTATGAAAAACGACAGAAGAAATTTTATTAAACTCAGCAGTTTATCTGCATTGGGTTTAGCAATGCCGGTAAAAAGATTTTCATTTTTAAATGATGAAATTTTTGGCGAACAAAAAATTAAAGAATTTGGTATTCAGTTGTGGACCGTAAAAGAAGATATGGCCATCAATGCAAAGGATACGTTGAAACAAATTGCAGGTTTTGGTTATAAACAAATCGAAAGTTTTGAAGGAAAGCAAGGAATGTTTTGGGGAATGACGCACAAAGAATTCAAATCTTATTTGGATGGATTGGGAACAAAAATAATTTCATCACATTGTGATATAACAAAAGATTTTGAACGCAAAGCCGCAGAGGCAGCGGAGATTGGGATGAAGTATTTGATTTGCCCTTGGAAAGGTCCACAAAAATCTATAGATGATTTTAAAAAATTTGCGGATGAATTTAATAAATGTGGTGAGGTTTGCAAGAAGAATGGAATTCGCTTTGCTTATCATAATCATGATTATTCTTGGAAACCAATTGACGGACAAATTCCGCAGGAAGTAATGATGGATAATACCGATAAAAATTTAGTTGATTTTGAAATGGATATTTATTGGGTGGTTGCTGCCGGTGTTAATCCGAAAGTTTATTTTAAAAAATATCCCAATCGTTTTCGTTTATGTCATGTAAAAGATTTGGGTAAAACAGCAACAGGAAGTGAATCAGTTCATCTTGGAAAAGGAACAATAGATTTTCATTCCATTATAAAATCAGGAAAAGAAAATGGGTTGGAATATTTTATAGTTGAACAGGAAGCATTCACAAATACAAATCCATTGGAAAGCGCAAAAATTGATGCTGCTTATTTGAAAGCGTTTTAATTTTTATTTCAGAATATAAAAATAAAAAACGTCGCAAATTTTATTGCGACGTTTTTTATGGATTAAAAATTATTTACCTAAAGTCCAGCCTTCGCGATAATTTCTTTTTACAAATTGATTAGCATCATCGAAGTTGGTGATCTTCATATTATCGCCATCCCATAATAATTTTATATTTCTTCCGGGATAATCAAATTCGTTTGGTTTGTTAGCTTTTGCTTTTTTAATATCAAAACTTCTGATCGCCAAATTACCCATTAAAACAATTTCGGTTAATGGTCCGGCGAGATCAAAATGCGAACTTAAATTTTTATGTTCTTTACTTTCATATCCTGCAATACAAGCTTCAACCCAAGATTTATAATGACCGCTTTCGCCACCGGGTATACGAGCTAAAGTTTTTTCTACATGCACTTGTTCGTTGCGTGAAAGTGGCAACAGTCTTGGATTTGCGCCATAAGTATCGGCCAACATTTTTCCTTTTGTTCCAATAAATAAAATAGCATTACCACCATCACCAAATATTTCATTTGCGCCTAGCTCTTCAGGACGTTCGGGCTGAATACCACCATCCATCCAGTGTAATTTTATATCATGCGACTTGCCTTTAAATGTAAGAGTGATGTGAGAAGAAGTTGGTCCGCTCTCAGGAAAATAAGCTCTTTGCCAAGGTTGAACATAACGAGTTGCAACGCTGCATTCTGCTTCAGTTGGATATCCTAATCCCAATACTCTAAATGGCGCTTCAATAATATGACAGCCCATATCGCCCAATGCACCTGTGCCATAATCCCACCATCCACGCCAATTAAATGGCAATAATCCATCAACATAATCTTTATAAGGAGCGGTGCCCTGCCATAAATCCCAATCTAATTGCGAAGGAATAGTTGGTGCTTTATCGGGCCATTTAACTCCTTGAGGCCAAACGGGCCTGTCAGTAAAACAATAAACAGTATGAACATCACCAATAACTCCTGCATCATACCATTCACGCAATTGACGAACACCATCACCTGATGATCCCTGATTACCCATTTGCGTAACTACTTTGTATTTATGAGCAGCTTGTGTCATCATTCTTGCTTCATAAATATCGTGTGCAATTGGTTTTTGAACATACACATGTTTGCCTAATTGCATTGCTGCCATGGCTTGTGCAGCGTGCATATGATCGGGTGTTGAAACAGAAACCGCATCAATATTTTTATGTTCTTTATCTAACATCTCACGGAAATCTT
>CAIQDX010000138.1 GCA_903870685.1 uncultured Chitinophagaceae bacterium | reverse complement strand
ATTATTTTTATTGCTTTAAATGTTTCATGTTTTTTTACCAATTCATTTTGTGTTGCGAGTAAATTATTTTTTGAAAAGTCTGCAAGTTTTACTGAACTCCATTCGGCATCAGTAAAATCAGGCAATGAGAATCCTTTCTTTTCGTTTCTTGCATCAATCGTTTCACCATTATAAATTTCAGAATATACAATTGCACCTGTTGAAGATTTCCAACTATCATCTGAAATAATATATTCTGATGTTCCATCGCTATAAATAATCTTCAACTGAAACAATAAAGCAATATCTTTTCCATAAACATTTATATTATTTCCAAAACCAATAATACCTCTGTACCAACCACTACCTAATGCAACACCAATGGCATTATTACCATTCTTTACAAGATTTAAAACATCATAAACTTGATACTGCAATCTTTTATTATAAGATGTCCAACCCGGGGTTAAAAAAGCATCGCCAACTCTTTTACCATTTATTTGTGCTTCATATAAACCATGTGCAGTTATATATGCTGTTGCAGAAATAATTTTTTTCTTTGCAATAAATTGTTTGCGAAATAAAGGACTTGCACGCAATGCATCTTCTGCATAACCCGGCATGATCCATTTTGCTTTCCAATCTGATTGATTTAATAACGCCATTTGAAATGTAGCAGCTTCACTCCAAGCAGAAACTTTTCCTTCATTATCCCATATTCTTACCTGCCATGCATATTTTTTTTCTGATTGTAAATTCTTTCCGGCATAATTTATTTGAACAGATTGATCTGAATTTATTTTGCCACTACTCCAAACAATTTCTGTATGGGCATTTACTTTTATTTCGTATGCTGTTTGATGTACATTTCTTTTATCGGATGATAACTGCCAACTGAAACGTGGTTGTGCAGCATCTATTCCAATTGGATTAGAAAGATTTTCACAAAGTAAATTGGTGACTGTTACCTGAGAAAAAGAAGCGACAATAATAAATTGAAATAAAAAAATAGAGAATACTTTTTTCATACAACAGTTTTAAATTTTTTGATCAAACTTCGTTTACAAAATACCAATCTGAAATTATATTAACAAAATAATCAGTTGTTATCAATGACTGATTTATAAATACCAAATTCCAAACCTCTCAACTCCGCTAATCCTTTCAAACGTCCGATGACACTGTATCCCGGATACGTTGTTTTGTGTAAATCATCTAACATTTGATGACCATGATCGGGGCGCATAGGAATAGATACATTTTTTTTTATCATCATTAATACTATCGCTTTCATCACAGCATACATGTCAGTATCTCCATCTAAATGATCGGCTTCAATAAAATCTCCATTACAGTTACGTTTTGTATTTCTCAAATGCAGAAAATGAATTCTGTGAGAGAATTTATTTATCATTTTCACAATATCATTATCAGGTCTTGAACCTAGTGAGCCGGTGCAAAAACATAATCCATTCGCTGAAACATCAACGCAGTTAATAATATCTTGTAAATCTTCTTCTGTGCATACAATTCTTGGTAATCCTAAAACAGAATAAGGAGGATCATCAGGATGTATGGCCATCTTTATGCCACACTCTTCAGCAATAGGTGCAACTTGTTGTAAAAAATAAAATAAATGTTGTTTGAGTTTGTTTTTATCTATGCCCTCATATGTTTTTAAAGCTTCTAATATCTGTTGAGGTGTAAAACTTTCATCACTACCTGGCAAACCCAATAAACAATTTTTAAATAAATAATCTTTCTCCGCATCTGACATACTCTTCAACTTTGCTTCAGCTTTTCTTATTTCTTCTGGAGAATAATCATTTTCAGCATTTGGTCTTTTCAATAAAAACAGATCAAATACAATAAAAGCTTCTTTCTCAAAAAACAAAGCTTTGCTTCTGTCGGGTAAAGTATAACCAACATCTGTTCTTAACCAATCAAGTACAGGCATAAAATTATAAGTAACAACTTTCAATCCGCAGGCTGCCACATTACGCAAACTTTTTTTGTAGTTTTCTATGTATTGAAGATAATTACCAGTTTGCTTTTTTATGTCTTCATGAACAGGCAAACTTTCAATAACGGTCCATGTCATTCCAACAGATTCAATAAGTAGTTTTCTTTTTTTTATTTCTTCAATTTCCCAAACATCACCCACCGAAATGTGATGCAATGCAGTTACCACGCCGGTACACCCTGCCTGACGAATATCCCATAAACTAACTTTGTCATGCGAACCATACCATCTCATAGTTTGTTCAAGCATAATTTATTTCATTAACTGTTCAAATAAAAAGTTGCATAAAATTTATCAGGAACAATCACAAGTATCTATGAAGCAATTTCAAATAATTATTCAACAAAAAAAGGAAACTGGTTTTATTTTTTTACACAATCGATTGCAGATGATTTTTTATCACAAATAATTTTTTGTTTAAGTTACGTTAATAACAATTACGCAAAAAAATAAACTGAATGATTTTAAACATCCTACATTATCATGATGACGATATATTAACTACTGAGTAGAGACTCTTGCATTATTCATATCGTAATGCCTCAATAGGATCAAGCCTGGAAGCTTTTTGCGCAGGATAATAACCAAAGAAAACGCCCGTTACTGCACAAACAACAAAGGATAATATTACTGAAGATTGTGTAACCAGTGTTGGCCATAAAAGAAATACAGTTACTAGTTTCGCTGCCGCAATTCCTAATGCCACACCAATCAAACCTCCTGTAATACTAATTAATATTGCTTCAGTTAAAAATTGCAAAAGAATATCTATACCTCTTGCACCAATTGCCATTCGCAAACCAATTTCTTTTGTTCGTTCTGTAACAGAAACATACATGATGTTCATGATACCAATGCCACCTACCAATAATGAAATTGCTGCAATAGCAGTTAAAAGTACTGTTAATAAGGAACTGGTTGAACTCATTGTGTTAATCAGTTCTGCTTGTGTTCTAACAGTAAAATCGTTATCTTCTGTATATTTTAATTTATGATTTGTACGAAGAATTTCAATTACTTCTTTAGAAGCAGTATCAGAACTTTTTTCATCTATTGCGGCTGCATAGATATTTTGTATCCATGTGATGGCCATTATTCTTTTCTGAACAGTAGTGTATGGTGCCAATATAATATCATCTTGATCCTGACCAAAAGTATTCTCACCTTTTTTATCTAACACACCTATTACTTTAAAAGGAATTTTATTAAACCGAATGGTCTTACCAATTGGATCTTCGCCATTGGTAAAAATATTATTGATAACAGTTTGTCCCAATAAACAAACTTTAGATGCACTGGCAACATCATCATTAGTAAATGTAATACCTGCAACTAATTTCCATTCACGAATGTCTAAATATGCCGGACTTACACCTTGCAAAGAAGTTGGCCAATTTAATGATGCATTGATTGCTTGTCCATTTGTAGAAACTGCAGGTGAAACATTTGTAATAAATATTGCTTGATCTTGTATTGCGATTGCATCTTTTACCAGTAATGTTCTTAATCCGCTTGATCCTATTCTTGCACCGCCACCAACAGTAACATTACTTGATGGTCGTATAGTGATCATATTAGAACCCATACTTGATAATTGATTGCGGATACTTTGTTTTGATCCTTCACCAATTGATACCATTGTTATTACTGCTCCAACTCCTATGATGATACCTAACATAGTTAATGCTGTACGAATTTTATTTCGTAATAATGCTTTCCATGCAAGATGTAAAAGATTAAAAACATTCATGCCGTTTCTTTTTTTGGTTCATCATCTTTTTCAACAGGAAGTGCTGCTAATGTATCTTTTGCAGATTTTACATTTTCATTTTTATAATCTTTAATTACTCTTCCATCTTTTAATGTAACTGTGCGACTACTGAAAACAGCAATATCTGGTTCGTGTGTTACAAATACAATGGTCTTTCCTTTTTCTTTATTTAATTCTTGCAACAATGCCATTATCTCGTAAGATGTTTTTGTATCTAAATTTCCTGTTGCTTCATCAGCCAATATCATTACAGGTTCGTTTACCAATGCTCTTGCAATGGCAACACGTTGTTGTTGACCACCGGATAATTGATTGGGTAAATGATTCATGCGTTCTGCCAAGCCAACTGCTTCCAATGCATGCATCGCTTTTTCCTTACGTTCTTTTGTAGGCACATCAGCATTATATAAAAGTGGTAACTCAACATTTTCCAATGCCGATGTTCTTGCTAATAAATTATATGATTGAAACACAAAACCAATTTTTCTATTTCGAAGTTTTGCCAATTCATTTCGAGACAATGTTTTTACATCAACACCATCCAATAAATATTTTCCTTCTGTTGGTTGATCTAAGCATCCCAAAATATTCAGCATTGTTGTTTTACCGGATCCACTACTTCCCATGATGGTTACAAATTCGCCGGCATCAACAGTAAAAGAAACACCTTTTAATGCTCTAACTGTTTCGCTTCCCATTTTAAATTCACGTTTCAGATCGTTTATATCGAGTATCTTATTCGCCATCTGATTTTATATTCCGATTTTGACGTTGATTTATTTTTAATGTTGCTGTGTTTGAGATGGTTTTCGATTATTTCCACCACGCGTTGGCATGAACGGACTTTTCGTAACAGCAGCTGCATCTTTCTTCAACACTTTTTTATATCCTGTAATTACTTCATCGCCTTCCTGTAACCCGGATACCAATTGCACAACAGTTTTATCATCTAATCCTGTTGTTACTGTTTTACTGATGATGGTTACACTATCTTTTTTTATCCAAACTATTCCTTTATTTATTTTAATACCAACACTATCATTCGATGCTTGTTTGTTTTTAGTTCTCCTCGATCCTGATTTCTTTATTGGTGTATTGATATTAGTAAGATGATATTTTTCAATCAACAAAGAATCAGGACTAAAATTCAATGCCGCTGCGGGAATCAATAAAGTGTTCTTTACTTCAATAGTATAAATAGTAATGTTAGCTGTCATGCCCGGTTTTAATTTCATATCAGCATTCGGTGCATCAATGATAGTGATGTATGTAACCACATTAGAAGAAACAGAAGAACGTAATCTTATTTCTTTTACTGTTCCAGCGAATGTATCAGTAGGAAATGCATCAACCGAAAAAATAACGCGTTGTTCTTTTTTTACATTTCCAATATCAGCTTCATCAACAGAAGCCTGTACCTGCATTTTAGTTAGATCTTTTGCAATGCTGAAAAGTGTTGGTGTACTTAAACTGGCAGCAACAGTTTGCCCTTCACTAACACTTCGTGAAAGAACTGTTCCATCTATTGGTGAATAAATATCAGTAAAACTTAAATTTTTCTTAGCTGTATTTAATTGTGCGGTTATGCTGTTAACAACATCTTTTGAACTATTGAATTGATAGATGGCAGTTTCTAAATCTGCTTTACTGATAGCACCCACTGCAAACAATTTACTCTGCCGTTCGTTATTACTTTTCTGATACACCACATTAGCTTTTGCTTGTTGCAATAAAGCACTGAATTGTTGCACCTGTGCATCCATTAAAGATTTATCTAATTGTGCTAACAGTTGACCTTTCTTTACAGGTGAATTAAAATCTACATACACATTTTTTATCGTGCCTGAAATTTGTGTTCCCACAGCAACCGTATCAACAGGTTGTAAAGTTCCGGTTGCTGTTATAGAATTACTTACCGTTCCATATTCTACTTTTTCTGTTTCTAAAATAATTACTTCCTCTGCTTTTTTTATAAAGAAGAACCACACAGCAAAGCCTACAACAACAGTTGATACGATAATAATGATCCATGTTGACTTTTTCATTCACTGTAAAATTTTGCTATGATTAATATTTTAGAATTTAACAGGAACACCCATATAGAATTCATAAATCTTATGATATAATGCAGCCGTATATTTTGCTTGAGTAAAAGCTTGCAATGCCTGTACATAAGCACTCTTCTGTTGCAATAATTCTACTGCATTCACCGCTCCTAATTTTAATTGTTCATTTGTGATCTGATATATTTCTGCGCTTGTTCTTAATTGAATTTCAGCAGCAGTATATTGTGCCTGTGCATTAATTAAGTTTATATAAGTTTGTTCCACTTGTTGATTTAGAATTGTCTTCACATCAAACAATGCCAATTGCGATTGTTGTAATAAAATTTTCGATTTATTGATATTGGTTTTATTTACTCGTCGACTGTAAATAGGTATTCCCATTGTGAGATTAAGCGACTGATAAAAATTATTATTTAATTGTGAAGGATATGCTTCAGATTGATTTCCTGAATAACCCGTTGCCATACTCGCACCGGCACTGATGATTGGCTTTGTACTTGATTTTATTTTTTCAAGTTCTATTTCTGATATTTTTATTTTGACTTCTTTATTTTTTACTTCGGCTCTTGTTTGTTGCGCCTCTTCCTGAGCTTCATTTAAAACAACCGCTAATTGTTTTACCGGTATACTATCCGGAGCAGTAACTTGAAAATCGAAAGATGTAGGCAGCAGTAAAAATTCTTTTACAATAACAGTGTTCAGTTTAAAATTATTATTTGCATTGATGAGATTATAATTATCATTAGCAACTTGTGATTGCAATAAAAGAAAATCTTTTCTTGCTATACTTCCTGCATCAAATCGTTGTTGCCCTTGTTCTAACTGACCGTTAGATGTTGCCAACACAGCTTGAAAAGAGATCATGATTTCTTTTGCAAGTAGTATATTAAAAAATGCCTGCGTGATACTTAACGTAAGATTATTTTCAGTTTCTTTTACATTAAGGTTAGCAGATTGAACTGAGAATTCTTTTGACCTGATATCATTTCTCAAATAGCCTGCATTATAAATAGTAACCGATGAGTTAACAGCATAACTACTAGAAAAATTTGCTTGTGTTTGAAAACCACCAACAACAGGATTCGCATTATTACTATTCACCACCGACTGCGAAACTGATCCTGTAAGATTTGGCAACACACCAGCTTTGGATTGCAACAGATCTTCTTCTGCCGAAAGAGTAGTCAGTCTTAATGTAGTGAGTGAAATATTTTTTCGTTTAGCATAATCAATACAATCTTCTAAACGCCATTGCTTAGGAAGCTTTGCAAGAGATGAATCCTGAGCTTTGCCCACTATTATCATTATATCCACCCACTATTGCTGTATTGCCATCGGCATTTACTGATACAGCAAGACCTTGCAGAGAAGCGCCTGAATTACCTGTTCCTACTAATTTATTACCTTGTTGAGTCCATGTACTTCCGATTCTGGTAAATATCCATGCTGCTCCTATATTGCTATTATCATAAAATCCACCCATTATAGCTGTGTTGCCATCAGCACTGATGGATATTGACGAGCCTTGTTGAGCAGCACCTACATTTCCTGTTCCTACTAATTTAGAACCTTGCTGTGTCCATACACCACCACTGCGAGTAAACACCCAAGCTGCTCCCTGACCGCCATTATCTACAACACCACTAAATATTGCTGTATTGCCATCGGCACTTAGAGATACTACCCTTCCTTGATAAGCAGCTCCTGCATTACCTGTTCCTACTAACTTTCCACCTTGCTGTGTCCAAACACCATCACTGCGGGTATAGACCCAAGTTGCTCCTTGATAACCATTATCAGCAACACCACCCACTAGTGCTGTATTGCCATCGGCACTTAAAGATACTGACCAGCCAAGTTGAGCAGCACCTATATTGTCGGTACCTATCAACTTGCTTCCTTGTTGTGTCCAAGTTGAGCCACTTCGGGTATATACCCATGCAGCTCCCTGATTGCTATTATCCATATATCCACCCACTATTGCTGTATTGCCATCGGCACTAACTGCAACAGCATATCCTTGATAAACAGTGCTACCTATACTGCCCGTTCCTACTAATTTACTGCCTTGTTGCACTGCGGGATAATTAGTAGCAGTCACCGTAAAATTGCTGGCACTTGTTGCTGTGCCACCTGCGGTTGTTACAACAACAGAACCTGTTGTTGCACCCGGCATAACCATGGCAACCAAAGAAGTACCCGTATTTGAAATAGCTATTGCTGTAACACCACCAATTGTTAATGCTGTTGGGCTGCTTAAATTGGTGCCTGATATGGTTACCAATGTGCCTATAGCACCACTGCTTGCTGTAAATGAGCTGATGTTGGGTTGGGCTTGTAACCCTGTTATTACCAATAGTGCAATAAAGGATAAAAGTTGCTTCATGTTCATGTTGTTTTAAGTGGGTGTATTATTTAGCAAAAAAATATTTATCAAGTGGTAAATAATATTATTAACTGTATCTGATATAATACTTTTTAATGAGCATTATATCAGCCATTTTGACTCGATTTTTATAATGAAAGAATCATTATAAACGAGTTCATTCTTTTAACTATTGGGGGATAGCAAATAATGAAGTTCCACTTCGAATAAAAAAAAATTAAAACACAATTTTGTTATTGTGATTTTGGTCTTTCATAAAATGATCGTACAATATTAATATGCAAATGAATCTTAAAAAATACCCAGTAGTGGGTATTTTTTAAAAAGGTGTTTAATAAAATTTTATATTGGAATAAATTCTATTTATAAAAAAATTCTGCCACCTAATTTTATATCCCCCCGGTATATAAAAGGTTGGTGGCAGAAAATAGATCATACTTATTTCCTTTATATCAAAAACAATTTTTCATCATCCGTATTTACTAAACACAGATTTTTAAAACACAAAATGATTTTTATTCCCGGCAATAATCGTTTCTAAAGGATAAGCAAATTTTAAAAGAAGTAACTAATACTTCAATACCTTTAAAAGGGTATATTTAAATAATCAATACAAGCTATTTCTGTTACGATTGCAATAATTAAACCCTTTACCATTATGCAACCCTCCGTATTTGCCGAAGCTGTAAAAATCTGGAAGAATAATTTTTCGAAGGAAATAAGTGTTGACGAATTAAAATTTGAACTGGACCTACATAAAAAGTTATTAAACTTTTTTCAGGTTGGTGATTTTTATTATTTTATTATGAATTTGTCAACCGTATCATTCGATCTGGTTAGTACAAGTATAACAAGTGTATTAGGATATGATCCTGCAGAAGTAGACCTGTATTTTTTATTTAATTGCATTCACCCCGAAGACCAAATATGGTACACCAATTTTGAAAATGAGAATGTAAATTTTCTGTTGAATTTACCCAAAGAAAAAATTCCAAAATATAAAGTAAGAATGGATTTTAGAATGAGAAAGAAAAATGGCGAGTATATAAGATTAATGCATCAGTCAATTGCTATTCAACAATATGAGGATGGGGGAATCTTTAGAACATTATGTGTGCATACTGATATTACCCATCTTAAATCATTTGGCAAACCTGTTTTATCTTATATTGGTTTAGACGGCGAGCCCTCCTATATTGATGTAAAAATTGGTAAGCCATTGTTAACAATTGCAACCCCTTTAACGCGCAGAGAAAAAGAAATATTATTATTAATGATCGATGGCAAACAGAATAAGGAAATTGCAGATCTGCTTTTTATCAGTAAACAAACAGTTGACAGGCATAGAAAAAACATGATCACTAAAAACAATTTTAAAAACTCGGGCGAACTAATTGCTGTTGCCATTAAAAACGGTTGGATTTAGTAATTTTTAATAACCCCTTAGTCAATTTGAGAAAAAAATAATCTGCCACCTCATTTTTATATTCCCCCGGTATATAAAAAGTTGGTGACAGAAAAGTAGGTTAGTTTTATTTTTCACTATTAAGTTTCCTCAATTAATTATACAATATTCAAATATATCTACACCCCAAACAATACCCACTACTGGGTATTTTTTAAGATTTGCTAGCGAGTATCTTTGCAAATAATATCATGAAAAAAAATATCGCAATAAAAATATTATTGGCAGTAACCATTTTATTATTCCATAATGAAATGAATGGACAGCGTGCTATTAATACAGCCGATATTAATTTTGAGGGCACTGTAAACACAGTGCCTTATATTAGTTATATAGCCGATACAGCATTGCTGAATATTGAAACCGTAAATCAAAAAAAACAAACCGACTGGCTTTCTTTTACCAATGTAAAGGGCATTAATATGGGCATCAGTAATAAGTATTACTGGTTTCGGTTTCAAATTCATAATTCAGGCAAAAGCACGGATACTTATTATTTGCTTAACAGCAACAGAGGCATTAATGAATTAGAACTTTTTAAAAAGAAAGATGGACAAATAATATCCATGGGCAGAACCGGTGATCATTTTCCATTTTATCAACGACCATTTCCTTCAGGTAATTTTATTTATCCCCTTGCCATCAATGCAGGAGATACTGTTACTTATTATCTGTTCATTAATAAAAAAAATGAGAACCTTAATTTTAATCTTCATGTAATTACAGAAGACAATTTGCATGTAAGAGAAAAAAATATTCAGTTGTACATGGGGCTTTTTTGCGGCATATTGATGCTTGGTTTTATCATCAGCCTATTTCTCTTTTTTATCTTTAAAGATAAACTGCCTTTTTGGTATAGCATTTATATTATTGCAGTATTGAACAGACTATTGACTTTTGAAGGTTTCGACTTTCAATATTTTTATCCATCGCATCCTTTTTATGCAGATATATCAAGGTATATCGCCAGTTCTATTCTACTGGCATTGCTCACTTATATTATGCAGATATTCTGCAATCAACAAGCATCTAACAGTAAATTCTTTCGTACAACCAATGCACTTCGCTGGATGGCAATAATTTTCATTCCGGTTACTTTTATCATCTATCAATATTATCCGCTTTTCTTCCTTAAACGAATACATTTTATTTTCTTTATCATCATGCAAACGGTAGGTGTGTTTATATTGGCCCTTTCATGTTTCGAAAAAATGATGCAACGTTTTAAACCTGCAAGTTTTTATTTTATGGCGGTGGTAATGTTGCTTTTTTCGGGAGGGTTTGCCATATTACAGGAAATTGGTGTTGTTAATCATTCGTACGATACGCCCAATTTAATTCAATGGAGTTTTATTATTGAAATGATTTTAATTATCATCGGTATTTTATATCGGTATAATTTAATTAAACTCGAAAACGAAAACTTGTTTAATGATCTTAACGAAGAAAAAGTAAACAGCATTAAACAAATCCTCGATACACAGCAAAAAGAACAACAACGCATAGCTGAAGACTTGCACGATATTTTAGGCAGTCAGATGGCTGTAATTAAAATGAAAGTAACTGCACTGAATGAAGATGCAGAAAAAAAAGAAGGATTAATACATTTGATTGATGATGTAGTTTTAAATACGCGTAACATAGCCCATAACCTTGCCCCGGTTGAGTTGCACCATAATGCAATATCAGATATAGTATCTTCTTATCTGGTAAAATTAAATAGTATTCAATCCATACATTTTACATTTATTCAAACAGGCAATCCTGTTAGTTTTACTAAAGAAGAAGAATTAGATCTGTACAAGATAATTATGGAGATCATTCAGAATATACTTAATCATTCTCAAGCAACGGAAGCTAGTATTCAATTCTTTTTTAACAACGATAATTTTGAAATATTTGCTGAAGATAACGGTGTTGGAATACCTGCAGAAAAAAGCAAAGGAATGGGTATTAATAATATTACAAAACGTGTAAAAAACTTAAACGGAAAAATTCACATTGACTCTATAGAAGGAAACACAACATTTATAATTACCATACCTCTACATAATGAGCCAGCCAACTAATCCTGTAAAAGTTATTATTGCAGATGACCACCAACTTTTTGTTGAAGGCATTATCTCTATGTTCGCTACTGAAAACAGTGTGCAATTTATTGCTAAGACATACAGTGGTGAAGAACTGCTAAAGAAAATTGTTAATACAAAACCTGATGTTATTTTGCTTGATATAAAAATGCCGGGTCTTGATGGCGTTACTGTACTGAAGCAGATAAAAGAAAAGTATTCGGCTATTAAAGTAATCATGCTCTCAACTTACAGCGACTTTCAAACCATCCATAACTGTGTAAAAAATGGTGCTGATGGTTATTTATTTAAGAATGCCAGTTTTGATGAACTGCGAAATGCCATTCTGGGTGTTAAGAATAACCTGACTTTTTTCCCAATGGAATTAGATTCAGTTGATCCGGATAAAGCCAAGTTTGAATTTTATGCAAAGACATATAATATCACTAAGAAAGAATTTGATATTTTGCAATTGATAAAAGAAGGATACACCAATCAAAAAATAAGTGAAACACTTTTTCGAAGTGTATTTACTGTAGAAACCCATCGGAAAAATATCATTCAAAAATTACATCTCAAAACTTCAGGAGCTCTCACAAAATTTTTGATGGAGAATAATTTTTAAGACATCCTGCTTCAAAATTATCCTTGACTCCTTTCGAAAAGAGTTTGCAGTATATCCGCAATAGGAGTAAACTAGTATCATATAGTAAATCGAAAAAATTATACAAACGAATCCCTTTCACTTAACTTATTTCCTTTTCTAAAAGGGCGGCCAACATTTCAAAAGGCTATACTTTTTATTCTACACTCATTTTATATTCCTCTTGATATAACCAAGGTATAACCCGGGTATAACCAAAGTATAAATCATGTATATCCAACCATATATAAGACTCGGGTTATTCATAGTTTATTTTTTATTTTATTATAAATTAATTATAGT
>CAIQDX010000137.1 GCA_903870685.1 uncultured Chitinophagaceae bacterium | reverse complement strand
GAATGGCGTGTATCAAAATGTTTGGAAAATGTGGCATAGCAAAGAGAATATAAAAGTGAATTTACGAAACTGCCTCATTAGATTATCAATAAAAAAATATAGTTTGCAATTTTGCAAACTATATTTTAAAAGTATAATTAATTAAACCATTAATAATTAGAAAATCCGAAGCTATTATTCACTGCATTGAATATTACAACCACCTGGAGTAGGCTTGCCAATAGGTTCTACATTATAACCACTGCCAACTTCTACCCAAAAAAGATTATTGCTAAAATAATGGTGAACATATAACTGATCACCTTTGCAGCAAGTAAAGTCCATTGCACTTTTATAAGTCTTACCAAACATGTTTGTGTAAGGGGCAATTACGGTAACTGTTACTAGTGAGAATGCTATTAAAATAATAGCTACGTTTAGTTTTAGTTTGTTGAACATTGGAAAGGTTTTTACTTGGATAATAAATAATATCTACTTTGATAAACTTATAGTCAAAACTACTACACGAATTTGTAGTTTGTACTACATGAAGTAAAGTTTCATCATAATTTAATCAACCTTAAAAAACGATAAAAATTTTAGTTAGTTCTTATTTTAGTGAATTGACTAAAAATAAAAATCCCCGCTAACATTCTGTTTGCGGGGATTTAGTATAATGAAAGAAAAATTATTTTTTATCTACATCTACTTTGATATTGATATTCTCAGTCTTAGATTTATTAAGAAGAGGTTGATATTTTTTAAATTGTTCATCAGTCAATTCTTTGCCATTAACTATTAATTTATTATTGTTTACTTCAATGTTAACATTATTGCCAGTAAAAACACCATCTTTCCTTAATGCATCAATTAACTCATTCAATGGTTTCGCATCACCACCAATTGTTAATTTAGAACTATTTGTTGAATCATTAGAAACAACCTTTACTTCAATTTTTTTAATGTTACTTGCTTGAACATCGCCTTTATGTACTTGAGCCAGTGTTGGTGCAATTACTAAAGAAACAATAGACATCAGTTTAATTAAGATATTCATAGATGGTCCTGAAGTATCTTTAAAAGGATCACCAACTGTATCACCAGTAACTGAAGCTTTATGCGGTTCAGATTTTTTATAATAGATCTCACCATTTATTTCAACACCTTTTTCAAAAGATTTTTTAGCGTTATCCCATGCACCACCTGCATTGTTTTGAAACATTCCCATCAAAACACCACTAACAGTTGCACCGGCTAAAAAACCACCCAATGCTTCCGGACCTAAAATAAAACCAATGATTAATGGAGATATAATTGCAATAGCACCTGGCAACATCATTTTTCTGATAGAAGCATTAGTAGAAATGGCAACACATTTATCGTATTGCGGTTTACCGGTTCCTTCCATGATTCCCGGAATGGTTTTAAATTGACGACGAACTTCTTCAACCATTGACATAGCAGCTTCACCTACAGCACGAATGGCTAAGGATGAGAAAATAAATGGAATCATTCCACCCACAAATAAGCTAGCCAATACCTTGGCTTTATAAATATCAATGCCAGTCATAGCATATCCATTATTATTAATTACACCTACATAAGCTGCAAATAATGCCAATGCCGTTAAAGCAGCAGAAGCAATTGCAAATCCTTTTCCAGATGCTGCAGTTGTATTTCCAACGGCATCCAGCACGTCTGTTTTTTCACGAACTTCTTTAGGCAACTCACTCATTTCAGCAATACCACCTGCATTATCAGCTATCGGTCCAAAAGCATCAATTGCCAGCTGCATAGCAGTTGTTGACATCATACCGGCAGCAGCAATGGCTACACCATACAATCCTGCACAGGCATAAGAACCCCAAATACCACCAGCTAAAACAAGAATTGGTAATAAAGTAGATTCCATACCAACAGCTAATCCACCAATTACATTTGTTGCATGACCAGTAGACGATTGACGAATGATTGATAAAACCGGACGTTTGCCCATTGCAGTATAATATTCAGTAATGATACTCATTAAAGTACCTACTGTTAGACCAACAGCAATTGCACCTAAAACACCATCACGCGAAAATTCCAAACCTCTTAAAGTCATAGTTGGAGGAAGAATATAATATACAAGTCCGGCACATGCAAAAGCAGATAAAATAATCGATCCCCAGTTACCCATATTTAAAGCCCTTTGGACATTATCGGTATTTATTCCTGCCTTATCACTCACTTTAACGAACAAAGTTCCTACAATAGAAAATATGATACCAACACCAGCGATCAACATTGGTAAAAGTATAGGAGCGAAGCCTCCAAAATTATCAATTGATTTAGTTTCCTGTCCTAAAACCATTGTTGCTAAAACTGTTGCAACATAAGAACCAAACAAATCAGCACCCATACCTGCCACATCACCAACATTATCACCAACATTATCCGCAATGGTTGCCGGATTACGAGGATCATCTTCAGGAATACCTGCTTCTACTTTACCAACTAAATCGGCGCCAACATCAGCAGCCTTAGTATAAATACCACCACCAACACGTGCAAACAATGCAATTGATTCAGCTCCTAATGAAAACCCGGTAAGGATTTCAATGGTTTTAACCATTTCTTCAGAATTTGCAGCAGCTTCGGGAGCAAAAATTTGTTTCAAAATAATAAATAAGCCTCCCAAGCCTAAAACTGCTAATCCTGCAACACCTAATCCCATTACAGAACCACCGGTAAAAGAAACAGCCAAAGCTTTAGACAAACTTGTTCTCGCAGCTTGAGCAGTTCGAACATTTGCCTTAGTAGCTACTTTCATTCCAATATATCCGGCCGTAGCACTACTTATAGCACCAATAATAAATGCTATAGCAATTGACCAATGAGAATGAGTATTTGTTTGTGACATTACGCCCAATAAAAGGGCCACAATCACAACAAAATAGGACAAAATCTTCCATTCTGCCTTTAAAAACGCCATTGCACCTTCAGCAATATATGTGCTGATCTCTTTCATTCTCTCATTTCCGGCATCTTGTTTAGAAACCCAATTAGATTTTATCAAAGTGTAGATCAATCCTACAATTCCCATGGCCGGTACGGCATAAAACAGATTGTTCATAAGCGAGATGTTAGCTGAAATTTATTTTTTAATTGGTGGGCAAAAATAGGGGAAAACAGGTTAAATGATACTTATTTTTAGGTTAATAGGTATAGTAATGTATAAACTTTGATTATTCTTCAATATCTGTACTGTCACTTGTAATTGTAGAAAACACATTAATCATCTGCCTGGCCTTATAAATTGACTTGTTGAACTTATTACCAAGAATAATTAAAGTGGCTGTATCGCTTACTAATCTTGTAAATACCGTATTATTTCCATGCCACCATCCGTTATGGTAAATAACCGTGTCTACATTGTTATCAGTAATTTGTAAGTGCCAGCCTAATCCGTAATAATGTCCCTTTTTTCTTTCGAATGTTTGAGGATGTGCTGCCATTTCAACTGTTGATTTCTTTACAAAAGTTCCTGAATACAAGGCTTTATCCCAAAGTAACAAATCACGCACTGTGCTGTAAACATTCTTATCTCCATAAATACAATCATATTTTTCAAGTTTATATGGAGCTTTTTTATAGTTATAGGAAGGAACATAATTTGGAATATCTGTGCTGCTGAAGACAAATGTGTTTTTCATGCCAAGTGGTGTAAACAAACTATCCTTCATAAATTGAGGGAAAGATACCTTAGTTATTTTTTCTACAATTATTGCAAGAATGGCAAAATTAGTATTGCAATAATTAAACATTTTATTTGGTGCAAATTGAACCAAGGGTTTATTATCGATCATGTATTGCAACATCACATCGTTTGTAATTACACCATTTATTACAGGAGCTTTTATATTCTTTATAGTTCTGGTTCTCTTTATGGTTTTACCTTTTTTATTTTTTGTGTAATATGTTTCTGTTTTATTGCCATCCATGAAATGTTCATATTTTGGCAATCCGCTTTGATGCGATAACAATTCTCTGATGGTTATATTATGATATGGAAATTTTGGAATAAAGCGCTGCACAGAATCATCTAAAGAAATTCTTCCCTGTTCCCATAATTTTAAAATCGTCATACCGGTAAATGTTTTTGATATAGATGCTATTTGGAATGGCGTAGTTGAAGAAATATTTTCTTTCGTTTTAGTATCATATATGCCATGATAATCTTCAAAAACTATTTCACCGTCTTTTGCCAACAACACACTTCCACTAAATCCTTTGCTTACAAGCATTTGCTGGTATAAAGGTTGAATGGCCAGTGCGTATTTTTCTTTAATGGATTGACTAACTGAATTAAATTGAAATTCTGTATTGGTTATCTTTTTTTCAGGTGCATGCTGTTGTGAATGACAAGAACAAAATAAAAGGGATAATATAATCACATTAACAGTTCGCTTCATGTTTTATTTATTTTTTGAATGCGGCAAATATAGCCGAATATGGTACTGATAAAAGAGGTTTAACACAGTCGTGGAAAAATTATTCATTCACCACTTTTAAAATAACATTTAAATTCGCCGATATGAGTACAGAAAAAACGAGTTATCCAAAAGAAAAAATTAATATTCTTTTTTTAGAAAACATCAGCGATAAAGCTGTTCAGCAATTCAAACAAAACGGTTATGTGAATGTGAAGAAACTGAATGCTGCTTTAAGTGAAGATGAATTGATTCATGCATTGAAAGACGTACACTTATTGGGCATTCGTTCAAAAACCCAAGTAACAGAAAAGGTAATTCAATCAGCAAAAAAATTACAAGCCATTGGTTGTTTTTGTATAGGAGTGAATCAGGTTAATTTAAAAGCTGCTACTAAAAATGGGATAGTTGTTTTTAATGCACCATACAGCAATACAAGAAGTGTTGCCGAATTAATTATTGGATTATCCATTATGCTGATCAGAAGAATTCCTGATAAAAATAAATCGGCACATGAAGGTATCTGGAACAAAGATGCAAAAGGAAGTTTTGAATTGCGAGGAAAAACTTTGGGATTAATTGGTTATGGAAATATAGGTTCACAAGTAAGTGTGTTAGCCGAAGGCTTAGGAATGAAAGTTATTTTTTATGATGTTGAAACCAAACTTCCATTGGGTAATGCCAACTCATGCAAAAGTTTAAAAGAATTATTATCGCTTAGCGATATTGTTTCATTACATGTTCCTGAAACTGCACAAACAAAAAATCTGATCAATAAAAACAACCTTAAATATTTTAAGAAAGGCGCCATCTTAATTAATTATGCAAGGGGAGAAGTGGTTGATCTGGATGCATTGAGCAAATGCTTGCTGGATGGCTCTTTAGGAGGCGCAGCTGTTGATGTGTATCCTTGGGAACCGGAGAAGAATGGCGATAAATTTTCTACTCCATTACAAGGATTATCGAATGTTATTTTAACGCCGCATATTGGTGGTTCAACAGAAGAAGCACAACAAAATATTGGTGATGATGTAAGTGCCAAATTGTTTAATTATTTAGAAAAAGGAATTACCAACGGATCTGTAACAATTCCTGCTATTGGTTTACCGCCTGTTGATGGTGCACACAGAATCTTACATATTCATAATAATGTTCCCGGTGTGTTAAGCGCCATCAATACCGAACTTTCGAAATATAATATCAATATCATCGGTCAGTATTTAAAGACAAATGATGAAGTTGGTTATGTTGTTTTAGATGTTGATAAAAAATTATCTACCCAAGCTTTGGAATTACTTAAAAAAGTTAAAGAAACAATTAAAGTAAGAATGTTATATTAGTACTGTAAAAACATTCCTGTGAAATATTTTTTATCGTTTTGTTTGCTGTTATTTCTTCAGACAAATCTTTCTGCACAAAACTTTGCAGTAACCGGAACAGTTGTAGATGCAAGTACAAAATTGCCGTTAACTGGTGTAAATGTTTTTATCAATAATACCACAAAATTTTCTGTTACAAACGATAGTGGTAGATTTAAAATAACTGATATTACGGATGAAAATTTTGAAGTTGTATGTGCAATCAAAGGTTACGAAACTATAAATTATTTATATAAAGTTAGTCCGAGAAATTATTCTATTCGATTTGAAGTTGTAAAAACTAAAAAGGAAAAACAGGTTTCCGACAGTGCCTTAAAAATAAACAGGCGTACTTGGGAAACAACTTTTTTAAATGATTTATTAGGTGATGCTGCTGCACCCAATTGTGAAGTTACAAATATGGAAGCCCTTCGATTTTATCATATTGATTCCATAAAAGAGTTACATGTTTATTTAACAGAACCATTAATTATTTTTAATGAAGCTTTGGGCTTTATGATGCAATGCAGCTTTAATGATTTTGGATTTGATTATTCTCGGAACGGTGATAATAAAATTTTCACCTGGTATAAACCATTAACGTCAAAATCGCCAACAGTGATTCTAAGATGGATCAAAGAAAGAGAAATGGTATACGAGAATTCAATTCTGCGTTTCATGAGAGCTTTGTATGTTGATAGCTTGATGCAGCAAGGGTTTCAAATAAAATTTATCACGAGAATTCACAGAACCGATTCGGATTTTAATAGAATTGGTACTATAATGAAGGAAACAAATACAGAAGTTTGTGATTTAGGAAATGCTGTACCAGGCACAAAAAAAAATTATATTGACTTGATTGATAAAAAGCAAATTCCTTCTTCAAGGTTTCGAAATGCAGACAGTGTTGTATCATTTGAATTGCACAATAAAATTTTGTATGTTTTTAATTCTAAAGGTTCAAAAAAGTATGAAAATAACTCAATGTTAATCGCTCCAATTTCTTTTTTATCAATAGGTGGCAATCAAAAAATTATTATAGAACCAAGCGGTGCCTTTTACGATCCAACTGATGTTGTTTTATCGGGGTATTGGTCAAATCAAAAATTGGGAAGTTTACTTCCCACCGATTATTAACAACCATTTCTTCTATCTTTTCTCAATAGCTTATACTTACATTTGTGTTCCTCATTTTTATTCGAAAACAATTGTTATGAAAAAGCTTATTCCATTATTTGCCATTACATTCATTTTTATTTCTTCAAACATCATTGCACAATCAGTTAGAGAAAAAGTTTCTTTGGATGAAGGATGGAAATTTCATTTAGGAAATTCATCCGATCCAATAAAAGATTTTAATTACGGCATCACCAATATTTTTTCTAAAGCCGGCGAAGCAGGTAATACTTGCATCAATCCATATTTCAATGACAGCAAATGGCAAACTGTTGATGTGCCGCATGATTGGGCTGTAGAATTGGCTTTCGAAAAATCTACTGTCTTCGATATGGATTCGCATGGATATAAAGCCATTGGTGCTGCTCATCCCGAAAACAGTATTGGTTGGTACAGAAAAACATTTACTGTTTCACCCAAAGATTCGGGCAATAAATATGTATTGCAGTTTGATGGAGTGTATCGCGATTGCAAAGTTTTTATCAACGGACATTATCTCGGTGCAAACTTCAGCGGCTACATGGGATTTGTATTAGACGTTACCGATTATTTGAATTTCAGAATTAAAAATGTTATCACAGTAAGAGTTGATGCTTCACAATTTGAAGGTTGGTTTTACGAAGGTGCAGGAATTTACCGTCACGTTTGGTTGAACAAAATACATCCATTGCATATTGCTTCTAGCGGAACTTATGTTCAAACGAAACTTAGTGCTGGCAATGCTTCTATCATCACTGAAACAAAAATTCAAAATCAATTATATACAAATATTGCTGCTGAAATTGAATCTTATGTAATTGATAAAGCAGGAAAAAAAGTTGCTTCATTCGCGGCTCAAAAAATTAATTTAAAAGTGAATGAAATAAAAACCATCAATCAAACAGCAACTGTTATTACTCCTAAATTATGGAGCATCGACAATCCTAATTTGTATAAATTAATTTCTTTGGTAAAAGCAAATGGAAAAACAATTGATAGTGTTGTTACCAAATTTGGTATCAGAACAATTGTGGTTGATAAAGACAAAGGTTTATTCATCAACGGAAAATTTGTAAAAGTATTAGGCACTTGTAATCATCAGGATCATGCAGGCGTTGGAAGCGCCGTGCCGGATGCATTGCAATATTATCGCATCAAATTATTAAAAGAAATGGGCGATAATGCTTATCGTACTTCTCATAATCCACCAACACCCGAATTATTAGATGCTTGTGATGAATTAGGAATGATCGTTCTAGATGAAAACAGATTATTAGGCAGCAGCGAAGAAGTAATGAATCAATTTGAAAGATTGATCTTGCGTGATAGAAATCATCCATCAGTTTTTATGTGGTCTTTAGCAAACGAAGAACATGGTTTACAATATACCGATGTTGCAAAAAGAATTGCGTATACTTTATTAGCGAAACAAAAAGAATTAGATCCTTCTCGTACTGCAACGTATGCAGCCGATATGGGTAATATTAAAAGAGGAATTAATGAAGCAATACCTGTTCGTGGTTTTAATTATAATCTTGCAGGCATTGATCCATATCGTAGAGATAATCCAAATCAACCTATCATTGGAACTGAAGTGGCAAGCACTGTTTGTACCAGAGGAATTTATATTAACGATACTATAAAAGGTTATGTGCCTGATTACGATTCCATATTTCCTCCTTGGGCTTCAAGAGCAGAAACATGGTGGAAATTAGCAGCAGAGAGAGATTGGTTTATGGGTGGATTTATTTGGACAGGATTTGATTATCGCGGCGAACCAACACCATACACATGGCCTTGTATTAATTCGCATTTTGGTGTGATGGATGTTTGCGGATTTCCAAAGAACGATTATTATTATTATCAAAGTTGGTGGACGAATAAAGATGTGTTGCATATTTTTCCGTATTGGAATTTTAAAGGAAAAGAAGGACAAACCATTCGTGTTGATGTAAACAGCAATGCCGAGGAAGTGGAATTATTTTTAAATGATAAAAGTTTGGGTAAAAAAACAATGGAAAGAAATAGTCATTTATCCTGGAATGTAAATTATCAACCCGGCACATTAAAAGCAATAGGATGGAAGAAGGGCAGACAATTTGAAACTACAATTGAAACAACTGATGAAGCATATAAAATTGTTGCAACGCCCGACAGAACAAGCATTACAGCCGATGGAAAAGATATTGCTGTATTTAATATTTCTGTTACTGATAAAAAGGGAAGAGAAGTTCCTGATGCGATGAATATGTTACATTTTACAGTTACCGATGCAAAAATTATTGGTGTGGGTAATGGCGATCCAAGCAGTCATGAAGCAGATAAATATGAATATGGAAAATATCAGCGCAGTTTATTTAATGGAAAATGCCAGGTAATCGTTCAATCAACAAAAACAAAAGGGCAGATTAATTTTGAAGCAACCGGTGATGGATTAGTTGCCGGTAAAGTTGTTGTAAAAACGGAATGATATTTGTGATTTGAATAAGAAAAAACAAAGACTATGAAAACACTTTTCATACTGCTTTTATCGCTGATTGCATTTTCAAGCTTTGCTCAAAAAAATATTCATGTAAGAGTAATTCGTTTGCATGAGGATAAAAAGAGCCATGGAATATTAAACACTGTTTCGGATTCTGCTATTACTGTTAACGACACGATCATTAATTATAATGATATTGCTGTAATTAAAATAAACAAAAGTACAAGGCATATAGTAAAGACTTTAAGTATTGCTTTTTTAGGTTCGGCAATTACAGCAATTGCAGCAAACAATGTTTATAATGATTTTGTAAGTGGGCTATTGCATGGTTTTTCATTTGGCTTTTTATTTGGATCTTTTTTTAATGTAACCGAGAGTAGTCATATCTATCACATCGATGGTAATTTAGAAAACTGGTTGAAGGTTAAACCATTGCTAGTAAAGAAATAAATAAAAGGATTGTTGCCATGAAATAACAAATGCTTACCTCATAATCATCATAATCCAATTATATTTGCTTTATGACACAAGAACAGATTAAGATTATGAGGGACAGAGTTATTGTCCTGAGGAGGTTTCTTTGACGTTGAGAACCGCACATATAAAATAGAAACAGACCGCCAAATTTCAGTATCGCCGGGCTTTTGGGATGATAACAAAAGAGCCACCGGCATCATGAAAGAAATTAAAGTAAACGAGTATTGGTTGAAGTTGTATCAACAGGTGCAAACATCGGTTGAAGACTTTGCTGTGCTGTTTGATTTCTGGAAAGCAGGTGATGCTACCGAAGAAGAAACCAAACAAGCTTTTGAAATTGCATTGAAAGAAATTGAAGATGCAGAATTTAAAAGTACACTTAATCAACCCGAAGATGAATTACCTGCTGTGTTACAAATCAATCCCGGTGCAGGTGGAACAGAGAGTCAGGATTGGGCCGAAATGTTGTTGCGCATGTACCACATGTACGGCGATAAACAAGGTTGGAAAGTATTGGAATTAGATTTTCAGGCAGGTGATGGTGCAGGAATTAAAAGTGCCACCTTACAATTTGACGGACCATTTGCTTATGGATTTTTAAAAGCTGAAAGCGGTGTTCACAGACTAGTAAGAATTTCTCCATTTGATAGTAATGCAAGACGGCATACTTCTTTTGCATCGGTATATGTTTATCCATTGATAGATGATAGTATTGAAATAACTGTAAACCCTGCTGATGTTGAATGGGCATTCTATAGAAGTGGTGGCAGCGGCGGACAAAATGTAAATAAAGTAGAAACGGCTGTTCGTTTAAAACATGCACCCAGCGGTATTATTGTTGAATGTCAGCAAGCAAGAACACAAGGTGAGAACAGAGAATTAGCCATGAAAATGTTGAAGAGCAGATTGTATGATGAGGAATTAAGAAAGCGTCAGGAAGTATTGAATGCAAATAATGCAGGCAAGAAAAAAATAGAGTGGGGAAGTCAGATAAGAAGTTATGTTTTTCATCCATATAAAATGATCAAAGATCACAGAACCGATTATGAAGTGGGTAATGTGCAACCCGTAATGGATGGCGAATTAGATGGTTTTATTAAAGCGTTCTTGATGATGGAAAAAGAAACAGAGTAGTTATTGGAACACGGATGACACAGAAGATACGGATGATAACAGATTTTATTCTGCTTCGCAGAATGTAGCTTATAAATGATTTGTAAGAACGAAAATCTCATCAATAAAATAAAGTTGATAGAATGAAGATGTAGTTTCCCTCTCCTCCAGGAGAGGGACGGAAGGGTGAGGCTATTTTGTTTTCACATCACCATCTTTTATCATCTTATAAATAGTTGACTTTCCTATATCTAATTTTTTTGCAACCAATAAAACATCAGAATCATATTTATCTAAAAAATATTGAATGATCTTTTGTTCGTATTCTTTTAATGAAATTTCTTTGGTGAGCAGATTATTAAAATTATCGGCAGTTTCGATCATGATATCTTTTTCTTCTATCGAATCTCCATCCGCCATAACTGATGCCAATTCAATCAATGATTTTAATTCACGCACATTACCTGGAAAATGATATGCTGTTAATTTTTTTTGTGCATCAACCGAAAGTGATTTTACAGGCATTTTATTTTCTTCACAGAATGTTTTGATAAATTGTTTTGCAAGAATTAAAATATCATTTCCTCTGTTTTTTAAAGGTGGTAATTCAATGGGCAATCCTAATAAACGATAATATAGATCCTGACGAAATAATCCTGATTTTACTTGCTCTTGTAAATTAAGGTGTGTAGCAACTATAATGCGTACATCTATTGGTATCACAGTATTCCCGCCAATTTTAGTAATTTCTCTTTCTTGTACAACACGTAATAATTTTGCTTGCAGGTGAATATCCATTTCACCAATTTCATCCAAAAAGATGGTTCCTTTATTTGCTTCTTCAAATTTTCCTGTACGCTTTTCAGATGCCCCGGTAAATGCACCTTTCTCGTGACCAAATAATTCACTCTCCAATAAATCTTTTGGAATAGCAGTAACGTTTATTGCAACAAATGGCTGTTTAGCCCTGTTAGAATTATAATGAATTGCTTTAGCTGCCAGTTCTTTACCGGTTCCGGTTTCTCCTGTTATTGAAACAGTGATATTTGTTTGTGCAGCTTTCTCTATCAAGCTAAATATTTTTTTTATGGCATCACTTTGACCAAGTATTGTTTTCGAAAAATCATATTGCTTTTTTAATTCGCCTCTTAAATTTTCAACTTCATTTTTTAAACCTTTTATTTCGTCTAAATGTTGCAGCGCATTCCATAATCTGTCGTTAGTGTCTTCATCTTTCACTAAGTAATCGAAAGCACCGGATTTTAATAGTTTAATGGCAGTACTGATATCTTCTTGTCCCGATATAACAATAACTTTTGTATCAGGAGCAACTGCTTTTATTTTTTTTAAAACTTGTTCACCATTAGTATCAGGCAAATTATAATCTAATGTAATTACATCAGGATTTTCATGCATTGAATTGTAAAATTCTTTGGCGGTTTCGAATCTTTTTACTGAGTAATCTGGATTAAGAGAAAGAAAATGTTCCAGCATTGTGCCATACCAAGTGTCATCTTCTAAAATGAAGATCTTTAAACTTTTCGAGGTTTTCATATTCACTTTTTTAAAAGTAAACGATACGGATTTTTTATAAACTAAATAAAGTTAAGCAATGTTCCGAAACTTGGAAACTGAATCTTTACTCCTGAAAAAAGAACATATTTCCATAATTAAGACAAAGTGATAGAAACTGAGTCTAACTATCTGCTGATTATCAGTCGATTAATACTCTGGCACAATATTGACAATGTCTATTTGTTTGAATTATACATAAATCAAAAAAAATATTCTTTAAGAGTTTTCTAGGTATAAAGAGGTATAGGATTTTAAATAGCCCGATATGTTTCTACATTGTCGGGCTTTTTATTTTTTTATATCTCAAACAAATAAATCCAAGAAGCATTGCAATTACAGAAGAAATTAATACTGAGATTTTAGCAATGTCTTTTTCTGAATCATTATGAAATGCAAGTGTTAAATGAGATACAGATATTTTTAGATGAATTAAAAAATAAATAATATTAGTTTGCAAGGATATTCAATTTGGTTTTTGGTCTTTTATCCTCCAGCCATTTAAACTTTCTAACTTTAATATCATCATGATTTACTTGTCGCATCGGATACATTGTTCCATTTAAATCGTTTACAAAAACAACTTTTTGAGGTTTTCCATCTTCGAAAAAAACATCGATCAATCCGGAGGTTGATCTGTTTACTCCAACAAACTTTTTATCATCATCAACAGCATAATAAACATTATCGGCAGGGCTGCCTTTTGTTCGCATGTAATTTATTTTTCCTTCTTTAAAATAAGCATTCATTGTAGTGCCGCGAACCTGATTAAAATAATCTTTACTTTCTTTGCTTATGGCCATTGCATTTTCAAAAACATACAATCGTTGAGGCTTTTTATTTGCCAGAAACATATAAATAGTATCACCGGTAATTTGATTTTCTTGTGTCCACGCAATTGGATTTTTATATAATCTAAAAGTTGAATCTTCCAACGAGTAAAATAAACTATCGCCCAATGCTTGTAATGAATCGGAATAGATCTTTACATGATAATACGCTTCAAAAAAACGATCGGTAGAACTATCGATAGGTTCTTTACTTGTTGTCTTGACAACTTGTAAACTTGTATCTTTTTTAATAGTATCACGAACAACAGGAATATTTCTTATTTTTCTCAGATCAGAAACTTTTCCTGCATACAATGTATCGGCCGAAATGTAGATGGTGTCTTTATCTTGCTTAAGAAACAAGATCGGTTTTTGTGTTGCTAAAAATGAATTCTTCTTTTTATTTGTCTTGATATTATTGGCAATAATATCATAACCACTCGTAGAATCTTTACTTCTGTATACTGCATTTCCCTGTGCTTCACCATAACCTGTTGAATCATCAAAAGCCATTTGATTGGCAACAAAAGTATAACTACTGTCATCAATAAATGGTCGTTGAAAAAAGCTTCCTTTTTTGTGTTTCACATCATAATAACCATCTTTTGTTTTAATGATTCTTTTGCCGCTGGTGATGATAGATGGCGCAACAATATTTGTGATCTCGGTATTAATATTGTACAACATGCTATCAGTTGTAATTTTATATTCGGGATCGATCAATATAACATTTTTTGTAAAATATACATCTCTGGTATCGCCGTAATAAACACCTTCAACACTTGTTAAAACAGTTTTTTTATTTACAACTTTTCCTCCTTTAAAATATTTGCCAATTTTAAATTGTGTATCGTATTCTAATTCGTTGGTAGTTAAAACACCTTTACCATCAGTTAATCTTACTTTTTGTTGTAAGAATGATTTTTTTTCTTTCCCCAGATATTTTAAATATTGAGAATATACCTGAACACTATCAGCATCATTGATATGAATATTACCAAATGCTTCAAGAATATTTTCTTTTTGATTGATGACAATACTATCAGCAAAGAATAAAGTTTTTTCCTGTTGCACTTCTGCATTACCAACTAATGACATAAATTTTCCCAAACTATCCTTGTCCTGCATATTCATTTTATCAGCCTTTAAAACACGGATGGTTTTACCGGGCGCAACACTATCGGCTACTCTTTGTGCGAAAGAAATATTAGCTGAAAAAAGAAACAATAAAAAATAAAATAGAATACGTTTCATTAATGTTTGGTTGAATCTGATAGGGGAGCAGTAAGCGGTCCGGTTTTATCTTTCTTTCCAAACACAGAAACATTTACATAACGTTTTGGATGAGCACGCAGATCATCCATTAAAATATTGGCGCTTTTAGCGGTATTGGTAAGGTTATTATATAAAACTTTATCATTCATTAACAATCCCATCGAGCCTTCTTTTGAATTGAGTTTATTTAAAACGATATTTAAATTATCCACCGCAGTTTTTAAACTTGCAACCGATCCATTAATGTCGGCTTTCGATAAATGATTAGTAGTTGTTTCAACATTACTTAATACCTGTGTTACTTTAGCATTATTGTCGGCTAAATTTTTCGTAAAACTATTTACATTATTTAGTGATTGGGTGAGTGAGCCACTTTGTTGATTCAACATTACTTCAATTGCTGCTGAAGATTTTACTAAACTTGCTGTTGTGATATTAATGTTTGCAATTACTTCCTGCAAATTATGTTTGGTGTTTGGATCGAAAACAGAATTTATGTTTAACAAAACACCATTTAAAGTTTCAATAGTTTCTTTTAGATCATCAACTGCAGGCATTATTCTGCTGGTAAATGAATTAAATAAACCGGGTGATGATTTTGTATGAATAGTATCACCGGAGGATAAATATTTTTTACTGTCGCCTAAACTAATTTCAACACTTGGAGTTCCCAATGGATCTTTCATGATCTCTGCAACAGAATTTTCAGGAATATTATAATTATCTTTTAATCTAACTGCAACACTGATATTTCTAAGGTTCTGATCTATATTTTCTATTTCATACACACTGCCAATTTGAAATCCGTTTACATAAACAGGATTAGATACCATGAGTCCTTTTGCATCGGGATATTTGGCATAAATAAAATTTCCGGTTTTAAATAGACTACGCCCTTTTAAATAATTAAACCCTAATATCATTAAAGTAATAGCAATAGCCGTTAATGCACCTACTTTGAATTCGTTTGATATTTTCATAGATACAAAACTAAGGTTCTTGGTTTGTACTTAATAACAGAAGCTATTAAAAATTATGATTTTGTTATATGATGAGAAATAGAAGCCTTTGAGCAGGATGTACAAGGTTTTCTATGGTATTTTTTTTCAGCTTCTGCTTCAGTAACTTTTTCGAGAATATTGCACTTAAGTAGACTGCTGCAATTTGCATATCTATGATAATATTCAACCGATTGGCTATAACAAATAAATACTAATGAATCATTATTACTGTGTACTATTTTTTTGTCTTGAGAATAAACAATAAAACTAATTATTGAGAATAGAATGATTGATAAAAAAGCAGCGCTTTTTTTCATGCAGTGTAGTTGTTAAATCAAATCTAAAAAATTGTTTTAATATCTCATAACTATTTTTGCTTTTGATTTGCAGGTCGTGGGTTTTGTTTATTATTTAAAGAAAATTGATAACGCTTTAAAGCTTTTACAATTGTTTCAGCTGTTTCTTGTTGTCCTTGTTCACTGATTAAGTAAGCTTCTTCTTCGGGATAGGAAAGAAATCCAACTTCAATTAAAATAGCGGGCATGGCAACAGCTTGTAAAACCCAGATGCCTTTTTCGTCTCTTTGTTTTGCACCACGACTAACACGACCGGATTTTTCGAATTCTTCTTCAACCGTGTAAGCCAGATTACGACTGCGTTCTGCGTATTGTTGCATTTTTAAAGAAAGAGCTATTTGACGAGTTGGGTCATTATCCTCGTAACCTTTTATAAGTGTGGTATCAACAAAATCATTTTCACTTAAAGCTTCTTCTTTTTCTGTTGATTTACCAACTCCCCATAAATAAGTTTCAGTTCCATGTGCAGGATTAGGTGTTGTCCAGGTATGATATTGAGGGACTTTTTTTGTTACCTTTTTTCCTTTGCGTTTTATTGTTTTTGTTGTGTAACCAATAATCTCAGAATGTTTAAGACGACTAACGTCATTGCAATGAATAGAAATAAACAAATCGCCTTTGGCAGCATTTGCTTTATCAGCTTTTACATGAACATTATCAAAAACGTCAGTAGTTCTGGTCATTATCACTTCAATATCCGGCATTTCAAGATTAATCTCTTTCTCTAATTTTAATGCAATTTGAAGTGTAATATCTTTCTCCTCGGCATGTGGACCTGATGCACCATAAAATTTTCCTGCGAGATAACTAGGTCCGCCATGACCCGCATCAATCACAATTCTTTTTAAAGTTTGTTTTTGTGGCGGTTTTTTTCCATCTATGCCGGTAAATGAAACCAACAGAAATGTTATAAAACTTAAAAATATCACTAAACCTATCTTATTAAACTTCATATCAATTCGTTAAAGGGTTATACTTAAAAATACTTTTTAAAACTTAGCACCTATTTTTGTGCATAGCAATATGATTCAATCCGGTAAAATTAACGTAAAAACCTGTGCAGGTATTATAGCATTCATTTGTTTGTTGTTTATTTCTATGCAGGTAAGTGCATGGAAAAATTCAAGACAAGCATCTTTTTCATCAGTAACAATAATTTCAGACACCGTTCCAAAGATCAAAAAACCAATAAAACCTGACTCTCTCAAAAATAAAATAAACAATAAAGATACAACCGGTAAAAAATCAGACAGCTTAATTAACACAATTGATACTTTAACAGTTTCAAAAGATTCGCTTGATGCACCGGTAAGTTATATGGCCCGAGATTCGGGTGTATTGCTTATTCCTACCAAAGAATTTATTCTGTATGGAAAATCCAATGTGAGATATACCGACATGGATTTAAAAGCATCCGTGATTCATTATAATTCGCAAACACAAATAATTAAAGCTTACGGAACTTCAACATCTGATACTTCAAAGAATTTCGATAATAAACCAACGATGGTTCAAGGGCAGATGAAGTCGATCAATGATTCGATTTTGTTCAATATGAGAACTATGAAGGGATTAACTCAAAATACTTATTATAACGAAGGAGAATTATTTGTTAATGCCAGTGTTTTGAAAAAAGTTGATAAAGATGTTTTTTATGGACACAGTGTTCTTTTCACTACTTGTAATTTAGATACACCACATTTTGCTTTTCGTACTCGAAGAATAAAATTAATTAATAATAAATTAGCAATAAGTGGCCCGGCTTCTCCCGAATTTGAAGGTGTGCCAATACCTGTTGGAATTCCATTTGGTATTTTTCCTATGCAACGAGGAAGACATTCGGGTATTTTATTTCCATCATTTGAAGTGAATGAAACATTGGGTTTTGGATTAGTTGGTTTGGGTTATTATAAAGTTATAAACGATAATCTGGATGTTACTTTAAGAAGCAATTTATATGCATATGGCGGTTGGAGTTTAAATATAAGTCCGAAGTATACGAAGCGTTATCATTACATGGGTAGTTTAAATCTTACTTTACAAAATAACAGATCATTAAACTTAACAGGAACTTCTGCAGATGAATTTTCAAATTCAAAAACTTTTATGATCAGCTGGAGTCATGCAAGAGATAATAAATCCAGACCCGGAACAACTTTTAATGCGAACGTAAATTTTGGAAGTACAAAATACAATCAATCTATTCCAAATAATCCGGTACAAAATTTTCAAAACCAATTAAGTTCTTCTATCAGTTATACCAAAATGTTTGGAACCAAAGCAAACTTATCACTCAACTTAAATCACAGTCAAAATAGTAATACAAGGTTAGTTAATCTTAGTTTTCCAAATGCAAGTTTTAATGTGGTTACCTTATATCCTTTTCAGAAAAAAGAAAAAGTAGGAACACCAAAATGGTATGAGAATATTGGCATTGGTTATAGTGGAAACTTACAAAATCAACTATCATTTTATGATACTGCAGGTGTGAGTTTGAAAAGATTATTAGATACTTTGCAATGGGGTGCAACACATAATATACCTATTACATTAACATTACCACAAATAGGCCCGGTAACGATTTCACCATCTATTACCTATCAGGAACATTGGTATGCACAAAAGATTTACAGAACATGGGATAGTGCTAATACCAAACTGGATACAACAATTACTAAAGGCTTGTATACAGCTCGTCAAATGTCATTTGGTATAAGTGCAAGTACCAGAATTTTTGGGACCTACTCTTTTAAAAATTCTGTTCAGAAAATACGACATGAAATAAGACCAACATTCAGCTTAAATTTTCAACCGAATATGAATGGAAAATATTATTATTCTGTTCAGACCGATACTCTAAAGCATTTTGCACGTTACTCTCAATTTGAGGGAGTGATACCAGGTCCATTTTCAGATGGCTCTTTTGGCGGTGTGAGTTTTGGAGTAGATAATTTATTGGAGATGAAAGTAAAAGATAAAAAAGATACAGCAGCCAATGCAACTAAAAAAGTAAAATTGATTGATGGTTTTGGTTTCAATTCTTCTTATAATTTTTTAATTGATAGTTTTCAGTTATACCCATTTAGTTTTTATGCAAGAAGTACTTTGTTCGAAAAAGTAAATATCAATGCAAGTGCGTCTATGGATCCTTATCAGGTAGATAGTTTTGGTATTAGAAAAAATATTTTGATGTGGAAGGAAGGAAAGATAGGTAGAATAACCGGCGGTAATATTTCTCTTTCAACAACATTTAAAAGTAAACCAAAAGATGAAAAGAAAGATAAAGACAGAACTCCAATAGATCCTTTTATGACTCCGGATGAACAGCAAAGACAAATTCAATATGCAAGAGCAAATCCTGCAGAGTTTGTAGATTTTAATATTCCGTGGAGCATTAATGTTTCGTATTCATTAAGTTTTTCTAAGAACTCGTTACCTACAGGATTTGGCGGTATAACTTATACAACCAGTATTATTTCGAGTTTGAATGTTGGTGGTGAATTTAGTTTAACACCAAAATGGAAAGCCGGCGGAAATGGTTCTTTTGATTTTAATGCAGGGAAAATACAAATGTTCACTATGTATTTAACCCGTGAAATGCATTGTTGGCAATTGGCTATAAATGTTACCCCAATAGGTCCTTGGCGTTCGTTTAGTATAATACTCAATCCAAAATCAGGGATGTTACGCGATCTAAAAATTAATCGCACAAGAAGCTATTCGAG
Source organism: uncultured Chitinophagaceae bacterium (assembly GCA_903870685.1). Classification (GTDB taxonomy): domain Bacteria; phylum Bacteroidota; class Bacteroidia; order Chitinophagales; family Chitinophagaceae; genus CAIQDX01. The sequence continues at coordinate 19,662 of CAIQDX010000137.1, read as the reverse complement.
TTATTGATTTGCTTCGTAATGATCCCACATAATTTTAAAAACTTTATCTTTTAATTCGTCTGCAGAAATATTTGTTGCATCTACAGGTTCCAGAAAATGTAAACGTAAACGATAAGGCCACAAATAAAATGTTTTATGAATAGGCATTGCCTTTCTGGTATTAAAAATAACAGCGGGCATTATTTGTGTTTTGGTTTCAACCGCTAATTTGAAGGCACCTGAATAAAATTTCTTTAAAGGATCTTTTGTTCTGTTTCTTGTTCCTTCAGGGTAAATACACATATGAATTCCTTGTTGCAAAACATTTTTCATGTCATCAAAACTTTTGAGACGACTGGCATCACTCTTTCTGTCAACAATCACTGAACCCTTTCTGTAAAACCATCCAAACAAAGGAATTTTTGTAAACGAACTTTTGGCAATAGTTTTATTTCCTGCAGGAATACATGGCGCAGATAATGGAACATCCAACAAAGCATTATGATTATATGTTACGATGTATGCTTTATTTAATGCAAAATATTCTTTGCCTGTAACGGTTACAGGACATCCAATTATGTGTAACCAAAAAGTCATCCATATTCTTGAAATAGCAATAAAAATATCCTGACCTTTTTTTCCCGGAATTAAATAACAGCACATGGAAGGAATAAAAATGATTAAGAAAGTTGTTACAAAACTTACTAATCCCCATAAAGCCCAAACCCGTGCTAATATTTCTTTTGCAATTTTCATTTTATAATTATTTTATATTGACCAATCAATTGGGTCTGCACCATGTTTCATCAATAGTTCATTTGTTTTACTAAAATGTTTGCAACCAAAAAAACCATTGAATGCACTGAAAGGCGAGGGGTGAGACGCTTTTAAAACATAATGTTTTGTTTCATCTATCAACACTTGTTTTTCTTGTGCAAATTTTCCCCACAACAAAAAAACAACAGCTTTCTTTTCTTCCGAAATTTTTTTTATAACAGCATTTGTAAAATCCATCCATCCAATCTTTGAATGACTGGCCGGATCATTTGCTTTAACCGTTAAAACTGCATTTAATAACAGAACACCTTGGTTGGCCCATTTGGTAAGATTACCAGTTGAAGGTATTGGCATTCCAATATCTTTATTTAATTCTTTATAAATATTAACCAGAGAAGGTGGTGGTGTAATTCCGTCTGGGACACTGAAACTTAATCCCATCGCTTGTTTGGGGCCATGATAAGGGTCCTGACCTAATATCACCACTTTAACTTTATCAAAAGGTGTTTTATCGAATGCATTAAAAATTAATGAACCTGAAGGATAAATAATGGTTCCGGTCTCTCTTTCTGTTTTTAGATGCAGTACCAATTGCAGAAAATATGGTTTAGTAAATTCTTGCTGCAATAATTTTTTCCAGCTTGCTTCTATTTTTACATCCATAAACTACAATGATGTTTGAGCAACGAATGTACACAAAACAAAAAATCAAGAAGAATGAGTTTCTAAACTATTGTATACATCAATTAAAGAATTGAATGATCTCTTCAACTTTTTCAGTAATTACCGGCAATTGCGACTCATCTTCCATTATTATAAAATAACCGTCTTTTCTTATAATTCGTTTAGCCAAATGAACATTGGCAATAAAACTTCTGTGTATTCTTATAAAATAATTATTTGATCCTAAGATGACCTCGAAATATTTCAGGTTTTTGCTAACAGTTAAACTTTTATTATCAGCAAGAAATATCTTGGTATAACTGCCTTCCGCTTTTAAATATAATATGTCGGTGAGTTTTAGAATTTCAAATCCACTTACAACAGGAACAATGATCTTTTTAAATTCAGATGTTTGAAGATTCTGTTTTAAAATCGAAATATTTTGTTCAGGAAATATTCTTCTATGATGATTAAATTTTTGTATCGAAAGTTTTAATTTTTCTTCATCGATAGGTTTTAGTATATAATCTATTGCACTCATTTCAAAAGCATTTACAGCATACTGATTGGATGCTGTTGTGAAAATGATTGAAAATTTAATTTCATCTTCTTCAAGAAAATCTAATAACTGAAGTCCGCTATGTACCGGTAACTCAACATCAAGAAAAATAAGATCGGGATGATTTGCTTTTATACTTTTTACTCCGGACAAAAGATCGGAACACTTTTCAATTATCTCAATGGAAGGATCAATTTGCATTAACATGTTCTGCAATAGATCTGCAGCTTTATTTTCATCTTCAATAATAATTACTTTCATAGTAAGAGGTCGTTTAGTCAATTGTTTTTAAAATAGGAATGGATAAAATAACTAAAGTGCCGGCATCGTTTTGATGTTCATCTTTCTTATCAATTATTTCGACCTTTATTTTTTTTGTTAATACTTGATTTAAGAGTTCGATCCTTTTTGCATTTGCATTGCTCGAAAATCCCAGATGATCTTTGCGTTGTTTATTTATTTTTTCACTGGCATTTCTTCCAATGCCATTATCCTCTATACTAATTTCAATATAATCTTCCAGGGTAGATTTTTTTATTATTACAATCAATTCTTTATTTTCTTTTTTATGAAATAATCCGTGGACAATTGCATTTTCTACATAAGGTTGAATTAGCATCGGCGGTATACTTATAAATTCTGTATCAAGGTCATTATCTATTTCGATTTGAATGTTCAAATTATTTTCGAACCTAACTTTCTCTAATTCAAGATAAAGATGCAGCAATTCAATTCCTTTACTTAAAGTGATCTCATTCTTTGTACTGTTATCTAAAATATTTCTAACCAGGTTGCTGAATTTACCTAAATACTTTGTAGCATTCTTCTTATCATCGCTATACACAAAACCCTGGATAGCATTAAGGCTGTTAAAAATAAAATGAGGATTCATCTGAGCTTTAATTGTCGATAATCTGCTTTTCCTTAATTCGTTTTGAAGGTTCAATTTTTCTATTGTTCCCAGATTTTGTTTTTTCAAATTTTTAATATTAAAATTGATAAATCCATATACAACCAAAATGATAATAATCATAACAATAAACAAAAACCACAATTGTCGCCACCATGGTTTCATAATTTCAAAAGAAAAAATTACTGGCTTTGAAACATTGTTTTGAAAATTAACAGCGACAGCTTCGAATGTATACAAGCCGGGCTGTAAAGAAAAAAAGGAGATTGTTCTTTGATTGGAATTTGTTTGCTGCCATGCCGTATCATAATCATTTACTAATCGGTATTTAAAATAAGTTGCCTCAGGATAAATAAACGATGGCGAAACAATTTTAAATTCTATATCATTCTTAAAGTAGGGAAGTGACAATAATTTGGCAGGATCGCTTTCAATAACTGCATTATTTAGTGAAACTGATATTAAATAATTATTGGGAATAATTGGAGTTCGCAGGCTATGGAACGATGCAGTATAAATTGTTTTATTTGAAGCTGTATAAAGCAGACTATCTTCTTTCCAAACATCATATATTAAACCAGATCGGTTCAGCGGGAGTGTAATAGTACTAATAATATTATTTGTATTCAGATCTAAAGTTTGTAGGCTATTTGGCTCGATGATAAATAATGAATTTTCAATTCTTTTCAACTTCAAAATATTGTTTGATGCTAATCCGTTATACGTATTGATATTTTTTATCCCTGCGTTGTCTAAAATAAAAATGCCATTATTTAAAGTGCCAATGAATAACTGATTGTTTTCGTACTGAAGCGATATAGAAGCTATGATTGTATCATGAAAAAGTATTGATCTGAATTCTTTGTTATTATACTCATATAAACCATCTTTAAAAGAAGCAAATATTTTTTTCTTAGAAGAATCAATACAAACAGTGTAGCATCTTTTATCTCTTAAGATAGTTTTATTTTTAAAGTTTTCGACGAGTTGTTTAATATAATTTTTCTCGTATTCTAATCTGGTATTGTTTTTATCTTTTGGTTTATTAATAAATGAAAATGATCTGGAATACGCTACATAAAAGGCATCGTCAGCTAAAACAATACTTTTAATGGTTTCCTGATCTGATAGTTGATAGATTTCATTCCACTTTGTATTTACCAGATAAGTACCAATGGATGGTGCGATTAAAAATTCGTCTTCAGAGAGGACAAATATATTTTCTATGGAGCCTGCCTTTGTAGGTAACTTAAAATGATTGGTTACTTTTTTACTTGTAATACTTTTTACAAATAGATCACCATTTTGTGTGCCGTATAAAACAACACCCTTTTGCTTTTGAGAACATCTAACAAAATCGTCCTTGCTTAATGATTTTAAACTTGATTCTTCCCATATTTTTAATTTTGGTTGAATCCATAAACCTTTTTCTAAACTACTGTACCATGTATTTCCCTCGCGATCGGTAATGATATCAGTTAAATTAAAGTTTTTAATTTTTTGCTTTCCATCTGTTGTATAACTTTCTTTTTTTGTATTTATCCAAATTGTTTTATTGTTAGTTGTAATATTATTTACAAAACTTTTTTCATTAATAACTTGTGCAAGAATGACAGTGTCTTTAGAGATAATGAATTTAAAAATCTTGCTTTTAAAATCTTTCGAATAAATAGTGTCGGAAGTTATTAGCGGTTGAATAGCAGGATCGGCATTTGTGAAAAGCTCGTTTGTTTTATTTCTGAAATGCATTTCAGAAATACCTTTTCCCGAATTGTAACATATCCATCTCTCTCCATCATACACATAGATCACATCAGCAACCCTTGCCAAAGAACTTATTTTTTTATTTTTATTGTAATACAAATATTTGCACTGCATATTGGAAGTATTACAAATGAAAAGACCTTTCTCCGAACTGGCTATTAATTCATCGCCTAATAAAACCAAACGTGGGAAAAATGATTCTTCTGCATATTTGTATTCATGCAATAGTTTCATTTTTTCATTTTCAACATAAAATATTTGTCCATTAAAATTGTGACACCAAATTCTTCCCTGCTTATCTTCCAATATATCTGTTACACCTAAAGACGACTCTTCGGCATTATGAAAATTTGTAAATGAAATACCATCAAACCTGCTTAATCCTAAAGAATTTGCAACCCATAAAAAGCCTTTACTATCCGAATAAATATTAAATATCTCTTCGGTCGGTAATCCTTTTACTTGTTGTGCTTTAAATTCCTGAGCAGTTACAACCAAATTGAAGAATAAAAAAGATACAATTATACAGAGGCGCCTCATTTTATAAAAATAGTCAGAAAATATGCTCACAACAATTTATCTGTCAATTTAAAGCATGGTTTCACAAAGTGAAATGCTTGTTTTATAAAGTTGATGAAAATTTTATCTGTTAAGTAGATATTTTGTATCGATTATTATAAAATGATTGTTATTTATCATCCGTAGTAATCAATCTGTTCAAATATATTTTAGATGTTCTATTTCTGGGGGGATTTAGAACTTTAGAGGGTCGCTTTTGCGACCTTTTTTTATTATAGCAAACAAAAAAGCCGCTCTTATTTAAAGTATGAGCGGCTTTTAAAATTAAAATTGTGATCCGGATTGGATTCGAACCAATGACCCCAAACTTAGAAGGTTTGTGCTCTATCCAGCTGAGCTACCGAACCATAATCAGAGGCGCAAAATAAACGAAAAAATATCAGTCAAACAAGACTGATTCAAATCCTTTTCATTTTATAGGTAAATCTTCCTGTATAAATTCATCGTAAATCATTTTACTTTGCCTCATTAAACGAATTGTTTGCATGAAGAATAATTTAACGATTGATGATCAGTGGTTGCACTTTATCCAAATCAAAAACCTTCTGAATTTAGATCAACAATTAACCATTAGCGACTCAGTAATATCTCAAATTGATAAATGCCGTCAATATCTGAATAAAAAATTGGAAAGCAGCGATGCTTTGATGTACGGAGTGAATACCGGATTTGGTTTTTTACAGAATGTAAGGATCGATAAAGATCAGATCGAACAATTACAATATAATTTATTGAAATCCCATGCCTGCGGCTTGGGGGAAGAAGTGCCTCATGATATTGTGAAACTGATGTTGTTGTTAAAAATAAAGTCGCTTAGTTATGGTAATAGTGGCGTGCAGGTTGAAACAGTTATTCGATTAATGGATATGTACAATAACGATGTATTGCCTGTAATTTTTACACAAGGCTCTCTTGGTGCATCTGGTGATTTATCTCCGTTAAGTCATATGAGTTTACCTTTGATCGGTTTGGGTGAAGTTTATTTCAAAGGCGTTAAAATGCCCGCTGGTAAAGCATTACAACAATTAGATTGGGAACCAATTAAATTACAAAGTAAAGAAGGATTAGCGTTGATAAATGGAACGCAATTCATGAGTTCGTACGGAATTTTTTGTCTGAAGAAATGTGAGCACTTATTGAAGATGGCAGATTTAATAACTGCATTATCTTATGATGCTTTCGATTGTACTACAGAAGCATTGAATGAATTAATTCATAAAGTTCGTCCGCACAAAGGACAAGTTGAAACTGCATCAACAATAAATAAATATTTAAAGGGAAGTGAAATTATTTCCCGAAAAAAACAACAGGTTCAGGATCCATATTCATTCCGTTGTGTGCCTCAGGTTCATGGAGCTACAAAAGATACTTTTAATTATGTGCTGCAAGTTTTTATTCAGGAAATAAATTCGGTTACAGATAATCCCAATATTTTTCCTGATGAAGATATCATTGTTAGCGGTGGTAATTTTCACGGACAACCATTGGCTCTTACTTTAGATTTTTTAAGTATTGCCATGAGTGAATTGGCAAACATTAGCGAAAGAAGAATTTATCAACTCATTAGCGGACAAAGAAATCTTCCATTATTTCTTGTGAAAGAACCGGGGTTGAATAGTGGTTTCATGATTCCTCAATACACAGCAGCTGGTATTGTTAGTGAGAATAAACAATTATGTACACCTGCAAGTGTTGATAGTATTTCATCTTCCAACAACCAGGAAGATCATGTTAGTATGGGTGCCAATGCTGCAACAAAATTATTGCGCATCGTAAATAATGTGGAAAAAGTATTGGCGATTGAATTGCTGTCCGCCGCACAGGCATTGGATTTTAGGCGTCCTGCAAAAAGTTCTGTAATACTTGAAAAATTATATACTGATTTCAGAAAAGTTGTTTCTTTCAATGAAGTGGATAGAGTGTTGCATGATGATATGATCGCAGCCATCTCATTCATTCAAAATTATTCAGCAGAATAATTATTTGGCGGCAACTGCAAAGGTTTTTTTGTTAGTTCCTTATTACTAGAGTATTACTTTAGTCGTATTTTTTTGCTGTTTTGTTCGAGCATTGTTGCTAAGCACTCGAACAAAACAGCAACGATATAATAAGAAAACACGAAGGAATCACGAAGAAAAGGATAGTTTACCTAAGCAAAACAGTTGTTCCTTTCTGAGAGATTTTTAACCCGGTAGTTGGTTCTGTAAAATCTAATGTCCAAACATATGTTCCGCTAGGTTGTTGGATATTTTTAAATGTACCATCCCATTTAATTGTCCAGTCTCTTGTTTCAAAAATCATTTGACCGTAACGATTAAAAACACGGAATAAAAGATTGGTGGCTTTATATGCATTTAACGGATAGAGATAATCATTTAATCCATCGCCATTGGGCGTAAATGCCGATGGCACTGCAATATAACAGTTAGGTGCAACCTGAATGGCTTTATACGTTGTATCCGAACATCCGATAGAATCTGTGACAGATAATCGTACAGGATAATATTTTAATGAAGAACCTGGAGGATACATTTGTGCAGGTGGATTTTGTAGAATACTTGTTTGTCCGTTACTGAAATCCCAATCCCAGAATTGAATATTTCCAATACTGCTATTAATAAATTGAATAGTGTCTGAAGGGCAAGCAAAATCAGGCGCAGTAAAAACTGCTTTCAAATTTGGTGTTGGTAAGGTATAAGTAAGACTGGAAGAATCTGAACAAAATCCGTTTGTAACATAAAGTTTTACAGTTTTTGTTCCAAAAATTTTATAGTACAACATATTATTTTCTGTGCTGCTGATTATTGTACTGTCAAATATCCATTGCCATTGATTTACTCCAAAAGCGCCATTGTGCGTAATGCTGACTGAATCGATCTTACAACCATAATTTACTTTTAAATTAATGGTGGCAGAAACACTTTGATCTACTTTAATATTCAATGTGGAGTTCAATGCAATAGGTAAGTCGCACTCATTAATTAATGTATTGCCATCAGTACCTTTCACTAACTTCAAAATATATGTTCCGCCGTTAAAAAGAGGTGCCGATAAATCTAATTCGATTCCGGTTGCAAATGTTGCACCTAATATTGGATTTAATAAACATAATAACGGAGTTGCTTTCACAACATTAACTGAAGATGGACCTGATAAAATAAAATCACTTCCATCTGCTGCGATCGAATTACAATAAATAGGTGTTTTAAAAAAGAGAAATATTTTTTGAGGATTGCAATTAATAAAACTAGCACTGTCCATTAAAGTGGGTATAACAGGCTTTACAACAACATTAGCAGAATCTCCCGGCATAATTCCATTCGCACAATTATCTAATAATGTATTGCCATCGCTTCCTACTTTGGCTAGTATGGTATATTTTCCCGGTGCTAGTGGTTTATCTAAAGAAAGATAAACAGTATCCAGATCAAAACCGGCAGCGCAATTATTACCAATAGCACCAATAACATTAGCTGCAAGAGGCGATAAAGTAAAATCACTTCCATTTGCTGCAAGCGAATTACATTTCATTTTTTTAGAAAGAAATACTACCATTTTTTCTCCATCGCAAATTGCCGTAGCCCCTTTAATGGCAGGTTTGGTAGTATCTGTAATACTTGCTGATCCACCATTAAAAGATAATTTATAACCGGTACTCCCTGGTTTGAAAGTATTGAAATGACTAATCATCAATAAATATTTATGCCCTTGAATCAGCGTAGGCATTGCACTGAAAGGAGGATATGCAACTCCTCCGCAATTAAATAATGAAGTTCCAGATGGTGATGCTCCGGTTAAACCCGTTACGCCCGACCAATTGTATGCAACATTTAAAGATGAATTTGTAAAAATATCTGTTGGACTAACACCGGTGATATCAAATATCTGCCAATCGTAATCGTCGCCCAAATCAAGCGGAGTTATTAAAAAACCCAAAGTGCCGGTACTGAAGCAGGTGAATGTATAATAAAAAGGATTCATATCTGAAAGCCCATCGCCTTTACATATATCCGGAAATAAAGCACCACCACAATTCGGAACTGTACCTTGATAAAAAGTGTCTGTACCGCAAACAGGAAAAGCTGTTCCGGGTGTTTGTCCTAATGTTGAACAAACTTGTCCAAAAGAATGATACTGGAGAAAAAATATAAATAATATCAACGCTAATCTTCTCATCAAACAGAATTCATTTATATAGATGTCACAAATCTATTTTATTGCTGCACAGCAATAAAAAATTTAACAGTTTTCGGAATTGAAAATTATGAAATCATTTCTTATGAAATTATTTTTTTATGAGATTACCCAAAACCACTAAACTTTTCATCGTCAAACCATCTTATCTTCTCATCGCTTACATTTGCAATACAGAAGAATTAAAATATGAGTGACGAAAAGAGTCTGAATTTTATTGAAGAAATCATTGAAGCGGATTTAGCCGATGGAAAATACAAATCAATTGTAACACGCTTTCCACCGGAACCGAACGGTTATTTGCATATGGGACATGCAAAAAGTATTTGTTTAAATTTTGGTTTGGCAAATAAATATGGCGGTAAAACAAATCTTCGTTTCGACGATACAAATCCTTCTACCGAAGAAACAGAATATGTTGACAGCATTAAAGAAGATGTGCAATGGCTGGGCTTTAACTGGGCAAATGAATTTTATGCTTCCGATTATTTTGAAGCCTTATATCAATTCGCCATTTCATTAATTAAAAAGGGATTGGCTTATGTTGATGATAGTACCAGCGATGAAATTGCAGAACAAAAAGGAACGCCATCAACAACTGGCAAAAGAAATAAATATTCCGAAAGATCTGTTGAAGAAAATATAACATTATTCGAAGAAATGCGTGCAGGAAAATATCCTGATGGCACTAAAGTATTGCGTGCAAAAATTGATATGGGTTCGAATAATATGTTGTTACGCGACCCGATCATTTATAGAATTAAACATGCACATCATCATCGTACCGGAGATAATTGGTGTATTTATCCGATGTATGATTTTGCACACGGACAAAGCGATTCTATTGAAAATATCACACATAGCATTTGCACTTTGGAATTTATTCCACACCGTGCTTTGTATGATTGGATGATTGAACAATTAGAAATATTTCCATCACATCAATATGAATTTGCAAGATTGAATGTTACTTATACCATTATGAGTAAACGAAAATTATTGCAATTAGTGAATGAGAATATTGTGAATGGCTGGGATGATCCTCGTATGCCAACCATTTGCGGTATGCGCAGAAGAGGTTTTACTCCTGAAAGTATTCATGAATTCTGCGATAAGATCGGTGTGGCCAAAAGAGAAAACTTAATTGATTTTGGATTGCTTGAATTTTGTGTTCGGGAACATCTTAACAAAATTGCTTTGCGCCGAATGGTAGTATTCGATCCTATAAAAATTGTTATCACTAATTATGAAGAAGGAAAAGTAGAATTATTACAAAGTGAAAATAATCCTGAGAATGAAAATGGCGGATTCAGAGAAGTTCCATTTAGTCGCGAACTATATATAGAACGAGAAGATTTTATGGAGAATCCTTCAAAAAAATATTTTCGTTTAGCGCCCGGACAAATGGTTCGGTTAAAAAGTGCATACATCATTACATGTGATGAAGTAATAAAAGATGCAACCGGAAATATCATTCAACTTAATTGTTCGTATTTGCCGGAAAGCAGGAGTGGCGGCGATTCCAGCGGATTAAAAGTGAAAGGAACTTTACATTGGGTTAGTGTACAACATGCTGTTGCAGCAGAAATAAGATTGTACGACAGATTATTTACTGCCGAAAATGTTGATGCTGCTGAAGGCGATTTTAAAGATCATATTAATCCCGATTCTTTGCAGATCATTAAAACCGCTTATGCAGAACCCGCATTGAAAGGATCGAATTTAGTTGACCGTTATCAATTTATTCGCAAAGGATATTTTTGTTTGGATAAAGATTCAAATTCTAATAAAATAATCTTTAATAGAACGGTTACTTTAAAAGATGCCTGGGCAAAAGAACAAAAGAAGAATTAGTTTGCATTTTAGTTTTTCAGTTTTCATATTTTAGTTTCTCACATGAATTTGCAGGAAAAGTTTATACAGCATTGGAAAATAAATTTCCAATATCTATCATCTGCCAACTGTCATCTCTTGCTAGCTGTGAGTGGCGGAGTAGATAGTGTTGTATTAACTGATTTGATTGCGAAATCAGGATTCGATTTTACCATTCTGCATTGCAATTTTCAATTGCGTGGTGATGAAAGCAAACGTGACGAATCATTTGTTAGATCGTTAGGAGAGAAGTACATTAAGACAGTATTAGTAAAAACATTCGATACCAATTCTTACGCTACAGAAAATAAAATTTCTATTCAGGTTGCAGCAAGAGAATTACGTTATAACTGGTTTAAAGAGATAAATGAGACTTTAGTATTTCCTGACTCCCGACTCCCGGCTATCGACTATCGACTCATCACAACTGCACATCATGCTGATGACAATATCGAAACTGTTTTAATTAATTTTTTTCGCGGTACCGGTATTCAGGGATTGAAAGGAATTCAACCATATATTAAGGAACAACATTTAATTCGTCCTTTATTAAATTTTAGAAAATATGAGTTGCTGCAATATGCTAAGGAAAATAATTTATCATTTGTAGAAGATTCATCTAACAGTTCTGATAAATACACAAGAAATTATTTTCGTAATCAACTCATTCCTTCTATCAAAGAAATTTTCAGTAATGCTGAAGAAAATATTTTAAATAATATCGAAAGGTTTAATGAAGCTGAAATGCTGTACAGTCAAGCAATCCGGCTACATCGAAAAAAATTAATCGAAGAAAAAGGAAACGAATTTCATATACCGATCTTAAAACTTAAAAAAGCCGAACCACTACATACTATTGTTTGGGAGATTATCAAAGACTTTAATTTTTCATCGGCACAAACCGATGAAGTAATTAAATTATTGGATGCAGATAATGGAAGTTCCATTCAATCAACTACACATAGGATCATTAGAAATAGAAAATGGATCATCATTGCAACATTACAAACTGAAGTTGCCAACCATATTTTAATTGAGAAAGGAGAGAAGCATATTGTTTTTGCAAATGGTGAATTAAATCTCGAAATTTTAAGTGCACCACTCCCGACTCCCGACTCCCGACTATTGACTCATATAGATTTTGCTAAACTTAGTTTCCCCTTAATGCTTCGACCAAATAAAAAAGGCGATTATTTTTATCCGTTAGGAATGCAAAAGAAAAAGAAGTTGAATCGTTTCTTTATTGATCAAAAATTATCTGCAACAGATAAAGAAAAAGTTTGGGTGATAGAAAGCAATAAAAAAATTGTTTGGGTAATTGGTTTAAGGATCGATGATCGGTTTAAAATAACTTCCTCAACAAAACAGATATTACAGATCAGTTTTCGTTAAACATTCTCTTTAAAGAAATATTTGTTTTATTATAAATGAGCTATAACTTTAATAGCAAAATTTATACAATGGAAAATAGCAACTTAAATTCCGAAGAATTACAATTCAACCAATTAAACAGATCTTATCTTTTAGAAACTGCTAAATGGTCAAGATTCCTTTCTATTCTTGGATTTATAATGATTGGATTAATAATAGTGTTAGGAATTTTTGTAGGAACCTTTATGGGCTCTTTATCAAATACCTTGGGAAATTATAACAGCAGTTCAAAATTGATGGGAACCGGATTTATTGCAGGCATCTATATAGTAGTTGCTTTGATCTATTTTTTCCCATGTTTATATTTATTTCGTTTCTCTACAAAAATGATCCAGTCTTTAAAATCTAATGAACAGGAAATATTTGATCAGGCTTTAGAAAATCTAAAATCTTCTTTCAAATTTATTGGCATTCTAACTATTGTTATAATCAGCTTTTATTTGTTGGCAATAATTATGGTCGCATTTATAGGATTATCGGTCATGCATCATTAAAATAAAAAAGTCCGCTTAATTATATGCGGACTTTTTTATTTGCAGTAATTATAAATTATTTTTTCTTCAGATTTTGTTTTTTAGAACTTACATAAACAATTTTACCATTAACGATATTATTATCATCCTGATAGAAAGCTGAATCAACTTTTCCGGTTTTATACGTATCGGTTTGTTTGTACCAAACGCCCACCCAATCTGTATTTTTATCGGTACTATGTAAATTAGTTACTGCAGCTACTTCAATTTTAGAGCTGCTTAAACTGTCTCTGAATTTTTGCCAAAAATGAACCATACTGTCGCGGGTTAATCTAACATTTCCACCGTCAGGGTAAATCATTAAAACAGTATCAGCAAAATAAGCAGGGGCATTATTTAGTTTATTGTCTTCCCAATCTTTATAAGATTGTAAAACAGCTTGCGCATTTTTTTGATTGTCGGAAATGGTGAAAGAAGAAGAATAAGTTGCAGTGTATGGCATTATAACTGCATCTGCTTTTGTTTCTGATTTAGCTTCTGTTTTTGTTTCTTCTTTGCATGCTGTAAATAATAATACGGCCGCAAATAAATAAATGCTTTTTTTCATTTTTTGTTAGGTTTAGTTGAAAAAATTAATATCACTATGAAAAATAGACTTAAATCTCCATATATGCAATAGGAACAATTTCAAAAACAGATTAATATGTTTCGAAAGAAGGAATACTTGTAGAAGAAGAAAATGTTATCTATGCTTCAATAAACTGAATTCCAAAGTTTTTTAATTCAGCTAAAACAGGTTCGTAAATATTTGGAATGATGGGAATATGCAAACCGGTTTCTTTGATCTTTCCTTCTAAAATTAATTTGGCTGCAATGCCTAAAGGAAGCCCAACAGTTTTTGCCATGGCAGTTCTTAAACTATCATCACCTGTTACAACCAAACTGCTTTTAATAGATGATTGTTTACCTTTTATTTCGTATTCAAATTCGTGCAGCATTACAATCATGTCTTTATCATTTTTTTGTAACACTAATTTCTTCTCCAACATAATTTGCAATACATCAGCAACACTGCATTCGCCATTATTAATTAAAGCTTCATCAAATAATCCCAGATATTTTAATTGAATAACAATACCATCTTGTTTCATTGCTTCCATTAATATTTCCTGAACATGATGTTCGGCAAAATATTGCTTAAAGAATTGATGAAAACTTATACCGTTTGTTTGATATTTTTTTTCTTCATCAGTCAATTTCAGATCAACAATATATTTCCATCCTTCGCAAAAGGAAGTATAACGTAATGTTGAACGAACAAATGTTTCAGCTTCTTCCAATTGATATAATGGAATATAACTTAAAGAATCTCTGTTGGGATAATAAGCAAGATCGCCCAAACCTTTTATTTCAACTTCGTTACAATGTTGAAATAATTGTTGGTATTTTTTTTCAACGATCTTTTTGTTTTCTTTATAAACAGCACCGGCTTTTCCGGCTAACACCACATTACGTGGATTCCAGCTTATTTTATAGTGCCATGGATTATTATCGCTTTCAGGCGCAACCAATCCGCCGCAATGTGATCGGAAAGAAAGTATATTACCACCCTCATTTTTTATACGATGAATGATCTGCATCGCACTCATGTGATCGATACCGGGATCTAATCCCATCTCACATAAAAACAATAATCCGTTATTTTTAATTGTCGCTTCTTCTTTTTTTATTCTATCATCAACATAAGAAGCGGTGAGCAAATGTTTTTTAAATTCAATACAATCCAATGCCACTAAATAATGCAACGATGGTGGCATCATCGAAATAACAATATCGGCTTGATTGATTAAATGTTTGCGTTCTGTTTCGTTGGTAATATTTAATTCAACAGCTTTAACCCAATCATGTTCTCCTACTTTTAATTTTGCAGCAACCAAATCATTATCTGCAACTATAACATTCCATTTATTTTCTGTAGAAATTGTTTTTAAATAATCGATCAAAACCGTTGCAGATTTTCCGGCACCAAAAAGAAGAATATGTTTCATAACTCAAATATACTTGTTCATAAATAGTTAAAAATACAAGTTTTAATTTATTATGTCATTTGTATTAAAACTAATATGTGAATACTGTAATTCATTTCTGCAATCCTGTAACACTTAGGTATTTAAGTAACTCACCTTTGCATTGTGATAATAATATCACAATTAAAATTAAATACCATGAAACATAAAAAAAAATTCCCAATCATAGCAATGCTATTGGTTGTATTTATGACGGGTTGTTCGAAAGATCAAACTGCCAATTCAACTGCAGCGGCACAAGCACCGGCTGCTTCAGCTTCTGCAATGTCAGTTGCTTATCAAATGAAGACGGCATCATTGCCTGTAGTAAATCTGGGTGTTGCAGGTAATTTTGCAATCCTGTCAAAATCAGGAATTACAGATGTATATAAATCTGCCATTACTGGCGATATTGGAGCAAGTCCAATCACAGGTGCAGCAATACTTGTATCATGTGCAGAAGTAACGGGATCTATTTATACTGTTAATGCTGCCGGTCCGCTTCCATGCAGATTGATAAATGCAAGCAGATTAACTACTGCTGTGAGTAATATGCAAACTGCATATACAGATGCTGCAGGACGTTTAAACCCTAATTTCCTGAATTTAGGTGCAGGAAATATTGGAGGTAAAACACTTACTCCCGGCTTGTATAAATTTACAAGTGCTGTTGTTATTCCAACAAATATTACAATTGCAGGTAGTGCAAATGATGTTTGGATATTTCAGATCGCAGGAACGCTTTCTATGAGTTCTGCAGTAAAAGTTACTTTAAGTGGCGGTGCACAAGCTAAAAATATTTTCTGGCAAACATCGGGTGCTGTTACACTTGGAACAACAAGTCATTTTGAAGGAATCATTTTAGGACAAACAGGTATTAATTTAAAAACCGGTGCATCAATAAACGGTAGACTGTTAGCACAAACTGCAGTTACACTTCAAATGAATACTGTTGTACAACCACAATAAAATACTAGAATTAAAATATCGAAATAATTAAGGTAGATCATTCCAAGATGTTTTATCAAAGAAGACAATAATATTTTATTAAATCTCCGAGGTTTCTAAAACCTCGGAGGTTTGTGTATTCACCTTCATCATCAAAATTCGCTTTAACAATTTGGATGAATGATACAAGCAACGATTGGTTCGGAATCCATATCATATTAACAATACGAATTGAATTGGCAACCTTAATAGAGCTACCTTGAAAGAATAGTAAAATGGATATTTGATTTGCTTTAAAAAATACTAGTGATTATACTATTAAATTAATAAATTGAAAAAGCCTAATAGCAAAATTATTAATCCTGCCTATTTTCATCATGAGGCTATGGCTTTAAGCCAAAAGCATCCACTGGGAAATAATGTACAACTATGCGATTTCAATAAAGCTGATTTGATTAGTGTGATTGAAATGGATCGAATAGAACTTGGATTAATTTATGAAGAACTTTCATTCCAAAATGTAGAGAAACGTAAAAGGGCAGATGAATTAAACATTGCAAATATTGAACTTGATTTTCAGAATGAAGAAAAAGGAAATATTGCTGATGAATTGAAGAATGCCAATACAGAGAAATTTAAAAGCGATAAAATAAATACAGAATTAAGAGAACTTAATGTAGTGGATCAAAAAGTTAATAAAAAGCTTCGTTCATCAAACGAATTAATAAAACAAAAAATAGAAGAAGTAAAGAAATTAAATGCAGAGCTTAGAGAAGTATCGGCTCATAATCTTTTAGCTATCGAGAAAGAACGTTCGGCTATTGCAAAAGAAATTCATGATGAGTTATCACAAAATTTGGTGGCTTTATCTTTAAATGCATCGTTCTTGAAAACGAAATTAAAAAAGGTTGAAACAAAAAAAATATTGGATGAGCAAATAGAAATAGCAAAAATATTAGTGGAGAGTAGCAGAACATTATTTAATTCGCTGCATCCAAGTATGCTCGATGAAATTGGTTTAGAAGCCGGTATAAAATGGTATGCTAAAAAAAGATTACGGCTAACAAACATAGAATGTCAAACTCATTCCAATATTACTGATGAAGTATTACCGAAAGACATAATTCTTGCATTCTTTCGAATTTTTCAGGAAGCTATTACTAATATTTTACTTTATTCAAAAGCAAATACTGTTGATGTTGATATTCTGAAAATAAATAAAAATCTGAGCATGATGGTTCATGATGATGGAGTTGGATTTGATGTTAGGGCAGTGGATGCAAAACAGCATCATGGTTTATTAACCATACGCGAAAGGATGTATTCCATTGGCGGAAAACTTGAAATTGATTCTGCTATTGGAAAAGGAACAACATTAAAAATTGAAGTTGATATTCCTTAAACACCCAAGGTTTTTGTCATAAGGTATTTGTCATACTGAGGCACTCGAAGTATGATTAACTAATTCACGTTAGAAAATCATCTTTCGAGAATTATTAAACCTCCAAGGTTTCTAAAACCTCGGAGGTTTTTATTTTCGCAATGGTTCAATTCTTCACGATCCATTATTTTAAAATCTGTTTTTAAAATTTCTACTTGTGAAGACACTCGCTAAAGAAGTTATTTTTTATGATTTTTATCACGAAAAACAAATACTCATTTTAATTCTAATAGCTTTCTTTTAATTTTTACTTCTTAAAAGCTTAAAACGCAACTAAATTGATTTATCTAAATCGTTTTGAATCGAGTAATCTCCGAATTTTAAAATATATCGTATATAATTTATGTTTTGTAGTCCTAAAACCTACAATAAGATACCATGCTTCTGTTACCTTTGAAGTCTAAAATAATATACTATTTCTACAGAGTTTGTTTGACCATTATTTCAATTCTTATTTTGAAAAAAGTTTGAAACTATTCTCCTTCACGATAACTGCTCCTGTAGTTTAAAGCAATATTAATTTCAAATAGGTTAGAAACATGAAAAACATCTTTTCCTATACCAGCAAAATTTTAAGCCTGCTCATCATATTTTTTTCTTGCATTGTTTTAGTAGGTTGGTTTTTTAATATTCCATTTTTTGCATCAGGTTTTTTAGATGGATTTAAAGTCAGATTTAATGCTGCCATTTGTAGTTTACTATCCGGCATCATTATCTATTTTATGGATGAAAATAAAATAAGCCCTTTACAAAAAACCATTATTTCTATTCTATCTATTGTAATCTTATTTATTGGATTTATTACTTTTTTGGAATTTATTTTCCCATGGAATGCCGGAATTGATGAATTGCTATGGAAAGACAATCTTAGTGGTTTTCATGGAAGGATGGGCTTTATGGTAACTATTGACTTTATTTTAATAGGAGCTGTTTTCCTATTATTGAGGCTCAAAATAAAAATGTATGAAATTATACAGTTTCTTCTTTTTCTAATTATTCTAAGTTCTTTTTTTATTATGATCAATAATTATATTGGATATAATTATATTTTGAATAATCTGCTTTTTAATTCTACGCCATATCTAACATCTATATTTTTTATTTTTATTGTAATAGCTGTTTTGAATAATAAGCAGACAGCAGAGATGCAATTTCCCTTTATAACTAAAATGATAGGAAGCATCATTATTTTTTTAGTTTTTCTCTTTGTAATAATATTTGCCAATTTTATAAATAATAAAAAGAGAACTGAAGCTACAGTTTGGGTTGAATACACAAATACGGTACTATCAACAGCCTATTCTTTGAGCTCAGCTATTAAAGATTTACAAATAGAAACTAAGAACTACATTATTCTAGGTGATAGTAATAATTTTCCAGAATTCAGTATTATAAATAAAAAATGCGATAGTTTAATTTCCAGACTTCGGGTATTGACTGCAGATAATAGCAAACAAAAAAATCGGCTTGATACCATTAGTGACCTCATATTTAAAGCTATTTCTTTCCGATCCGGATTAGCAAATATTCGTAAGATTAAAGGTTTAAAATTGTCGGAAGATACTTTTAAAGACAGTGCAAGAATCTTTACTATCAGTACTATTAATGACCAACTAGCAAAATTTGAAAATGAAGAAAATAAACTATTGATTTTGCGAAAATCTAATATTGAAGACATAATAAATAACAACACTAAAATTATACTTCTTTTCATCTTTCTGATCAGTTTATTGGCAATAGTTTTAAGTGTATTCATTTATAATTACCAAAAACTAAAAACTAAAAATGAAGAAGAATTGTTGGCGAATGAAAAAAATTTCCGATCACTCATAGAAAATTTACAGGTTGGTGTTTTGAAACAAGGGCCTAATGCTGAAATGATTTTATCGAATGATGCTGCATTGGAAATGTTAGGACTTACATGGGATCAATTAATTGGCAAATCTTCCTTCGATCCGTATTGGAATGTTATACATGAAGATGGTTCTGATTTTCCTGGAAATACG
>CAIQDX010000136.1 GCA_903870685.1 uncultured Chitinophagaceae bacterium | reverse complement strand
TCTTCTGCATCCACTTCTTCTTTCAACAAACGTTTTTCGCTTATTGCATCTAATTGTTTTGAACTAACATCAATTATTTTTTCCTGATCTTTTATTTTGCCATAACGAATCTCTGCAACCTTACCAAAATCGCCATCACGTTCTGCGCGTTCGGCTTCTGATTTTAATTGATCGATATTTGCTTTAGCAGTTTGAATTTTTTCAACGATATCTTTTTCCTGTTTCCACTTTGCTTTTAATGTATCACGTTCAACAGTTAATAAAGAAATTTCTTGTGCCAACTCTTTCATTTTAGTTGCATCATTCTCACGTTTAATTGCTTCGCGTTCTATTTCTAATTGACGAATACTTCTTTCTAATTTATCCAATTCTTCCGGCATCGAATTCATGTCTAACCTAAGCTTGGCGGCACTTTCATCAATTAAGTCGATCGCTTTATCGGGTAAAAATCTGTCGGTAATATAACGATGTGATAATTCAACCGCTGCAATAATGGCTTCATCTTTAATACGAACATGATGATGCGTTTCGTACTTATCTTTTATACCACGCAAAATAGAAACTGCATCTTCCACACTCGGTTCATCCACCATTACTTTTTGAAAACGGCGTTCGAGAGCTTTATCTTTTTCAAAATATTTTTGATATTCATTTAATGTAGTTGCACCAATGGCTCTTAATTCACCACGTGCCAATGCAGGTTTTAAAATGTTAGCTGCATCCATTGCACCTTCGCCACCGCCTGCACCAATTAAAGTATGTATTTCATCAATGAATAAAAGAATTTCTCCATCGCTCTCTGCTACTTCTTTTACAACAGCTTTTAAACGTTCTTCAAACTCACCTTTATATTTTGCACCGGCAATTAATTGTCCCATATCGAGGGCATAGATAATTTTTGATTTTAAATTTTCGGGCACATCACCATTAACGATCCGCATGGCCAAACCCTCTGCTATTGCGGTTTTACCAACACCAGGCTCGCCAACTAATATTGGATTATTTTTTGAACGGCGCGTTAAAATATGGAGCGTTCTTCTTATTTCTTCATCTCTACCAATAACAGGATCTAACTTTCCATTGCGTGCCATTTCATTCAAATTCTTTCCATATTTCTGCAACGAATTATATTGTTGCGATTGTGTTTGCGAATTAACTGTTGATCCTTTTCTTAATTCTTTAATAGCAGCAACCAAACCTTTTTCAGTTAAGCCTGCATCTTTCAACAATTTTCCTGCATCATCATTTACTTGCAATAAGCCAAGCATTAAATGTTCGGTACTTACAAACTCATCACTAAATTGTTTTAATGATGCGTTTGCTTTTAATAATGCATTGTTCATATCACGACTCATAGCTTGTGCCGGTTCAGAACCACTTGCTTTCGGTAAACGTTTTATGCTTTCATCAATTTTAGATTCGATGAATACAACGTTTACATTATTTTTTTTCAATAAATATTCTACCGGACTATCTTCATCGGCCAGCAATGCTTTTAATAAATGATTTGTTTCAATGTTTGGATTACCATTATTAAACGCCACTTGTTGTGCCGCCTGAATGGTTTCCTGTGCTTTAATTGTATAGTTATTTAAGTTCATAGTATTGAGATTAATTTTTTATGTTACCAACTGTTGTATTTCTATTTTGCATCGTTGCGTCGCACTCTTGTACGCTTTGTTCGTTGTTCAACAAAGTTCGTTAAGTTGAAGTGTGCGACGCAACAAAAGTTAAATTGATTATCTGCTGCTGGTAACCAAAAACTTTTCTTTTAATTTCACAAACTATAATCCATTCACAAAAACAGGAAAGAATGTCACAACATTTTAATTCTATCTGCCGCAAATACAGTCTAGTTCTGTGTTTTATGCTGTTATGTCTTGTTTCTTTTGGTCAATATGATTTCAGTAATCTTGACAAAAAATTTGCAGACTCAAAAAAAGAATTGGGAAAAAATACCGTAATGCTGATCTATAAAGACGGTAAAATTATTTATAAGAAGGAGACTGATGATTTTAAAGCCAACAGTCCTGAAGCCGTTGCAAGTTGCAGTAAATGGTTAACTGCAGCATTAGTAATGACATTTGTTGATCAGGGAAAAATTACTTTGGATGATAAAGTAAGTACTTACTTACCCATTTTTGCAAAGTATGGAAAGAGTTATATTACCATCAGAAATTGTTTAAGTCATCAAACCGGAATTAAACAAGACCATGTTAATTTGTTGAGCATCATAGACAGAAAAAAATTTGCAAGCTTAGAAGAAGAAGTGAATGATTTTGCATCGAAAAAAGAAATTGATTTTAATCCCGGCACCGGATTTTATTATGGAGGTACCGGATTAAATATTGCAGCAAGAGTTTTGGAAGTAATTACTAAAAAAAGTTTTGACCAATTAGTAAATGAAAGAATTTTGCGACCACTTGCCATGCGCAACACTTCGTTTTTTAGTGATAAAGCAATTAATCCTTCGGGTGGAGCAGTTTCTGCGGCTATTGATTACATGAATTTTTTATCGATGATATTAAATAAAGGTATGTACAATGGTAAAAGAATTTTAAGTGAGAAATCGATCGAAGAAATGCAAAAGCCAACTGTTATTAATGTCCCATTTAAATATGTTCCAAAAGTTGCCGAAGGTTATAATTATGGGTTGGGCGAATGGATTCAGGAAGCTGATGAAAACGGTAAAAGCATTGTGCTGTCTTGTCCCGGTTTATTTGGAACTTGGCCGTGGATTGATAATTGCAGAGGATATGCTTGTATCATTTTTACCAAGAGTATCATCAGCGAACATAAAAGAGAAATTTATTTAGATTTGAAAAAGGCAATTGAAGAAATAATTCCTTCTAATTGCAAATAAAAATTAAATCAAAAAACAAATGGGAAATTTAACGGACTATTTAATCATTGCAGGAAAATCTGTTACGATCTATATTTTTATAATTGTTGCAATTAGAATATTTGGCAAAAAGGAATTGACGCAGTTATCAGTGATAGATCTGGTTTTTATTTTATTGATCAGTAACAGCGTGCAAAATGCAATGGTTGGAAATGATACAACCGTTCAAGGAGGTATGGTTGCAGCTTTGGGATTATTTATTACCAATTATATTTTTAAAATATTCTTACGCAGATCGAGCAAGTTCAGTAAAATTGTTCAGGGAGAAAAAATTGTAATTGTTGTTGGAGGAAAACTTCAAGAAAAAGGATTAAAAGATTCGATGATGAGTGTTGAAGAAGTGGAAATGGCAGTTAGAGAACATGGTGTAAACAATATAACTGAAGCTGATCTGGTAGTTCTGGAAGTTGATGGAAACGTAACTGTTCTTTCAAACGATTATGCACATAAAACAGTTCGTAAAAGAAGAAAACCACAACTATCCCATAATCCATAATGCCGAAAGAAAATTTGAAGAATTACTATTCTCTTTCAAAAATGATTCTCTGAATTTATTAAACAGTCATACAAATTTTATTAAACGAACTGCAATACAATGCGGTTTTGATTATTGCGGCATTGCTAAGGCCGAACAATTAACTGAAGATGCCCATCGCCTGGAAAACTGGCTGCACAAAGGTTTTAATGGCACAATGCAGTACATGGAAAATTATTTTGATCAGCGAATTAATCCTTCCTTATTAGTTCCCGGTGCTAAATCAGTTATTACATTATTAAAAAATTATTATCCTTCACATCAACAAAAAGTTGGCACAGCAAAGATTTCAAAATACGCTTTTGGAAAAGATTATCATGAAGTGATTAAAGAAAAATTGAAAGAATTTTTATTTGAGTTGCAACAAAATATTGGAGAAATAAACGGAAGAGGTTTTATTGATTCTGCACCTGTTCTAGAAAGAGCATGGGCTGTAAAAAGTGGCTTGGGTTGGATTGGCAAGAATGGAAATTTAATTACCAAACAAAACGGTTCATTTTTTTTTATTGCAACACTAATTGTTGATTTTGATTTAAAATATGATGATGCTTTTGTAAAAGATTATTGCGGCAGTTGCACAAAATGCATTGATAGTTGTCCAACAGATGCGATCACAAACAATAAAATAATTGATGGCAGTAAATGCATTTCGTATTTTACAATAGAACTAAAAGATGCATTGATTCCAGATGCAATGAAAGGAAAATTTAATGATTGGATATTCGGTTGCGATATTTGTCAGGATGTTTGCCCGTGGAATCGTTTTAGCAAACCACATAACGAAATCAACTTCACTCCTATTCCTGAAATATTAAATCTTAGCACAAAAGAATGGAACGAAATGAGTGAAGAAACTTTCAAACAAATTTTTAAACATTCACCATTGAGGCGCAGCAAGTATTCCGGCATTCAACGAAATTTGAAATTTATTCAACAATAAAATTGAAAGTATATTTATGGAGTGAAAAATGTTCAGCATAGTTCTGAACGTTGAAGTGTGCGACGCAACAAAAGCTTGATTGAAATACAAAAGTCTGTAACAAAAAATTAAATGAACAAAAACATAGAGCAACTTTATCGCATTGCCAATAAAAAAGAAAGATTGATTATTGGTTTGATGAGCGGAACATCGGTGGATGGTCTGGATGTGGCATTGTGCAAATTCAAAGGCAGTGGTGTTGATACAGAAATTGAAATTTTATTTTTTGAATCAGTTGCTTTTGATGATGATTTTAAAAAAGAAATTAAATCAGTTTTCAGCAAACGAAATGTTGATCTCGAAAAAGTTTGTTTATTAAATGCATGGATAGCTGATTGCCATGCTGCAATTATAAATGATTGTTTAAAAAAATGGAATATTAAAAATGAAAATGTTGATTTAATTGCAAGCCATGGCCAAACAATTTATCATGCACCAAAAATTTTACATGGCATTGATAAATTTTCAAACGCCACTTTGCAAATTGGCGATGGCGATCATTTAGCAGTAAAAACAGGAATTATTACGGTAAGTGATTTTAGACAGAAGCATGTGGCAGCCGGTGGCGAAGGTGCACCACTGGCTGTTTATGGCGATTATTTTATTTTTAGTAAAAGGAATGAAAACCGCGTTATGCTTAACATTGGCGGCATTGCCAACTTTACTTATTTACCGGGAAATTTGAATGTTGATGAAATTTTTAGTACCGATGTTGGTGCAGGAAATACTTTGATGGATGCTTATGTTCAAAAATATTTTGCAGGAAAATATTTTGATGAAGATGCGGCGATAGCCAAACAAGGAATAATGAATGAAGATTTATTGAGTGCATTAAAAGACAATGCATTTTTTAAAAATAATTTTCCAAAAACAACTGGACCTGAATTATTTAATTTGAATTTTATTGACTATGCAAAAGATAAATCGAACACAAATAATATTTCGCATTTTGATACGATGGCAACTTTAAATCGTTTTACCGCTGATGGAATTGTTGATGCATTGAAAAGAAGTTTACCATCAAATAATTTTGTTGTTTATACCAGTGGTGGTGGCATGCACAACAATCTGTTGATGCAAAATATTCAACAACAATTACCTGATGTTTTGCTGAAAAGTTTTTCTGAATTAAATATTAATCCCGATGCAAAAGAAGCATTGCTTTTTGCAGTTCTTGCAAACGAATGTGTTTGTGGAGGTGAAGTAAAAATTGGCAACAATAAAAGCGGAATACCGAATGCAACTATGGGTAAAATTAGTTTTCCATGGTAACAGGTAATGGTGTTTTTTCTAGAATACTTTTTAATCGTGCTAAATTATTTTCCATCATTGTTCCCAGAATTTTATCATTCATCATTGAAGCAAATTTTTCCCAGGGATACCACTTTAAATGCTGTTCAAATTGCCATTGAACCAAAGTGATTTTAGTAGCTGAATCCTGCAATAAATTAATTACCGAATTCATTTTCTTACTTTTATTTTCCCATGATGAGTGAATAGAATATTTTGAAGTGGTATCTATCAAAACCTTTGTCCCTGCCAGGTCTGCTTCGGTTGATGAAATAATTTTTACGGAAGATTTTTCCATTCCATCGATCCATAATTTCCAGCCATTAAGATCTTTCACTAAATAAATAATAGAATCTTTGGGCATATTAATATTTACTGCACGAGATACAATTACTGTTGATGGAAATAATAATGAAATAGAAGTAACTATAATAAACAAAACTAAAATGCTGATCAATCCAAATCGTATAAGTCGCATATAATTATTTTATTCCCATTTAAATGTTTTAACCGCCACTGCATACACCACAATTCCCCAAACAGCTAGAATTAAAATTTCTTTCCAAACATCTATCAAATTAGCACCTTCAAAAGCAATGCTACGCATGGCATTATTAAAATGAGTTAATGGTAAAATTTTACAAAGTGGTTGCAACCATGTTGGAAAATTATCGATTGAAAAAAATGTTCCTGCCAATAAAAATTGTGGCAGTGTAAATAAATTCGCAAAAGGTGGAATGGTGTTTTCGTTCTTCGCCAATCCGCTTACTATAAAACCAAATCCCATGAAAACCAATAACGCTAAAAAGCTTAATGCCATTATCTCTAAGAAGGTTACAAAACCGTGAACCAAAGTAAAATGAAATGCAACATTTCCAATTCCTATAATAATGATAGCAGTCATTAATTGAAAAATAACGCGGCTTAATGTTTCGCCTAAAATGATATACGAACGCCGAATAGGTGTTGCATAAAATCTTTTTAAAACTAATTGCTGACGCAAATTAAAAAATAAAAATGCAACACCAAATACACCGGCACTTAATAAAGAAAATCCAAGTTGACCCGGTAAAATAAAATCAATGGTCCTATAAATACGACCTGGAATTTTTACAACATCATTATTAATTGTGGCAATGGTTGGCGTATTGGGAAATGCTTTTTTATTGATACTAGAAACAACCGATTCAATTATCTGTTTCAACATCGCAATATTTTGTGGCGAAACTGCTTCCGAACTTTTTAATTGAATATGGTAAGGCGCAATTTGTTGATTTGTTTTTTCAATAAAAATAACAGCCGTTAATCTTCCTTTTTCCAGATCTTCTTTTATTTCTTCATCCGATTTTGATTGAAATTTTAAACTTGAAATATTATTCAAAACATGATACACCGGATTTGTTGTATCAGAATTTTTATCCATCACAACTTTCATCGAGTAACCACCGCCGTTACCAATAAATCCAAATACCAAAATAAAGATCAGCGGAAACCCAATGCTGAAAAGCACTGCAGACGGGCTTCGAAAAGTTGCTTTCAAACTGCCTTTCGTTATTGCCAGCATTGCCTTTACTTGATTATAATTACCTGTCATAAAAATTCTTTATCCGCAAATCTATTCGTTTATTGTCCTAAACCAAAAATTCAAAAAGAGAATTTACTTTTTTGTTACCAACAATTGTTTTTCATGGCATCGCATGTTGCGTCGCACACTTATACGTTCTGAGCTGTGAGCGGCGAGCCATGAGCTTCGAGCAAAGGCCCATAGCTATTCTTCAGTACAAGTGTGCGACGCAACCACAGCTGCAACTAGCATTGCAGCTCGTCAACAAAAAATAAATAAAATAAAATCTGCTTCTAATTATCTTGCACAAATAATGAAAACTTACACGGCATATATTTTAATTGGCGGAAACATTGGTGATCGTTTTTTGAATTTGCAAACTGCAAAAGAATTAATTAAAAAAAATTGCGGAACAATTTTAAATGAATCATCCATTTATCAAACAGCGGCGTGGGGAATAACAGAGCAACCCAATTTTTTAAATCAGGTTTTAATACTTACAACAACACTTGAACCCGAAATATTAATGCAGAAATTATTATCGATCGAAGAATCGATGGGAAGAAAAAGAACAATAAAATTTGGTCCACGAATAATTGACTTAGATATTTTATTAATTGATGATTTGGTAATTAAAACTGAATTACTTTCTGTTCCGCATCCTGCATTGCCAGAAAGAAAATTTGCTTTGATACCATTGAATGAAATTGCACCTGATCTGCTGCATCCTGTTGAAAAAAAATCTATCAGTCAACTGCTGACTGATTGTAATGATGAATTAGTTGTGCAAAAAATTTCTGCAAATGCAAGCTGATGGCAGTTAATTTAGCGCATCAATGAAACATCGCTTTATAACAGTTGAAGGAAATATTGGTGCAGGCAAGACTACACTCACACATTTGTTGTCGAAACAATTGAATGCCAGATTGATTTTGGAAGAGTTTGCCGACAACCCTTTCCTCTCTAAATTTTACGAAAACCCGCAGCAGTACGCATTTCCATTGGAATTGTTTTTTATGGCGGAACGTTATAAGCAATTGAAAGATATGCTGCAGACAAAAGATATGTTTCAAAGTGTAACCGTTTCGGAT
>CAIQDX010000135.1 GCA_903870685.1 uncultured Chitinophagaceae bacterium | reverse complement strand
ATGAATTACCCGAATTTAAAAGAACAGTTTTAGAAGTGATGCGTCAACCGATGGAAGAAAGAAAAGTAACCATCAGCCGTGCAAAAATTGCATTGGATTTTCCTGCAAATTTTATGTTGATCGCTTCAATGAATCCTTGTCCATGCGGATTTTATAATCATCCCGAAAAAGAATGTACTTGTCCACCCGGTGCTGTTCAAAAATACCTGAATAAAATTTCGGGACCATTATTAGATCGCATTGATCTGCACGTTGAAGTAACACCTGTTGCTTTCAGCGAATTAAGTAACATGAATACCAAAGGAGAATGTTCTGCAAATATTCGTGAACGTGTAATTAAGGCAAGAGACATCCAAACCGAACGTTATAAAAATAATGCAGGTGTTTATGCCAACGCACAAATAAGCAGTAAACAACTACGTGAAATTTGTGTGATTGATAGTATTGGCGAAACTTTATTAAAGAAAGCAATGGAGCGATTAAATCTTTCGGCCAGAGCTTACGATCGTATTTTAAAAGTGAGCAGAACCATTGCTGACTTGGCTTTCAGCGAAAATATAAAACCTGAACATTTAGCCGAAGCCATTCAATTCAGAAGTTTAGACAGAGAAGGTTGGGCCGGATAATCAATATCTTATTTGCCCATCCCTTTTTTATTCTGCATCTTTACAGCTTCATCCCATCTTTTTCGGCAAGTGTTTGTCGTCATATACACTTTTATAAAATCTTTGCATGTACGTTACTATCTGGAACAAATATTTACCTATTATCAGAATCTTATTGAAGAGGTCTGTAACTACCGAACAAGTGCTTGACCTTAACCGTATTGATTTTGAAAGAGCCGGTAGTGGTCGCAAAGCAGGATATAAATTTTTAATTGCATTTAAAAACGGAAGAGTAAATAATATCATCAGCGGCATTCCCTTGGCAGCTGATCTGGCTCAGGTAATGCAAGATGATAGTGCAACAAGAGAAATCTTATCAGCTAATAATTTTCATATCAGCCTCAACACAAAATTCAAAGTCACTATTACTTGTACCAGTATCGGTGAAGTGTTGAATGAACAAAAAACTGTTGAAGTGAGTGACACAACCGCAGTTTAGTAGAAATTCTGAAGCTCGTCCCAAAAAATTTATTTTCTTTCTTACAATATCCGCAAAGGCTGTTCGTCTTTCATATTAATGAACGGAGCAGTTATCTTAGAGGCATCAATGGCGGAAAAACAAAAACGCAATATCACAGAGGTAATCAACGATTACAGCAAGCGCTTGCTGGGCTTCATTCGTAAACGTGTGAGCAATGAAGCTGATGCCGAAGATATTTTGCAGGATGTTTTCTATCAATTGATCGGCAATACGCAACCTATTGAACAACTAACAGGTTGGTTGTTTACGGTTGCGCGAAATAAAATAACCGATAAGAAACGCAAACACAAACCCGAATTGCTCGATGATATTTTTTCTGAGGCTGATGGAGATGAAATGCTGAATTGGGCTGAATTATTTTTTGATGCAGATAATAATCCTGAAACTGATTATTTGCGTTCGCTGTTTTGGGAAACATTGAACAATGCATTGAATGAACTACCTGAAGATCAGAAAACTGTTTTTGTTTTGAATGAATTAGAAGCTGTTTCGTTCAAAGAAATAAGTGAAAGAACAGGTGTACCTGTTAATACATTATTGTCGCGGAAACGTTATGCTGTGCTGCATTTGAGAGAACGACTGCAAACCTTGCGCAACGAATTATTAAACTATTAAAAATTAAATCATGAAAAGATTTTGGAAGAAAAACCCATTCTTATTTATTTTAATTGCTTTGGGAATAATCATTTTAGCAATCAGTGCAGCTGCATTATTTGGCTATATAGTGATGAGTTTATGGAATGGTATTTTGGTTTCGGTATTAAGTGTAAAAGCAATCACTTTTTGGCAAGCATTCGGAATATTGGTGTTGAGTAAAATACTTTTCGGTGGATTCGGTAAAGGCCATCGTCATTGCTGTCGGCATGAATTAAAAAATAAATTTCGCGGTACATGGAACAATGAAATGATAGAAAAATGGGAAAAGATGAGCCCTGAAGAAAGAGATCAGTTCAAACAACAATGGCGCAATAAATGCCACGGCTGGAAAGGGTTTGGTGAATCTGAAAAAAATATCACTGCCGAATAAAAAATAAATTGCAATGGATATTTTAGTTTTTAAAACAAATGTAGAAGATGTAAAAACTGTTAGAAAAATTTCGCCACATCTCAGAAATATTCAAGGCGTTTTAAAATGGAATATCGATCTGCATGATTGCGATAAAGTTTTAAGAATTGAAGCAGATGGATTATCGCCGCATTCGATTGAAGAAATAATAAACAGTGCCGGTTATTATTGTAAAGAGCTGGATTAAAAAAATACCTCGTTTTTTGAAACGAGGTATTTCATTTTAAAATGAACTTTTATTTTAGTTGATAGTTGTATCTTGGTTAATTCAAAACAACAAGTATGAGAAAAATATTTTCATTTTTTATTTTCTGTTTTTGTATCGCATCAAATATCGATGCACAAAAAACAATTACTATAAAATGCGGGCAATTATTAGATACCAAAAGCGGACAAACACTTAGCAATCAAATAATCGTCGTTCGAAATAATAAGATCGAATCTATTGTTGCAGCAAACTCATTCAAACAAAAAACAGATTCTGTAATTGATCTTTCGAATTATTTTGTTTTGCCGGGTTTAATAGATTCGCATACCCATGTTTTATTACAAGGCGATATCACCAGCGAAGATTATGCTGTACAATTATTAAAAGAATCTATTCCTTACCGAGCATTACGTGCCTCCAGAAGTGCAAATATTTCTTTGCAAAATGGCTTCACAACAATTCGTGATCTGGAAACAGAAGGTGCGATGTATGCCGATGTTGATGTTAAACGAGCCATCAATAATGGTGTAATCTCAGGACCGAGAATGTTTGTTTCAACAAGAGCAATTAATACTGTTGGCCATTATCCAATTCTTCCAAAAGAATATAATTGGGAATTAGATCTTCCAAAAGGAATACAGGAAATTAATGGCGCCGATGAAGCACGCAAAGCAGTTCGTGAACAAATTGCACATGGCGCCGATTGGATAAAAATTTATGCAGACAGAGGTTATTATCAATTACCTGATGGTAGTTTTAGAAGCTTACCAAATTTTACAACAGAAGAAATAAATGCTGTTGGTGATGAGACAATTAAAAGCAGAAAAAAATTAGCAGCACATGCCATGACAAGAGATGGAATTCTTACTGCAATTAATGCAGGAGCTATCAGCATTGAACATGGTAGTGGAATGGATGATGAATGTGTAAAGCTGATGGTACAAAAAAATATTTATTGGTGTCCCACTATTTTTGTGAATGAATATGTTGCCGAAGGAAGAGCAAAAGCAGGAAGCATCATCAATACTCAATTTAAAAATGCAGGTCCTGCAATTTTTAAGAAAGCAATGAATGCCGGAATTAAAATTGTTTATGGAACTGATATTGGTGGTTACGATTGGAACTTACCTCAAGCAAAAGATTTTGAATTTATGGTTGATTGGGGAATGAGTAATGTGAAAGCCATTCAAACAGCTACAACTGTTGCTGCACAATTATTAGACATGGATGGATTAGTTGGTGAAATAAAAGTTGGTGCATTTGCTGATATCATTGCTGTCAAAGGTGATCCAACTAAAGATATTAAATTATTGCAGCAAGTTCAGTGGGTTATGAAAGACGGAATTATTTATAAAACGACAAAATAAAATAATTGCATTTAATGAAGTTTGGGCGATTGTAAATTATTATTGCCGATATTATTTATTGTAAGCAAGCAGCAACAGATACAACTATGAAAATTTTACTCCAATATTTAAAGCCATACAGATGGATGATCGCATTGGCTTTGTTATTAGCAACAATCAATCAGGTGTTTTCTATGCTTGATCCTTTATTTTTTGGTAAGATGTACGACATCTTTGCGGTGCATCCATTTCAAAAAGGAACTTACATTGTTGAGCATATCATCAATGAAAACGGAAAAGCTGAAGACAGAAAAATATTTCATGCATCAGGAACAAGAACACAAGCAGAATTTGTTTGGGGAGTGTTGGGTTTTCTCGGCATCTTGATAAGTGTTGCAATGGTTTCGCGTATTGCAAAAGCATTTCAGGATTATTCAGTAAATGTTATTGTTCAAAAATTTGGTGCAACCATTTTTACTGATGGTTTAAAGCACAGCATGAAATTGCCTTATCAGGATTTTGAAGATCAGCGCAGCGGTGAAACTTTATCCATTCTAACAAAAGTCCGTGCAGATACAGAAAAATTCATTGGTTATTTTATAAATGTTTTGTTTGGAATTATAGTTGGAATAGTTGTGGTATCTGTTTATGCTTTCAGTAAACACTGGAGTATTATGCCAACTTATGTTGTTGGTATTGCATTATTATCATGGTTAACGAATGTGTTAAGTAGAAAAATAAAAATGATTCAAAAAACCATCGTTAAAGAAACAACGATGCTGGCGGGAACAACAACCGAAAGTTTACGCAATATTGAATTAGTAAAAAGTTTAGGATTAACCAATCAGGAAATAAAACGTTTAAATAATAACACTTATAAAATTCTTGGATTAGAATTACGAAAAGTAAAAAGTATTCGAGCATTAAGTTTTGTACAGGGAACATTTGTAAACATGCTTCGTCAATTCATCATGTTTATTTTAATGTGGCTGATATTTCAGGGAAAATTAACTCCCGGAGAATTAATGACATTAACTTTTTACAGCTTTTTCATTTTTGGTCCTTTGCAGGAAATTGGAAATATCATTTTAAGTTATCGCGAAGCAGAAGCATCTATAAATAATTTTCACAACTTAATGAAACGACCAATTGATAAAACACCTGATCATCCAAAACATGTTGGTGTTATTGAAGAATTAGAATTCAATAATATTTCTTTCAAACATCAAACAGTACAATACAAAGCAATAGAAAATATTTCTTTTGATGTGAAAAAAGGTGAAACGATTGCATTTGTTGGACCAAGCGGTGCAGGAAAAAGTACTTTGGTAAAATTATTGGTTGGATTATATCGTCCGCTCGAAGGAAAAATATTTTATAACGGCATTAATGGTAATGATCTGAATTTCGATGAGATCCGCAACCAGATTGGTTTTGTAACGCAGGACACACAATTATTTGCGGGAACCATCAAAGAAAATTTATTGTTTGTTAGTCCCGGTGCATCAGAAGAAGATTTAAACGATGCATTACAAAAAGCAAGTTGCAATAAATTATTAGCAAGAGCCGAAAATGGAATTGATACGATGATTGGTGAAGGCGGATTAAAATTAAGTGGTGGTGAAAAACAAAGAATATCCATTGCACGTGCATTGTTACGCAAGCCTCATTTATTAATTTTTGATGAAGCAACATCTGCATTAGATTCAATTACCGAAGAAGAAATTACAAATACTATCAGAAGAATATCAGAAGAGAAAGAACAAATTACAGTGATGATCGCACACCGATTAAGTACAATCATGCATGCACATAAAATTTATGTTTTAGAAAAAGGACAGGTTGTTGAAACTGGTAGTCACGCCGAATTAGTTGCTGAGAAAGGATTGTATTATGCAATGTGGCGTCAGCAAATTGGTGAAAGAAAAGCATTTGCAGCTGTAATGAATTAAGATTTAACCGTTTTCATACTCATTACTTTTAAATCTTAATTCATCATTAAAATCATTCTCTTTCAAATTTATTTTTAATATACTCTATAAGAGAAGGATCTTCCAATCCTTCAATATCACTAAGTTCTAATTCGATTGCTTTTGTGCTGAGTTGTATTTCGAGTAAAGAAATTAATAGTGAAATTGTGAATGAAACCAAACTCAATGCAAATACAGCATGAGCCCAGCCCATCGCTTCAATGTAAATTAAATACATACAAAAAATGCAAAGCAAAAAAGTAAGTACACCTAATGCCTGCATGTTTTTAATTAACTTCAAACGATAACGAAGATTTTTTATTTGCCCGTGAATTTTATGTTTCTCTTCCTGGCTTTTATATTTATCGTGTAAACTTCTTACTCTGTTTGATAATGCAAGGAACCGATTGGTATAAGCCAGCATCACTAAACTGATGGCAGGAAATAATAAAGCAGGTGTGTTAATTGAGATGTCCATTAAACAAATTTACTTGTTTATTTCTTTTAATAAAGCATCACTTAATTTCATTAGATTGGTTTGAAATTTTTCTTTACAGAAAAATATAAAATAACTTCAGTAATTAATAATTGCTAGTGAAAAATAAATTGTTTTCTATGATGATTTCTTCAAATTATAACTCAATGGAAAATCAATTTTAAAAGATATATTTCTTCCCATTCCATAAATGCCATGTTCTCTTGGATTATCAGTGGCGCTTGGGTTTTGGTAGTTTCCATAAAAATATTTTAGGCGGCTTAAATGATCCCAATAAGTAACATCAAAAATATTATTGGTCATCAAATAAACACTGCAAATTGTTTTGTTTTGTTTGTTTACAAAATTGCCGCCAACCCCTGCATTAAAAAAAGTATAACAAGGTGTTGGGGTTTCAGTTCCATCCTCAAAATAAACTCGGTTTTGAGAAGCATAATATTCCATCTGTAGTTTCAAGAAACCATGTTTTATGTTTAGAGATTTCGAATCGAAATCAAATCTTACTTCAGAAATACCATGCATTGGCGGAATTTGCGGTAAATATTTTTCCGAATCAGAAACATTATAACTATGATATAACTCGCCCTTATTTAAAGCATATACAACCGATAAACTATTTTCGAAATGAACGCCTTTGAAAGGATGTAAATCAATACTTAATTCGCCGCCATATAAATTAGCACGAGCCTGCTCAAATTTATAAGTCATATTTCCCGGAATAATAACTGAATCCAATCCGTTTGTTCCGAGCAACTTTTTATTATAAATATAATTGGTAATGAAATTATTGAACAGGTTCAATTCAATCACAGCAAATTTGGAAGAATAAACAGCACCAATATCTTCCTGCAAACTAAATTCAGGTTTAAATTTATCATTACCAATTTGATAAATATTTGTACCCGGATGAATTCCATTAGCAGATATTTCAGAAATGTTTGGTGCCCTGAAACCTCTCGAAATATTGGCTTTCACAGAAAACTTTTCAGTAAAATTATAAGTGCCGCCAAAGCTTCCTGAAAAACCTGCAAACTTTTCATCATCCTTTTCAAAAATTTGTGAGGCACCTAAAATATTTGCACCATATACAGGCATAGCAAATCCTGAAATCGGATTTGGTTTTGTAAATAACACATCATTATGAAATGTGCGGGTATCATAACGAATACCACCTGCAATATCAAATTTGCCAAAAGTTTTTTTAGCAGTTGCAAACCCACCAACATCAAATTGATGATAGGAAGGAATAACAAAATCCGATCCATTGGTTACATTGTTGCTTTGATACATTCCGTTCAAGCCAAAAGTCACATTCCACTCATCAATATTTTTCAAAGAATATTTTACATCGTAATTAACTGAATTGAGTTGTAAAAATAATCCGGGTACATTTTGATAAGCAGCTTCAGGATGATTGTATTCTCTTCTTATACTTCTTTGAAAACCTAAGTTCAGTAACAATCTTGAGCCATCATTCAAGATAAAATTATTTGCAGAAAAAATTCTGTAATGCTGCACATGCTGATGCAAGTGTTCGATCTTATAGCTATTTAAATCAGCATCAGAAACTATTTGACGAACAGTATCGACTTCAGTAATTTGTCGAGTGAATTTCCATGTTGCACTGTCTCTGCTGCCATCAGGAATTTCTTGCAAATCATCATACATCACAAAATCAACATGCGAGAATCCCCATTTGCGATGAATTCCAATTGAAGCATTTGCATCAGTTTCATTAAACGCTGTACCAAATACTCTTCCGTCAATTTTATTTTGATAATTAGCAGCTTGTTTATGAGATATTCTTGCCAACCATTCGAATCCGTTTTTAGTTGCACTTAACATTGCCGAGCCACCAAACATTTTATTATTAGTTTGATAATCGGTTACAATATCACCAAGCATTTTTCCTTCAGGTGCAGGTTGTGTTGGAATTAAATTTACAACACCAGCCAATGCATCGGAGCCGTAACCCAAGCTGGCAGGGCCTTTTATCACTTCCACTCTGTTAATGGCATATTGATCAACTTCAATTCCATGTTCATCACCCCATTGCTGACCTTCTTGTCGGATACCATCGTACAAAGTAAGAATTCGGTTGAAACCTAATCCGCGAATGAATGGTTTAGAAACATTTGGTCCTGTTGTTACAGCACGAACACCGGGAATTCTTGCAATCGCATCAATAGCATTAGTGCTTAAATTAGTAATCAGATATTCTTGACTTACCGAAATAATTGGAACAGGATTTCTTTTTATTTGTGATGCTTTAGATGAACCGGTTACAACCACTTCATTTATTTCGGTAGCGCTTTCTTCTAAAATAAAATTTTCGTGAATTACAGTTCCTTTAATAATTATGTTACGAGTTATCGTTTTATACCCTTCGAATTTTATTTCAATTAAAAAAGTTCCTGCTGGAAGATTTTTAAATTTATAATTACCAGATGAATCAGAAACTGTACTCAATTTTAAATCTGGAATATAAACTGTAGCACCTGCCAAAGGTTGATTAGATTTTTTATCGGTGATGGTGCCTGATAAAGAAGACTTTTCTGTTTCTGAATTATAATAATGATTTGCCTTCACTAATGAAGGAATCAGTAATACAAATAAAAATATAGTACAAGTAGAATATAGTAGTAGAAATTTCTTCATGAAAATGTTTTACAAAAGTGCCACTAGATTTAATCCAAGCCAATAACTAATCTAAGTTGCTTATAGTTCATTCTTGAAAGTTATTCAATAGCCTAAAACCGGCACTATTTGCAATTATAGTTTAACTTTTAAATAAATAGGCAAAAATTATTCCAAGTTTAGTTAAAATAAATATTAATTGAATTTTTTTAATGCAGCTTTTGTAAATGAATAATGTCATATATTTAAAGGGTAAATTATACCCCAAAATGACGGAACAAGCAATAATTGCTGGCTGTTTACATAATGATCCTTTTTCACAAAGGGAATTATATAGCAGATACAGTCCAAAAATGTTATCGGTATGTTATCGTTTCGCGCAAAGCAGAGAAGATGCCGAAGACATGTTGCAGGAAGCATTTATAAAGATCTTTACACAAATACATACTTTTCAAAACAAGGGCGCATTTGAAGGTTGGATAAGAAGAATTATTGTTCACACTTGCATCAATTTTTTGAAAAAGTATAAAAAATTCAATGAGAATGTTGATTTGCAATATGCACAAAATCAACCTTCGAAAGATGAAACTATTGCTTCAATTATGCAGGGAAAACAAGTGATAGAAAGCATTAGATTATTACCTGTTGGCTATAAAACCGTTTTGAATTTATATGCGATAGAAGGCTATAGTCATAAAGAAATTGGAGAAATGTTAGATATAGAAGAAAGCACAAGCCGAAGCCAATTTACTAGAGCAAAGGCAATGCTTGAAACGATATTAATTAAAAAGAGAATTATTGAAAGGCCAAAAGAAGATTTCAAATGGCTTGCAGTTTTGAACTAACGATAATGTGTGACGATGGAAAAGAATTTTAACCAAAACGACGATTTCGAACAATATCTCATTGATGAGGTGGAAGGACATAAAATGTATCCATCTGAACATATATGGGAAAATATTCGAACACAATTACATGGCAATCCATCATGGCCTGCACTTACATTCATTGCTATTGCTATTATATTAACATTAACTGTTTCAACTGTTTTTAATTATCCTCCAAAAACGATCATCACCAAAACAAATATTATAGTTCTTAAACAGGGAAATAATATTGAAAAATTAGCTGCAGCTTCTGATGAAATTATTGTTCAAGAAAAAACTGAAACTTTAGAACAGCAAATCAATCTTAATAACTATACTAAAGAAACAATAGCAGCAATAAATGATAATAATAATCTCGATGCTGAAGATTTGATTGTGGTTGATAAAAAGACATCATCAGTTGAGATTGTTACTCAAAACAAACCTTCTTTAAATTATTCTTCATCACATACTGAGCCGGTTTTAAAAACAAGTTTATTGGTTGATAATTCGCTCTTGGTTGACGAATTTAATTATACCAATCAAAATTTGATTTCTTCTGATATCTCTGCTTCACCAACAACAAAGAAAAGTAAGTATCAAAATCTTTCAGACAAATCAAGCATTCAATCTGATCTAAATAATACCGATAGTTATTTGAATGAATTTACTTTTGAAACTAAGAAGCCAAGTAAAAAACAATCAGGATTCGAATTGCAATTTTATGCTACTCCTTCAATTAGTTATCGCAAATTAGAAGAAGATAATACAAGATTAACTTACGCACCTACAACAGCAATGGCGGTATCAACACAAGGCACAACTGCAAATGTAAATAATAGTGTACGCCATACTCCTGCATTAGGAATGGAATTGGGTGCAGGAATATTATATAATCTTACTAATAATTTTAAAGTTAAAACCGGATTGCAGTTTAATATTCGCCAATACTATATTGATGCAACAGTAACATCATATGGAATGGCAACTATTGCATTTGTTCAAAATAATCATTTAGATTCTGTCAGCATTGCTTCAATGTTTGGTAATAGCACCGGAACAAATGGATATTATAGCACAAAGCTTGATAATAAATTATACCAAATATCCATTCCGATTGGTTTTCAATGGGATTTTCTTCAAGGCAAAAAATTGGGTTTAAGTGCCAGTGCATCTATTCAGCCAACATTTACTTTGAACAAGAATGTTTATATGATCTCTACTGATTATAAGTATTATGCTAACGGCGCGCCTTTCTTCCGTAAATGGAATTTTAATTCAAGCCTCGAGTTTAATTTAACTTATAAAACAGGAAATGTAAAATGGTACTTGGGTCCGCAAATACGTTACCAGCATTTACCAACTTATAATGATGTTTACCCTATTAAAGAATACCGTTTAGACTATGGTTTTAAAGTTGGTATCGCTACTCCACTTTTTAAATAATTTTTCTACGCAAATTTTTAAATTCTGATTATTAGGATTTAAGAATAATTTTACGTCATGTACAAATATTTTTTATTTCTACTTTTTATTGCTGTTTCATTTACACAATGCAAAGACAAGAAAAATAATTTTGCCACTAATAATTCTATAACTGACACTACAACTTTTTTTCCTGTGATTGATTTTATTAAAGAAGATATAAAAGATGTGCAGCAAAATCCTTATCACATTTATAAAATCAGTAAAAATAAATCCGGGAAAAGAGATTCAGCAACTATTTCGTTAGATGATTTTATTTTGCTTGCAAATTCATTTTACAAAAAAGATATTACAACCGCTCAACTAAAACCTTTGTTTAAAGAATCTGTTTTTCATGATCTTACAACAAAAAGTATCACACTTACTTATTCAACAACCGATTCAATTTCTGATATCAAAAATGTGACTGTTTTATTAGACGACAAGAACAATAAACCCAAAAGATTTTTTATCAGAAGCTATTATAATAAAGGAGATTATTTTTTGAATGAACAACTCAACTGGAAAGTTGGAAAAAGTTTTCAAATAATTAATTCAACTTATGATAAAAGTGGAAAAGAATCGGGAGACGAAACCACTGTTATTTGGAATGATAAATCGTATTAATGACAGCAGAACAATTTCAGCATATAGCCATCACTATTCCGCATCAGCCCGGCATCTATAAATATTTTTCTAAAAGCAAAGAATTAATTTATGTTGGCAAGGCAAAAGATTTACGAAAAAGAGTGAGCTCTTATTTTTCTAAAACTTTTACTAGCTATAAAACCCACGAATTAGTTCAGCACATTCATCATCTCGAATTTACAATTGTTGATTCGGAACAAGATGCTTTTTTATTGGAGAATGCACTCATCAAACAATTTCAGCCTAAATACAATATCTGTTTAAAGGATGATAAAACATATCCATTTATTGTCATTAAAAAAGAACCGTTCCCGCGGATTTTTTTAACGAGAAAAAAATTAAATGACGGCTCAGAATATTTAGGACCATTCACCTCTTCGGGAAGAGTGAGAGAGCTGATTGATTTTATAAAACAATATATTCCATTACGAAATTGCAAACTCAATCTTTCTGATTCAAACATTCAAAAAAAGAAATTTAAAGTCTGTTTGGAATATCATTTAGGCAATTGCAAAGGACCATGTGAAGCATTGCAAACCACGCAGGATTATGCCGAAGGTATTAAACAAATAAAAGAAATATTGAAGGGAAATTTAGGAACTGTGATAGAACATTTTAAAAAAGAAATGCGAGAACATGCTGCTGATTTAGCTTTTGAAAAAGCTGATTTAATTAAAAAGAAAATCGAGCATTTAGAAAATTATAAAGCCAGATCCGTAATAGTAAATACACGATTAAATAATATTGATGTGTTTTCGGTTTTGAAAGAAGGTGATATTGCTTATGTTAATTATTTGATGGTTCAAAATGGCACTATTATTCAAACACATACCGTTCAGTTAGAAACCAAATTGGAAGAAACAGACGAAGATGTATTAAGTTTTGCGATCATTAATCTGAGAGAAACATTTAATAGTTTATCGCAGGAAATAATTGTTCCATTTAAAATTGAATATCCTGATTCAGAAATAATAATTACAGTTCCTAAAGCTGGTGATAAAAAGAAACTACTTGATCTTTCATTGAAAAATGTAAATTATTACAAAGAGGAAATCAGAAGAAAAAGAATATTGCATCTTGAAGAACAAAATGATACTGAAAAAAAGAATGTTCTGTATGAACTAAAAAATTATTTACAGTTAAGCGAATTGCCTGTTCATATTGAATGTTTTGACAACTCAAATTTTCAGGGAAGTTATCCGGTTTCGGCGATGGTATGTTTTAAGAATGGAATGCCAAGTAAAAAAGATTATCGTCATTTTAATGTAGAAACTGTAACAGGCATCAACGATTTTGCATCTATGAAGGAAGTTGTTTATAGGCGATATAAAAGACTTATTGCAGAAAAAGAGTCGTTACCTCAACTCGTTATAATTGATGGCGGTAAAGGTCAACTTAGTGCCGCTTTGGATAGTATAAATAAACTCAAATTGAATGGCAAAATGACCTTAGTGGGTCTAGCAAAAAATGAAGAAGAGCTTTTCTTTAAACAAGACTCTAAATCTATTAAACTACCATGGAATAGTGATAGCTTAAAATTGCTAAGAAGAATTCGTGATGAGGTGCATAATTTCGGGATTACTTTTCATCGAAATAAAAGATCAAAAGGAACTTTTAAAAATGAGATTGCAGAAATTAAGGGCATCGGTAAACAAACAGCCGATCAATTATTAAAAAAATTTAAATCGATAAATACTATTCGGAATAAAACGCAGGCAGAATTGATTGATGTGGTTGGTAATGCAAAATCAAGATTGATTTGGAATTACTTTCATGAAAATAAGAATCAGCTTATAAAATAAAAAAAGGGCCAGGATAAAAATCCAGCCCCGTTTTTAAAATCCAATATCCTATGAAAAACCGTAACGAAAGTATAGAATAGTTAACAATAAAACAATAAGTTTCTTTCTTTTTTTTTACTTATTTATTTTATCAAAATGAGGTCAATAAAAAAGGAGAAGCTAAACGCTTCTCCTTTAATCTTTTATACATTTATGAACAGTTGTTAATATTGCCAGAGATCCTGTTCGTAATTGAAGATTTTTTCTTTGATTTTTTCTCCCTGCAACAGCATAAATAAATTATCGTTTTTAGCCAATTGCAATAAATCTTTATTCTGAGGATTATCCAAAGTTGTTTTAAAGATATAACTACCAAACATTCTGCTTTCAAATAAATCTTCCCAAGTCATCCTAGCACCGGAATTTTTTGGATTAAATACTTCATGTCTGCTTAATGTTCCTCTTAAATCTGGATAATAAACCCAAAACACGGGCTTGGAATATCTGAATGTTCTTGTTCCATCGGCATTATCATTATAAACGTCAACCATTGGTGCAATTCCTAAAATACGAATGAACATTCTTGAAGTATGTTTACTGAAAACAACTTCTTCTTTTATTTCAAATTTTGATACCATATTAGGATCAAATTCATCAATAATTACAGAATCTTTTTTGATACTACCATTTGGATCTTTTGCCCAATCAATTACTTCTTGATGTCTTGGTTTTCCTACTAATCCCTGTGCAATTTGTTTATAGGTATACGGTGTTGTAAACCTATCGTCAATTGGGTTAAATGCATCTACTCCGCCATTGCTTGCTCCTTTTTTAATGGCATTTAATAAAATAGAAATAAATCTTTGATTGCCATTATCATCATCAGCATTAAAAGTAAATGGCGCATTTATTTTTTCTTTTGTATCGAGTATTCTCCAAATTTTTTGTCTATATACGGC
The DNA here is from genome assembly GCA_903870685.1 of uncultured Chitinophagaceae bacterium. Taxonomy (GTDB): domain Bacteria; phylum Bacteroidota; class Bacteroidia; order Chitinophagales; family Chitinophagaceae; genus CAIQDX01. The sequence goes on along the minus strand of CAIQDX010000135.1, from coordinate 17,430 downwards.
ATTGTCTTCTCTGATATATTCATACTCTAAAGGGGTACGAACTTTTATGCTTGATTTATCAACTGCATTATCATTACGAAGAGAAATACTAACCGAATCAATTCTTAAATTAGGTGTTGTATCTGCAGCGGCCATTGCAACAGAAGCAGCAAGTTTAACACTGTCAGCTTTCCGAACCAAGGCTAAAGAATCAGAAATTCTTGCAGCAGAATTTAGACTATCTGTTATGTGTTGCTGATTAACTTTTGTGTTAACAGTTGTTTTATTCTTGTTAACAGGTTTTTTACCTGCAGGTTTTTTTGTTTGTGCTTCCACAACAAGAATGAAACAAATAAGCGGTAATAAAAGAATTAATTTTTTCATATAAAATATGTCTTATTATCGTAAAGCAAAAAATATACTTGGTAATTGACGTTCACGTCCATCAGGTCCCTTAACACGAATATCATCAAAGTATATTTTAGTTCCAGGTGATGATCTGTTAACTAAACTTGCAGCATCCCCTGTCCATCTTGGACCATTATTTAAATAATCAAGTGGTGATGTAATTGATCCACCATAAGCTCCCAATCTATAACTGACAACCTGAAAACGTGCATCAAAATCTGATTCCATTAATTTTGCAATTAAACCACCCTGGGCTTTAAATTCTGCAGCAGCGATTGCGCCACCTTTTTTCTCTGAAACAACAGCAACAGGATCTGGTAAATATTTACATCTGATTGGGAATGGGAATTTTTTTCCTCCGGCATCAACAACTAATGAATTGGTACCGGTAGTAGTTGGATTGATTATGTATTTTCCGCCACCTAAATTTTTTACTTCACCTCCGCCAGTAAAAGTTACATTCACTTTTTCACTACCTACACTACCTCCTGAAACTGTAATTGGATTTTCAACACCAATATAAGCGACGTTCATTTTTTCTAAGAAGATGGAAGCGCCGCTTGGCATACCAACTGTATATTTCACAATCTTAGGAACACTATATTTTGTTCCATCAGGTTTTGTAAGTTCGATATTAACTGTTACAGAATGTTCGCCAACTCCTGTAGCTTTTGTGGTATACATCACAGTGCCATCAGGTAGTAAATTTTGATATGAACCATTAATTGTAATATTAGGTTTTGCAGCTGCGCTGAACGAACCAACTCCGGCAGTGATATGAATTTCATCACCTTCCATTGCATAAGATTTATCAGTAGATGCAATGGCAGCAAATTGATCGTATTGCACTTTCACTTCTCCTACTTTGCTATGTAAATAATCAACAATTGCTGCTTCACTATTTTTTACATCGTTTTGAAACTTACTTAAAATTGTTAATGCTGCAATTGTTGGAGTCATGTGAAAATAAGCAGTGGTCCAAGTCATTTTGGAATTACCTGATTTTGATTTTGGAACAGATAGATCTAAAGGAAGTGCATCTTTAAATTGAGCATTTAAAGAAGTATCAACACTTAAAATATTTGTTTTAAAATCGTTTAATTTCTTTAATAATTCCGGACCTTTTCCTTTGGTATCAAATAATCTTGTTGCTGCTTCTAAATTTTCTTCTGCAAATTTTTCCTCACCATTTTCAATATGCGATCCTACTTCTTTTTTTAATTCAGTTTTTAATGCATCTATGTAATTATAAGCTTCATCCGACATTTGTCTTACTCTATCGGCCTCTGGTTTATATATTAATGCTTTGTCTCTTGTTCTTGGATCATCAATCATTTTCTCAAACGACTTGAATATAGATTGATTTTTATCCTCAATAATTCTATTAGCATTATTTAAACTGTTATTAACCGTTTTAAAAGCATTAAGAATTTCTGATGACACATTCAATGCCAACATTGCTGTTAGCACCAGATACATCAGGTTAATCATTTTCTGCCGTGGCTCTTTAGGTAGCGACATTTCTACTTACAATTAATATTGTGAATTATAAATTTTAGTCATCATTCAAAAAAATATTATCTGCCTCCTTGCATAGCAGTAAGCATGCTGCCATATACTTGGTTTAATTTGGCAAGGTTAGTTGCCAATGCAGTTATTTGTTCCTTAGCTTTCATGGCATCATCGGCACTACTATTCATTGCAGATGACGCCTGTGCTAACTTACCATAGAATTGATTTAATGCTTTTAAATGATTATTGCTTTCTTGCAATTCCAATTCGTAAATAGTATTTAAAGAAGATAAATTTTTGGTCAATACCTGAACTTGTGAATGAAACTGTTTTGTGTTTTCGGAAGCTGCGCTAAAACCAGCTAAAGAAGTAGTAGCTGCATTAACAGCTCCTGCCACAGAACCTAAAGCTGCCGAAGCTTCTTTAGTTTTTGCAGAAAAATCATTTGTTGATTTAACAACATCTGTTATCTCATTCATTTGAGACACAGTAGTATTAAGCTTTTGAAAACTACCACTCAATTTTGTTAAATGCTCTGGACTTAAACCTGCTTCTTTAAACATATCACTTAATGCAATTAAAGGAGAAGCTTCAACTTTTTGTTGACCAGGAAGATGAACTTCATGATCATCAAGAGCAGGATAATATAGATAAAGAAGACCATACACTAAAAACACACCTGCTTCAGTAGATAAACCAATTCTCAGCCATAAATCTGCATCTTCTGCATGGAGAATTTTTCTTAATGCGCCCCAAATAACTACTGCCGCAGCAATAGATACAAATACATCAACTATTTTACCAACTTTAGGAGGAATTGCAGCTGCCATTGTTCTTAGTTTTAATTTTTAATTGAGATAGATAACGAAGTATCTATTAAAAAATTCTGTTTGAATTAATTATTATTATCTGTTATTGAAAATTTATTATTTACCTTTTTTCATTCTTGGAGCAAGATCGATTACACAACGGAAACCAATATAAGATTTCGATGTATCCTGATATTCGAATGCTCTGGCGCTAGTTTGCAAATAAAAACCTACATCTTTCCAACTGCCACCACGAATTACTTTTCTTTTCATTAATGGAGGGTCATTATCTTTTGCGTCATATCTAACATCAGGACTCATATCAGACATAAAATTATAAGCACTTTCATTGAAATATGAACTTGTCCATTCAGCAACATTACCGGCCATATTATATAAACCGTAATCATTAGGCCAATATGCATCTGCTTTTACGGTATAAAAACCACCGTCTTCAGCATAATTACCTCTGCCAGGTTTAAAGTTTGCCAATAAACATCCTTTTTTATTTCTAATATACGGACCGCCCCAAGGATAAGGAGAACCCGTTCTGCCACCACGTGCAGCATATTCCCATTCTGATTCACTTGGTAATCTGAAATCACTTTCAACTGCCATTTTTCTTCTTTCCAAAGAACTGTTCAAATAATGTGTTCTCCAATGACAAAAAGCAACTGCTTGTTTCCAACTTACACCTACCACAGGATAATTTCCAAAAGATGGATGCGAAAAATATCTTTTGGTCATAGGTTCATTATACGAATAAGAAAAATCTCTAATCCAAACTAAAGTATCCGGATAAACGGGTTCATCTTTTCTATCTATGAAATTTTTTCTGGCTACGCCTGTATTTTCTCTTTTAGCAGCTTCCATCAATCTGAATGTTTCCATTCTGTAAATAATCTTTTGTGGATCAACATCTGCTTTACCATATAACCTGTTATCAGGAGCCAGAATTAATTTATTGCCTAATTTTTCAAGATTAGATGCATCATATTTTATAGTACGAGCTCTTGCCCAATCAATAGCAATGGCAGAATCGCCACCATTTCCGGATGCACCAGCAGTAGATTTAAAAAATCCTAATTCCTTTGCGGCTAAAGAATCTCTTACCCAATAAACAAATTGACGGTAATCATTGTTAGTAATTTCTGTGGCATCCATCCAAAAACCTGGAATAGATACTTGCCTATTTCGTGCAGTATAATTATAATTTATATCCTCATCGCTTGGACCCATATGAAAGGTTCCCGGTGGGATATAAACCATTCCTCTTGGTTTTCCCATACTTTGTTTTGAAGTAGGCGAAACACCACGAAGTTGTCCGTCATCGAATACATTATTTTTTTTGTTCCCTTTCTTATTCAAAAAGCAAGAACTCAATGACAAAACTAAAATCGATAATAAAATTAAATTAAAACGGTTCTTCATCGTATTAACTATTAACAGGTAATAACAAATATATGGTTTAAAGCGGTATTATTTACCACGTTTAATTTTGTTTACAGTAATTTTTTTTCAAGGGTAGATACTAACGATACTTATAAACTTTAAATTGTTGCTTTCGACTTTTTTGATAATCGTGAGAGGTAAACTTCACGCAAAATAATCAATCAGCTGTTACAGTTTTGCAAAAATTTTTCCAGTTCGAATATTGGTTCATTGCAAACATAGTCCTTACAAAGGAAAAAACCTGATTTTTTGTCCTTAAATTTCCCTTTAAGCAAAGGAAACAATGGCTGTTCTCTTTGTGTTGATTGAATAATCTTATTGGGCATGTACTTATTTAAAATTGGATAAAGGCTTTCGAATGCATCATTACCTGCAATCACAATTTCATTTACACCGTTAATTGTTAATTGCAGAACCGATGCCCATGCACCAAACGAAGTTGGATATTTTATTATTGCCTGGCTTAGAGACTTAATAATTTTTTGAGAATGCAAATGCCAGTCTTGTTCAAAAAATATAACAGATAAATAATCCAGGTTAGCAGCCATTATTGCATTTCCGGATGGCGTTGCGCCATCATAAACTTCTTTTTTCCTGATAATAATATCGGTTTGAAATTGATTCGTATAAAAAAAATACCCGCTCTCTGCATCCAAAAAATTATTAAGAACAAATTGGGTTGTTTCTTTTGCTCTAATTAAATAATCACTGTTTCCTGTTATTTCTTGTAGATGAATGTATGCTTGAATAATGTATGAATAATCATCCAAAAAAGCAGGAATTTTAGCGTGACCATTTTTATAAGTATGATGCCATCCATTATTTTCTGTTGCAAATTTCTCTTCTAAAAATTGCATATTCTTTATTGCCAATTGTCGGTAATTTTCCTCGCCGGTTGCCACAAATGCTTTGCTGCAAGCCACATTCATCAAAGCATTCCATCCCAATAATATTTTATCATCTGTTTGCGGACGAATACGTTTGTTTCTTTCATTCATTAAAATTTTATGCCAATTATTAATCTTAATTTTCAATTCTTGAAGATCAATTCCTTTTGTTATCGCGAATTTTTCTATTGATCTTTTCAGCCATAAAATATTATTGTGTTCCCAATTACCTTTTTCCTGAACATCATATAATTCGCAAAACAACGAAGCATCTTGTTGCAACAATTTTTCGATTTCTGCTGCGCTCCAAGTATAAAATTTACCTTCCACTCCCTCGCTATCAGCATCTAATGCACTATAAAAACCATTCTCTTCATTTATCATTTCTCGTTCGATGAATTGCATCGTTTGGTGAATTGTTTCTGCATATATTTCTTTTCTTGTGAGTTGATATGCTTCACTTAGAACACCAATCAACAATGCATTATCATATAACATTTTTTCGAAGTGAGGTGCAAACCATTTTATATCGGTGCTATATCGAGCAAAGCCACCACCTATCTGATCATAAATACCGCCATCAATCATTTTATCTAAACTTAACAATGCCTGTTTCAAAGCATTTTCATCTTTTGTGAAATAGTAATGGCGCAATAAAAATTGAATAGAAAATGTTTGAGGAAATTTCGGAGCATTTCCAAATCCGCCCCATTCTTTATCTGCTTGAGCTAAAATATTTGCAGCAATTGTTTCTAAATTTTCTTTTGTAAAAACAATATCCGATTGAGTTTCGGATTGTTTATCTATTCCAAACGAATTAGCAGCAATTAAATGTTCAGTTAGTCTTTCCGCCTGAGATTTTATTTCATTGTTTTTTTCCTGATAGGCTGTTGAAACAAGAATTAAAATTTCTTTCCAGCTTTTTCGGTTATATGCTGCAATCGGTGGAAAATAAGTGCCACCATAAAAAGGTTTGCGTTCGGAAGTTAAAAAAACATTTAATGGCCAACCTCCACTGCCAGTCATCGATTGAACAGCATCCATATAAATATGATCAAGGTCCGGACGTTCTTCCCTATCAATTTTTATATTGATGAAATGTTTGTTCATCAATTCAGCTGTCGATTCATCTTCAAAACTTTCTTTTTCCATCACATGACACCAATGACAAGCTGCATACCCAATACTAACTAAGATGGGTTTGTTTTCTTCTTTCGCTTTTTGCAAAGCTTCATCACCCCAAGGATACCAATTCACAGGGTTATGTGCATGCTGCAAAAGATAAGGACTTGTCTGGTCAATTAATTTATTCGAATACATACAACAATGTAAACACAAAAATTAAAAATAAGTTGCACAAAAAACCCTTTAAAATTTTAAAGGGTTTTACTATAAAAAAATAATATTATTTTTTCTTATTTGCTAATGCTAAAAATAAATCTAAAGCCGCAGCCATACTTGGTGTCTGAGGTGCTGGTGCTTTAATTTCTAATTTTAATCCGGCTTCTTCTAATGCTTTAGAAGTATTGCTGCCAAAGGATCCTACTACTGTACCGTTTTGTTTGAACTTAGGATAATTATCGAATAAACTTCTAACACCACTTGGAGTGAAAAAACAAATTACATCATATGATTTTTTATCCATCACTTCTTTAATATCGTTGCTGATGGTTCGATACATAAATGCTAATTGAAATTCGCATTTATTATTTTTCAACCAGTTCACAATTTCATTATCCTGTTGATTTTCGCTACACACATATAAGAATTTTTCGTTTTCTTTATGTTTATTAATTACATCGAACATGCTTTTGTTGCTACCATCAGCACCATAAAAAACTTTTCTTTTTCTGTACAAGATAAATTTCTGAAGATATAATGCCACAGCTTCTGTAATGCAAAAATATTTTGTGTCCTGACTGATAGTAACTTTCATTTCTTCGCACATGCGGAAAAAATGATCAATAGCATGACGGCTCATAAAAACCACACCGGTACAACTAATTATATCTATTTTTTGTTTTCTGAATTCTCTGGCAGGGATGCCTTCGATTTTAATAAAGGGATGAAAAACCAATTCCAGATTGTATTTACGCTCCAAATCAAAATACGGAGATTTTTCACTTTCCGGCTTTGGTTGAGAAATCAAAATTCGTTTTGCAACTTTTTTTGTTGTTGAATTCTTGGGTCCGGGTTTTACCATGCGATTGAACTGGTATTAGTCTGGGTTAATAAAATTACCGATGTATTTAAAAAGAACTTTATAAATCAATAACAACGGCAAAATTTCTACGGCGCAAAGGTAAAGAAAAAAATGTATGGCATTCACTTTCAGTTCGTGGCGAATGGTTACTAAACTTATCAGATAACGGTAAATTAACAATATCCCTATCAAAAACAATGACAAAATCAATACCGGTTGAGTTATTTGGGTTGGAGAAAAAGCCAATATCAATAAAATCGGAATTAATATTATTCCGATAATTTTATTCATCATAAACACAATAAAAATGTAAGTGTTAACTGCCGATTTTACATTAAATATCCATCCGAAAAAAATTAGAAATAAATATTTGAATGAATAAATAACGGCTAAAATTAATGAGGATGGTAGCAATAATTTCCAAAACGAAAGGCCTGAATAACCTTCGGCATTTGAAACTAAACTAATAAAAATGCCGCCCGAAATAAAAAACAATAAGTTCATCAACAAAGAAGCAAGATTATCCTGCGTTAATTGCTCTCTTGTTTGTCTTTGTCTGAATGATGTTTGAAATGATAATAATAATAGACTATGAAAATATTTAGGAAATATTAATTTAATAAATGCTACGAAAAAAATTAGCCCGGTCAATAAATAAAATAATTCATCTTTTGTTTGAGGCTCCCGAACTTTATTGATCATAAACACAATGGGCTTATCAAAAGGCAAATATGGGACTGTAATAATAGATCGATAAGTAGATGTGTCATTTGTTTTAGCAGGCTGGGCATTAATTACAGAAAGTTTCTTAATTGAATCTTGTTTGATGGAATCAAGTTTTAAAGAATCAATATTTACCAAAACCGTTGCAACAGTATCTTTTACAGTAGGAACTGCTTTTTTCTTGATCAAATCCTTTGATATAGGAATTGCCCTGTTTTTATTTTGAAGCATTTCATCGATCGGATTAATTTTTACTTCCCCTGGTTCGGTAATAATTTTTTCATCTTTCTTTTTAGAAGTTGAATCCACCTGCGCTACTACACACAAACAAAAAAATGAGGGAAGAAATATGATCAATGATTTTTTCAAGCCTATAATTTGCGCAAAAATATTAAAGTGAATCTATCTATTTTTAAAAGATGCCCACAAACTCGTTTTATTTGTGCAATTCTATACACTTACTTTTGTTGCAACTAAAAAATATGGCAGGTATTTATATTCATATTCCGTTTTGCAAACATGCATGCCATTATTGCAACTTCCATTTTTCTACCAATCATAAATTAATACAGCAAATGATTGCTGCTATTGCCAAAGAAGCCGAATGGAGAAAAGATTATCTGAACGAAAAAGTTGAAACTATTTATTTTGGCGGAGGAACGCCATCATTACTTTCGATTTCCGATTTAAGATTGATGATTGAAAAACTAAAAGAATTATTTTTTTTTGATGAGAATGCAGAAATATCACTGGAAGCCAACCCCGATGATATTACCGAAGAAAAATTAATTGAATGGAAAGCTATTGGCATTAATCGTTTAAGCATCGGTATTCAGTCTTTCAACGATGTTGATCTGCAATGGATGAACAGAGCTCACAATGCACAACATGCTATTGAGTGTTTGAAATTGGCAACAAAATATTTTAATAATATCACCATCGATCTAATTTATGGCTCACCGACATTAACCGATGAACAATGGAAAAAAAATGTTGAATTTGCAATATCATTTAATATTCCACATATTTCCTGTTATGCTTTAACTGTTGAACCAAAAACCGCTTTGGATAAATTGATCATTCAACAAAAAAAAGAAAATATTGATGTTGATAAACAGGCAAAACATTTCGAATCATTAATGCAATGGATGAAAGAAGTCGGTTACGAACATTACGAAATATCCAATTTTGCAAAGCCTAATTACCGAAGCAAACATAACAGCAGTTATTGGAAAGGCCTACCCTACCTTGGTTTGGGACCATCCGCACATTCTTTTAACGGATCATCACGTCAATGGAATATTGCCAACAACGCATTATATATTCAAAGCATTGAAAATGGTGATTTGAATTTTGAAAAAGAAGAATTAACCGCTTCTCAACAATTGAATGAATATATAATGACAAGTTTAAGAACAATAGAAGGGATTAATTTTTTGGATGACAGATGGCTGATGACTGATGACAAGACAAAAAGTAAAATTATTTTATCAGCAAAAAAATGGGAAGCTAATGGCAATGTTGTTTTGAACGAAAAAATTTTACGCTTAACTGACAAAGGAAGATTTTTAGCTGATGGAATTGCGGCTGATTTGTTTCAACTTTAATTAATCATGCTAATGTTTGCCGAAGTAATGTTTCCAAGCATTAACAATCACTAATCCACAAAGTATGACTAATATTATTGACGGACTTAATAATTGATAAGATAATGGCATAGTATAAAGTTACACATTCTTTATAATATTGAACAATGAACTGAAAGTACAAGTGTCCTAAGGACTCCTGTGGAGAATGAAACCATGGGCAATGTTATAAAAAACAAAAAGCGGGCACGTAATTGATTTTACTACATTTTATTATTTTTTTAAAAACTACTTTTGCTATATGAAGATTTTAATGGTTTGCCTCGGCAATATTTGCCGAAGTCCTTTAGCTGAAGGTATCCTACGAAACAAAATCAAAAAGGCTGGTCTATGTTGGACAGTTGACAGTGCCGGCACGGGTAATTATCATATTGGAGAACCACCCCACCGTTTATCTCAAAAAGTTTCTAAAATAAATGGCGTTGATATTTCTTTTCAACAGGCAAGGCAGTTTAATAAATTGGATATGCTTCACTTCGATAAGATCTATGTGATGGATTCAGATAATTATGAAGAAGTGAAAGTGATGAGTCAGGATCTATGGGATGAAAATAAAGTTGATTTATTGCTGAATGAATTATATCCTTGCGAAAATAGAGAAGTCCCCGATCCGTGGTATGGAACCGAAGAAGGTTATCATCGGGTTTATAAATTACTTGATGAAGCATGTAATAATATCATCATTAATTATTCGGAAGAACAAAAAAGAAATAAAACTGCTTAATTGATCGTTATATAATTAAATGGCCAAACCAAGTTTACCGCAAGGCACCCGAGATTTTAATGCTGAAACAGTTCGCAAACGAAATTTTATTTTTAATACTATTCGTTCTGTGTTTGAATTGTATGGCTATCAGCCCTTGGAAACTCCTGCCATGGAAAACTTAGATACATTGATGGGAAAGTATGGTGATGAAGGAGATAAATTAATTTTCAAAATTTTAAATAATGGTTTGGATAATGTTTCAAAACATCAACAAATAAAAGATGATTTTGAAAAAGTATTGGTTGGAAAAAACACCAAAGGAATTACCGAACGTGCATTGCGTTACGATCTTACCATTCCATTTGCACGCTATGTCGCAATGAATCATGGTCAATTAACTTTTCCTTTTAAACGTTATCAAATTCAACCGGTGTGGAGAGCAGATCGTCCGCAACGTGGGCGGTACCGAGAGTTTTATCAATGCGATGCCGATGTTGTTGGAAGTTATTCTTTGATTAATGAGGTGGAACTTGCAACTATTTATGCAACTGCTTTCGAAAAATTAGGAGTTGAAGTTGAAATAAAAATTAATAGCAGAAAAATATTAGCAGCATTATCAGAATTATGTGGTGGTGCCGATAAAATGATCGACATAACCATCGCCATTGATAAATTAGATAAGATCGGAATTGAAAAAGTAAAAGAAGAATTATTGCAAAGAGGTTTGAATGAAAATCAAATTTCAATTATTGAAAAATACCTTTCTATCAATGGTAATAATGAAGAAAAATTAATTGCATTAAAGAATTTGGTTGGCGATAATGCAACTGCAAAAAAAGGTATCGATGAAATTGAGTTCTTAATTAATTATACAAAACTTAAAAACTTAAACATCGATTTTACTTTAGCTCGTGGTTTAAATTATTATACCGGCATCATCTTCGAAGTAAAAGCAAACAATGTTCAAATGGGAAGTATTGGTGGTGGCGGACGATATGATGATCTTACCAGCACATTCGATGTTCCAAATATCCCCGGTGTTGGTATTAGTTTTGGTGTTGACAGAATTTATGATGTGATGGAAGAATTAAAATTATTTCCTGTTGAAGTTCAAACAGCCACACAAGTTTTATTTTTTAATTTGGGCGAAGCCGAAAGCCGTGCTGTATTTGATTTAATGCAACAATTACGTGCAAAAAATATTCGCTGCGAAATGTTTCACGAGCTGGCAAAATTTGATAAACAATTTAAGTGGGCCGATAAAAAACAAATTCCTTATGCCATTATTATTGGCAGCAAGGAATTAGAAGAAAAAAATGTTGTGCTAAAAAATTTAAAATCGGGCGAACAAAAAACACTCACCAACGAACAATTACTTTCCTTCGAATTTTAGCAAATAGTTTCTGGCACAGTATTAGACAATGCTCATGCAATTAGAACCGCATGACAAAAACGTTGTATTTGGCACTTACTTGTATTATATTTTTTGTTGCTTGTAGCAAAAAAATACATCCTTCGTCTATAATACCATCTGCACCATCAGCACCAACTGTTGTATCAACGCCAACAGCAATGATAGTTATTGATGGTTATGGAAAAATATTAACACCGCAAAGCAAGCTCCCAACAGACGGAAGCATAAAAACCGATTATTCAAAATCTGCAAGATCCTTTACACCAACTCAATTAGCCAATCTTACATATCGCTATCACACAGTGCCACCAAGGATTTTGTATGTTCCTGCGATTTATACTTTAAAATCATTACGGGGTATTTATTGTGTTTACAAGAAAAAATTTTGGTACTGGAAAAATGAAGATGGTTTATTTTATTTAGACGAAACGTATTATAAATAGTCCTTCCAAAAAAAATTCCCTACACCATTATTGGCAGTAAGGAATTTATAAGTAAAAAATAATTTTTAAAATTCATCGCACTGCGAATTCATTCAATTTTATTTTTAACGCATCTGGTTTTGTAAACAAAAATGATGTTGAATTATCTTTTGTTCCTTCTAAATGATAACCCATGGCATCAACAACAACTCCTGTAATTTTATTATTTGCATCACGTTTAAAAACTGCAGTTCCCTGAAATGATACAATCGTAAAAGTATCAGTTCCTGCTTTTTCTAAAACAGAAGTCCCGGCCGAAGAATTCGAAGTCAACACACCACCTTCAATCGTAACAGTTATTTCTGTTACAACACTTCCATCAGGAAATTTATATTTACCTGTAAATTGTTGCAAGCTTACATCTTGTTCAACATCCTTTATTCCTTCTAAATGATAACCCATTGCATCAATTACTACTCCAATAATTTTTTTATTCGCATCTCTTTTAAAAACTGCAGTTCCCTGAAAAGAAACAACCGAAAAAGTATCGGCATTAACTCTTTCCAAAACAGAATTTCCGGCCGAAGTACTTGACGTTAATACACCACCTTCAATCGTAACGGCAATTTCAGTAACAACACTTCCATCAGGAAATCTATACTTGCCTGTATATTGTTGCAACGATGCGTCCTGCGCATTAGCAATAACAAAAAAACCAATCATCAAAAAAGAAAAGAACATTTTTTTCATACTGCAATATTTTATGTGAGAGTTTGAAGATAGAAAATTTTTTAGAACAGCAATACTAAATTATTGTTTCAGTTTGTCGCAAAAATATTTATGTGACTGTCATTTGTATTTCATGGCATCGCCTGTTGCGTCGCACCCTTCAACGTTCTTTTTTCATGGCAGCAAATCACTTATCAGTAAAACATTACTTTTGCGGCATGTCGACACTTACAAATATTCGTGACCTTTCATTGGCGCAATTAGAAAGTTATTTCGAAACCATTGGCGAAAAAAAATTTCGTGTAAAACAGGTTTACGAATGGTTGTGGCAAAAACATGCATTAAGTTTTGACGACATGACCAATTTAAGCAAAGACCTACGCAATAAACTTTCCACAGAATTTTCTTTTCCTTCATTAAAAGTTGATGCTGTTCAAACAAGTGATGACGGTACGGTTAAAAGCAGATTCAAAACTTTTGATGGTCATGCTATCGAAGGTGTTTTAATTCCAACCGAAGAAAGAAAAACAGCTTGCGTTAGTTCGCAGATCGGTTGCAGTTTAAGTTGTAAGTTTTGTGCAACCGGTTATATGGACAGAAAAAGAAATTTGAATTTCGATGAGATCTACGACGAAGTAGTTTTAATAAATCAGCAAAGCGAAAAGATCTTCGAAAAAAAATTAAGCAATATTGTTTTCATGGGAATGGGAGAGCCATTACTTAATTACAACAACGTTTTAAAAGCAATTGAAAAAATTACTGCCGAAGATGGATTGTTCATGAGTCCGAAAAGAATTACTGTTTCAACTGCAGGTGTTGCAAAACAAATAAAAAAATTAGGCGACGATAAAGTGCGTTTTAAATTGGCAGTATCACTTCATGCTGCCAACGATAAAAAAAGAGATGAGATAATGCCCATCAATGAAACAAATAATATTGCAGCATTGATCGAAGCACTAAATTATTTTTATAAAGCAACCGGAAACGAAATAACATTCGAGTATATTTTATTGAAAAATTTTAATGACTCAATGAAAGATGCAGAAGAATTAGTAAAGATCTACCGACAAGTTCCTGCCGATCTGGTTAACATCATCGAGTATAATCCAATTGATGCTTTTCAATTCACAAAACCAGATGAAGAAAGTATTCAAAATTTTATGAGCTACTTGGAAAAGAATAGAGTTAATGCAAGACTACGTCGCAGTCGTGGTAAAGATATTGATGCAGCCTGCGGACAATTAGCCAACAAAAAATAGTTTGAAAAAATTAGATAATCGCCGATAGTTTTTTTAGTTCTACCTATAAAGTCTTCTATTTATATCCAATACAGGATTAATTTTAAACTAATTAGATAGCTCAAAGTCAGAATTGCAAACTAAAACACCCTCAATGAAAAAGTTAATACTATTAAGCTCATGCATTTTTGCATGTGTTTGTTTTCTAAATGCTCAACCACCACAAAATAATAATGCTGGTAATTTAAAAAAGCCTTTGAATAATGGTCAATTTCAGCAAAGACCTCCAATGCAAAATCAGTTCTTACAAAATCATCCATTACTTAAAAGAAAAATGGGAATGTTGGCAGGATTGCATGTTACTCCCGACCAGATGAAAAAAGGAAAAGAAATCAATCAAGATTTTCACAAACAACTTGCAGACTTGCAGAAGAACGATAAAATTTCTTTGGGCGAATACAAAACAAAATTGGCTGCATTAAAGAAAGATAGAAAAGAAAAAATAAAATCGTTGTTGACCGATAAGCAAAAAAATCAGATCGCTCAACAAATGAAAAACAGAGAGATCAATGCAAAAGTTAGACAAGCGGGCATGTTAGAAAGAATGAAGTTGACTTTGAATTTAAGTGAAGAACAAATTGCAAAGATCAAAACAAATCAAGCCGCCATTCAAAGCAAAAGAAAAGCAATTCGTGAAAATGATAATTTATTACCTGAACAAAAAAGAGAACAAATACAATCATTAAATAACGAAAGAAAAGAAATTGCAAAATCAATTTTAACTCCCGAACAATTAATAAAAGCAGATAGTCTAAGAAAAAATTTCAGAGGAAATTTTAGAGGTGGTTGGAATATGAATAATCGCCCGCCTGTTTCAAAATAATTCTCCTATAAAAACAATCTGCGAAACCCTTTCTCTTGGCTGAGAAAGGGTTTCATTTTTAAAAGTTTATCTTCGCTGCACCTGTTGCAAAACAGCAAATCAAAAAACATGAGTAATAAACCATTCGAGAAATTTATCAAGCCCGAATTTAAAGGTGCTAAAAAGAAAGAAGCTATCCGTCAGGATAAACGTAAAGCCAAAGCCGCATCCAGAGCGCTTGGCGAAGAATTAAGAAGAAAAAAGTTAGATAAAAAAAGAGGAATTGTTTCTGATAAACCTGAAGAAAAAAGATTTTTAAAAAAAGATACCAGAGATACCAGAAATAAATTCCCCGAAAAGAAATCATTTGCTCCTGTTTCAAATCAAAAAGATATTCCTGTTCAGGATTCATTCGAACCCGTTGAAATAAATGAGAACACGCCCTTAATGCCTTTAAATAAATTTTTGGCATATTGCGGAATTTGTGGAAGAAGGGAAGCTGCCGATATCATTAAACTTGGCAACGTTACCGTTAACGGCGATAAAATTTTTGAACCCGGTTATAAAGTTCGCGGCAACGAAGATGTAAAAGTAAAAGGCAAGAAAATTTTTCTGCAACGCAATCTTGTTTACATTTTATTAAACAAACCAAAAGATTATATCACTACTTCAAAAGATCCTGAAGGAAGAAAAACTGTTTTGGAATTAATTAAAGGTGCAACAAAAGAAAGAGTCTATCCTGTTGGAAGATTGGATAGAAATACAACTGGTGTTTTATTATTAACCAATGATGGTGAATTAGCGCAACAATTGACACATCCATCTTTTCAAGTAAAGAAAATCTATGAAGTAAGAGTTGATAAACCTGTTACTAAAAAAGATTTCGAAGCTATATTAACCGGCGTGACTTTAGAAGATGGTTTTGTAAAAGCCGATCATTTGGGTTATGCCGATGATAAAGATAAAAGCGTTGTGGGCATTGAGATTCACAGCGGCAGAAACAGAATTGTAAGAA
The DNA here is from genome assembly GCA_903870685.1 of uncultured Chitinophagaceae bacterium. Lineage (GTDB taxonomy): Bacteria > Bacteroidota > Bacteroidia > Chitinophagales > Chitinophagaceae > CAIQDX01. The sequence continues at coordinate 1,425 of CAIQDX010000135.1, read as the reverse complement.
GAATTTTCGAACACTTAGGTTATGATGTTAGAAATCTCGACAGGGTTATGTTTGCCAATCTTACCAAGAAAAATGTTGATCGAGGCAAATGGAGAATGCTGCAAGAAAAAGAAGTGCGTTTATTAAAATACATGAATCAAAGTTTTACAAGAACCAAGAAGAACGCTTAACAAAAATTACATTAATTAGAAATTAGATTATAAAAAAACGTTTGTCAGGCTGAGCTTGTCGAAGCCAAATTATCAAACGTTGAAAACACTTCGACAGGCTCAGTGTGACAATCAATCTTTAATTTTTAATTTCATTAAACAATGATTTAAATACTTTCTGTAAAAAATGAAATTGGATATTATTTTCGAGAACGAACAGTTTGTTGCTGTTAATAAACCATCAGGATTATTTTCTATTCCTGATCGTTTCGGTAAAGAAATTTCTTTGAAAGATATTTTGAAAGAAAAGTACGGCGCAATTTTTACAGTGCATCGATTAGATAAAGATACCAGCGGTGTAATTGTTTTTGCAAAGAATGAAACTGCACATAAACAACTATCACAATTATTTGAAGGAAGAGATGTAGAAAAATTTTATCTCGGTTTGGTGTTTGGAAATTTAATTACACCAAAAGGAACTGTTGACATGCCCATCATGGAGCATCCCGGAAAACAAAGCATCATGATCACACATGAAAAAGGAAAAAATTCTGTAACCGATTATGAAGTATTAGAAAATTTTCGTTTGTATTCGTGGATGCAATTTCAAATTCATACAGGTCGCACACATCAAATTCGTGTGCACATGAAACATATTGGTCACAGCATTGTTTGCGATGATATTTATGGCGATGGCAAACCCGTGTTACTTTCTTCCATTAAAAAAAGATTTAAACTTTCGAAATCAGCCGAAGAAGAAAGAGCTATTTTATCGAGATTAGCATTGCATTCGTGGAAATTAAAATTTACACTCACCAACGAAACGTTTTTATTGGAAGCCGAGCCACCAAAGGATTTGCGAGCTTTGTTGCAGCAGTTGAGAAAATGGAAAGGATAGCATCGCAGATTTAAATATGATTTTCGCTGAAAAATAAATGGTCAGACCGGGACGGTCAGACCATTTATTTTTTGTAGCAAGCAATCGAATAAAAATTTAGCTGCTGTTGCGTCGCACTCTTGTACTTTCTTAGCTGTGAGCAGCGAGCCATGAGCTTCGAGCAAACGCTCACAGCTCGAAGCTAATAGCTTTCCTAAGTTGAAGAGTGCGACGCAACAATAGCTTCATTGAAATACTAAAGCTAGCTACAAAAAATTAATCATTCTTAATTATTGCACCTGCTTTCATTACAAATTTTACATTACCCATTACTTTTATGTCTTTCACAGGATCGCCATCAACAGCAATTACATCTGCCAGTTTTCCTTTTTCAATACT
>CAIQDX010000134.1 GCA_903870685.1 uncultured Chitinophagaceae bacterium | reverse complement strand
GCGTAATGCGATAACATGTTTGCAGTATCACTCACATTTACTTTTCCTGCGAAAGATGGAATAGAATTACTTAAAGCATACGGAGATAACATGGTTGCCGTATCAGCATATTTTACAACATTAGTTATTGAAGGAATTGAATTAATGTTTGCATAATGAGACAACATGTTTGCAGTATCACTTACATTCACTTTTCCTGCAAAAGAAGGAATTGAATTAGTTTTTGCATAAGGAGATAACATGCTGGAAGTATCAGCAGTATTCACTTTGCTTTGAATACCTGCTAAATAATTAGTGAGCATAGAAGCTGTATCACTGATATTTAATTTACCAGTTACTGAAGGAATAGAATTGACATTTGCATAATGAGATAACATGTTTGCAGTATCGCTCACATTTACTTTTCCTGCAAAAGATGGAATGGAATTACTTAAAGCATACGGAGATAACATGGTTGCGGTATCAGCATATTTTACAACATTATTTATTGAAGGAATTGCATTTGTTTTTGCGTAAGGCGACAGCATACTGGAAGTATCAGTATAATTTACTTTACCGGTAACTGAAGGAATAGAATTGACATTCGCATAATGTGATAGCATGTTTGCAGTATCAGCAGTATTTACTTTGCTTTGAATTCCTGATAAATAATTAGTCAACATTGCAGAAGTATCACTGATATTTAATTTGCCGGTTATTGAAGGGATAGCATTGGTTTTTGCATAAGGAGATAACATGCTGGAAGTGTCAGCAGTATTCACTTTACTTTGAATACCTGTCAAATAATTAATCAACATTGCAGCCGTATCACTAATATTTAATTTGCCATTAAAAGATGGAATACTATTTGTTCTTACATATGCGGATAGCATCGTTGCGGTATCACTGATATTTAATTTGCCAATAGCATCAGCCACATTAATCCATGAAGCACCAGAATAATAATAAAAACCAATCGGAGTACTTGTTTGAAAAATTAAAAGTCCGATTGCCGGATTACTGATTGCATCGCGCTGTGCAGTTGTCATTCTTGGAATCAACAGACCTTTGTTCGTTGAAGTGATATCTAATTTAGCGGATGAGTCCGGATTGTTTGTACCAATACCTGTCTGAGCTTCTGTTAATACGCAAAGAGTTGTGAACATGATTGCAAGAATAGCTTTCAGTTTCATATGAAGGATATTAATTGGATAAAAAACTTACAACCAAAACACAGAATAAACTCATTATTTAGAATTTCGCTTCTTCTGTTAGAATTTGGCTTTGTAAAACTATAAACAATTCATTTGGTGGCATATAGTCGTTTGCCCCGATGAAGCATAGTTGTTTGGACTACAGAACTGATTTATAACCATGGATTTGGAATGCATAAAACAGTAAATAATAACTTGTTTTGAAGTGAATTAATTTTCAAAAAATGTAATTAGCGCAATAGAAAAAAAAGCCATTATTTTTGATCAATATCTTTTCAAAAATATAAAAGCGATTATGAGCTTATTCAAAAAAAGAATTGCAGTTTTTTTATTGGTGCTTCTTAGTTTTTTAGGAATGGCAAATTTGGCTTTCTCCCAAAAAAAACATCGCCATAAATTTGCCGATTCCTTATTATTTAAAACTAACGATACAGCAGTAACAGCATTAATCAGTAAAGTAGAATCTTATACTTATACTATTGATCATACCAATTTTCTCATCAAGAATCAAATCGATATAACTCCTATTGCCATTGATTTGCGTGAGATAGAAAAAAGATTGGAAGGTTTTAAAACAAGGCTCGAAAAGAAAGGCGATCATATGAATTTGCGAAGCCTTAATAGTGGTTCAATATTATTAAAGGAAATTGCTAACAAACTAAATAATTATAAAACTGCATTATCGGATTACAGTAAAGATTTAACTCAAAGCAATGCAGAAGTTAAAAGAATTATTCATGATCCAACATTAAACACACCGGTTACTGATTCGGTTTTAATAGAACAATTGGATGATATTCTTACCGAAGGAAAAAATTTAGATTCTCTGCAACAACAAACATTAGCTCATGTCAATTTATTATTGAATCATGTGTCAATAAGTTTATTACAAGCCGATGATATTATTTCTGATCTGAGTTATTTATCTATTTCTTTAAAAATGGCCATGTGGGAAAAAGATAAAATTCCATTGTTTAGTGACGTCCCATCAAAATATGAGCAATCTTTTTTTGAAGTAAGTCAACAAGCATTTCAACGTTCTCTAAAAATCGTATCGATTTATTTAAGTGGAAAATGGAATGTAATGGCAATAGGTTTGTTGATCTTTATTTTTATTACAGTATGGTGCTTATCTAATAAGTTCCGCATAAAAAAATTAGAAACTGCATCAACAGTTTTAGCGCCGGTTAATTTATTAAAGAGAAGTGTTTTATTAGGATGTGTTGTGGCTTTTTTTACTTATCTGCCATTTCTATTTGCAAACCCGCCCATGTCTTTTTTGCATTTGATAGAATTGCTGCGATATATCACAGTTTCATTTTTATTCTTTCCTTTTTTAACTAAGCAATCAAAAAATATTTGGTTATTACTTTTAATTATCTGGATCTATTATGCTTTAGACGATATGCTTTTAGAATCAGCATTTGCAGAACGTTGGACATTATTGATTGCTGGTATTTTATTAATTGTGATTTGTATAAAATTGATCATCGATAGAAAAGAAAATTTTGTTCAGTTGCATGAATCACCTGCAACAAAAGCCATACTGGTCTTCACTTTAGCACAAATATTGTTATCGATAATTTTTAATGTGACCGGTAGATTTGCATTGGCAAAAATTGTTGGGGTAAGTGGAATACAATGTTTAATGTTAGCTATTGCATTGAAAATATTTTCTACCATGGTGCTCGAAGCCATCTACCTGCAATCGGAAGCATTTTCAAAAACTCGTTTTTCTGATTTTATTAATTTCACTGAATTACAAATTAGATTAAAAAGAATTCTTTGGATCATCGCTTCTGTAGTTTGGATTATTTCATTGATTCGAAATCTTACGATGTACGATACCATGTTAAAATCAGCCAATACTTTTTTTAATGAACGAAGAATTATTGGTGACATGATCTTTACTTTTAAAAGTGTTGCCGTATTTATTTTTATCATTTGGGTATCGTCGACTATTTCAACTATCATTAATTTTTTCTTTGGTAACGAAAGCATAAAAGAAACAGGCACGAGAAAACGTGTTGGTTCGATGATGTTATTGATTCGATTGACTATTTGGACGCTGGGATTTTTAATTGCAGTTGCGGCAACTGGAATTCCGTTAGATAAACTTTCATTCATGCTTGGTGCATTGGGTGTTGGTATTGGTTTTGGATTACAAAATATCGTGAATAATTTAGTGTCGGGTATCATCATTGCATTCGAACGACCGATACAGATTGGCGATTTAATTGAGGTAGGAAACAAATCAGGAACAGTAAAAGAAATTGGTGTTCGATCCAGTAAAATTAAAAGCGGAGATGGTGCTGATATTATTATTCCTAACGGAGATTTGTTATCGCAGCATTTAATTAACTGGACAATGCAAGACACAAAACGGCGAGTTGAATTTATAGTTTCAATTCCTTATGCTGCCGATATTGAAATGGTGAAAAAGTTGGTGCAATCAAGATTAGTACAGAATGAAATCATTTTACAATCACCTGCTCCGACTGTAATTGTTCAAACATTTGCAGGTCAAGCAATTGAAATAAAAATAATGTGCTGGGTGCCCGATTTATCAAAAGCAGCATCGGTACGAAGCAACGTTATGTTAGATATTTATAATTCTTTGCATGCTGCCGGTGTGCAATTTCAGTTGCCTTTATAAACGAAAATGATGATAACAGATTTTAAAGTACAAGTGTGCGACGCAACAGTCGATGCCACCTGCACTGCAGCTTGTTACAAAAAAATCTTTTTATCATTCACCAATCATCATTCTAATAATTATCTTCGCCGCTTATGAGTAAAGAGGTTGTTTTAAGCGGCATACGTCCAACAGGTTTTTTACACCTTGGAAATTATTTTGGTGCCATGCGAAATTATGTTCGCATGCAGGATGAATTTAATTGCTATTTTTTTGTTGCAAACTGGCATGCATTAACTACACATCCCGATACAAAAGAATTGCAGAATAGTGTTCACCGTGTGATTGCAGAAAATATTGCATGCGGATTAGATCCTGAAAAAGTGGCTTTGTATGTTCAGAGTGATGTACCCGAAATTGCAGAATTGTATTTGTATTTAAATACAATGGCATACAAAGGGGAGCTGGAAAAAACAACAACATTTAAAGATAAAGTTCGGCAACAACCAGATAATGTAAACGCAGGGTTATTAACTTATCCTGTGTTAATGGCGGCTGATATTTTAATTCATCGAGCCGTGAAAGTGCCTGTGGGTAAGGATCAGGAGCAACATTTAGAAATGGCAAGAAATTTTGCAGAACGTTTTAATCATCGTTATGGTGATGTGCTTCCGTCACCGCAAGCATTTAATTTTGGAAGTGAATTAGTAAAGATCATGAGCTTAGATGGCAACGGTAAAATGAGTAAAAGTGAAAATCAGATGAACACTTTATTTTTAGCCGATGATGATGATTTGATCCGCAAAAAAATAATGAAAGCTAAAACCGATAGCGGGCCTACAGAAACAAATTCAGCAAAACCCGATTACATCGAAAATATTTTTACCTTATTGAAATTAGTTAGTGAAGAATCGATATTAAATAAATTTGAAACTGATTTTAATAATTGTGTTATCCGTTATGGTGATCTGAAAAAACAGTTAGCAGAAGACATGGTGAATTTTATTAAGCCGATAAGAGAGAAAGCTGCCGACATTCAAAATAATAAAACACTTTTATCTAAAATAATTCATCAGGGTGCTGAAAAAGCAAGGGCAAGTGCATCGGCAACACTTACTGAAGTTAGAAATGCCATGCGACTGAATTATTAAAGGTTTAAGAAGTTTAAAAGGTTCAATAGTTTGAGGTTAAAATCAAACTTTATACTTCCTTTTGTTGGTTGAAAGATAAACATTACATTCACCGTCAGTTGATTTGCGTTTGTAATAAATCGTATATCGTAAATAGCAATTAGAAATGGCAAAGGCTAAAAAACCAAAACATGTTGCAGTGGCCGGTAATATCGGTGCAGGCAAAACTACGCTTACTGAAATGTTGAGTAAGCATTATAAATGGATTCCACAGTTTGAAGATGTGGATCATAACCCTTACCTGATGGACTTCTACGAGGATATGCCTCGATGGAGTTTTAATTTGCAGATCTATTTTTTAAATAGCAGATTAAATCAATTACTCGATATTCAACGTGGTACTGAAACGATTATTCAGGATAGAACTATTTATGAAGATGCCAACATATTTGCACCTAATCTGCATGATATGGGTTTGATGAGTAAACGCGATTTTGAAAACTATTTTAAGTTTTTCCAAACATTAAAAACGATGGTGCAACCACCGGATCTATTGATTTATTTAAAATGTTCGGTACCAACTTTAGTGGCTCAAATTCAAAAACGCGGTCGTGAATATGAAGAAAATATTCGCTTGGATTATTTAAAGAAACTGAATGAATATTATACCAAATTTGTTGAAAGTTATAAAGAAGGACCATTATTAATTATTGATTGCGATAAAAATAAATTTGCCGAAAACGAAGAACATTTTGGCGAGATACTCAGCAAAGTGGACAGCACTTTGTTTGGTTTATTTTAATTTAATATTTAGAATAATTATTTAAACCCGCAAAACAGCGGGTTTTGTTTTTTAGGTATCCTTTAATTGTTTAATATTCTAACAATATTTTAAACATTCAAAAGAGTTATACTGGGATAATTAAAAGTACGTTTGCATAAACCGAATTAAAAATATAATTACCAATGAAGAAGTTTATAATAACAAGTATTGTTTTAATTATAGGTGTTTTTGCAATTGCTCAAAAACAATATATTCCGCCAACTTATTCGAGTAATGATGGATCAAACGGTGGAAAGGATTTTAGTAAAGACAATATTTTTGTTGGAGGTAGTCTGGCATTGGGTTTAAGCAATTATACTTTTAATATTGGTGCCACACCCGAAATAGGATATTCATTCAATAGTTGGTTTGATGCGGGTATTGCCGTTAATCTCAACTACCAATCAGTTCGTGCCGATCCAAATTATAATAATACCAGACAAAGAGTTTTTAATTATGGTGGTGGACCTTTCTTGAGAGTATTTCCTTTAAAACAATTTTTTATACAAGGGCAATTCGAACACAACTGGATTAATTATAATGATCTGTATTATGGGTATAATCCACCGGTAGCTTCAACATTAAATACTCAGTCATCAAGCTTTTTGGCAGGCATTGGATTTACGCAACGCATGGTTGGACAAAGTAGTTTTTATACAGTTATTATGATTGATCTGATGACAGATCAATATTCGCCTTATCGTGATTATTATGGAAACGCCATTCCGGTTATTCGTGCAGGATTTAATTTTTATCTGCATCCTAAGAAAAGATAGTAAGCGGCGAATCGTGAATGGAAATTCGCTTCTGCCAATCTTCGTGTAAAAATTCATGTTGCTGCATATTTTTTATATGAGCAATTAAGTGATCATAAAATCCTGCTGAATTAAGCAGGATTATTTTTTTCTCATGGATCTTTAAAATATTCCATGTAATCAATTCAAACAATTCATCTAAAGTGCCATGGCCACCCGGCAAGATGATAGCGGCATCACACAATTCGTACATCATCTTTTTTCTAACGTGCATATCATTCACTACTCTTAGATCGGTTATGCTTTTGTGTTGTTGTTCCCAGCTTAATAAAACTTCGGGGATCACACCAATCACTTTACCATTGTTATTCATTACAGCAT
>CAIQDX010000133.1 GCA_903870685.1 uncultured Chitinophagaceae bacterium | reverse complement strand
TTAAAAGAGGTTGTATTATTTAATACAACCTCTTTTTGTACTTTTAACTATGATCAATTTAAAATCTCTTTCATTTATTCTATCGTTCTCCGTTTTATTATCGGCATGTAATTCAAAAAAAAATACTGATGAATTATTTGAATTAAAAAAAAACACCGGTGTTGAGTTTATTAATGCGATTCACGATACTAAAGAAGTGAATATTTTTAATTACCGAAATTTTTATAATGGTGCAGGTGTTGCTATTGGTGATCTGAATAATGATGGATTAGCTGATATATTTTTTACGGCTAATCAGGGCAGCAATAAATTGTATTTAAATAAAGGCAATTTTAAGTTCGAAGATATTTCTGCACAAGCTGGATTCACTGATAAAAAACAATGGAGTACCGGCGTTGTTTTAGTTGATATAAATGGCGATGGTTGGTTAGATATTTTTGTTTGCAATGCAGGTAATATGATGGATTCTTCTTTGCGCAAAAATCAACTCTTCATCAATAATCATGACCTTACTTTTACCGAGTCTGCCGAAAAATATGGATTAGCAAATACCGGTTACACCACACAAGTTTCATTTTTTGATTATGATGGCGATGGCGATCTGGATTGTTTCATCGTAAATAATTCACCCATTCCTGTCAATACTTTAAACTATGCCAACAAAAGAAATTTGCCCGCAAAAGATTGGCCTGTTGCTGATTTTTTAAAAGGTGGCGGCGACCATTTATTTAGAAATGATAACGGACATTTTACAGAAGTAACTTATCAGGCGGGTATTCACGGAACATTAATAAGTTTTGGATTAGGCGTAACCATTGGCGATGTTAATGGTGATGGCTGGCCCGATGTTTATGTCTCGAATGATTTTTTTGAAAGAGATTATTTATACATCAATCAACAAGACGGCACTTTTAAAGATGAATTAGAAGATCGTGTACAACATACCAGTTTAGCTTCGATGGGTGCCGATATGGTTGATATTAACAACGATGGTTATCCCGATATTTTTACAACCGACATGTTGCCGATGGATAATTTTCGTTTAAAGACAACAACTGCTTTCGATAATATTGATGTGTATCGTTTAAAAGAGAATTCGGGTTTCTATCATCAGTTCATGCAGAACACGGTTCAATTAAATAATAAGAATGGAAAATTTAGTGAGATAGCAAATTATAGCGGTGTGCCTGCATCTGACTGGAGTTGGGGTGGATTACTATTTGATGCAGATAACGACGGATATTCCGATCTGTACATTTGTAATGGAATTTATCACGATCTCACCAATCAGGATTTTATTGATTTTTTTGCGAATGATATTGTTCAAAAAATGGTGATCTCAGGTAAGAAAGAAGAGATGCAGGAAATCATTAATAAAATGTCGTCCACTCCATTAAAAAATAAAGTGTACAGAAACACAGGTAAATTAAAATTCGAAGATGTTGGTGATAAGTGGGGATTTACGCAACCATCTTTTTCGAATGGTGCAGCGTATGGCGATCTTGATAATGACGGCGATTTAGATCTCGTAGTTAATAATGTAAACTCAACTGCATTTATTTATGAGAATAAAAGTATCGAAAAAAATAAAAATAATTATATCGCATTTTCTTTAAAAGGTTCGGGTAAAAACACTTTTGCAGTAGGCGCAAAAATTAAAGTATTCATCGGTAATCAAATTTTAAGCAGAGAAATTATTCCAAGCCGCGGCTTTCAGTCTTCTTCCGATTATAAAGCCATCATTGGATTAGGAAAAAATACTAAAATAGATTCTGCAAAAATTATCTGGCCAAACAGAACAGTGAGCAGTTATCAAACATTGGCTATTAACACTGTTCATAAGATCGATCAGGAAAAAGAAAAAACAATTTTATTTCATCCCGAAATAAAATCTACAAAACCAATCTTGCAAAAAGTAAAATCAAGTTTCGATAAACATGAAGAAGATGATTTTATTGAATTGTATTCGGAAAGAAATATTCCCATCATGTTGTCGAAAGAAGGACCGAGAGCAACTGTTGGTGATGTGAATGGCGATGGATTGGAAGATGTTTATATATGCGGATCGAATGGTAAAGGAGGTCAATTATATCTGCAAACAAAATCTGGTTCATTTATAAAAAAATCTACAAAAGCTTTTATGGATGATGCAGGAATTGAAGGAACGAGTTGTTTATTTTTTGATTGTGATGGCGATGGCGACTTAGATCTGTTTGTTGGCGCCGGTGGCGATCATGCATTACCCAATAGCAAAGAAATGTTGAATCATTTATATAAAAATGATGGCAAAGGAAATTTTACTTCGGCAGCAACGTATAAGAATCCAAATTCTAATGTATCGGTTATACTTGCTTTTGATTTTGATGGCGATGGTGATCTCGATCTATTCATCGGCGGGAGAAATGTTTCTTATCGTTATGGCACAAATGCTACCAGCACTATTCTAATGAATGATGGCAAAGGAAATTTTACTGATGTCACAATAGAAAAAGCAAAAACAATTTCAGATATTGGAATGGTTACTGATGCTGTGTGGGCAGATGTTTTAGGTGATGGAAAAAATCAATTGATCATGGTGGGCGATTGGATGACGCCAAGAATTTTTTCTTACAACAATAATTCTTTTCAGGAAGTATCAACTAATTTGACTGATATGTTTGGATGGTGGAGATCTATTACCGTAGCAGATTTGAATGGTGATGGAAAAAAAGATCTGATCATCGGAAATATTGGTGAGAACAGTTATTTCCATCCAACAAAAGAAGAGCCTGTAAAATTGTGGTTGAACGATTATGATATGAATGGCACACTCGATAAAATATTAACCCACACTATTGATAAAAAAGATGTTACTGTTTTTTTAAAACATGATCTCGAAGAACAATTGCCATCATTAAAAAAACAAAGTTTGCGTCATGAAGAGTTTGCAAAAAAATCTATTCAGGAATTATTCAGCCCCGAAATAATAAAATCATCCATTGTAAAAACATTTAATTATTGCAGTTCTATTATAGCATGGAATGATGGTAAAGGACATTTTACGATTGAAAAATTACCGGCATCGATTCAATTCTCATCAGCCAATGTTATTCGTTCTTTGGATATTAATAATGATGGTAAACCCGATCTTGTTATTGGTGGAAATGAATTTGGTTTTCCGCCTCAATTTGGAAGAATTGATGCGAGTTATGGATTGGTTTTAATTAATGATGGCAATAAACAATTTAAATTATTGGATTACGATAAATCGGGATTAGAATTAACCGGACAGGTTAGAGATATCAAAGAAATTAAAACAGGCAATAAAAGAAATCTATTGTTCTTGCGTAACAGCGAGCTTCCTGTTTTGTATGAAATAACATCGCCTGATTTGTCTTCTTCTAAATCATCGAAAAAATAATCATGCAAAAAAACAATTTTTTTATTGCTGCTTTTATAAGATCATTTTTGTTTTTTGTTTTTTGCATTTTGTTTTTTGCATGCAAACAAGAACCAAAGCTTGACATATTTTTTAAAGCAATTGATCAAAAGGTTACTGGAATAAGTTTCACCAATAAAATGCATCCTACTCCGGAATTTAATTTATTCAAGTACATGTATTATTATAATGGTGCAGGAATTGGTGCCGGCGATTTTAATAATGATGGAAAAATCGATTTATTTTTCGCTGCCAATCAGGGTGACAATAAAATGTTTTTGAATGAAGGCAATCTGCATTTTAAAGATGTGACCAAAGAAGCAAATATTCCTGAAGACGGCGCATGGAATACAGGTGTATCGGTGGTTGATATTAATAATGATGGGTTATTGGATATTTATATTTGTCGCGTTGGGCACTTTGGTTTATTGCAGGGGAAAAATCAATTGTTGATCTGTAAAGGAATAAAAAATGGAATTCCTTTTTATGAAGATGAAGCAAAACAATATGGATTAGATTTTTCGGGCTTTAGTACACAAGCTGTTTTTTTTGATTACGATGGCGATGGTGATCTGGATATGTTTTTATTAAATCATTCTGTTAATCACGAATCACGTTATGCACCTCGAAATAATTTTTTAGGAACCTATGATTCTCTTTCAGGCGATCGTTTATATCGCAACGATGGCAACAATCATTTTACCGATGTTACCAAAGAATCAAAAATAAATTCTTCTGCCATCAGTTATGGATTGGGCGTTGCCGTTGCCGATATTAATTTGGATGGATGGCCCGATCTCTATGTTGGTAATGATTTTCATGAGAATGATTATTTATACATCAATCAACATAACGGAACATTTACCGAAGAAAATAATCAGCAATTAAAACATACGAGTCAGTTCTCAATGGGTGTTGATATTGCCGATGCCAATAATGATGGTTATCCCGAGATTATTTCGATGGATATGTTGCCATCCGATCCAACCATTTTAAAACGTTCGTTGGGAGAAGATGATTATGATATTTTTCATAACAAATTAGGCTTCGGATATAATTATCAATATGCCAGAAATAATTTGCAATATAATCGTCGTAATAATCATTTCAGCGAGGTTGGTTTTTATTCTGGCGTGTATGCCACCGATTGGAGCTGGGCACCGTTGTTCATGGATTTTGATAACGATGGTTTGAAAGATCTGTTTATTTCGAACGGCATTCCAAAACGAATGAATGATATTGATTACATCAATTTTGTTTCGAGCGATGAAGTGCAGGAAAAATTAAAAGAGAATAAGCTGGATGAAAAAGATATGGCGTTGGTAAATAAATTTCCTGAAATAAAAATTCCCAATCGCTTTTATAAAAACAAAGGCAATTTATTATTTGAAGATATGCATCCTGCAATCGAAAATGATATGCCAACTTTTTCGAATGGCGCAGTTTATGCCGATCTTGATAATGATGGCGATCTGGATATTGTGGTAAATAATATCGATGAACCTGCTTTGATCTATGAAAATAAAACCAACGATAAAAAAGACAAACCTTATGTTGAAATAAAATTAAAAGGTTCCGAAAAAAATATAAATGCTGTTGGTGCTAAAGTTGTTTTGTTTGCAAATGGCGGTATCAGAACCTATGAAAAAAATCCAGCGAAAGGTTTTCAATCAAGCATGGAAATTCCTTTGCACATTGGATTGGTAAATACAAAAATTGATTCAGCATTTTTAATTTGGCCTGATAATAGTTTTCAAAAAATTTCTATCACTAATAATCAACCGCATCTTTCATTCACTTATCAAAACAATCTTCCAAAATTTAATTATAAAATAATTACTGAGCATTGGAAGAATGAAACAAAACCGGTTGTTGATATTACTGCGCAAACAGGATTAAATTATTTGCATCGTGAAAATGATTTCATTGAATTCAATCGTGAGTTTTTAATTCCGCACATGGTTTCAACCGAAGGGCCTGCACTGGCAGTTGCCGATATCAATCATGATGGATTGGAAGATGTTTTTATCGGTTCATCAAAAACATTTCACAACGCTATTTTTTTACAGCAAGCCAATGGAAAATTCATTCAAACCAAAGAACCATTGATGGCATTGGATAGTATGTATGAAGATGTGGATGCACAATGGATAGATGTAAATAACGATGGTAATTTGGATCTGGTAATTGCAAGCGGCGGCAATGAATATTATGGAAAAGATGAACACCTTTTGCCTAGAGTTTATTTGAATGACGGTAAGGCAAATTTTAAAAAATTAGAAGGCGCATTTAAAGACATTTATGTAACACAATCATGCGTTGTTCCATTTGATTTTAATGGCGATGGTTTTGTTGATCTGTTCATTGGCGGAAGAGTGGTGCCATGGGAATACGGTAAAACACCACGATCATTTTTATTGCAAAATGACGGCACCGGAAAATTTATTGATGTAACAGAAACGTATGCGAAGGAATTATCGAATATCGGCATGGTGACGAATGCATTGTGGTTTGATATTAATAAAGACGGGAAAAAAGATTTAATTGTTTCCTGCGAATGGGGGGGCATTTATGCTTTCATCAATAATAAAAATTCGTTCACCAAAAAAACATTGACAGATAAAAATGGTTGGTGGAATTTTATTTTACCTGTTGATATTAATAATGATGGAAACATTGATCTGATCGCAGGAAACCTGGGATTGAATTCGCGTTTGCAGGCCAGCGATAAAGAGCCGGTGCGATTGTATTACAACGATTTTGATGATAACGGTAAGAAGGAACAAATACTCACGTATTATTTAAGCGGAAAAGAAATTCCCTTTGCAAATAAAGATGAATTGACAAAACAAATGCCTGTCATAAAAAAGAAATTTTTATACGCGGCCGATTTTGCAAATGCATCTTTGACAGAAATATTTTCGAAAGAAAAATTAAAATCATCGCAACTCCTAACTGCTAATTATTTTTCGAATGCTGTTTTAATAAATGATGGCAAATTAAATTTTACAACCGAAGCATTGCCATGGGAAGCACAATTAAGTCAGTACCGGGATGCCATTGTTGTTGATGCAAATGGTGATGATCTCCCTGATATTTTATTAGTTGGAAATTATTACGATAATAATATTCAGATGGGAAGATATGATGCCGATTATGGTACTTTACTCATCAACAAAGGCAATGGAAAATTTGAAACAGAAAAATTAGATGGATTATTAATTAATGGGCAAGTGCGTAAAATAAAATCGATCAAAATAAAAGATAAACCAAGTTTTATTTTGGCGAAGAATAATGATGCTGTTCAGATCATTCAATTTAAATAATCAATAAAAAATTTTTAACCACAGAGGTAAAGGGTGATGCACAGAGTTTCGCAGAGAATTCAGTTACACTCGGCGTAACTCTGTGAAAAAACTCAGTGAATTCTGTGGTAAAAAATAATTGTTTTAAAACACCGGATACTTTAAAACCGTAACCCATTTTGTTGTATCGGTTTCTCTGTTGCGATCGGTGATCATTAATTGAAAAGGAATGGCGGGAGCAACTTTGCCATAATCTTTTGCATAATCTTTTAGTGCATTTAAACCATCGTTAATAGCAGCATTTCCACCCATTAGTTTTGCTTCGAGGATATTACCCAATATCATTTTTTTAATAACGATATCGCCTTTTACAGGAATATCTTTTAATAAAGGAATGGCAACCATTGCTTCATATTTATTTTCTTCGTTGATATGAATG
>CAIQDX010000132.1 GCA_903870685.1 uncultured Chitinophagaceae bacterium | reverse complement strand
GCACATCCATTTGGAAATTATTTTGATGCATCGATGGTTTGGGGGCCGGCTTTTGGAAGAATGATCTATGGTGGATTGAGATTTAAAATAAAATAGGAAAAGTCCGAAAGACCGAAAGTCGGCAAGTCCGAAAGAATTGAAGTGTATGCGGTTTATGAAAAAGTGGAATTGTTTTTTCTTCCAACACGGACTTCCGGTCTCTCGGACTTGACGACTTTTCTTCAACAGTACAAGTGTGCGACGCATATGCAGCTTGAGTTTGGTACTATTGTTCGTCCCCAAAAAAACATTTTAAAAAATCCACGTTTTCAAGTGCTAAACCCTACCTTTGCCACCCCGAAATAAAACCCTTCGGGAAATTTTATGAATTTTATTAATAAACAATTAAACGCAGATGCACAGGAGAGTGCTGCAGCACCAGAAGCTGTAGAATCTACTACTGCGACAACAAATGTACCTGTGGCTGAGCCTGTTGCTGAAACAGTAGCTGCTCATGATGATTTTGACTGGAGCATCGACAAACGTAATGTTAGTAATTACAATGATGCTGAAAGAAAAAAGTATGATAAAGTGTATGAAGACACTTTCGTACAAATTACTGATGGCGAAATTTTACAAGGCGATGTGGTTGGTTTAACTAAAACAGATGTTGTAATAAACATTGGTTTTAAAAGTGATGGATTGATTTCGTTGAATGAATTCCGTGATGTACAAGGTTTAAAAGTTGGTGACTTTGTTGAAGTGATGGTGGTTGAAAAAGAAGACAGAGATGGCAACTTGCATCTTAGCCGTAAATCTGCCCGCATTTATCGTGCTTGGGAAAGAATTATGGAAGTTCATAAAACAGGAGAAGTAATTACAGGAACTGTTACCAGCAAAACAAAAGGTGGATTGATTGTTGATGTATTTGGTATGGAAACTTTCTTACCGGGTTCTCAAATCGATGTGAAACCTGTTACCGATTACGATCAGTTTGTTGGTAAAACAATGGAATTTAAAGTAGTTAAGATCAATGAAACTATTAAGAATGCTGTTGTATCTCACAAAGCATTAATTGAAAGCGATATCGAAGCACAACGTGCAGAGATCATGAGCAAACTCGAAAAAGGACAAGTATTAGAAGGAACTGTAAAGAACATTACAGACTTCGGTGCTTTCATGGATTTGGGTGGCTTGGATGGTTTATTATATATAACAGATATTTCATGGGGCAGAATTTCTCATCCAAGTGAAGTGGTTAAAATGGATCAGAAATTACAAGTTGTTGTATTAGATTTTGATGATGATAAAAAACGCATCAGTCTTGGTTTAAAACAATTAACTCCGCATCCTTGGGATGTTTTACCTGAAGGTTTAGCTGAAGGAACTGTAGTAAAAGGTAAAGTAGTGAACATTGAAGATTACGGTGCTTTCTTAGAAATTCAACCTGGTGTTGAAGGCTTGGTTCACGTAAGTGAAATTACCTGGGCTAATACACCGATCAATGCAAAAGAATTCTTCAAATTAAATGATGAATATTCTGCAAAAGTTGTAACACTTGATAAAGATGCTCGCAAGATGAGTTTGTCTATCAAACAAATGACAGATGATCCTTGGAGTACTATTGAAACAAAATTTGCTGAAAAGAGCAAACACAAAGGATTGGTTAAAAACATTACTCCTTATGGTGTGTTTGTTGAATTAGAAGCAGGTATTGGCGGAATGATTCACATCAGTGATTTAAGCTGGTTGAAACGTTTTAATCACCCAAGTGATTATGTAAAAGTTGGTGAATATATCGACATCATTATTCTTGGAATTGATAAAGAAAATCGCAAATTACAATTAGGTCATAAACAATTGGAAGAAGATCCTTGGAATGCATTGGAAGATACATTTGCTATCGGTTCTGTTCATGAAGGAACTGTAACTCGCAAAGATGATAAAGGTGCTTTGGTTCAATTGCAATATGGCTTAGAGGGATTTGCTCCTAACCGTCATTTGAATAAAGCTGATGGTAAACAAGTTCAGGCTGATGAAACTGCACAGTTTGTTGTTATCGAATTCGATCGTAACGAAAAAAGAATTGTGTTGAGTCATGCAAGAATTTGGGAACAAGCTGTTGCAGAAGAAAAAGAGGCAGTGAAAAAAGAAGCAAGAGTTGAAGCCGATAAAACTAAAAAAGCAGTAAAGAATATTCAAGCAAAAGTTGAAAAAGCTACCCTGGGCGACTTAGGTGCTTTGGCTGATATTCGTGCTAAATTAGAAGGCAAAGAAGACGAAGCTAAATAAGCTGATCTTTAAAAATATAAAAAGCCATTTCGCTCATTCGGAATGGCTTTTTTGTTTTTAATATTTTTGATTTGAGGTCTGCTCTTTAAATAAATTAGAGATGATATTTGGAAATTCAAGTATAAACTCTATTTTTGCACCCCATTAATCACTTAAAGGAGGTATTTAAATTATGCTTATTATTGATTCAAAAGATTGTGAAAACATCGACAAAGCGCTGAAGAAGTACAAAAAGAAGTTTGAGAAAAGTAAAACTTTATTGCAGTTGAGAGAGCGCCAGACTTTCACCAAACCATCGATCGTTCGTCGTGGTCAGGTGTTGAAAGCAATCTACAAGCAGCAATTGGCAAGTGGAAAAATAGAAGGTTAATTATCTTTTATACCCAATCATATTTCAGTAGCCTTGAGTGAATAACTTTAGGCTACTTTTTTATGTCTGTACACGAAGTATATCCGCAAATAAAAATATTTCTCGATTATCTTAAGTTCGAAAAAAGATATTCGCAACACACAATTATTTCTTATCAAAACGATTTAGAACAATTCTTTTCTTTTTTAATTAGTCAGTTTGATGCGCCGTCAATCGAAAAAATAACTGCATCATTTGTGCGAAGTTGGTTAGCCGAATTAAAGGGCGATGAAATAACAGCAAAAAGTATCAATCGAAAAATATCATCATTAAAATCTTTTTTCAAACATCAATTAAAAAATAATTTAATTGAGCAAACGCCGATGGCAATAATTGTTTCGCCTAAGATCAGTAAAAGATTACCATCTTTTGTTGAAGAAAAAAATATAGAAACATTATTTAATCATGTTGCATTCAGTGATGATTGGAAAGGAAGAACAGAACGTTTGGTACTTCAATTATTTTATAGTACCGGTATGCGTTTAAGCGAATTAATTAATTTAAAAGAAACACAAATCGATTATTCGAATCAACAAATAAAAGTAGTGGGTAAAGGAAATAAAGAAAGAATTATTCCTGTAGCAAAAGAATTATTAAATGATCTTCAATCATACATTACAGAAAAACAAACAGCATTTAAAGATCAGGTTCCTAATGTTCTGGTATATGAAAAAGGTAAACAATTACATCCTCGTATGGTGTATAGTTTTGTGAAACAATATTTATCTCAGGTAACAACTATTCAAAAGAAAAGTCCACATATACTTCGTCATAGTTTTGCAACACATTTAATGAATCATGGTGCCGACCTTAATGCAGTAAAAGAATTGTTGGGGCACAGCAGCCTCGCAGCCACACAGGTTTATACGCACAACACGATCGAAAAATTAAAAGAAGTATTTAAGAAAGCACATCCAAAAGCGTAGTATATTTTTTTGTTGCCGGCTTTAGTTTTTTATGGCGTCAACTGTTGCGTCGCACTCTTGTGCAATTGGAACTTCAGGCAACGTTTTGTAGAATTAATATAAGCTTTATTAATTGTAAAACGGTTCTAAATTTTAAAATGTTAATCTGTAAAAATATTTTCTAAAAAAGCAAATTGATTATGTTTTTTTCAATTTGAATAGATTAAATTTATAGTAGCAAATAACTTTGATGCCTGAAGCAAAAAAGTTATCTGAAGTTCTTTAAAATATTATTTTTTCACTTTTAAAATGTGAGTTGTTATGAACGTTAACATTCAAACTGTGCACTTTGATGCAGATTTAAAGTTAGTTGATTATGTATCTCGTAAAGCCGAAAAACTAAACACATTTCACGACAAAATTTTAAAGATTGATGTGTTTTTAAAATTGGATAATGTGATGCATAATATAAAAGACAAGATAGTTGAGATTAGGGTACACGTTCCGAGACATGATTTTTTTGTAAAAGCTTCATCAAAGTCTTTTGAAGAATCATTTGATACGGCATTAGAATCTATCGTAACTCAGATAAAACGCAAGAAAGAAAAACTTGCTGCCTAAAAAAAGTAAAGTCCTGCTAGTTTGTAGGACTTTTTTATTTCTATTATCCGCAATATTTACTTTTCTTATAAAAACTATGATATTCTAGAATTCATAGAACCCTTTGCCATAAAGGGTTTCATAGAATTTTTTATTGTTGTTGACAACTACTATAAATTTTTCTTTTCAAGAATTTTGTTGATTTAAGTTTTCCATTACCTTTGCCATCCCGAAAAACGGGGTAGTTCTTTATTTTATGCCGAAGTAGCTCAGTTGGTAGAGCAGCTGATTTGTAATCAGCAGGTCGGGGGTTCGATTCCCTTCTTCGGCTCAGAGGGCAGTTTCCAGAGCGGCCAAATGGAACAGACTGTAAATCTGTCGTCTTAGACTTCGGTGGTTCGAATCCACCACTGCCCACATAGTTCTTTGTATTGAAATTTTTAGAAGTAGAATGATAAATTATAGTAGATAACACTACTATCTTTGTTGTCCTAAATTTAAAATATTGCGGAAGTAGCTCATTTGGTAGAGCGATAGCCTTCCAAGCTATAGGTGGCCAGTTCGAGCCTGGTCTTCCGCTCTTTTTTAGTTTGGAGTTTTTAGTTTAGTATTTGAAGTTAAATAGAAACTGAAAATTGCATACTTAAAACTCTCGACTGAGTATGCCGTTGTAGCTCAGTGGTAGAGCACTTCCTTGGTAGGGAAGAGGTCGTGAGTTCGATTCTCACTAACGGCTCTGGGTTTGTAAAGATGATAATTGAAATAAAATAAATTTTATATTTTTAAAATAATAACTTTTTAATTTTAAACACAACTAAAAAACAAATAAAATGGCAAAAGAAAGCTTCTTGAGGGATAAACCCCATGTTAACGTTGGTACAATTGGTCACGTGGATCATGGTAAAACAACCTTGACTGCCGCCATTACAATGATCTTATCTAAAAAAGGTATGGGTAATGTGGCTAAGAAATATGATGAGATTGATGGTGCACCTGAAGAAAAAGAACGTGGTATTACTATTAATACAGCACACGTTGAATATCAAACTGCAAGTCGTCACTATGCACACGTTGATTGTCCAGGTCACGCCGATTATGTAAAAAACATGATTACCGGTGCTGCACAAATGGATGGAGCTATTCTTGTAGTTGCCGCTACTGATGGTCCAATGCCACAAACAAGAGAACATATTTTGTTAGCTCGTCAGGTAGGTGTACCTCGTATGGTTGTATTCATGAATAAAGTAGATCTTGTTGAAGATCCAGAATTATTAGAATTAGTAGAAATGGAAATTCGTGAATTATTAACTAAGAACGGATTCGATGGTGATAATACTCCAATCATTCAAGGTTCTGCAACAGGAGCTATGGCTGAAGATGCAAAATGGGTTGCTAAAATCGACGAATTAATGGATGCTGTAGATTCTTACATTCCATTGCCTCCTCGCCCTGTTGATCAACCATTCTTGATGAGTGTGGAAGATGTATTCTCTATCACAGGTCGTGGTACAGTTGCAACAGGTCGTATTGAACGTGGTGTAATTAAAGTTGGTGAAGCTGTAGAAATCGTAGGTTTAATGGATGCTCCTTTAAACTCAACTGTTACAGGTGTTGAAATGTTCAAAAAATTATTAGATCGTGGTGAAGCTGGTGATAATGCAGGTTTATTATTACGCGGTATTGAAAAGAAAGATATTCGTCGTGGTATGGTAATTTGCGCCCCTAAATCAATCACTCCACATACTGAATTCAAGGGTGAAGTTTATGTATTGAGTAAAGATGAAGGTGGACGTCACACTCCATTCTTCAACAAATACCGCCCTCAATTTTATTTCCGTACAACAGATGTTACCGGTGAAGTTACTTTGCCTGAAGGAACTGAAATGGTAATGCCTGGTGATAATATCAATTTGCAAGTAAAATTGATTCAACCTATCGCTATGGAAAAAGGTTTGAAATTTGCGATTCGTGAAGGTGGTAGAACTGTAGGTGCTGGTCAGGTTACTGATATCTTGAAATAGTCAAGAACAATATCTTTTCGAAAGAAAAGAAAATAACATATATTCGAAAGTCTTTGGTCAATTGTAATAAAAAACATTGACCGGAGACTTTTGATTCATACGGGCATAGTGCAACGGTAGCATACGGGTCTCCAAAACCTTTGATCTGGGTTCGAATCCTAGTGCCCGTGCGGAGTAATGTTTAGTGATTTTATGGTTGAGATATTTATTAATAAACAATCTAATCATTAAACTAATAAACCAAATAAAATGAACAAGATTTCAACGTATTTCAAAGAAAGCTACCATGAGTTGGTAGAAAAAGTTAGTTGGCCTACATGGTTGCAATTGCAACAAAGTACTGTAATTGTTTTGGTAGCAACTGTTATCATAACAACAATGGTTTGGCTAATGGATTTCAGCAGTAATCAATTGCTGAAATTGATTTATTCACTTTTTAAGTAATTGAGTAATGGAAGTATCAGCAGAAGTTTTAGATGCAATTGTTGCTCCACAACCTGAAACAAAATGGTATGTGTTGCGCGTTGTGAGTGGTAAGGAACGCAAAGTAAAAGAGTATCTTGATAAAGATATTCAACGTAGCGGATGGACAGAGATAATAAAACAAGTGTTTCTTCCAATGGAGAAAGTATATAAAGTACAAAACGGTAAAAAGGTAATGCGCGAAAAAAACTATTTTCCAGGTTATGTTATGATGGAAGTATTGGATGGAAAATTAAACGATGATATTGTACAACATATCAGTAACATAAGCAACGTAATGCATTTTCTTACTGACGGAAAAGGCTCAAAAGGAAATATCATTTCATTACGCAAAAGCGAAGTGAATAAAATGTTGGGTAAGGTTGATGAAATGAATGATCAGGGTGTTACGATGAGTGAACCTTTTATTGTTGGTGAAACTATCAAAATCATTGAAGGACCATTCAACGACTTTAATGGTGTGATTGAAGAAGTGAATGATGAAAAGAAAAAATTAAAAGTAACTGTAAAAATATTTGGACGTTCTACGCCAGTTGAATTGAGTTACATGCAGGTAGAAAAAATGGGTTAGAATTTACAAGACATATTTTAAATCCCGCCGAAAGCGGGATTTTTTCTTTTTAACTCTTTGTCATTTCCAATCAAACCATTACCTTTGCCGTCCCAAAAAGTTCTTTAGAAAAAAAGAATGATTGATCTTGGGAGTTACATTAATGTGTAACGCTATCACCAATTAAATCGTAAACAATGGCAAAAGAAATCTCCGGCTTCGTGAAGCTACAGGTGAAAGGCGGTCAAGCCAATCCTGCGCCTCCGGTAGGCCCCGCACTCGGTTCAAAGGGTGTGAACATTATGGAGTTCTGCAAACAATTCAATGCAAGGACCCAGGATAAAATGGGAAAAGTTGTTCCTGTTTTAATCACCGTTTATTCTGACAAGTCTTTCGACTTTGTTATTAAAACTGCACCTGCTGCAATTCAATTAATGGAAGCAGCAAAAATTCAAAAAGGTTCAAAAGAAAGTAATCGTGCTAAAGTTGGTAAAGTAACATGGCCTCAAGTTGAAGCAATTGCTAAAGACAAAATGCCAGACATGAATTGCTTTACTGTTGAAAGCGCAATGAAAATGGTAGCCGGTACTGCTCGCAGTATGGGACTAACTCTTGAAGGTAAAGCCCCTTGGGAAAATTAATTTATTCACCCGTAAAACTCTTTAAAAATGTCATTGACTAAAAAAAGAAAAGCAGCTGAAGCTAAGGTGGATAAAAATAAAAGTTATTCCCTGAAAGAAGCTTCTTCATTAGTAAAAGAAATTAACTGTACAAAATTTGATAGCTCTGTTGATTTGCACATTCGTTTAGGAGTTGATCCTAAAAAAGCAGACCAACAAGTTCGTGGTACAGTAAGCCTGCCACATGGTACAGGTAAAACAAAAAAAGTGTTGGTTTTGTGTACACCGGATAAAGAAGCAGCTGCAAAAGAAGCAGGTGCCGATTTTGTTGGGTTAGACGAATTCATTACAAAAATTGAAGGTGGTTGGGTTGATGTAGATGTTATTATTGCAACTCCTTCTGTTATGCCTAAGATTGGTAAATTAGGTAAAGTATTGGGACCACGTAATTTAATGCCGAATCCTAAAACAGGAACAGTAACTAATGATGTTGCTGCAGCTGTTAATGAAGTGAAAGGCGGTAAGATTGCATTTAAAGTTGATAAAGCTGGTATTGTTCATGCTTCGATTGGTCGCGTTTCTTTTGCAGCTGATAAAATTGCAGAAAACAGCCATGAATTATTAAATGCTATTCTTAAATTAAAACCATCAACTGCAAAAGGTATTTATTTAAAAGCAGTTAGCATGGCAAGTAGTATGAGTCCTGGTATTACATTAGACACTAAATCAATATCAAACTAAATCCTGGTGATTCCGAATCTTCGGAAGATGACCCGGGTTTTATAAAAGTTTAGTTATGACTAAAGAACAAAAAAATGACGTGATTGAAGTTCTCAAAGAGAAATTCACACAGTACAATAATTTCTACATTACAGATACTGAATCGTTAACTGTAGCACAAGTTGGTAAATTACGCCGTGCTTGTTTTGATAAACAAGTTGAAATGAAAGTGGCTAAAAACACTTTAATTAAAAAGGCATTAGAATCTTTGGATGGAGAAAAATATTCAGGTGTTTATGAATCTCTTCATAATGTAACTGCTTTATTATTCTCTGAAAATCCAAAAGAACCGGCTTTAATTATTTCATCTTTTCGTAAATCAAGCAATGGTGAAAAACCTGTATTAAAAGCAGCTTTCATCAACGGTGATATTTACAGTGGAGATAATCAATTGAAGGCACTTACACAAATCAAGACTAAGAATGAATTGAT
This sequence comes from uncultured Chitinophagaceae bacterium, assembly GCA_903870685.1. GTDB lineage: Bacteria > Bacteroidota > Bacteroidia > Chitinophagales > Chitinophagaceae > CAIQDX01. Next base: position 25,712 of record CAIQDX010000132.1, on the reverse strand, counting down.
TGGTGAAGTGATTGGTTTATTGCAATCTCCTGCTAAACGCGTTTTGGCTGCTTTATTGCACCATCACGAAAAACAAGCAGAAGTGGCTGTTGCTGAATAATTAATTATTATAAATAAAACACCCAGGCCTGAGGGTTAATAAAGGCAAATTTTTTTAAAACCTCCGCCGGAGCTATTGCGATGAAGGCGGAAAAAATTTAAATATTATGGCAGACGTAAAAACATTAGCTGAACAATTAGTAGGCTTAACAGTAAAAGAAGTTCAAGAATTAGCAGATGTATTGAAAACTCAATACGGTATTGAACCGGCTGCTGCTGCTGCAGTTGTAGTTGCTGCAGGTGGCGACGGTGGTGGCGCTGCTGCTGCTGAACAAACATCATTCGATGTTATTTTGAAAAGCGCAGGTGCTAGCAAATTAACAGTTGTTAAAATTGTTAAAGAATTAACTGGTCTTGGTTTGAAAGAAGCTAAAGACTTAGTTGATGCAGCTCCTAAGGCAGTTAAAGAAGGAATTTCTAAAGCTGAAGCTGATGATTTAGTTGCTAAGCTGAAAGAAGCCGGTGCTGATGTTGAAGTTAAATAATCAGACTACTTCTTAATATTATAAGCCCCACAGTTTTTCGTGGGGCTTTATTTTGTTTTGTGATTAGCAATAGATGTTAACACGAAAAATTGCTGTCAAAATTTGATTTTGTCATTCCGTCGCTTTCCGTACTTTTGCAGTCCTTTTAATTTAGGGCTAATTAGCAGCGGATAGTTCGGTTAATGGTCATTAAATTCCGATTTATCTTTTTTCAAGGCATTGAGAACAAAAAGTTCTCTTCATTATTTAGCTAAAACCGGTTTTAAAAATACTATGTCAACAACAACATTGAACAACAGGATCAGCTTTGGAAAGACAAAACACTTGGCTGAAACACCTGACCTGCTCGACATTCAGTTACAATCCTTCAGAGAGTTCTTTCAATTAGAAACTACGCCGGATAAGCGTAACAACGAAGGATTATTTCGTGTGTTTAAGGATAATTTTCCTATAACTGATACACGTAATATTTTCGTGTTGGAGTTTCTGGATTATTTTATTGATCCCCCACGTTATTCAATTGAAGAATGTATGGAACGCGGATTAACTTACGCTGTTCCATTGAAAGCTAAACTTCGTTTAAGTTGTAACGATGAAGAGCATGTGGATTTTCAAACTATTGTACAGGATGTATTCTTAGGAAATATTCCGTATATGACACCACGTGGTACTTTTGTAGTGAATGGCGCTGAGCGTGTTGTTGTATCTCAGTTACATCGTTCACCAGGAGTATTCTTTGGTCAATCAACCCATCCAAACGGTACAAAAATTTATTCTGCACGTGTAATTCCTTTTAAAGGTGCGTGGATGGAGTTTGCTACAGACATTAATAATGTAATGTATGCTTACATCGATCGTAAGAAAAAATTTCCTGTAACTACTTTGTTACGTTCTATTGGTTTTGAAACAGATAAAGATATTCTGGAATTATTTGGAATGGCCGATGAAGTAAAATCAGATAAGAAATTATTAAAAAATCATATTGGAAAAAAATTAGCTGCACGTGTACTACGTACATGGGTAGAAGATTTTGTTGATGAAGATACCGGTGAAGTTGTAAGTATCGAGCGTAATGAAATTGTGTTAGAACGTGATTCTGTTTTAGATGAAGCAGCTATTGACACTATTATTGAAATGGATGTTAAAAGTGTATTCATCCAAAAAGAAGATGTGGGTGGAGACTACGCAATTATTTATAACACTTTAAATAAAGATACTTCGAACAGTGAGCTAGAAGCTGTGCAACACATTTATCGTCAATTACGTGGCGCTGATGCTCCTGATAATGAAACTGCACGTGGTATTATTGATAAATTATTTTTCTCTGATAAACGTTACGATTTAGGAGAAGTAGGCCGTTATAAAATAAACCGCAAACTTGGTTTAGATTATCCTTTACAAAAGAAAGTATTAACTAAACAAGATATTATCGAGATCATCAAATACTTGGTGCGTTTAACAAACGGCAAAGCAGAAATTGATGATATTGATCATTTGAGTAATCGTCGTGTTAGAACTGTTGGTGAACAATTGTATGCTCAATTCGGTGTTGGTTTAGCACGTATGGCTCGTACTATTCGTGAAAGAATGAATGTTCGTGATAATGAGGTGTTCACTCCGGTTGATTTAATTAATGCGAGAACATTATCATCAGTTATTAATTCATTTTTTGGTACTTCACAATTATCTCAATTCTTAGATCAAACTAATCCATTATCTGAAATAACACACAAACGTCGTATTTCAGCATTAGGACCCGGAGGTTTAAGCAGAGAAAGAGCCGGTTTTGAAGTTCGTGATGTACACTATTCTCACTACGGTCGTTTGTGTACCATCGAAACACCGGAAGGACCAAACATTGGTTTGATATCAACTTTATGTGTTCATGCATCTATTAATGATATGGGTTTCATTGAAACGCCTTATCGTAAAGTGGAAGGTGGGAAAGTAAACATGAAGCATTTAACTTTCTTAAGTGCTGAAGAAGAGGATACTGCTAAGATCGCCCAAAGTAATTCTCCATTAAAAGATAATGGCGAATTTGCTGAAGACAAAGTTGTATCTCGTCAAACAGGTGATTTCCCGATTCTTGATAAAGAAGAAGTTGAATATATGGATGTTGCACCAAACCAAATTGTTGGTTTAAGTGCTTCATTAATTCCATTCTTAGAACATGATGATGCTAACCGTGCATTGATGGGATCAAACATGCAACGTCAGGCTGTTCCATTAATTCGTCCGCAAGTTCCTGTTGTGGGAACTGGATTGGAAGGAAGAGCTGCACGTGATGCAAGAATTCAAATTCATGCAACTGGAAACGGAATTGTTGAATTTGTTGATGCAAATGAAATTCATGTTCGCTACGATAGAAATGATACAGATCGTTTAATAAGTTTTGATGATGATTTGCAAGTTTATAAATTGACAAAATTCATTAAGACCAATCAGGCAACTTGTATCAATTTAAATCCTGCTGTGAAGAAAGGTCAGAAAGTAAAGAAAGGAGATTTCTTAACTGAAGGTTATGCAACCATTGATGGTGAATTAGCTCTAGGTAGAAATTTAAAAGTTGCTTTCATGCCTTGGAAAGGATACAACTTTGAAGATGCGATCGTAATAAATGAAAAAGTTGTTCGTGAAGATTTATTTACTTCAGTACATATTGATGAATACGAATTAGAAGTTCGTGATACTAAATTGGGTGAAGAAGAATTAACTCCAGATATACCAAACGTTTCAGAAGAAGCAACAAAAGATCTGGATGAAAATGGTATCATCAGAATTGGTGCAACAATTAAAGAAGGTGATATTTTAATTGGTAAGATCACTCCAAAAGGTGAATCTGATCCAACACCTGAAGAAAAATTATTGCGTGCCATCTTTGGTGACAAAGCAGGTGATGCAAAAGATGCTTCATTAAAAGCACCAAACGGAACTGAAGGTGTAGTGATTGATAAAAAATTATTCCAACGTGCCAAGAAAGATAAGAATGGTAAGATCCGTGAAAAAGCACAATTGGAAAAAGTTGAAAAAGTGCACCAACAAAATGTTGAAGATGTAAAAGAGCAATTGTTAGGAAAACTTCAGATCATTTTAAAAGATAAAACGTCTGCAGGTGTAAGTAACAATTTTGGTGAATCATTAATTGGTAAAGGTGCTAAGTTCAATGCTAAAAATTTAGCAGTAATCGATTATCAAAACATCAATCCTTTAGGATGGACAAGTGAAAAAGCAACTGATGATCAGATCAACACTTTATTACACAATTACAGCATCAAGTATAATGAAGAGTTAGGAAGATATAAGAGAGAAAAATTCAATATTTCAATTGGTGATGAATTACCAGCAGGTGTATTGAAATTGGCTAAAGTTTACTTGGCTGTTAAGCGTAAATTGAAAGTGGGAGATAAGATGGCGGGTCGCCATGGTAATAAAGGTATCGTTGCAAAAATTGTTCGTGCAGAAGATATGCCTTTCATGGAAGATGGGACACCGGTTGACATTGTGTTAAATCCATTGGGTGTGCCTTCGCGTATGAATCTTGGACAGATCTATGAAACAATTTTAGGATGGGCCGGAACAAAGATGGGAATTCGTTTTGCGACTCCGATATTCGATGGTGCATCAACAACTGAAATTGAAGATTATTGTATTAAGGCCGATATTCCAATGAATGGTCATACGTATTTATATGATGGTGAAACCGGCGAACGTTTCGATCAGAAAGCGACAGTGGGAGTTATTTATGTAATTAAATTACACCACATGGTTGATGATAAAATGCACGCTCGTTCTATCGGACCATACAGTTTAATTACACAACAACCTTTAGGTGGTAAAGCCCAATTCGGTGGACAAAGATTTGGTGAAATGGAAGTATGGGCACTTGAAGCATATGGTGCTGCTAACATTTTACAGGAATTACTGACATTGAAATCTGATGATATTATTGGTCGTGCTAAGACTTATGAAGCAATTGTAAAGGGCGATAATATTCCAAAGCCAGGTGTGCCTGAATCATTTAATGTATTAGTACATGAATTAAGAGGTTTAGGTTTGGATCTTAAATTCGAATAAAGATTCAATGCTGATATAATTTAAAAGCCATCACGATTTTTCGTGATGGCTTTTTTAATTTCTAAACTGATTGTTTATTTATAAGCCATCTAATAAAGAAATTATTTCAGCTGGGGAGGATTTAACTGGATTTACTGAGAATCTGTTTGCATTTGTAACAGTTACAGTTCTTGATCCTAAATAAAATTGGTTATCGATTAATGAGATCGAAATAAGTGTGATACTACTGTTCAAAGGAACGTTTAAACTATAAAATGAGCGTGTTGAAAAATCTGTTGTTAATCTAACAACTGTATTTTTATCTGTATATGCAGCAAAAACAATTGTATTTTTATTTGTATAATTTAAAGGAAGTGTAACATTTAATCTTGTAGTGCCATTTGATGTGTCAATTAAATTACTGCAACTGATCCAATTAGTTGCTTGAGAAGAAATTTGATATCCATGTTTTGGAGAACCCAAAGAAGTAGAATCCCAATTAGTTATTGAACCATTATAAGTTTGTAACCATGTGAATAATGAATCAAAATTTGTTAGTGGAAATCCCTGATAAAAATTCATTGATGTATTTGGAGAACTGGTTGCCCATTTTATTGTAAATGACTTATTAGCCGTCATTGCTACTTCTTGTCCATTTGAAGTTAAATACACAAAGAAAGAACCGGCGCTTTGTAATAAATATTTTCTTGATGTAGTGGAAATTAAATTTTTTATATAATCACCTTTTTTAAACAGAGCTAATAATTCTATTTTAATATTTCCACTTGAAATAGATGAATTAGTATTCAGAAGTGAGCAAGAATGTTCTGAAAAGAAAAGTTCCAAATTACTGTTTATTTTAAATCTGTCATCAGAACTAACATCGAAGGAATCAACAATCAATTGGGTGTTATTTATTGCTCTTGAAATTGAATCTATAAATCCTCCAGTCAATGGTTTGCTTGTCCAAACAGTATCGTTAATACCAAGTGTTGGATCTGGTAAAAAAGAGTTCGATAGATCCTTTTTGCAAGAGAAAAATAAAACTGTGATTAATATGATGAACAATATTTTCTTCATTCTAATTATATCAGATATGGTTTAATTTATAAATGCTGCTTTTTATTCAATTTCATTCTAACACCAATTATTAATCCTGCAGCATTAAATTTTTGACTATACCCAATGGTGCTTGAAATAGGGGATAATCCTACTCTGAAATATGGTTCCGCAAAAACATCGAGTTTGTCATTTATGTTTCTAATTAAACTTATACTTCCATAAGCACTAAGTCCTGTGCTTCTTTTATAAAAGCCACCATTGCCTTTTGAATCAACTGAAACAACCTTATACGATGTATCTAATGTTTCACCGTTATACCAAGAAGTTACATTGATAATTATACCGCCATTAACAGCAAGTTTCCATTTGTCTTTTGCTTCACCAAATTCGTAGCCAATGCCAATAGGTATTTCTATGTTTTTATAACTGTTCAAATTCTTTCTAACAGCATAACCGATTTGTGTTACAGTTGTTGTATCGTTAAAAGTTGTATCGCCTTGCGGACGAACTACTGTTCTGCTAACAATTACAATTGTTGTTCTTGTTTCGTTTACCGTACTTAAATTGAATTTTTCATTTAACTGAGAATATTGTATACCGGCATTCAACATAACATGATCGCCAACATTTTTACTGATTTTCGCACCAATGGTAAAACCTCCAGACATCTTTTCCGCGCTATCTTTCTTTTGGAGATAAACATTGCTCAAACCATTGCCAGATAGGCTTTTCCTTGTATAGTCGGGAGAAGCATACACTTGTAAATACCAATCATTTCTTTGATCACCGTTGGCACTTGGACAATCATTACCCAATCCTAAAATGTTTTTTAAATTAAGCGGCGGATTGTGCAAATTATTAAGACTATAAATATTTTTATTCAGCGTCATCAATTCACCATTCACGTTTTTCTGTGAAGAAAAATTCTGTAAATCATTTTCTGATAATTGTGTTGATTGATTTTCAGATTCATTCATTAATGGAATAATAACAGATTTTTTTGAATTTTTATTTTGAAGAAATGACAATAAATTATTGTTGCGATGGTTTATCATAAACCCTGAACTAATATTATTTACATCTTTTTTTCTTGATAATGTAACTGAAGTTGGAGCAGCGTTTATTTCTGTATTGGTTATAGTTGATTGGTTTGTATTATTAATTTCCTCAGTAGAATTATTATTGTTAAAATCTGAGTTTTTATTTTGTTTGTTTATTGATTGATTAGATGTAGACGAAATCGTAGAACTAATTTTATTTTTTAAATTATTTTCTTTCTGATTGGTTACATAAAATAAACTTCCTGCTATTATTATAATAATAGCAATGGCAGTTAAAAATCCGTAATTGTTAATCCACCAAAAGCCTTTTGGACGTTGATCTTTATCGCGTACAATTTTTTCCCACATGTTATCGGGAACGGGAGAAGCGTAGTTTTCTAATTTAGTGCTTATAAAATCATCAAATACTTTTTCGTCCATTAAAGTATGCGTGATTTTTTTCCATAAGCCGTCTGGCACTGGAGAAGAGTAGTTTTCTAACTTACTTCTAAAAAAGTTATCAAATACTTTTTCGTCCATTAAACGGCAATTTTTTGTAATTGAAAAATTTGTTGTTGCAACATTTTGCGAGCCTTAACTAATTGACTTCTGCTAGTGCTGGCTTGAATACTTAAAAGTTTCGCAATTTCTTCATGACTATAACCTTCAATTACATTCAAATTAAAAACGATTCTGTAACCATCAGGTAATTGATTGATTAATTTTAATAATTCTTCTTCTCCAAGATGATTGAAAGCATATGCTTGAATGGCAGGAGTTTCAGCATGATTTTCTTTGATCTCGCTGAATTGTAATTTCTTTTTCTGCAATTGTTTTAAACAAACATTTACCACAATGCGACGCATCCACCCTTCAAAAGATCCTTCAAATTTAAATTGATGGATGTTATTGAAAATTCTGATAAAACCTTCTTGTAACATATCTTCTGCTTCCATAACATCATTGGCGTATCGGTTACATACGGTCATGAATTTACCAGCGTATTGCTCAAACAGCATACGCTGACTATTAGTATTTTGCTTTATACAGCCTTTGATTAATTCAAATTCTGTCAATTTGGGCAGATTTTAGTTCGTTTCATTAAATAAGATGCTTTACTATATTGGTTTGCTGCCTGAAATGTTCAGGGTTTCTCAAAAAAATTAACAAACATTATACCTAAAGGTTCTTGGGTAGAGTTGAAATGACCTTTTTTTTACGAAGAAAGAAATTGTTCATGAATATAATCCACAACACTCACCAAACTATTTGTTTCTTCATATACTTTTAATTGCCGATCTGCACCTGTGCCTTGTTCTATCATCTTAATCAGATAATTCAACGAATGCCGGCTGCCAAGTTCATCAACAACATCATCCACAAAATCTAATAATTCATATAAAAGCAAACGTGTATTAACTTCTGTTTCTTTTCCAAAATCAATCATAGTTCCATCAATTCCATATCGACTGGCACGCCATTTATTTTCATTTAATAATGCACGTTGATACATGATGAAATTCATATTCTTATTTCGAAGTTTATACAGCTTTGCACAAATCGCTTGGAATAATGATGCCAATGCAATCGTTTCATTAATTGTCATTGGAATATCACAAATTCGAAATTCAACTGTATTAAAGAATGGATGCACACGAAGATCCCACCAAATTTTCTTTGCGTTATCAATGCAATTTGTTTTAATTAATAATGCAATATAATTATCGTAAGCTTCAATACTTTCGAAATAATCGGGAATGCCGGTTCGTGGAAATTTATCGAAAACCTTTGTCCTGTATGATTTGTAGCCTGTTAATCTTCCTTCCCAAAAAGGGGAGTTGGTACTAAGTGCATAAACATGAGGTAAAAAATATCTGGCACTGTTTGCAATGTGAATAGCCATTTTTCTATCTTCCATTCCAACGTGAACATGCAAACCAAAAATTAAATTACTGCGTGCTGCATCTTGTAATTCATTTACTATTTGATGATATCTTGCATGATCAGTAATTAATTGACTATGCCAATGACTAAAAGGATGTGTACCCGCAGCTCCCATCCATAAATTCAAGTCGCCGGCAATTTCAGCAATCGTTCCACGCAATGTAGCAACATCTTTAAAAGCTTCGTCTGCATCGGCACAAATATCTGTTCCTACTTCAACAACAGCCTGATGCATTTCGGCTTTTACTTTATCCTTAATTATTTTTTGTCCTTCGCTTACAATTTTTTGTTCATGACTTTTTAATTCACGAGTCAGCGGATCAATCACCATATATTCTTCTTCAACACCTAAAGTAAAATGTTTGTAATTTATATTTCCCATGCTTTTTGTTTTTGATGCAGAAGAAAATTTAATAAAGTGAAACTAGTATAAGATATTTTTTGTGCTGCTACGTTTTATATATTCACCCCATGTTAAATTATCAGCACCATCCACATGATTTAATGCTTTTTCGATCGCATAATTGGCAGCTGTTTCAACAACCCAAGCAAAATTTTCTTCACCAACACTTGTTCTTTCAGCATCGGGTGCAGGATTGCAAAAGTCAATGGCATAAGGAACTCCATCGCGTAATGCTAATTCAACTGTATTAAAATCATAGCCTAAATAATGATTGATTCGTAAAACAATTTCTTCCATTTGTTTTAATCTTACAGGCGATGGAGAAAAATTTGCAACATATCTTAAATGATGCGGATTGCGAGGTTCGTAAGGCATTATGCGAACATGTTTTCCGCCAATACAATAACAACGATAATATTCATCAAAAACAATTTCTTCCTGCAATAACATTACCAATTGTTTTGTTTCGGAATGTTTATCAAAAAAGTCTTCCATGCTTTCTAATCGGTAAACATTCTTCCAACCCCCACCAGCAAAGGGTTTCATATACGCAGGAAATCCAACATAATTAAAAATGCCATCCCAATCTAAAGGGTAAGCAAGATTAGAAAATGATTCATCAGAAGTATCATCTGGTAAATCTCTTGAAGGAAGAATAACTGTTTTAGGAACGGGCACTTCAATTTTAGTTGCCAAACAATTATTAAAAAATTTTTCATCGGCACTCCACCAAAAAGGATTATTAATAACTGCAGTTCCGCATAAAGCGGCATTCTTTAAATAAGCACGATAAAATGGAACATCCTGACTAATTCTATCAATGATTACTGCATATTCAGTTGCAACTCCCTGCATTACTTTATCAATTTTTACAGACTCGGCAATAATTCCGGGAATATTTTTACTGTTTATTCTTTCTACAAATGCATCAGGAAAACTTCTTTCTTTACCATGTAAAATGCCAATTTTTTTCATGCATATTTATTTAATTGTAAAACGAATTAAGAAGATTCGATTTCAATTTAAAGAAACTCAGTAACATTCTGATAAATTGATGAAAAAATTTTAGAGTTTATCTATGATTGCTTTGCTTTACATTTGAAAACATGGTTGAAGAAAAAATTATTAAAGTGTCTAATATTGTTGTGGAACAACACACAATTCTATCGCAGTATTTACAAAGAGATGTGGTTGCTGATGTATATCTTCCATCAAAAAATTTTCATCCCGAATTAATGAATTTATTATTGATCAATGATGGTCAGGATTTATTGAAAATGCCCTTTGATGAAATCTTAAATCGATTGATTTCTAATGATGAAATTGAACCAATGATTTGCATTGGCATTCATTGCGGCAATGAAAGAAAACGTGAATACGGAACCGCGTATAGTGCCGATTTTAAAGGGCGTGGTGATAAAGCAGGATTATATTCAAAATTTATTTTTGATGAATTATTGCCGTTTATTCGAAAACAATATCATGCGCCAGCATTCAAAGAAAAATCATTTGCAGGATTTTCTTTAGGTGGATTAAGTGCAATGGATATTGCATATAATCATGCAGATGAATTCAATAAAGTTGGTGTGTTTAGTGGTAGTTTATGGTGGAGAAGAAAAGGATATGATGAAAATTATAATGACGAATCTGATCGATTAATGCATTTGCAAATTTTGAATGGAAAATTTTATCCATGGATGAAATTCTTTTTCGAATGTGGTGCATTGGATGAAACAGCTGATAGAAACAATAATGGTGTGATTGATAGTATTGATGATACTTTAGATTTGATAGTAGAATTAAGAGCAAAAGGATATACTGATCAACATATTAAATACCTGGAATTGCAAGATGGAACACATGATATAACTACTTGGTCGAAAGCATTTCCTGATTTTTTGAAATGGGGGTGGAGTAAAAAATAATATTTTATTTACTCAAACGATTTTGCAAAAAAAATAAATCACAGGGTAAAAAATCATAATTTTAAGAGAGTCAAACAATTTTTTCAATACTACTTTTTATTCATTTTTACTTATTGGGGGGCATGTTTTTTTAGTGAAAAGTGTGTTTCTAGCTCTCTGTACTTACTTTTTTACAAATTCATTCCTCATTTCTTAAATAGTTTTGCAAAAAAACTGGTCTGAACACTAATAATAACTAAATAAAGCCCGAAAAACGCAAAAAAATTCACATTCTTAATAAACAGCAACATTTTGTTAATATTATCTTGCAATTGTAAAGAGATTATTTGTTTTATTTGCATTGAAAATTTAACATTATGCTTAGTAAAAAAATTTTAACACTGTTATTGACAGTTTTTTTATCTGTTACCTTAATGGCACAGGAAACGACTTCTGATATTCAAGGTGTGGTTTCTGATGGTAGTAATTTGGTTGCTGGTGCAGTAATCACCGCGATACATACTCCAACTGGTACAAAATATGTTACCACAAGCCGTAAAGATGGTCGATTTAACTTGGCTAACGTAAAGATTGGCGGTCCTTATGAAATTACAGCTTCTTTTATTGGATTTAAAACTGAAAAGCAAAGCAACATTATCCTTACAATTGGTCAGGATTTTAAAGCAGATTTCGTTTTACATTCAGAAGCAAAATCTTTGACTGAAGTTGTTGTAAAAACAGCGGCTAAACAGGATAAAGTGTTTAATAACAGTCATACAGGAAGTCAAGAAATAATTACGCGTGATCAAATGGAACGACTTCCAACTACCAACCGTTCATTATCTGACTTCACCAAATTAACTCCAACAGCTAATGGATTGGCTTTTGGTGGACAAAGTAATCAATATAATAACGTTACGATTGATGGTGCGAATTTTAATAATTCATTTGGTCTAGCTTCAACTTTAGGCGGTCAAACAAATTCACAACCTGTAAGTTTAGATGCCTTGGAACAAATACAGGTTAACGTTTCTCCATATGATGTTAAGAATGGACAATTTGCAGGTGCTGGAATTAATACTGTTACTCGGAGTGGTACAAACCAATTAAAAGCTTCCGTTTATCAATTTACCAAAAATGTAAATTACATTGGTTATAATGTTGGCGATGTTCAATTAGCGCAACAGCCATTTGATTATTATTTGAAGGGTGCAACACTTGGGGGGGCATTAGTTAAAAATAAATTATTCTTCTTTGGAAGTTATGAAGAAGAAAAAAGAACAGATCCAGGAACTACTTGGACTGCAAATACAACAGGATCAGGAAATGGTATTACTATTTCAAATGCTAAAGCTTCTGATTTAGATGCATTGAAGCAATTTTTAATGACTAATTATAATTATGATCCTGGGACGTATCAGGGATATAGTTATGTAACACAAAGTAAAAGAGCTTCAGCTAAAGTTGATTGGAACGTAAACAGTAACAATACATTTACGATTAAGTATAATTATTTGAAGTCATCTAGACAAGCTCCTCCAAGCAATAGTGGCTCTATTAATTCTTCTTATGGTCGTTCACCAAGTCAATATGGTTTACCTTTTAACGGAGCCGGTTATACTATTAATAATGACTTTAATATCGTGATTGCTGAATTAAATACGCGTTTTTCAAATAAAGCTTCCAACAAAATTCAAATTGGATATACAGCTTTAAGAGATTACCGTTCAGCTGCTTCAAGTGGCGATTTTCCATTAGTTGATATAGCAGATGGTAATGGTCAGCCATATACATCTTTTGGTTACGAACAGTATACTTATAGTAATATCTTAAAAACTGACGTTGTTCAGTTCAATGATATCTTTACTTTCTATAAAGGTTCACATGAAATAGCAATTGGAACACAGAATTCATATAAGAAATACCAAAATGGATTTTCTCCAAGCTACGAAGGGGTTTATCGGTTTAACAGCATAGCAGATTTTTATGCTTCTGCTGCAGGCACAAAAGCTGCTGCGAGATATGATTTATCTTACACTTTAGGTACTGGCGATTTTCCATTGGTAGGTCCAAAAGATCTTGAAATTGGATTTTTTGCTCAGGATAAATGGAGAGCTACCAAAGATTTGACAATAACTTATGGACTAAGAGTAGATATACCAAAGTTCTACAATACTTTCTTGTATAATCCTATTGTTGATGGATTAACAGGATTTGTAAATGGAACTCACCTTAATACTGGTCAGGGTCCTACTACTAAACCACAATTCTCTCCACGAGCAGGATTTACTTGGGATGTAATGGGTGATAAATCTTTACAAATCCGTGGTGGTCTTGGTTTGTTTGCTGGGCCTCCTCCTTTTGTATGGATTAGTAACCAGGCAAGTAATTCAGGTATGGCTTTATTTGGATCAATTAGTGCAGGTACTGGATATATGTTCTCTCCAGATATAAATAAATACAGACCAGCAGCAACAGCTACTTTAAGTAAATCTTATAGTATAAATGTTACAGATCCAAATTTCAAATTCCCTCAGGTAATGAAAATGAGTTTGGCTTTCGATAAGAAATTGCCTGACAATTGGGTTCTAACTGTAGAAGGTCAATTCTCTAGCAATATTAATGCTGCCTTTTTCCAAAATGTAAATCAGCCAGCAACAGGTGTTGTTTTGAATAATGGAAGTGTTGGTGATAATAGAGTAAGATATAGTGGAACTGCAATTTATGCGATTGGTGGTTCATCTGCTGCTACTGTAAATAATCCAAGTATTGGTAATGCGATTTATATGACAAATGCTAAAAATGGCGGAATGGCTACCAATTTAACTGTTCAGGTACAAAAGACAATGCGTAATTTCTTTGCAAGCTTTGCATATAACTACCAAACTGCAACTGATGTGATGGTAGGCGGATCTACTGCAGCAACAATGTGGGGTTCTAAACCTACTTATAATGATCCAAATGCAGCTACTGTTGGTTTATCCAATGCATTTTTACCTCACAGAATAATTGCTACAGCTTCTTATAGAAAGGAATATGCAAAACATCTTGCAACTTCTGTTGGATTGCTTTTAGAAGTAGCACCTAATGGAACTGATTCTTATATATATAATGGAGATTTGAATGGTGATGGTCAAAATAATGATTTGGTATATATTCCAAGAAATTCAAGCGAAATTTATTTAGAAGGAGCTGCTGCAACTTCCGGAGTTGTTGATAATAGATCAGCTGATCAAATTTGGGCTCAATTAGATAATTTCATCAACAGTAATCCATATTTAAGAAAACACAGAGGACAGTACGCTGAAAGAAATGCTGCTATTGAGCCTTGGTACACTAGATTGGATTTAAATTTTACTCAGGACGTTTATTTCACGACCAGAGATAAATCTAAACATACATTAAGATTCACTTGTGACATCTACAATTTTACCAATATGCTTAATGCTAAATGGGGTATTCAACAAATTCCAACTACCACAACTCCTTGGAAATTTGATAAAATTGCCGCTGATGGTAAAACACCTATTTTCTCTTTCCCATTCTTGGATGGTGTAAACAGAATCCCTTATACTGCTGCTTATAAAAACAATGTGGGCTTAGGTTCTCGTTGGCAGATGCAGATTGGTGTACATTATTTCTTTAACTAATTGTTGAAATAATATAGTTACTAAAAAGCCTGATAATTTTTATCAGGCTTTTTTATATGCCAACTATCTTAATAGAGAAATAAATATTCTAGTAAAAGAAATTGGTATTAATCAAACATACAATGAAGTTGATATTGTATGGGGCATTGTTTTATTATTAGACACATATAGTTTAAACACATTTTAAACTGTTAGTTGAATTATTTTAAATACTAAAAAGCCTGATAGTTTTTATCAGGCTTTTTTATTTATCTGTAATAAATGTTATTTCGTTTTATTCATCGTCTAACTTAACAGGGTAACGGTATGTTTCAGTAGAGCCAGGATAGATACCTTCGAAGTATGCAGTGCCTTTGATATTACTTAATGTAGCTTTTAGTTCTTCAACATTTTTAACTTCAACCCCATTCACTGCTATAATCACAAAACCTTCCTGCATGCGTGAATTCTTAAGAGAACCTTCTTTAATTTTCTTGACGATTACACCACCACTTATTTCATTTGCTGTTGCAGTTTTTTTATCAACATTCTCAAAGTCGGCTCCAAGTT
Organism: uncultured Chitinophagaceae bacterium; assembly: GCA_903870685.1. Lineage (GTDB taxonomy): Bacteria > Bacteroidota > Bacteroidia > Chitinophagales > Chitinophagaceae > CAIQDX01. The sequence continues at coordinate 10,520 of CAIQDX010000132.1, read as the reverse complement.
TTTCCAAAGAAGATGTGGTTTTGACTACATCAGTATTTCCGACTTTGTTTTTTAAAGTAACCCCAAATGTGTTTTCTTTTCCTTCGCGATTAACTGTAATATTAATTTTATCACCGGGTTTAAAATTTGCAATCTGTTCTTGTAATTCAGGGCCCGAATTAATTTTCGTGCCATTAATTTTTGTAATGAAATCACCTTTTTTAATACCAGCTGCTTTTGCTGCTCCACCATCAGTAACATCAGTAACAAAAATTCCATCACCTTCCTTTATACCATTTGCTTTTTTCTGTTCATCACTTAAACCTTCTTGTGCGTATGAAACACCTATAAATGCTCTTTGAACTGTACCATACTTAATAATGTCATTCACAATTTTCTTTACAATATTAACTGGTATAGCATAAGAATACCCTGCATAAGAACCTGTTTCAGATGCGATGGCAGAATTTATCCCAATCAATTCACCATTAGTATTAATTAAAGCACCACCACTGTTACCCCTATTAACTGCAGCGTCTGTTTGTATAAAAGATTCTACAGGTGTTTTGCTTTGTCTATCATTAATTCCAAGGTTTCTTGATTTTGCACTGATGATTCCTGCTGTAACAGTTACATCAAGTGTTAGCGGATAGCCAATCGCTAAAACCCATTGGCCTAATTTCGCTTCATCGCTATTTCCATATACTAAGTATGGTAAGCCTTTTGCATCGATTCTTAATACTGCTAAATCGCTGCTGGGGTCAGTTCCTACCACAGTTGCTTTATAAGACTTTTTATTCGGTAGAGTAATGTTTATTTCATCAGCGCCATCAACAACATGGTTATTAGTTACGATGTAACCATCTTCACTAATTATAACGCCACTTCCGCTTGCTCTTTGTTCAGGAATCATTCTTGGTCCGTTGTTGCCAAACAGATCACCAAAAAAATCATCACCACCAAAAAGATCTCCAAAAGGATTATTTTTTTTTGGTAAATTATTGGTTACCTGCTTCGCTTTTGTACGTGTTTTAATATGCACAACGGCAGGTGTTGCGGCTGTAGCGGCTTGTGTGAAATCAGTAGGTTCTACACTTCCCTTTTTGTCAAAAAATCCTGCATAATTTACAGGCAATTTGCCAGCTTCCTGAGTTCCCGCATATCTTGTTTTTGCAAATTCGCCAAAAGCCCACACACTCAAAATAGCTGTGGTAGCGCTAATGCCAATAATGGCTAAAATTGTTTTGAGTTTCATTGTAATTTTTTTTTTGTGTTTATTCAAAAATAATGCCTTTACCTAATGCAAATAAACGAACCTGTTTATTCGTCAGTTCACCACAAATAATATTTAACGAATGTTTTACGATAACCATCGTATCTGCAAAATTAAAATTACATTTTTAATTGGTTAAGTATTTGGTAAAGCTATTTAACCCAATAAAAATTGCATGGTATCAATGCCATCGGCATAATCTTTTAAAGATGGTTGTTGCGCTTTTCCGAATGCTGTAAAACCGTGACCAACGATACATTGCACATCATTATATTTTTGTAATGATGAGATAATATTTTTTGCATCCTCATAGAATTCGTAGTGGACTTGACTTACAGGAGAAAATAAAGCTTCACTTTCTGAAAAAATGACAGAATCATTGTTCATGTAAAATTTATTACTCATCATTGCAATTGCCAAATGATAATCGTAATTATGTTTGTATTTATGAAAGTCTAAATAATGTTCGTACTTTTTTAAAGCATCAAGCAGTTTAATAAAATCATAATTTTTGGGAACATATAATTTGGTTACGTTTCTGCAACCGAGTCCAAAATATAATTGAATATCATCAGCCAAAGCATTTAATTCTTCAGTTGTTTCAGTTCCATCCAAAATAGCAACAGATGTTCTGTTTCGGCGAATTATATTTGGATATTTGCCAAAATAATAATCAAAATATCTACTGCTGTTATTACTGCCAGTGGCAATATAAGCATCGCAACCTTTCAAATTTTGGGCAAAATTGATTCTATCTTCTACAGGTTCTTCCAATTCCAGTAATTTTTTCACGATATGTTTGATGAGGATCTCATCTTTCGAAGAAGCTTTAATCATCATGCGTTTTCCGCATAATAAAACGCATAAAAAATCATGGAAACCTACTAGTGGAATATTACCTGCCATTACAATTCCTACTAAAGCTTCATCAGCCTGAAATGCTTTCAGGTTGTAGCTTTCAGCCCATGTTTCCAGTTTTTCTTTTTGCAAAAATTCGCTGCAAATATTAGAAATTGCCAGTTCAATAAATTGTGGTACAAACCATGGGTTTTCTCTCGAAGCGCGTTCTTTTATTGCCATCCATTCTTCATTTTCGCTAAGCATATATTGTCCCAATCGGACTAATAAATTAATTCTTTCTTGTAATTCCATGAACTGTATTGTTTTTGATTTTATTTTTGCGTAACCAAATTTTCACAAACAAAATTAAATTTATGGCAATTAAGATTACTGACGAATGTATTAATTGTGGTGCTTGCGAGCCCGAATGTCCTAACAACGCTATTTACGAAGGTGGTGTAGAATGGGCAATTGCTGATGGTACCACTGTAAAAGGAAGCTACACTTTAATGGATGGATCTTCCGTTGATGTTGATGCTAAAAATGCAGCACTTGCAGTTGACACATATTATATTGTGCCAAATAAATGTACAGAGTGCCAAGGTTTTCATGAAGAACCTCAATGCGCTTCTGTTTGTCCGGTTGATTGTTGCGTACCTGATGAAGCTTATCAAGAAACAGTTGATTCATTAATCGCTAAGAAAGACAAATTACATAGCTAATTTAGTCTCAGAATGTGCTAAACTTTTTTCGATGAAAAGCTTGCACAGAAACGTTTTTGTTGGTAGCTTTAATGTATCAATAATTGTTGCTACAAGACGGCAACATCGAGTAACAGCGGGTGATATTTCCCGTTAACGTGAGGTGAAGAAGCGGGCAGTTTCTTCACCTTTTTGTTTTTAATGATTACACCTGTAAAAGAAATTTTTTTTCAATCTTCTTCGTCGCTTTTTTCATCATTATATTTGGTCTTTAAAAATTATTCATGAAGAAAAAAATTGCATTGGTTACTGGTGGATTAAGCGGAGAAGCTGTGATCAGTTATAAAAGTGCCATCACTGTTAGCAATAATATTGACAGAGAAAAATTTGATGTTTATAAAATTGATATCAACCCTTTAGGCTGGTGGTATGTATCTGTAGATGATAAACGTTCAGAAATTAAACGAGATGATTTTTCAATTATTGATAATGGACAAAAAATAAATTTCGATGCTGTGTTATTATGTATTCACGGCACACCAGGTGAAGATGGAAAATTACAAGGCTATTTTGATATGCTAAATTTACCTTACACCAGTTGTGATGCAGCAACTTCGGCATTAACATTTAATAAAAGATATACTGTTGCTGTAGCTGCATTTGGTGGAATTAATGTTGCAAAAAGTTTACATCTCTTTAAGCATACTCCATTATCATCGCAACAAATTTTATCGCAATTACAATTGCCTGTTTTTGTAAAACCAAATAATGGTGGTAGCAGTATTGGAATGAGTAAAGTTAATAAAGCTGATGAGCTGCAAGCCGCATTGGATAAAGCTTTTAAAGAAGATGATCAGATATTGATTGAAGAATTTATCAGTGGAAGAGAATATACGATTGGTGTATTTAAAACAAAAGGAGAGATCATTGTATTACCGATTACAGAAGTTATAACACACAATGAATTCTTTGATTTTGAAGCAAAATATCAGGGTAAGAGTGAAGAGATTACTCCTGCAAAAATTGATAAAACTGTAGCAGATAAATTAAGAACAGCTGCAAAAAGAGTCTATGAAATTTTAAATTGCAGAGGTGTTGTACGAATTGATTTTATTTACAACGAACAAAAAAATGAACCATACATGCTGGAAGTAAATACTGTGCCTGGACAAAGTGAAGCAAGTGTTATTCCGCAACAAGTAAAAGTAAATGGCTGGAGTTTAAAAGATTTTTATACAGCTGTAATTGAAGAAGCATTAGTATAAATAAAAATTAAGAATTTAGTTTTTTAAAATTATTCTATATTCAATTTTGAATTATAGCCGATCATCAAAAATAAATAAGTGTTTAAATTCATCACATCAAAACCATTGTGGGCAAATATCCTAGCCGGTATTATTATTTTAATAATACTGATTATTTCTTTTTTTTTAATGCTCGACTGGATAACCGGTCATAATAAATACGAGAAAGTACCATCAGTTGTTACACAAAATATTGATGCAGCAAGAATAAATTTAGGTGCTAAAGGTTTTGCTGTTGAAATTGCTGATTCGGTTTACGATAATACAATCGGTGCATTAAGTGTAGTGAAACAATCTCCAGAAGCAGATGCGATGGTAAAAAACGGTCGCACTATTTATTTAACGGTTAATCGTTCAGTTCCACCTCAAGTAACAATGCCGAATTTAGTTGGCTTTTCAAGTCGTAGTGCCGAAATGTATTTAACAAGTTTAGGATTGAAAATGGGTGATACTTATTACAGACCAGATATCGCTCGAAATGCAGTGCTGGAGCAGCGATTCAATGATGAGGTTATTAAAGAAGGAACAAAAATTCCATTAGGTAGTGTTATTAATTTAGTGCTGGGAACAGGCGAAGGTGCCGGAGATCTATCCGTACCTCAGTTGTTTGGATTGACTTTAACTCAAGCAAGAAATCAATTAATTTCTTTGGGATTAAATATTGGTTCTGTTGTTCCGGTTGATGCGATAAAAGATACTGCGAATGCATTTATTGTTCGTCAAAATCCAGAGGTTTCAGCAGAGCCTAATCCTGGTCAAAAAATAATTAATAAAATTAAATCCGGACAACTAATTGATGTTTACATCAGCAGCACTGCTCCGTTAAGAGATACTATTTCATCACACTAAAAAATAATTAATGAAGACAATTACAGTTGAAGAAGTTAAAGCAAGATTAGATGCCGGAGAAAAATTAAATCTTCTTGATGTTCGTGAACCACATGAAAATGCTGATTTTAATATTGGCGGAATTTTATTGCCTTTGGGAAAAGTGCAAGCAATGCAAATAGAAGATATTGAGGATTTGCGCAATAAAGAAGTTTTGATTTATTGCCGAAGTGGGAATAGAAGCGGACAAGCCTGTATGATTTTGGAGCAATTTGGTTTTACAAATGTTTCGAATGTTGTTGGAGGGATGTTAGATTGGCAAGCGAAGTTTGTAAAATAAAATCTTATACTTTTTTGAATGCCTGTTATAAATAATTTATAGCAGGCATTTTATTTTATACAGTTCCAGTTTCGCATAAATTTTTAAGCATCAATAAATGTTTGCCCCAATTAAAATTACAGAATCCGCAAAACTTTGATTGTTTTTTCCATCCGCTATGCTTAAAATCTAAATACAATACACCATCGGTTTCTTCAATTTCAAAAAGTATTTTTGTACCAACCCATTCAGCATGGCTTTCTATACATTCCCATTCAACACGTTCATTAGGTTTAAGATCGATGATCTTCATTTTATTAATTAATTTTTCATTCACCACAAATTCATTCACAAAACCTAATTCAGCTTTTGCAATACAATCGGCGATCCACCAACGTGATAAGCCTCCTTGTGTTGTGATGGCTTGATATATAGTGGCTTTATTGGAAAAGATGTTGATTCGATGATAAATGGTTGCCATGCGAAGAAAATATTAATCGTACCAAGTTAGTAAAATTAATTTAGTATCCTTTTCTAAAAAGTAGTGAACTGTTATTTAAATAAAAAAGCTCCGGTATTTTTAATACCGGAGCTTTTAATTTAATAAATAATTAATTATGATTTAGGATCTAAAGCATTTTTAATTTTTTGACTTAAATCCAATAAATGTACTTTACTCATCTTATCAGAAGCAGTTGATGCTGCTGTATTTATTTTACTGCGTAAATCAACTAATTGTGCTCTAACAATTGCAGGAACATCACTGCGTTTTAAATCAACACCTACGCCAAAAGACATTCCCTGAATAGTTATTGTTGTTGAACCAACAGGATTTATAATTGCGCAAAGTTTTTCTGTATAACTCTTTTGCAAAATTCTTCTGTATTCATCTATTGGTTTGTTGCTGCTTAATTCGCTGAATAAATCATTTTGAACATCATTCAATAATTCCATTGCATTATAAGCTTTATCGGCACCAAAACGTTCCATACAAATTTGCATACGGTTCATTCTGTCTGTACTTATTAAACTCGATAAAGTACTTTCTTGTGCAGATGCAACAGGATCGAGTGCAATTGGATTATTAAACTTGTTCCAGATATCTTTTGCAATTAACCATTTTGGTGTTTCGAATAATTGTTTGTTTAAAAAAGCAACCGCTTGTTTTTGATATGCTTTAGGAACTATTTCATACACATCTCCTTTTTCATCGGAGCTTTTGAATGTTTCATAAATACCACCAACATTTTTTGTAACATGTCCCATGTAGCGGCGGAACTGACCAATTAATTGCGTATAAATTTCTGCAATGTTTTCATTCAAATCAGCTTCTTCAAAAGTATACTCTGGAAGTTTAGGTAAGATACGTTGCAAGTTCTTAATACCATATTCACTTGCTTTAACGGCGTTGTCGCTTAAGTCTTCGCTTTGTGCTCTTGGATCGGCAGGGTTACCACTTTCATAAGTGCCAAACCAAGTACGGGGATTATTTTTATAAGCTTCAATGATCATTTTGCTGCTTACTTTCTTTTGGTCTTCATCAGTAGCACCTGAAATAAATCCATAGCCCCATTTAATCGCCCACAAATCATAATCGCCAATGCGTGGATATAATCCTGCTTTGCTAATATTATCTTCCGGTTGTGCAACATAATTAAAACGTGCATAGTCCATGATAGATGCAGTATGTCCATTAGCTTCTACCCAAGCTTTATCTCTTAATTTTTCAACTGGAGTTTTACTACTGCTTCCCATGTTGTGACGTAAACCAAGTGTATGACCAACTTCGTGAGAAGAAACGAAACGAATTAAATCACCCATCAATTCGTCACTAAATTTCATACTTCTTGCACGTGGATCAATTGCTGCAGTTTGAATCATATACCAATCATGTACCAACTTCATAACATTATGATACCAACCAATATGACTTTCTAAAATTTCACCACTTCGAGGATCATGAACATTTGGTCCGTAAGCATTTTCAATATCAGATGCAAAATATCTAACTACAGAAAAACGTGCATCTTCTGTACTCATTGTAGAATCATTTTCAGGCCATTCTTTTCCCATGATGGCATTTTTAAAACCTGCTTTTTCAAAAGCTTTTTGCCAATCATTGATTCCTGCAATTAAATATTTACGCCATTGTTTTGGAGTGGCTGGATCGATATAATAAATGATTGGTTTTTTTGGTTCAACTATTTCTCCTTTTAACCATTTATCATATTCGCCATCTTTTGGTTCTAAACGCCAACGAACAGCAAATTCTTTATTTTCTACTTGTTGTTGATCATCAGAATATTTTACAAAATCATCAGTAAAATAACCAACACGTTTATCAGCAACTCTATGTGCCATTGGTGTTTTAGGCAATAATAATAACGAAGTATTTAATTCGATTGTTACTGCCCCCGATGCATTTGCAGCAGGTAATGATGCAGATGGGAATGGTGATGGTGCTACAGGCATGCCCATTCCAGAAGAAGATGAGAATGTTTTTATTGTTCTTATTTCGGTGTTGATTGGAAAAGTAGAAATCTTTTGAATAAAAGATCTGTCGGGTGCTAAAGCTGTTAAACTATATCTTCTTTTAATATTTGCATTTATACTTACAGGTTGATTATCCCCTTTAAAGAAATCAGTTACTTCAATAACAGTTCCAGTGCTGTCTTTACTAAATGCAGCAATTGGAAATGCCTGTGCAATTGTATTAACATTAGAATTTGAAACGGCTTTATAAATATCTGTTGTAGAATCTGCAGTATTAATTAAAGTAATTACTCTAAGAAAAATTGTATTACCAATTCCTTTTTGAAAACTAAGTGTTTGTTGATTTGCAATTTCTCCTCCATAACCCGCACCAGCAGGCACTTTCACAAAACGCGTAACTGCTAAAACTTCCCTGCCTAATAAAGAATCATTTATTTCGAAGTAGTATTTATCTTCTACTTTATGAACTGTAAATAATCCTTTTTTAGTAACAGCTTTATCAGTTATTACTTCTTTGTAAGGTTTTGGAGCAGTGGCAGGTGGACGTATGCCTAAGTTATTTAGGTTCAGCCCAGGTCTTCCATTGGTAGAAGGTACACTGTCTTTTTGTTGCGCAAAACTTGTTATGCTAACAAGTAAAGCAGCTGCAATTAAAATTTTTTTCATGATGTATTTTCGGGTTTTAGAAAAAGATTCTTAAAGATAAGAATGCAGTTGATAAAAAATACTTTTTTTAAAATTGATTTATTATGAACGGTGAAAAGCAGTTTAAAAAAGGTTAATGATATGATGAGAGCCAAAATAAAAAAACACCAACCATTACAAAATAGCTGGTGTAAAAAAAGATTAAGAAATATGGTAGGTTGTTACAATTTAATATTCAATCCGAATAAAATATTTGTTCCAGCCATCGGATAATAACCATTTGATGTGGTTAATGCGCCATTGGAAATGTAAGCGTAGGTCCAACCATTGGGTTCGTATTTTTTATTGAATACATTATTTACCTGCGCAATAAAATTCCACTCTTTAAAAATTTTATTTTTTATGGTGTAATTAAATTTGATATCCTGTGTGTAAAACGAATTGAGGATACGATCTTCGTTTTGTGCATTGTCTAAATATTGTTTGCTAACGTATTTACATAACAAACCAATTTCAAAATTTTTTGCGGGCAAAATATTAATAGTTGCACCGCCAATAACTGATGGTGAAAAAGAAATGTCGGTGTTGTGATGCACAACTGTATTTTGTAAACCGTAATCCCAATTATCTATAAACTCAGTAAAATCTTTTATTTTATTTCGGCTGAAACTAAGGTTGACATTGGCATTCAGCCATTTTGTAAAAATATAGCCGCTTTGTAATTCAATACCCAAACGATAACTGTTTGGAACATTAGTACGTGTGTACGAACCAACATCATTTATTTTTCCGGTTAATACTAATTGATCTTTGTACAACATATAATACACCGTTGCGCCAACATGATAATTATTATTTTTCTTTTCAATTCCTAATTCAAAATCATTTAATTTTTCTGCAGAAGGTTGTTGTAAAAGACTTGCCTGAAAATCGTCGCGGTTTGGTTCTTTTTGCCCCAACGCATAACTTAAAAATATTTGTGTTCCGTTGTTGTAATAAGTAATACCTGCTTTTGGATTTATAAAATCGAATGATCTTCCAATATGCAAATCAGCATTACCTTCAAAACCGGTCATGCTGTGATAAATATGATGGTATTGCAAATCGGCATAAGTTGAAAAATGGTTATTGATTTTATGTTGCCATTTTGCATAAATATTTTCATCGGTTTTTAAAGCTGGATAACGGTAATATTCAAAATCAGAAACATTGCCAACCTGTGTCCAGATTACTTTTCCGTAATGCTGGCCATCATATCTTGTCCAACCACCACCAATGATAAATTCATCATTTTTATTTTTGTATTGAAGCGATACAATTTGTCCGTAGAAATAATTACTTAACCAACGTTGACGAATTAAATCGGTTGTATCATTTCCAATAACAGGTAAATTATAATCGGTAAAAGCCTGCGCAGCTTTATATTCCTCATAATAACCTCTTCCGTAAGTTAAAAAGATAGCAGTATTAAAACTCCATTTAGTATTGAATGAGTGATTAAAAAATAATTGATAATGATCTTGCCAATAATTATCTGTTTCGTTGCTATAAGGTGTGCCCGGTTTTTCAGTTCCTGCAGGATTATATGTTCTATCGGTTGCTAATAAATAATCGGGCACACCATACCAAGCTTGATATGTTTTTTCTTTTCCTGAAAAAATATTAAATCGCAGTGAAGAATTTTTATTGATATACGCTGCAGAGAATGCAAATGATTGAAGATTACTTGATGCTCTGTCAATATACCCATCGCTGGTAATATTACTTACTCTTGCATCAACCGTGAAATGCCCGCCCAGCAAGCCACTTCCGGCTTTGATGGTATTCTTCCATGTGTTGAAAGAACCGTAAGTATTGTTTATTTCGGCATAAGGTTTTTCGTTGAATTCGTTGGTCGATAAATTAATGGTGGCACCAAATGCACCCGTTCCGTTTGATGATGTACCAACACCTCTTTGAATTTGAATTGAATTTACGGATGAAGAAAAATCGGGCAGATCAACAAAATAAGTTCCCTGACTTTCTGCATCGTTATAAGGAATTCCATTTAATGTAACATTGATGCGTGTTGCATCGCTTCCACGAATGTGCATGTAAGTATAACCAACGCCGGTGCCGGCATCAGAACTAACATACAT
>CAIQDX010000131.1 GCA_903870685.1 uncultured Chitinophagaceae bacterium | reverse complement strand
GTTCGTTGCGTGAAAGTGGCAACAGTCTTGGATTTGCGCCATAAGTATCGGCCAACATTTTTCCTTTTGTTCCAATAAATAAAATAGCATTACCACCATCACCAAATATTTCATTTGCGCCTAATTCTTCAGGACGTTCTGGTTGAATACCTCCATCCATCCAGTGCAATTTTATATCATGTGATTTGCCTTTGAAAGTAAGTGTGATGTGAGAAGATGTTGGTCCGCTCTCAGGAAAATAAGCTCTTTGCCAAGGTTGAACATAACGAGTTGCAACGCTGCATTCAGCTTCTGTTGGATAACCTAATCCTAAAACTCTAAATGGCGCTTCAATAATATGACAGCCCATATCACCCAATGCACCCGTACCATAATCCCACCATCCACGCCAATTAAAAGGTAATAATCCATCAACATAATCTTTATAAGGAGCTGTGCCCTGCCATAGATCCCAATCTAATTGCGATGGAATAGTTGGTGCTTTATCGGGCCATTTAACTCCTTGAGGCCAAACGGGTCTGTCAGTAAAACAATAAACAGTATGTACGTCACCAATAATTCCTGCATCAAACCATTCACGCAATTGACGAACACCATCACCTGACGAACCTTGATTTCCCATTTGTGTAACTACTTTGTATTTATGAGCAGCTTGTGTCATCATTCTTGCTTCATAAATATCATGTGCAATTGGTTTTTGAACATACACATGTTTACCTAATTGCATTGCTGCCATGGCTTGTGCAGCGTGCATATGATCGGGTGTTGAAACAGAAACCGCATCAATATTTTTATGTTCTTTATCTAACATCTCACGGAAATCTTTATAATATTTTGCGTTAGGATAACGTTTGCGACTGCCAATACTTTGTCTGTCGTCAACATCGCAAAGCGCAAAGATTTCTGCTTTACCACTTTGATAAAAATTAAATAAATCACTTGATCCTTTACCACCGGCACCAATGCCCGCAATTGATAATTTATCACTCGGTGCAATAAAACCTCTTCCTAAAACATGTCGTGGAATAATGTAAAAACCTGTTGCAACAATTGCTGCATTGCGAATAAAATTTCTGCGTGAATTGTTTTGAACTGGTTGTTTGAGTTGATCTTTTTTCATTGTCAATCGTTAATATGATGGAATGAAAATAAAGATTTAAGAATAATTATCGAAGAAAATATTTTGATAGGTTATAAAAAAACGAGAACTGCTTTTAATAAATTCAAATGTGAAATCTGTTAAATGGAACGTTCTTCCTGTTTCTGGAACAATAAACTATTTTCTACTTTTTTAAATCGTTCATTATCAGCTACTCTTTGCATTGGTATACACTTTGAATAATAAGCATAACAAACAATCAGTGTTAGAATTTGATTAGATATTTTAATCCTGACGAAATCATTTTATATGCTTAACAAATTAAAGTTTGCAATCGGACTCGTGTTTTTAACGGTAGCATTTGCTATTTCTTCACCTTATACAAATATGTTTGGTAAACAGTATAACAGTAATATGGATTTTTCGTGCTGTAAAAACAATCAATTAGTAATTCATCATTATTACACAACCAAAGTATTTTGGGTAAGTCTTAACAAAGGATATGATATGGAGCTTGTTGGTAAACCAACTTCAGGCTGTAATGTTTCTTGTGACTAATAAAAAGTCTGATTAAAATAAATATGCCGCAATTCAAATTAATTATTTGAGTTGCGGCTTTTCTTTTATAACCCAGCAAACAAGTTTTCTGTGCTTTAAACTTAACACATACAGTTTATGTAATGCCACAATATTTACTATCTTGTTTTGTGCAAACAACAATTCTAATTTTTGTTGTTGATTTATTTTACTTAAAAAAATCATTATGCCTAACGTTGATATGCAGCAATTACAAAATATGCGAAATCATTTTGAAACGGGAGTTACCAAACCGTATCAGTTTCGAAAAAAACAATTGCAATTACTAAAGCAGGCCGTATTAAAATATGAAACTGAAATTAGCGCTGCATTATATTCTGATTTAAAGAAAAGTAAAGAAGAAGCATATACCACAGAAATTGGTTTGGTTTTAAGTGAAATAAATCTTGCCATCAAAAATTTAAGTAATTGGATGGCGCCAAAATATGTTAGCACCGATTTGGCAAATCTTCCATCATCCAGTAAAATATATAGAGATGCTTTAGGCGTTGTATTAATTATCAGTCCATGGAATTATCCATTTCAATTAATGATGAATCCTTTGATCGGCGCCATTGCAGGAGGAAATGTTGCAGTAATAAAACCAAGTGAATTTGCCGTTGCAACAGCTGGTATCATAGATAAAATAATTACAGAAATTTTCCCTGATGAATATATCTATTGTGTTCAGGGCGATGGTGCAACTGAAGTTTCTGCGATGATGCAATCATTTCGTTTCGATCATGTTTTTTATACCGGCAGCATTCCTGTTGGTAAAGCGATTTATAAAATGGCTGCCGAAAATTTAGTTCCTGTTACATTGGAATTGGGCGGCAAAAGTCCTTGTATAGTTGAAGCTGATGCAAATTTATCAACTGCTGCAAGAAGAATTGTGTTGGGAAAATTTATTAATGTTGGACAAACTTGTATTGCACCCGATTATGTTTTGGTTCATCAATCTGTGCAAGAAGAATTGATAAATAAATTAAAATCAACCATCGAAAAATTTTATACAACTGATGCTTCAACCAGTTATGATTATGGGAAAATAATTAATGAAAAAAGATTTGATACTCTGGTTAGTTATTTGAATGAAGGGAAAATAATTTTTGGCGGCAATCATGATAAAAGCAAACTATTTATTGCACCAACATTAATAGATAATATTTCTTTGGATTCATCATTGATGAAGGAAGAAATCTTCGGTCCGATATTGCCAATCATTTCTTATTCAACCCAAGAAGAAGCTTTGCAAATCATCAAACAAAATGAAAATCCATTGGCATTTTATTTATTTACAACGAATAAAAAAACTGAAAACGAATGGATAAAAGCTGTGCCGTTTGGTGGTGGTTGTATCAATAATGCCGATTGGCATTTTACCAATCACAATCTGCCTTTTGGGGGTGTTGGCAAGAGCGGTATGGGGGCTTATCACGGCAAGTTTACGTTTGATACTTTCACTAGATTGAAAGGTGTTTTAAAAACACCGAATTGGTTTGATCCGTTTATAAAATATCCATCATTCAAAGGCAGATTGAAATTATTTAAATGGATATTCCGATAGCATGAAAAAAATTTTCATCATTACAGCTATTTTGCTTGTTGCATTGTTATTCATCAAACAAAAAGATATGACGTTACGACAATCGATATTAAAAACTATTTATCCTGTTGTAATGTTTTTTGGAAAAGTATTTCCATCAAAACATGCAGCATTGGCTAACAATAAATTTATACAACCTTCTGTTTCTTTTTATGAATTGAAAGCCATTGCAAATAATGGTGATACGATAAGTTTCGAAAAATTTAAAGGAAAAAAAATAATGATAGTAAACACCGCAAGCGATTGTGGTTTTACGGCTCAATATGATGAGTTAGAAAAATTACATCAACAATACAAGGATAATTTAGTGATACTTGGTTTTCCTGCAAACGATTTTAAAGAACAGGAAAAAAAGAAAGATGATGAAATTGCCAGCTTTTGTAAAATTAATTTTGGTTTGAGTTTTCAATTGATGAAGAAAAGCCACGTGGTTAAAGGTGTTGAACAAAATGAAGTTTTCAAATGGCTAAGTGATTCAACAAAAAATGGTTGGTGTAATCAACCACCTGTTTGGAATTTTTCGAAATATGTAATTAATGAAAATGGTGTGCTCACTAATTTTTTTGCACAAACTATTTCTCCGCTAAATAAAAAAGTTATTGCTGCAATAAAATAAAATTGTGTTCCAAAGTTTTTTGTTGAATAGAATTCTTACAGTACAAGAGTGCGACGCAACAGTAGCTAAATTGAAATTCAAAAGCCGGCTACAAAAAAATTACAACGGACATTTTTCGTGGTAATTAATTAATTCGATGGGAATTCTTGCAATTGCTAATCCGGAATATTTTGTTTCAATTTCACTAAGCGTTTCTTCAATTTCTTCCACCGTTTTTAATTGCACTAATTTATTACGGAATTGTTTTATGTCGGGGAAGCCTTTTAAATAATTTGCATAATGACTACGCATTTCTAAAATGCCCGACATGCCTTTTTTCCATTCGATACTTTTGTATAAATGTTTTCTGATAACAGTCATTCTTTGATGAATGTCAGGTGGGGCGGGCATTTCGCCATGTTGCAGAAAATATTTTATTTCGGAAAAGATCCATGGATAACCGATAGCTGCACGACCAATCATGATACCATCAACGCCATAACGATTTTTATATTCAACGGCTTTGTGTGCAGAATCGATATCGCCATTACCAAAAATTGGAATATTAATTCGTGGATTATTTTTCACTTTTGCGATCAATGTCCAATCGGCATGACCTTTATACATTTGAGATCGTGTGCGACCATGAATGCTTAATGCTTTAATGCCAACATCCTGCAAACGCTCGGCAACTTCTTCAATATTTTTTGTTTGTTCATCCCAACCCAATCTTGTTTTTACAGTAACAGGTAATGATGTTGAACGAACAACAGCTTCGGTTAATTTAACCATCATATCAATATCTTTCAACACGCCGGCACCTGCGCCTTTTGTCACCACTTTTTTTACAGGACAACCAAAATTAATATCAACGAGATCTGGTTGCACCACCGAAACAATTTTTGCACTTAATGCCATTGCTTCTTCATCGCCACCAAAAATTTGAATACCGATGGGACGTTCGTAATCGAATATGTCTAGTTTTTGACGGCTCTTCATTGCATCACGAATTAATCCTTCGCTTGAAATAAATTCGGTATACATTAAATCTGCACCATTTTCCTTGCACACTGCACGAAATGGTGGATCGCTAACATCCTCCATGGGTGCGAGTAACAAAGGAAAATCGGGAAGTTCTATGTTGCCTATTTTTACCATTCATCAAAACTATTACCTTTCCAATTCGGAAAGAGTTGCAAATTTACATTCAATTATTATAAGAAAATATTTATGAGTCCGGACGAACCGATAGAAAATATAGTTGATCAAGAGACAAACATTGTAGAACAATCAACATTTATTACAAAAAAAAATAAACCACGAATCAGTTATTTCTGGCAGTTTGGAATATTGATGGGATTGATTGGTTGTGGATTAATTGCAGGAAGTTTATTTGGTATGGTTGTATGGATGATGATGACCGGAAAATTTCCTACGGCCGGTATTGAAAAAGACATGATGAATCCTGTTTATGCCAATCCATTAAAAGCAATGCAGTTGGCACTTTCATTCGGAATGTTTTTTCTACCAACATTTTTTTATGCGATGATTGTTAATAAAAAACCATTGCAACATTTAGGTTTTAGATCCTTGGTCAGCGCAAAACAAATTTTGTTAGTTATACTTATTGCTTGTGTAGGATTATTTTTAAGTGGCGCTTTGGGAGAATTAAATGAGATCATTCCTATCCCGAAAAAATTAGCATCAACATTTCATAAATGGGAAGATGATTATTCTGAACAAGTAATGGCAATGGCAAGCATGAAAACAGCTTGGGATTATATTTTTACAATGATAGTTATTGCAGTGGCACCCGCCATTTTTGAAGAAGTTTTATTTCGTGGCGGCTTTCAACAATTATTTATAAAATGGTTTGGCAATGTTTGGATAGGCATTATTGTTACGAGTATTTTATTTAGTGCGGTGCATGTAAGTTATTTTGGATTTTTGCCAAGAGCCGCACTGGGTGTTATTTTGGGACTGTTGTTTTATTATGGCAAAAATATTTGGTTAAACATTTTAGCGCATTGTTTAAATAACGGAATTGCAGTTACTCAATTATATGCTATGAGTAAAAATGGAAAAATTCCAAAAGAAGCGTTGAATGATAATATGCCATTTTTTTCGGGACCACCTTCTGCAATTACAACAATTTTATTAGTGATAATTGGAATAATTTTTATGATTCAACTAATGAAATCATTTAAGATGGCAAGTGTTCGTATTGGTGCTGATAAAATTGATAATACTTTTTCACCAAGTGATAATCCGTTCGAATAATGCAATCATAATATTTATTGTATAAACAAATACATTCTACTATTCATTCAATCACTCATTAAGTAACATGGCATTCAATCTTCAAACATTTAAAACCAGAACCCTTACTGCTATTGTGTTTGCGGTGGTGATGCTTTCAGGATTATTAATTAATAATTGGACTTTTTTTATTTTATTTACCATCATTCATTTTGGTTGCTGGATAGAATATCAAAAATTAATTGGTTTGATCGATGAAGATTATAAGCAAATAAATTCGTTTCATAAATACAGCATCATGTTGTTAGGTTTTTGTTTTATGATGTGGATGACGAACTATGCTTATAGAATTAATCGTATAGAATTAAAAGGAATTGGCTGGATAGCAGGATTAATTATTTCCATTTTATTTTTAGGAAAAGAAATTGTTTTTAAAAAACAATTGAATATAAAATTGATCGGTTATTCGTTGTTGGGTTTAATTTATATTTCTTTAAGCTGGGGATTGATGATTGGTATCAGTACAAGATTTTATGATCCTCATATTGGAACTTTTGGAGCATCGCTATTTGTTATTTTAGTGATTATTTCAATTTGGATAAATGATACGATGGCATACATCGTTGGTTCATTCATTGGCAAAACACCACTATCAAAAATATCTCCTAAAAAAACCTGGGAAGGAACTATTGGCGGTGTGATTTTATCGGTTGCGGTGATTGGTTTAGTTTCTTATCTCATCACAAAAAATATCGACAAAAATATTTTAATCATTGCTTTAATATCTGCTGTGGCAGGCACTTTCGGAGATTTGTTGGAAAGTAAAATAAAACGCATGGCCAATGTAAAAGACAGTGGCAGTTTTATGCCGGGGCATGGTGGATTTTTAGATCGCTTCGATTCTTTGTTAATTGCAACCCCTTTTGTATGGTTATTTATTAAATTGTTTATTTAATTAATCAGTATTCAAAATTTCGTTACATCGCTTTCAATTATATTTGTGTTTCAATTTTTAATGATGACTGTTCACAGAGAAGGTTACCGAACCATTGCCATTGCAACAATTATTTTTGGTGTGTTGAATTTTATTTCATTTGCTTTTATCAGTTCGCAGCTATACTGGCTTTCTATTTCAATTTTTTTAGTCTCCTTATTTTTATTGTTGTTTCTAATTTCATTTTTCAGAATACCTGAAAGAAAATTGACTAAGGACGATCATCAAATTATTTGTCCGGCTGATGGCAAAGTGGTTGTGATAGAAGAAATAATTGATGAAGAATATTTTAAAGACAAACGTATTCAGGTAAGTATTTTTATGAGCCCGGCTAACGTGCATGTAAATAGAAATCCAATGAGTGGCGAAGTTATTTATAATCAATACCACAAAGGAAAATATTTGGTGGCATGGCATCCAAAATCGTCAACCGAAAATGAAAGATGGAGTGTGGCTGTAAAAAATAATTACGGTACCATTTTATATAAACAAATTGCCGGTGCATTGGCAAAAAGAATTTGTAATTATACAAGTATTGGTCAGCATGTAAAACAAAATCATGAATTTGGTTTTATAAAATTTGGCAGCAGAGTAGATGTGTTGTTGCCTGTTGGAACTAAAATTGATGTTGAAATAAATCAAAAAGTAAAAGGTGGTGTTTCGGTGTTGGCACATTGGATTTAATGCCGTTCATCAAAAAGAGAGTTAAAAATTTCAGAACTGCAGTTTTCACATTTCAAATTGTTATACTTTTATAAAACACAAAAAATTGTTTATCATTTAAAAATTTGAATCATGAAAAAACTATTGATAATTGCTGTTGCTGCTTTTTTAGTAACAGGAATTGCATTTGCTCAAGACACAAACAAAGACAAAAAGGAATGTAAAAAAGAATGTTGCAAAAAAGGAAAAGAAAAATGCACAATGGATAGCAAAGACAAAGATGCCAAATGCTGTGATAAAAAAGATACCAAGAAAAAAGATTAATATAAATAAAAATGCCTCGAAATTTCGAGGCATTTTTATTTATAAAATATTTTCTAATTCCTTTAAATGATGAATAACATAAGTGGCATGAATATGTGGTTCAACTTTTAAGTGGTTTACAAAAATGGTATCCATTCCTGCATTAATGCCGCCCTGAATATCGGCATCCAAATTATCTCCGATCATTATACTTTCCTCAAGCGTTGCTCCGGATTTCTGCAAAGCATATTCAAAAATTTCTTTGTTAGGTTTTAAACTATTACTTGCTTCTGATGTAATTACTTCAACAAAATAATTGGTAAGATTACTGTTGCGTAATTTATTATATTGTACATTTTCAAAACCATTGGTTATTAAATGCATGATGTAACTTTTGTTTTTTAAATAATCCAATATTTCAAAAGTGTAAGGAAACAGGTTTTTTTTTGTAGGAAGAATATCTAAATATTGAACGGCAATATTCTTTGCCAAAACTTCATCAGCAATTTTAAAATCCAGTAAAGCCAACCACATTCTTTTCCATCTTAATTCATCCTGCTTAATTAAACCCTTTGTGTATTTGTCCCACAGTTGGTGATTATGATGACTGTATTTCGAAAAAAAAATGTCAAAATCATTTATACCTCTTTCTTTCAAAGCATTGAGTGCATACAAATCCTGCAAAGTTTCTTTTGTATTCATTTCAAAATCCCAGAGTGTATGATCAAGGTCGAAGAACAAATGTTTATAAGCCATGTATTAAATTAAAAATGATGATGCGATATTTGTTGCGTCAAATCTAAAGGCAAAATATAAATTAACTATGAATATTATTATAACAGGTGCTTCAAAGGGAATTGGTAAAGCCATTGCAAAACAGTTTGCAGCTGCAAATAATACTTTGTTTTTATGTGCAAGAAATGAAGATCAGCTGAATGCAACAGCAAACGAATTACGCCAACAATTTCCTCAATCAACTGTTCACACAAAAGTCACCGATATGCGTCAAAAGCTAGCTGTGCAAGAGTTTGCTGCATGGTGTTCATCATTTGGCGTTGCGGATATTGTTGTAAATAATGCAGGAAGATTTTTACCGGGTTCAGTTCATTCCGAAGAAGATGGCATATTAGAAAAAATGATCGAAACAAATTTATATAGTGCTTATTATTTGACGAGAGTATTGCTGCCGGCAATGATTAAAAATAAAAGCGGACATATTTTTAATATTTGTTCCATCGCTTCTTTGCAAGCTTATAAAAATGGCGGCAGTTACAGCATCAGCAAATTTGCGTTACTTGGTTTCAGTAAAAATTTACGCGAAGAATTAAAAGAGTTCAATATAAAAGTTACGTCTGTGTTGCCAGGTGCTGCTTATACAGATAGTTGGAGTAAATCTGGTATTGATCCCAAAAGAATTATGGAAGCAGATGATGTTGCTAAAATGGTTTTTGCTGCATCGCAATTATCAGCACAAGCTTGTGTGGAAGAAATTTTGTTGCGACCGCAGTTGGGAGATTTGTAAAATTATTTTGTTGCGAGCATTAGTATTTCATGGCATCTTCGTTGCGTCGCACTCTTGTACTGTGAAATAAAAATGCAGCAATTTTATTTCTTCGCAATCTCTTCAATGGCTCTCACTAATTTATTTAAGTCTTCAATTCTTGTATAAACATGTGGTGTAATTCTAACACAACTAATGTTTTCCCAAACAATTCCAACCGTATGAATTTTATAAGTGTTGAATAAAGCATTGTCTAATTCACCTGGCGTCATTCCATCAATACTAACACCGCAAATAGAACATGAATATTGCGGTTTTAAAGAAGTATTAATTTTTACTTTCGGAATTACACTTACTCTTTCGGCCCAATAATTTTTTAAATAACGAATGCGTTCTTCTTTTCTTTTATTACCAATTGCATTTTGAAAATTAACTGCTTCACCAATTCCCTGTTCAATCGGAAAGCTTCGTGTACCAAGGGTTTCAAACTTTCTGATATCAGGGCTTCTTGGTCTGTCATTACAAACCAATGGCCATATTTTTTCAATTTTGTCTTTCTTAATCCATAACATGCCGCTGCCGATTGGCGCACTTAAAAATTTATGTAACGATGTTCCCCAATAATCGCATTCGAGATCAGGAATTTTAAAATCCAACAACGCAAATGAATGTGCCGAATCGCAAATAACTTCAATGCCGTGACGATGCGCCATTTGCGAAATCTTTTTCACCGGCATAATTTGTCCAACCCAATTAATGATATGTGTTACATGAATAATTTTTGTTTTTTCTGTAATTGCTTTTTCATAAGCACTAACTATTTCTTCATCATTCTCGATCGGAAAATTAAAACTGATCTGATTGTATTTTATTCCATCTCTTTGTTCGCGTTGGCGCCAAGCATTGATCATGTTTGGATAATCTTGTTTCGTACCAATCACTTCATCACCTGCTTTCATATCCAATCCAAAAATCACTGTGTTCAAAGATTCCGTTGCATTTCTGTTGATGGCAATTTCTTCTGGATTACATCCGGCAAGCTCTGCTAATTTTTGTCGAAGTGGTTCTCTTCCCTGATCCAATATTCGCCACATAAAATATGATGGACCTTCATTCGTTAATTTATTATAACGTTCAACAGCTTCCTGCACAACACGTGGCGAAGGACTAACGCCACCATTATTTAAGTTGATGATATTAGGACTAACTGTAAATGCTTGTTGAATTACACTCCAATAATCTTCATCGGCAGCAACAGCTTCAGGCGATAAATCTTTAACTCGCTGATGTGCTTGTTGTATTTCGGCAGCATGCAATTGGTTAAATAAACTGTTAGCAGAAAATGCCCCAGCTAATAAAGTTGCTTGTTGTAAAAATTTTCTCCGGTGTTGCATAATAAATAGTTGAACTAGAAAGATAGAAAATAATTTTCAGCTGCCTATATTTGCTTCGAAATAAATGATGAATGAAGAAACTGTTTTTGATACTATTCCTTTCCATTACAATCTTTCAAACTGCCATTGCACAATGTTCTATCTGTACAAAAACAGCCGAACAATTAGGTGAAGGTCCGGCAAAAGCATTGAATGGCGCCATCGTTTATTTAATGGTAATGCCCTTTGCCATTGTGGGTTTCATTGGTTATCGCTGGTGGAAAAAAGAAAAACAAATCATTGCCGAGCAAGAATCTAGCTCAATTTAAATCGAACTTAAATGTTTATGATTGCCATCGCAAAACGGTGGGTTCTTTGTATGCTTACAATTACACAACCAAACTTCAGCATCTTCTTCAGCAGTAAATTTTAAACTTTTAAAAGGAAATCCTTCAATAGTTTTATGATGCCCATCGCAGAATGGATTCGTTTCGCTAAGTCCGCATGTGCACCAAGCATATGTTTTTCCTTTTTCAACTTGAACTGCAGTTGGTCCTTTTTTAAAAATGTTTGGTTGCATATTTTTATTTAAAATATTGTTGAATGAATTGATACAAGTTAGTGTAATGTTTTGTTTCTATTTCTTTTTGCAATGTTTCTTTGCTGATATCCTTCATTCGATATTGTTCAATTAAATGAAATGCTCTTTCAGCCATCAACAAATATTTTCTTTCGGGTGTTGATGAAATTTTTAAATGCGCAATTATTTTTTCGAATAATTCTTTCACACCTTCTTTCTGCGAAGCAATTGTTTTAATAACCGGTATTCCGTTTTTATGTGCAGGAGTTAAGATAGTTCTTAAATTTTTTACAAAAATATCTGCATCAGGTCTGTCAGATTTATTCACCACAAAAATATCTGCGATCTCCATCAATCCTGCTTTCATCGTTTGTACTTCATCACCGGCTTCAGGTACAACAACAACAACCGTTGCATCGGCTAATCCTGCAATCTCCACTTCACTTTGGCCAACACCAACCGTTTCAATGATAATAAAATCGAAAGTTGAGGCTTTCATCAAATCGGTGATCTCCAAAATTTTTGGATGCAATCCACCCAAACTTCCACGTGTTGCCAAAGAACGAATAAAAACATCGGGATGATTATACCATTCACTCATTCTAATTCTATCGCCAAGTAAAGCACCTAAATTAAATGGTGATGACGGATCGACACATAACACACCAACTTTTTTTTGTTGAGCGATCATTTCGCCGATCAAAGCATCTGTCAATGTACTTTTGCCTGCGCCAGGCGGACCTGTGATGCCAATAATTTTTGTGGAAGAGGCAGGTAATTGTTGCAGCAGTTCGAAATAATTTTCAAATTCATTTTCAACCAGCGAAATCGTTCTGGCTAAGGCTTTGATGTTACCTTGCTGAATTTCTTTTAATAATTGCTGCCACATGAATTGCTAATGTAATTTGTAAACACGAATTTAGTTGCTTAATGAAAGCATTGTTCAAAAATATTTCTAAAAAGCAAATATCATTTTTGATGGTGATTTTGCTTGTGCTTAGTTTTTTAGCCGGAAGAGCACCGCTATCGCTTCTTTCTGTTACAATGATCTTTTTGTTTTTTTGGAATCAGAAAAATAAAATAATTATTCGAAGATTATTGATGGCAACGGTTTGTATCATTCTTCCGGTATTGATTTCAGGATTATGGAGTAATGATAAAAATATCTGGTTGCAAAGTTTTATTAATAAAATTCCGTTGATAACAATTGGTGTTGGATTATTATCGATTGATCTGAATAAAAAACAAATCAAACAAATTATTTGGTTGTTGAATATTGTTATGATGATTGGATGTATATGGAGTGTGATTAATTTTTTGAATGATAAAGATGCTATCACAAAATCGTACCTCGTTGCCAAAGTGATGCCCACGATTTTGGATGATGATCATATTCGTTTCAGTTGGTTGGTAACATTATCAATTATTTTATTGAACTGGCAAATGATCATTGAATCATCTAAGATTGAAAAAAGTATCAGTGCAATTGTAACTATTTTTTTAATTATTTATTTGCATTTGCTTGCATCAAAAACCGGGTTGCTTTGTTTGTATGTAAGTATTGTTGTGATGATTTTTTATTTTCTTTTTAAAAAAGAAACAAGAAAAATAAGTTTGTTATTAATAATTTCAATTACCACTCTTGCATTTATTGCTTATGAAAATTTTCCAACATTACATAATCGTGTGCAATATGTTTTATACGATTTTAATAATTATTCGAAAGGGATATTAGAACCAGGATCATCAGACGGGGCAAGGGTTTTATCGATAAAAGCCGGTTGGTTTATTACAAAAAATCATCCATTTGCCGGTGTTGGTTTTGGCGATCTTAAAAATGAAATTAATAGCTGGCACCAACAAATTCATCCAACAACACAAGACTATGAAAGATTTATTCCAACAAACGAATGGTTAATTTATTCGGCAGCCAGTGGGTGGATTGGTGTTATTTTATTTTCGGCTGGATTAATTTTATTGATACCATTTTTTTCGTTGAAAAATATATTTTCGATTTGTTTGATGATGAGTTTAATTATTCCGTTGATTACCGATGATTCGTTGGAAGGACAATATGGTGTTGCCATTTTTTCGCTAGTGATTTGTTTGGGATACTATTTAAAAAAGATGAATAGCGAACAAAACGTACAAGTGTGCGACGCAACGAAGATGCAATGAAAAACTTTTGCCCGTAACAAAAAATAAAATTATTTTCTTCTCAATTGAAGCAGCTTCGCATATTTCACCATGGTTTGATAGGCAACAGAAGAGGCAATAAAAAAACCATCGGCACCATCTAAAAATCCAAGTTTAAAAATATAACCGCTGATAAAAGCAACAAACGGATTGATGATTAAATTAAAATAATTGGCGGTTTTGCCTGCATCGAACATGGCTTTTGCCTGAATGGTTGTGAACTTATTATTTTGTGTAATTACTTCTTCGAGCGAATAATAACTGTAATGAAAAATATCTCCGCGTAAATGCTGTAAGCCGCTTCCATACTGCATTTCAATCTTATCATGTGGATTAGTTCCACCCCATTTTCCTTTTGTTTTATCGATCAATCTTATTTTTTTATCCGGATACCAAGTGCCGTGTTTGATCCATTTTCCACAAAAGCTGCTGCAACGATTCATAGAATAAGCATCGGCAGAAAATTGTTTTTGTTTTGCTGCAATAATGCTTTGTCGTAATTCATCGCTTAACATTTCATCAGCGTCCAAACTCAAAACATAATTATTCGTTGCCTGATCTAATGCAAAATTTTTCTGTTCGATATAACCCAGAAATTTTTGTTTGATAACACGAACATTGTATTGATTGCAAATTTGTTCGGTCGCATCGGTTGAAAGAGAATCTACCACAATGATTTCATCGGCAATACCCTGAATACTTTTCAGGCATCGCTCAATATTTTTTTCTTCATTAAATGTTATGATAACAACCGAAAGCTGCATGTTGTTTTAAATTAACAGTTCGAAGATAACGAAGCAAATCATTCAAATCATCATCAATCCTGCCGATACAATACATTTGCAAATACTAGTTTTAAATTTATTTTTGAGCAATAAATCAATTTCATGCAAACTACATTCTGTTTTGATTTTGGGAATTCGCGACTTAAGCTGGCCATCTTCATTGGAAGAGAATTAAAAGATGTGGTGGTGCTTGAAAACGATCATCCATCATCAGTTGAAAAATTATTGGAACAATATCAGCCGAATAAATCAATCCTTTCATCAGTAATAAATCACGATGTTGCATTAGAAGAATTATTGAATAAAAAAACAAAATTTCACAAACTTAATTATGCAAGTAAAATTCCAATAACCACTCCTGTTGGTAAACCGGAAACTATCGGCGCCGATAGATTGGCAATTTGTTCTGCAGCAGTTGATTTATATCCGGGGCATCATTGTTTGGCAATTGGTTTGGGCACTTGCATCACTTATAATTATATTAATAAGTTTCATGAATTTTTAGGCGGCAGTATTTCTCCGGGAATGAATATGCGTTTCAAGGCCATGCACGAACAAACAGCATTGTTGCCTATGGTTCAGGCAGAGCATAGCTTTCCTCTGATTGGTTATGATACGAAAACAAATTTATTGAGTGGCGTAATTTTAGGAATGGCAAAAGAAATCGATGGAATTATTGATGCTTATACCGAAAAATATAATCACCTGAGAGTGATGTTAACTGGTGGTGATATGGATTTTTTTGTTCCTCATTTAAAGAATGATCTTTTTGCTGATCCTTATTTATTGTTCAAAGGTTTATTTGCTATCAGCGAGTTAAATAATGTTTGATTTTATTTTGATAGTTTAAGTTTGTAATACAATCGTCGAGATGAAAATTTCTTTTTCTGAAATAAAAAAAATAATACCTGCAATTTTATTTTGCATGATGATTGTTTCGTGCGAAAATGATATTAAACAAGTGCAGGCATTAGGCAAAAAAAAAGACGGCATTGAAGAAGGAAAAAATATAGAAGGTTTATTAAGTACCGGTGGAATATTAAAAGCTGATTTAAAAGCGCCATTTATGTTGCGCTATTTATTTGATACACCAAGAGTTGAATTTCCAAATACTTTACACGTTGATTTTTATGACAGTACTGCGCATGTTGAAAGCGAATTATTTGCCAAACACGGTTGGTATAAAGAATACGAAAGGAAAGTTTTTTT
>CAIQDX010000130.1 GCA_903870685.1 uncultured Chitinophagaceae bacterium | reverse complement strand
GTTGAAGTGTGCGACGCAACAAAAGTTTCATTTATATTCTGCAGCCCGCTACATAAAAATCATTAATTTCAGTGCATAAACTTTTGCTATGCGTATTTTTCCATTAATTATTTCGGGTGCAGTTACAACAGCTTTGATCGTTGTATTAAATATGCAATTGCCTGTTGGTGCCACTAAAACACCAAGGCTTGGATATTTTTTATCGCCGCAACAGGGATTCTGGCAAAATGCTGAACCGGCTGATGTTTCGTTCGATAAGGATATTTCTATTCATGGCATTAAATCCACCACCGAAGTTTATTTTGACGAGAGATTAGTGCCGCATATTTACGCCGAAAGTGATGCTGATGCATATTTTGTACAAGGTTATT
Organism: uncultured Chitinophagaceae bacterium; assembly: GCA_903870685.1. Classification (GTDB taxonomy): domain Bacteria; phylum Bacteroidota; class Bacteroidia; order Chitinophagales; family Chitinophagaceae; genus CAIQDX01. The sequence goes on along the minus strand of CAIQDX010000130.1, from coordinate 53,787 downwards.
TGCATGCAAAATTTCGTTTGTGGCAAATGGAATTTCAAACGTATATCGCTTCGGGAAGATTGAGTGAAATAATTGGTGAAGATGGTTTGAAGACCGATAAATATTTCAGAAGATTAGGAATGGTTTACGGCGCCGAACAATCTTTAAAAGCAATGGAAGCAAATGCCGAAACCAAAGCTGCCACTGATGCTTACACTGATGGTGTGAACACTTACATTCATTCGCTGAAAGAAGGTGACATTCCTTTCGAGTATAAATTATTGGATTATAAACCCGAGATATGGTCGAATTTAAAAACAGTTTTATTTTTAAAATTTATGTCCTTCGATCTAACGGGACAAGGTGATGATGATCTAAAAATGACGAACACCAGAAATTTTTTAGGATACGATACTTTTAAAAAATTATTTCCTGAACGTTCTGATCTGGTAGATCCCATCATTCCAAAAGGAACAGGTTTCGAACCACCAAGCATCGCAGTTAAAACTCCCGACAATGTTGACTCTTCTTATTTTAATTCAAACAATGATGCGATAACTGCAACAGCACCCATCATTCCAAATAAAAATAACGGAAGTAATAATTGGGCAGTTGGTGGTTCTAAAACAAAAAGCGGTAAACCAATTTTGTGCAACGATCCGCATCTTGGATTAAATCTTCCATCGCTTTGGTACGAGATGCAAATAACAACACCAACGCAAAACACTTATGGGGCTTCGTTTCCGGGAGCACCTTCCATTATCATCGGTTTTAACGACAGCATTGCATGGGGTGTTACCAATGCAGGAAGAGATGTAAAAGATTTTTACGAAATTAAATTTCGTGATACCACTATCCAGGAATATTGGTTTAATAATGTTTGGAAAAAAACGGAGTTCAGAAAAGAATTAATTAAAATAAAAAATAAACCGGATGATATTGAAACAATTGCCATGACTGTTTTTGGTCCGGTGATGTACGATAAAAATTATAAAAGTAAAGATAGCAGCGGTGCAAGAAATATTGCAGTAAGATGGACCGCACATGATCCAAGTAATGAGTTACTTACTTTTTATAAACTCAATCGTGCAAAATCTTATTACGATTATGTTGATGCAATAACAACGTATCAATGTCCCGGGCAAAATTTTGTTTTCGCGTCTGTGAGCGGCGATATTGCCATTCGTCAACAAGGAAAATTTGTTGCTAAGTGGAAACGGCAAGGCGATTTTATTCAGCCCGGCACCGATACAAGTTTTATGTGGCAAGGATTTATTCCTGCAAGAGAAAATCCGCAAATGATGAATCCATTACGTGGTTTTGTAAGCAGTGCAAATCAAATGGCAGTTGATTCTGCGTATCCATATTATTTAGGACGTGCTGCAAATTTTCCTGTGTTTCGCGGATTGATCATCAACAGAAAATTATCTGAGATGAATGATATCACACCGCAGGATATGCAAAAATTACAAACTGATAATTATAATGTTGTAGCCGAATTTACTAGGCCTGTTTTATTAAAATATTTAGATGAAACAAAATTAAATGCCGAAGAAAAAAATCAATTAGATATTTTAAGATCATGGAATTTTAAAAACGACATCAACGAAAAAGGTGCCACTGTTTTTAAAGTTTTTTGGGATAGTGTTTACAGGCAAACTTATGCTGATGAATTCAGCAAAAGCAAGCTGCCATTGTCCTGGCCCGATCAGCCAACTTTTGTGGAAGCATTATTAAAAGATTCGGTTTATGCTTATGCTGATGATATAAATACTGCCGATAAAAAAGAAACGTGGAATGATGTTGTGTTAACCGCATTTAAAAAAGCAAGTAAAACTTTATTAAAAGCATCGAAAGAAAATAAATTAGAATGGGGAGTTTTTAAAGATACTTATGTAAATCATCTATTAAAAATTCCGGCATTAAGTCGTTTGCATTTGCCCATTGGCGGTGGTGGCGAATGTATTAATGCAACAACTGCAAACCATGGTCCGAGTTGGAGAATGATCGTTCATTTAACTAATAAAGTAGAAGCGTTTGCAGTTTATCCCGGCGGACAAAGCGGTAATCCGGGCAGTAAATATTACGATACTTTTATTGACAGTTGGGTGAACGGAAAATATTATTCTGTTTTATTTTTAAACAAACAGGAAGCACGTCATCACGACAGAATTAAGTGGCATTTTACTTTTGTTAAAGCATAAAAAAATAACAATGAAATTTTTAACAGCAATCATACTAACAGCATTATTAAGTTTTGCCATTGGATTATTTACTGCATTACCGTGGTGGAGTTTTGCCATCACCACATTAATTATTGCAGCAGCCATACATCAAAAACCATGGAAAGCATTTTTGGCTGCATTCATTGCCCAGTTTTTGTTGTGGGCAGTTATTGCTTATGTTATCGATAATGCCAATCAGCATTTATTATCAGTAAAAGTTGCCACCATATTACCATTGGGCGGTTCGTATATCAAATTAATTTTTCTGACAGCGTTTATCGGCGGATTGGTTGCAGGCCTCTCTGCATTGACCGGAAGTTTTTTAAGAAAGCGATAATTTATTTTGTTACCAGCAATAGTTTTTCATGGCATCGCCTGTTGCGTCGCAAACTTGGACGGTTGAATCTATGAAATCAGAGCAGGATTTTCCTCATTTTCATAACATAAACATCATCTTCAAAATACCGAGGCTAAACCTTACTTTTGCGCCTTAATTAAAAAAGGGTTTAGTCAATGATCAGTGCAAGAAATATTACCCTTGCCTACGGCAAGCGGGTATTGTTTGATGAAGTAAATATTAATTTCATAAAAGGAAATTGTTATGGCGTTATTGGTGCCAATGGTGCAGGTAAATCAACTTTCTTAAAAATATTAAGTGGCGAGATAGAACCAAATAAAGGCACTGTTGAAATTACTCCCGGCGAACGCATGGCAGTGTTGAAACAAAATCAATTTGAATTTGATGAATGTACTGTTTTGAATACGGTGTTGATGGGTCACAAAAAAATGTGGGACATCATGCATGAACGCGAAGCTATTTATGCCAAAGAAGATTTTACCGAAGAAGATGGAATGAAAGCCGGACATCTTGAAGCTGAGTTTGGCGAAATGGGCGGTTACGAAGCCGAAAGTAATGCCGGTACTTTATTAAGCAGTTTGGGTGTAAAAGAAAGTATGCAGCAAAGTTTGATGAAAGATATTCCAAGCAATTTTAAAGTTCGTGTGTTGCTGGCGCAGGCATTATTTGGTAATCCCGATATTTTATTATTGGATGAACCTACCAACGGTTTGGATATTGAAACAATTGGTTGGTTAGAAAATTTTTTAGCCGATTACGAAAATATTGTGTTGGTAGTTAGTCACGATCGTCACTTTTTGGATACGATTTGTACGCACGTTGCCGATGTTGATCGTGCAAAAATTAAAGCATTCTCTGGTAACTATACATTCTGGTATGAATCATCACAATTGATGAGTCGTCAGATAAATGATAAGAATAAAAAGACCGAAGAAAAACGTGCTGCATTATTAGATTTCATTGCACGTTTCTCGGCTAATGCATCAAAAAGTAAACAGGCAACTTCGCGTAAAAAAGCATTAGAAAAATTAACCATCGAAGATATTGAGCCAAGTAACAGAAAATATCCGGGTATTATTTTTCAACCATTGCGAGAAGTGGGTAATCAAATTTTAAATGTCGAAAAATTAACCAAGAGTGTTGACGGAAGAAAATTATTTCATGATGTTTCTTTTAGTATTAATAAAGGTGAGAAGATCGCATTATTGAGCCGCGATCCTTTGGCCGTAACAAATTTCTTCGAGATCATAACCGGCCAAATGCAGGCTGATAGCGGAAAGTACGAGTGGGGTACAACAATCACCAAAGCATACTTACCAGTTGAGAACAGTGAATTTTTTACTGAAGGATTAAGTTTGATGGATTGGTTGCGTCAGTTTGTTCCGGCACATGTTACCGATGCTGATGAACCTTTCATTCGCGGATTTTTAGGAAAAATGTTATTTAGTGGTGATGATATCATGAAGAAGACAAACGTTTTAAGTGGTGGCGAAAAAGTGCGTTGCATGATAAGCAGAATGATGTTGCAAAACCCGAATGTTGTTTTATTAGATCAGCCAACAAACCATTTGGATCTGGAAAGTATTCAAAGTTTTAATGAAGGTTGTCAAACTTTTCCGGGCATTGTTTTATTAACCTCACACGATCATACTTTTATGCAAACCGTTGCCAATCGTGTAATTGAATTAACACCAAAAGGAATCATCGATCGCTTAACAACTTTTGATGAATACATGGAAGATGCAAGAGTAAAACAATTGAGAGAAGAGTTGTACGCGTAGAAGAAAGTTATAAGACTAAGTTATAAGAAGAAAGCCATTCAATTTTTGAGTGGCTTTTTAATTTTCTATTTTGCAACATCGCCTTTCATTAATTTATTTTCAATCATCCAACTCATAACTTTCTCCATCCAATCAACTGGTGAAGTTGAGTTGTGCAACCCAAAGCCATGTCCGCCTTTTTCATAAATATATTTTCCGGCAGCAACATTATTTTTTTTCAGCGCTTCAAAATAAACAATACTGTTTTCAACTTTTACTGCATCATCATTAGCTGCATGAACTAAAAATGCAGGAGGTGTTTTTGAAGTAATCTGTAATTCGTTAGAATAATATTTTATTTTTTCTGCTGAAGGATTTTTACCAATTAAATTTTCTCTCGAGCCCATATGTGCTAAACTATCAGTAAAACTAATAACAGGATAAATTAAAAGCGAAAAGTCAGGACGAAGATTTATGTTCTCTTTATTTTCAGTGAAAGATGTTGAAAAATGTGTAGAGGCTGTTGCTGCCAAATGCCCGCCGGCACTAAATCCCATGATGCCAACCTTATCAGGATTAATATTCCATTTCGTTGCATTCTGTCGAACTAATTGCATTGCTCTTTGTGCATCTTGCAAAGGAACAATTTCTTTATTATCCATGCTGCTATCCACAGGTATTCTGTATTTCAAAACAAATGCTGCAATGCCATTTTTATTAAACCTTTTCGCCATTTCATGTCCTTCGTGTTCTATTGCAAGACCACCATAACCACCACCAGGACAAATAATCACTGCAGTTAAAAATGAATCTTTTTTCTCCGGTAAATAAATAGTCAGCGTTGGAGTTGTTATACCTACAATCCATCCTTTATTCACATTTGTTTCAGGGTTTTCTTTAGGTTTATTATTGGGTATGATTCCATTGTACAAAGGCAATACTTGTTGTGCGTGGCTCATAAAAGTGAAGCTTAACAAAGATAAAATGATAATAGTGGCTGATGATTTTTTCATATCGCAATGATTAAAATTGAAAGTAAGATTTTTTTTGCACCAACTTCATTACATAGTTCAACTTCGGTTGTGTCACTCACTTCAACTTATTCAATTCTGTTGAACAACGAAAAAAAGTACAAGTGTGCGACGTAAGTAAAGTCGCCATGAAATATTACTGTTGACAACAAAAAGTTATTTTGTATAATTTATATAATTGGTAAGCTTATTTTCGCAATCAAAACCAATTATATTTTGGCGCAACCATTGGTAGCAATAGTTATTCTCAATTTTAACGGAAGAAATTATCTGGAAAGATTTTTGCCTTCTGTAATTGCGTCAACTTATGCTAACAAAAAAATTGTTGTTGCAGATAATGCTTCCATTGATGATTCAGTCAATTTTGTTCGTATTAATTTTCCTTCTGTTGAAATTATTTTAAACAAACAGAACGATGGATTTGCAGGTGGCTATAATTGGGCACTGCAGCATGTTTCGGCCGATTATTATGTTTTATTAAACAGTGATGTTGAAGTAACAAGTAATTGGATAGAACCCATTATTGAACTAATGGAAAGTGATGAAAAGATTGCAGCATGTCAGCCAAAATTATTATCGTACCATCAACCACATTTATTTGAATATGCAGGAGCTGCCGGAGGATGGATAGATAGTTTGGGTTATCCATTTTCTAGAGGAAGAATTTTTGATGTGTTGGAAAAAGACGAACAGCAATATGATAATGTAGAAGAAATTTTTTGGGCCACTGGTGCAGCCATGTTTGTTCGCAGTAAAATATTTCATCAGTTAAATGGATTTGATGCTAATTTTTTTGCACATCAGGAAGAAATAGATTTATGCTGGCGTATGCATTTGGAAGGATATAAAATATTTGCTTGTCCCAAAAGTGTGGTATATCATGTTGGTGCAGGAACATTGCCACGTGGCGGGCGAAAAGTGTTTCTCAATTTCCGGAATAATTTAATGATGATGAGTAAGAACCTTCCTGTAGCTGAAAAATTATGGAAGTTGCCTTTTCGATTTTTATTAGACGCCATATCGGCATGGAAAGGTTTATTGACGGGTGATACCAATTTCTTTAAAGCAATAATTAAAGCACATTGGGCAGTTATTGGCTGGTGGTTATTTAAAAAGAAACAGTATCCAGCCAAAAGAATACCAATGATTAATTTGCCGGGAACGTTTCATGGAACCATTGTATGGCAACATTTTTTAAGGCATAAGCAATTCTTCGGGCAAATTGTTGAAAAGAAGCAAGGATAATTTCATTTGCTCCCTTATTTTTGCATCAATTCAATTATTTAGTATGTCAGAAGCAAGTATCGAAAACGAAAAAGACTTTACCAAAAACTGGGTAAACTCATCACGATTTTTATTTTATATGCAAGTTTTTATAGTGATCGCATTCATTTTTGGCGGTTGTTATAATTTGTATCAACACCGTTATATGGGCAAACCGGATGTAAAAGTTCCGGATAATACTTTGTACACGCCTAAATACAAGTAATAATCAGTAAAAAAATTTTGTAGTGAACTTTAGATGGCTAAATTTGCACTCCCAATTAAAGTTCTTATAAATAAAAAGCGGAAGTAGCTCATTTGGTAGAGCACGACCTTGCCAAGGTCGGGGTGGCCGGTTCGAGCCCGGTCTTCCGCTCTCAATAAATCTTCCATCCTTGGATGGATTTTTTTTTGAATGCCCTGGTGGTGGAACTGGTAGACACGCAGGACTTAAAATCCTGTGGTCAGCAACGGCCGTGCGGGTTCAAGTCCCGCCTGGGGCACGGATTTAAAGCCGCTCATTTGAGCGGCTTTTTTATTTTCTTTAATAATTATTTGAAATCATTGCAACACTTTCATCATATGTATGATGAGTAACAATTAATGATGGTGGTAGTCGAAAAAAAATAATTGTTATGGTAATTTAAAAATTATAAATGCACTTAAGCCTAAACCAACACCAGTATTTTTTCCATAAAAAGTATAAAAGCCTTGAATATATGGAGTAGCAATTCTGGAAATTTTTCTTCCGTATGCAAGAGAAATTTTTCCGTAATTAAAATCTTTGATAGCAATAAGGTTTGTATAAAAACTTTTATCAGGACTTTGAGATGTTAATCCGGAAATATTAAGTGTAATATAATTATAATTTAAAAATGTTGTTCCCCCGGTAATATTATAACCTATTTGAACCGGACCTGTTGGATTATCAATATATCTTGTATATACTGCTTCGGTTACTAAGAATGTATGAGGAACTGGATTGAAAGAATAATTAACAGCAAGTTGATATCCTTTTGATCCATAACCAAGATATGGTTCCGATGCATTTTGATACGGTGCTAAAATAAAGAGTGCTTTTGTGGTAATAAAACTTTTTAAATCTTTGAAAGGAAAATGATAAGCAAAACCTGCAAAGCAATCTGCTATTCCGGATTTCCTTAAGGTTAAGCCACTGAAGCTTGATGATACAGAAGTAAAAGGTATATTGATAATAAGGTCTAACCTTCTAGATATACCATGTGCCAAATAAATATTAAAAGTGTTAGAAACGAAACGATCGCCTTTATTGAAGCTTATTATTTTTCCGGTGGAATCATAATATTTTGCCGAACGAAAATAAGTGTACGTAGGTATTAAATTTGTACGATGCTTACCAATTGGCCAATCTGCAAGCAAATGAGTGCAGGATAAAAACAAAAAACAAAATATTAAAATTGATTTCATTATTTGAATGTTATAATTTATCTACGAATTTTTCGTAAAACCAACTACTCTTATATGTATTATGTTCTAAAGGAACTTCATGTGCTAAATTAGGAAATGCAAACAGTTCACTTTTCTTTTTTACATCGGCACTTAATTTATTATATACACTAAGTGTACAAGTTGGTGGTGCCATCAGATCTAATAATCCTATACCTAATAAAACCGGACATTTTACTTCGGAAATAAAATTTTGTGCTTCAAAATATGAAAGAGTAGTCAGCATTTTCTCTTTAGTAATAGTAGTATTCTTTTTAAGAAATTCTTTTAAAAATTTTATAATGAATCCTGCTTCGGGTTGTTTCTTATTTACACAAATATCATAGTTTGTATGAAAGTCACAGTATGTGGGATTATCGGGTACACAGAATAAAACCTTTTGGCTTAATGCAGCTAAAACCCAAGTCAGCGTACCTCCTTGGCTACCACCAAATAAACCAATTCTTGAAAGGTCTAATCCCATTTTTTCATTGGCAAGAATAAAATCTAATCCTCGCAAACAATCCATATAAATTCCACGATAAACATATTTGTTTTTGTCTTCCAGATGAAGCAATAACAATTCCTGATTATCGGGGTTTATTTTTTTATTACTTTCTCCAATGCCTCTTACATTAATAGTGAAATGTGCAAAGTCATCAAAAAATAAAGGTTTCATTTCAACTTTATACCCGCCTAATCCATACAATACAGGATAGTTTCCTTTTGCTCTTGGTATTGTAAGCCATCCATAAATTCTAACATTGTCTAATGAGGTCATTTCAACACGATAAGCTTTATGAGTAGGTGTTGATAGAGAATCAATTTGCTTAATAACATAATCAGGATTTACAGCACTCAAATTGTCTTTTGCCTTTTGCCAAAATGCATCAAAGTCAGCCGGCTTGTGCATCGGTGTGTTTATCTCGAATGGTTTATAACCAAAAACGTTTCTTACGGTATCCTCATAGTCAGAAAGATTTATTCTAACAATAATGTCATAAAAACCGGGCTCGCTCATTGGCATATTCCATTCCACTTTCTTTTTATTATTGCCTTTTACATGAAAGTCTATTTCACTTATACCAACAGTTACACCTGTTGCTGCTTTAACTTCAACAGCTATCTTTCCTTCTTGACTGGTTTTATAATTATTTATAACCTCTACAAAATATTTAACCGGATGTTTCTCATCGAACAAAGAATTTTTTAATTGAGGAGTAATATTTACAACAACTGTTTCAGGTTCTTTGTTTCTTGTAATATTATTTGCAGTGGAAATATTGTTTATACCAATAAAAGCACCAAAAACAGTGCAGCTGATTAAAAGAGAAGAAAACAAAAAAACAAATAGCAGCAATTTTCTCATAGTGTTTAATCTTATTTGCAACAGTTTAATGATTCTTAATTAAAAATAATCATTGTTATTATTTGTAAACAATTTTTTTAAAATCGATACTTTATAAAACTAAACTTATTTTATTTTCTAACGTTTAATTTTAACGATAAGTATACACAACTTTTCCCACAACTTGCTTTTGTTTGTTCAAACAAATTTCCTGTATCCTTAAACCTTTTTCGTTATACGAATAGTTCCAAACTAAATAATTACTAGTCCCTGTGGGCACCTGTACCATTTGTTTTACACGATTATTAGTATCATCATATTCAAATAAAAAATCGGGTAATAGTTTTTGTGCTCTTTTGTTAAAGCGGACAATATCAGTTAATAATTTTTTATCGTTGTAATAATAATAATAGGTTTCAAGCGATATATTTTTTTTCTTCCAGTGTTCTTCAATTACATTTCCTTCTGCATCGCAAATCAATTCAATTCTGGCAGTATCTGTTTTGTTTTTTATTTTCAACATATAATCGGGGCCACCGGTTGCATTATATTCCCAAATATGCATTTCGGTTGCATCAGTCTTTAATGCAGTATCGGTACTAGTGGAGTTAATGATGTGTAACTTTCCTTTATTATCATATAAATAATCAGTCATAGTTTCAATACCTTTTGTAATGCTGGATATGTGTTTAACTTTATTGTTTTCATAAAAAGTATTTACTGTAGAAGTCGAATCGATTGTAGATAATGCTGAATAGTCCGAAGTAAATTCCTGCGTTAATGAAAGCCCTTGTAATACTGTATTATCCGCATCAAAACTATTGACAGAAACTTTTTTTACTTTGTTTGATTTTAATAATTGATATTGTTGATTGCTTTGATAATTTGCAATAATATCATTGTAATAATATTGGCTGAATAATGGGGTAATAAACAATATGGCAATAACCAGGAACAATAATTTCATGAATAATAAATTTCATCAAAAATAATAGCAAGGTTATCAACATTCAAAAAATAGAATGCACAAAGCTGCGGCTGCAATAAAGGAGTTGCGTATTTTTAATCAAACGTTAACAAGATGTCTCATAGTAAAGAAAGAAATGAAAAAATTTGTCTCAACTGCGGCGCAGATTTGAATGGTCGTTATTGTCATAAATGCGGACAGGAAAATATCGAACCCAAAGAAAATTTTTGGCATCTAGTAAATCATTTTGTTGAAGACTTGACTCATTTCGACGGTAAGTTTTTTATCACATTAAAAGACCTGCTTTTTAAGCCCGGCTTTTTATCAAAAGAATATTTAAAAGGCCGACGGGCAAGTTATCTGCATCCTATCAGAATGTATGTTTTTACTTCGGCAGTTTTCTTTTTGATATTTTTTTCATTTGTACACCTTGAAGATAACGGTGTAGTAAAAGTTAGTAAAGGGAAAAAATCAAATGTGATTCATATTGGGATTGATGGTGCCGAAAGTGTTGAAACAAAAAAAGCAAATGATAGTCTTGTTAAAGTGTTGGATAGTATAAAATCTACTAAAAACAATGATAAACTCAGTATTTTGGGTGATGCAAATTATGCTAAAAATGTAAATGAATACGACTCAATTCAATCCTCATTACCAGCAAATAAACGAGATGGGTTTTTTAGAAAATTCTATAATAGAAGGCGTGCTTTGATAAGTCAAAATATGCTTTCAGGAGATGAGAATGTTTACAGAAAATTAGTAAATGAATTAATTCATAGCATACCCAAAATGATGTTCATTTTATTGCCATTGATTGCTTTATTATTAAAGCTTCTGTATGTGAGAAAAAAACAATTTCTATATATCGATCATGCAATTTTTATTATTCATTTGTTTGTAGCAATTTATATGTTTTGGCTTTTTGCATATGGATTTGATTATTTAGGAAATATAACAGGATTGAAATTTTTTAAATGGTTAGAAGGCAGTATGCTCTTTGTAATCCTATTTTATCAATATAAAGCCTTGCGAAATTTTTATATGCAGCGCAGATTCAAAACAATTATCAAGTTTTGCATTTTTAATTTTATAACATTTTTGATCTTCCTTTTTATTGGAGTCATTTTCTTTATAAATACCGCATCTTCAGCACCAATTAATTAATTATGACAAATACTTCAAATAGTTTTCTCAGGTTAGTAAAAATTATGGATGAGTTACGCGAAAAATGTCCTTGGGATAAAAAACAAACGATTCAAACTCTTCGTCATTTAACCATTGAAGAGACTTATGAATTAGCCGATGCCATTACCGATGAAGATTGGACTGGTATAAAAGAAGAGTTGGGCGATTTAATGTTACATATTTTATTCTATTCAAAAATAGGAACTGAACAAAACAAATTTACTTTGGATGAAGTGTTGAATGGCATTTGCGAAAAATTAATTGTTCGTCACCCTCATATTTATGGCGATGTAAAAGTTGCCGATGAAGAAGATGTAAAAAAGAATTGGGAAAAAATAAAATTAAAAGAAGGAAAGAAAAGTGTTTTGGGTGGAGTTCCTCCATCGTTGCCGGCAGTTGTAAAAGCAACTCGAATTCAGGAAAAAGCAAAGCAAGTTGGTTTCGAATGGGAAAATAAAGAGGATGTCTGGAAAAAAGTGGAAGAGGAGATAAACGAGCTGCAGCAAGCCATTGCAGAGAATGATCAAACACATATCGAAGAAGAATTTGGGGATGTGCTATTCAGCTTAATAAACTATGCACGGTTCTTGCAAGTAGATGCCGAAGGCGTTTTGGAACGCACCAATAAAAAATTTATTCAACGTTTTCAGAAGATGGAAGCAATTGCAAATAGCCATGGCAAAAATTTAACCGAAATGAATTTAGATGAAATGGATGCGATTTGGAATGAAGTAAAGAAACAAAATAAAAACCTTTGATATATACCATAAAAACAGCCGCGTATCGGCATAGGTATTTAATTATTACTGCCGCCTGGTTGTATATTATTTCTTTTGTTATTTCTTATTACTGGACTTATAATTCATCTCCGAAACGAGTTCAAACAAAAATCGAACAACGTCTTCACGAAAAAGAATATCGACTTAATGAAATTATAGATGATACCGCTTTGTTGTCATCATTAATTAATGATTCAACACAAAAAAATATCCTAATCGATGAATCATTCGGATTTTTCATTTATTCAAATATCGATTCTGCTAAATCAATATTAGCTTTTTGGAACAGCAATAAATATTATACCGATCCCGAAGATATTCAGCGTAGCGATGGTAATTATTTTTTAAATCATCAAAACGGAAGTTTTGAATTGATAAAAAAAACAATTCAGTTACACGATAAAAAATTATTTATCGTAGGATTATTGCCTGTAAAATGGGATTATTTCATTGCGAACAAATACCTTATTTCCGACTTCGAAGGCTTTCCAGATTTAAACAATCATTACGAAATAACCAACGACAAAATTGCATTGCAAATTCATACTATTACCGGTAAAGAGCTTTTTAAAATTAAACAGAAAGAAAAAGTATATAATATAGGATATGACTACGGCACATTGTTTTTAAGAACCTTGGCATTTATATTTTTATTCTTTTTTATTAATGCCATAGCGAATGATGCAACAGATGACAAAGATTTCAAACAGATGTTTATTTTATTGGTTTTATTTATCGTAATTCTCCGAATAATATCTTATCAAATTCCGTTTCCTTTTTATTTCAACCGAATGCCGTTATTTGATCCATCGATTTATGCATCTAATTTTCTGCATAGATCTTTAGGCGATCTATTGATTAATACAGTACTTACATTTTGGCTGGTGAGCTTTTATAAGTTCAATCATGTAAAAACTAAAACTGTTATTGCTTCAAAACAAAAAGTGATATTGGCTTATGCAAATATTATTTTCCTTGTAATAGTTTGTTTTGCAATTGCAAGCATTGTACGAAGTTTGGTACTAGATTCCAAAGTGTCTTTTGATGTAACAAATTTTTTCAGTATTAATGCTTATAGCTTCATCAGCTTTGCTATCCTAGGGTTGCTTGTACTTATTTTTTATAATTTGTCGCATATATTATTAGAAGCTGTTCAAAAACAAAATATCGGTTTGATGCTTCAGTTATTAACTGCTGCAGTTGCGGGTCTTGTTTTCCTCAGCTTCAATATTGGCAAAGCTTCTACAATACAAAATATCATTGTATTGGCATGGTTGCTGCTTTATTTAGTAATCATTCATTTCAGAAAAAATGATATTCATATTCCAATATTACAATCATCCCTTTTTGTTTTTTGGGTGATGTTCTTTGCTGTTTCGGTAATAGCAATTGTTATTTATGAAAATAGAAATGCTGAATTTGAACAGAGAAAAAGAATAGCAGAGCAATTGGCATTACAATCTGATCCATCAGGTGAAAGTTTATTGAATATTGCTGCAACCAATTTTAGCGATAAATTTTTACGCAATAATTTTAGTCTGTTTCAAACAGAATATTCTAATAAATTCATTAAGGATAGTTTGATAGATCAAAACTTTTCGGGCTACCTCAATAAATACGATACTAGAATTTATACTTACGATAATTTTTTACATCCTTTGTTTAATGATGATTCAACCAAGTATACCGATATTAAAACCTTAATACTTACACAAGGAAAAATTACAGGTATTCCGGGTTTGTTCAGTTATGAGAATGCAGGCGAATCCTCAGGATATATTTATGAAAAGGAAGTAAAGGACGATAGTATTGTTGGGTATTTATTGGTTATTGTAAAGCCAAAACGATATGTAAGTGAAACTTTATTTCCCGAATTGTTTAAACAAACCCAGGACATATCATCAGACCTGAATACCGATTATACTTATGCTGTTTATAAGAATGGAAAAATAATCAGCAAATTTAACGATTATAATTTCCCATTTCAAATCAATGAGAAAAAAATTCCGCAACCCGAATTTGAAAAAAGAAACAAAGATAATTATAACGAACTCTGGTATGATGCAGGTAATGGTAAACAAGTTTTAATAGCAAAAAAGAATGATCTGCTTTTAGAATCAGTAGCATTGTTTGCATATTTATTTTGTGTTTTTCTAGCAGTGATATTTTTATACAGAGTAGGAAATTACTTTTTGTTGGCAAGGTTCAAATGGCCTGCCATCAAGCAATTGCTGCAATTAAACATTCGTTCGCAAATACATGCAACCATCATTTTTATCAGTATTTTTTCGTTTATAGTAATTGGGGCCGCAACCATTTCATTCTTTTTTATTCGGTTTAATAAAACCAATCAGGAAAGATTAATGAAATCATTAACCGGAATGACAACAGAAGTTGAAAACCGATTCCGTTCACAATACATCAATCAAAAAGTTTTTAATGTTACTGATGCTGATTTAAATAACAGCATAGAAAAAGTGATAACAGAAATCTCCGAAACACATTCTGTTGATCTCAATTTCTTTGATGCAGCCGGAACACTGAAAGTTTCTACTCAGCCTTATATCTATAACAAGCATTTGTTAAGCGATAAGATGGAACCAACTGCCTATTATAAATTACGAACTGAAAAGATGACAAGGTTTGTTCAAAACGAAAAAATTGGCAAGCTTTCTTATGTAAGTATTTATGCTCCTGTTAACGATGAAGAAGGAAATACGTATGCTTATTTGAATATACCTTATTTGAATTCGCAAGCAGAATTAAACGAAAGAGTTTCGGGTTTTTTAGTGGCTTTGATTAATTTAAATGCATTTACTTTTTTAATTGCAGGTGGTATAGCATTTTTGATCACCAATAGAATTACTGCCAGCTTCAGATTGATTGGTGATAAAATGAAACAAGTTAATTTGGGGAAAGTAAACGAAGCAATCGAATGGAAAAGAAAAGATGAAATTGGTGTACTTGTAAATGAATACAATAAAATGGTGATGAAGTTAGAACAAAGTGCCAAAGCCCTTGCCCAGAGCGAAAGAGAAGGTGCATGGCGCGAAATGGCAAGGCAGGTTGCACACGAAATCAAGAATCCGCTTACACCAATGAAATTAAGTATTCAATATTTGCAAAAAGCAATTGATGGCGATGCAAATAATGTAAAAGAATTATCGCAAAATGTTGCTAAAACATTGGTTGAACAAATAGATCAGCTTGCAAAAATTGCCGGTGATTTTTCTCAGTTTGCTAATATTGGTAATGTGCAGTTAGATGAATTTGATCTTAATGAATTATTGAGTTCGTTAATTAATTTATATCAAACCGATGTTAATATAGAATTGCAATTTCAAAAAGAGGCATGCAAATATAAAATCAAAGCCGATAAAGTGCAGATTAGTCGCTTGTTTACAAACTTGCTGAAAAATGCTATTGAAGCAACCGAAGAAAATAACAAAACCATTATTCTAATAAAACAACAAATAATAAATGGTGTTGCAAAAATTTCTATTAAAGATAATGGCAATGGCATCCCGCTCGAAATGCAACAAAAAATATTTATGCCAAACTTTACAACCAAATCTTCCGGAACTGGTTTGGGACTTGCCATTTGCAAAGGCATTGTAGAAAAAGCCAACGGACAAATTTGGTTCGAAACTGAACAAGGAAAAGGATCTACTTTTTATGTAGAACTTCCTTTAATTTAATTTTTTTTGTTATCGGCTTTAGTATTTCATGGCATCGATGGTTGCGTCGCACACTTGTACTGTTTGTTCAATATTGTTCTCGGTGTTGAAGTGAGTGACACAACCTCAGATGATAGTAGTAATGAAGCTGGTCAACAAAAAATAAATCTAATTTCTTTTCAATTTTTGCTCTGCAATAAACTTTTCGAATTCTTGCAACGAAAAGCTGCTTAAATTTTTTTCTTTGGTCAATCCGGCTTTTTGGGCAACCAAAACACCATAGCGGCAATCGTCAAAGCCTTCAATACTATGCGCATCAGGGTCGATGGAGATTAACACATTCCTTTCAAGCGCATAATCAATCCAACGCCAGTCAATATCAAGGCGGCGAGGATGAGCGTTTAATTCGATCACAACATTATTTTCAGCACAAACCTCAATAATTTTTTTATGATCAACGGGGTAACCGGCACGACTTAATAATAATCTGCCCGTCATATGGCCCAAAATATTTGTATAAGGGTTTTCAATTGCATTCATCAAACGCATCATTGCTTTTTCTTCATTCATTTTTAAATTGGAATGAATGGAAGCGATCACAATATCGAAACTTTCTAAAATATTTTTCGAATAATCTAAACTGCCGTCATTTAAAATATCGCTTTCAATACTTTTAAAAATTTTAAAAGGAAAATATTTTTTATTGAGTTCATCAATCTCTTGGTGTTGTGCAAGTATGCGATCTTCTTTTAAACCATTTGCATAAAAAGCAGATTTCGAATGATCACTGATAACTAAATATTCTAAATTTTTTTTAATGGCAGCAACAACCATTTCTTCGATCGAATTATTTCCATCACTCCATTTACTATGACTATGAATGATTGCTTTTATATCTTTTGTCTCGATAAAATTTGTGAATAAATTGTTCGTAGCGAAATGAATTATTTTTTCATTTTCTCTGCAAAAAGGAGAAATAAAGTTGATTTTGTTCGAAAAAAATATTTCTTCTTCGGATTCGTAAATTTTATTTTCATCAAAATTTGTTTGCGTTTTCCATGCCGAAAAAAATGTTTCGCTGCAACTTGTAACAAATAATTTTGAAAAAATTTTATCAGTATCACAACAAAAAAAACCAACAGTTACATTCTCTTTTCCTTTAAAAGAAATGTATGAATCGGTTTCTTTTTTTATCTCAAATTCATTAGCAACAAAAAACTGTTTTATGTTGTTGATGTTTGCACTTGTTACCCATTCAATTTTTTCAATTACTTCTAATTGACGCCTCATTTCACCAGTTAAAATAAATTGATGTGAAACAAACTCTTTTTTTAATTTTTCATCCATTAATATGGCATAAGATTCTATTTGTTGATAGAGAAAACTGCCTCGAGTTCCCATATAAAACTCGATGGACTCTTTAATATTTTGTTGTGTTTTTTCACCAAACCCTTTGTATAATGTTAACCGATTTTCGTTGCAGGCATAGAGTAATTCGCCCAGTGTTTCTATCTCTAATTCTTTCCAAATCGTAGATATTTTTTTTGGTCCAATCCCTTTGATAGCAAGCATTTCAAGAATTCCAGCTGGAGTTTTGGATATGATTTCATTGAGGACAGAAAGTTGCCCGGTCTCTAATTGTTCAATAATTTTTTTACCTGTCGTTTCTCCA
The DNA here is from genome assembly GCA_903870685.1 of uncultured Chitinophagaceae bacterium. Taxonomy (GTDB): domain Bacteria; phylum Bacteroidota; class Bacteroidia; order Chitinophagales; family Chitinophagaceae; genus CAIQDX01. Next base: position 36,079 of record CAIQDX010000130.1, on the reverse strand, counting down.
ATCCCTTTTATGGAAAAAATTTTTTCTGCAAGTAATTCAGATAATTGAACTGGCAATTTTTCGATGGTGAAAGCAGCAACTGAATATGACTTTGATTTGAAACTATTTTCACCATGAATATCCATCAGTTTCGACAGCAAAGAAAAATTATCGGCAATAGAATTATTATCCATGAATTAAAATTATTGTTCGCAAATTATAGGATCTGCAAAATAAAAAAAGTCCCGGAAATTTCCGGGACTTTAAAGTCTATTTTACTTCGAAGATTATTTCTTCTTAGCAGCTTTCTTAGCAGCTTTTTTAGGAGCAGCTTTTTTTGCAGCTTTTTTAGGAGCAGCTTTTTTTGCAGCTTTTTTAGGAGCAGCTTTCTTAGCGGCTTTTTTTGCAGCTTTTGCCATGTTTTTAAAATTTAATGGTTAGTTAATACCATAAAATTATAAACATTTTTTAAACCACAAAATTTTTTTTAAGATGTTGCTTCAACAGGTAACACCGAAACAGTGGATCTGTCTTTCTTTCCTTTCTTAAATTCAACTACTCCATCAGTCAATGCAAACAATGTAAAATCTTTTCCAACACCAACATTTTTTCCCGGATGATATTCTGTTCCTCGTTGACGAACAATAATATTTCCGGAGATTGCAGCCTGACCTCCAAATATTTTTACACCCAAACGTTTACTGTTTGAATCACGACCGTTCTTTACGCTACCTTCACCTTTTTTGTGTGCCATAATTTTATTTTTTAAAAACTAAAAACAAAAATCAAAATGAACATCACTTTAATTTTTGTTTTTAATGTTTTGTTTTATTAAGCGATGCTTTCAATTTTAATTCTAGTGTAGTGAGTTCTATGACCATGTTTCTTACGGAAACCTTTTCTTCTTTTCATTTTAAAAGCGATCACTTTATCACCTTGAACAAGTGCGGAAACAATTTCTGCTTTAACGGTAGCTTTAACATCGCTGCCTACAGAAATTTTACCATCGTTGTCCACAAGCAAAACATCGTTGAACTCAACTTTGTCTCCGCTGTTTCCTTCAATATGAGGAACATACAAACTATCTCCTGTTTGTACTTTAAATTGTTGACCTGCGATTTTTACTACTGCTAACATAACTATCCAAAATTAGGACGGCAAAGGTAAGGTTTGGCAATGAAAAACTGCAAACATTTTCTAAATAATTGTTCAATTAGAATGATTTTTATGTAAAATAATATGTGTCTAAAGCTAAATACTGCTCTAGCAAGCCTAATTTTGCCGCTTCTTTAAACGATCATCTGTTCTATATGAACCTGAAATCACTTTTAGCTCGTCCATTTGCCGGGTATATATATAGTAAGATTCAAAAAAGCATGCATTCGGCTTTGGCCGATCAGGAAGCTATTCTAAAATCATTAATTAAGAATGGTAAGGATACTGAGTTTGGGAAAGAACATCACCTTGCGTCTGTTAGTAATCATGAAGAATTTGTATCAGTAATACCTATCAGGGATTATGAACAATTTAAACCCTACATTCAAAAAATAAAAGATGGCAAGCAAAATATATTATGGAAAGGCAAACCTATCTATTTTGCAAAAACAAGCGGAACAACATCTGGCATAAAATATATTCCTATTACAAAAGATTCGATTAGTAACCACATCGATACCGCAAGAAACGCATTACTCTGTTATATGGCCGAAACCGGTAATTACGATTTTGCAAAAGGAAAAATGATTTTTTTGAGTGGCTCACCAGAGTTAGAAAGAATTGCAGATATTCCTACTGGAAGATTAAGCGGCATTGTTAATCATCACATACCAAAATATTTACGTACTAATCAATTGCCGAGTTACGAAACCAATTGTATTGAAGATTGGGAAACCAAACTCGATAAAATTGTAGAAGAAACATTAAAGCAAGACATGACTTTAATTAGCGGTATTCCACCATGGATGCAAATGTATTTTGACAGATTGATCGAAAAAGGTGGCAAAAAAGTTTCTGAATTATTTCCAAATTTTTCGATCATGGTGCAGGGTGGTGTAAACTTCGATCCATATAAAGCAAAATTATTTGAAAGCATTGGAAAGAAAATTGATTGCATAGAATTGTTTCCTGCAAGCGAAGGTTTTTTTGCATTTCAGGATTCGCAAAAAGCCGAAGGTTTATTATTAAATACCAACAGTGGTATTTATTTTGAGTTTGTTCCTGCCAATGAAATATTTAATGAACATCCAACACGCCTGAGTTTGAAAGATGTAAAAGTGGGAGAGAACTATGCGCTAATAATCAATAGCAATGCGGGTTTGTGGGGATATAATATTGGTGATACCGTAAAATTTGTTAGCACGAATCCATATCGTTTGGTGGTAAGCGGAAGAATAAAACATTTTATTTCAGCATTTGGCGAACATGTAATTGGAGAAGAAGTTGAACATGCTTTATTAAAAGCTGCTAACGAAGAAAACATAAAAATTATTGAGTTTACAGTTGCTCCAAATATTTCGCAAAACGAAGGAAAAAGTTTTCATGAATGGTTCATCGAATTCGAAAATGCACCAAATGATATAAATTCATTCATAGAAAAGGTTGACAATAATCTGCGTAATAAAAATGTTTATTATGATGATTTGATTCGTGGAAATATTTTAGAAAAATTACAGATTCGTCAGGTACGTAAAAATGGATTTATTGATTATATGAAATCGATTGGAAAACTGGGCGGACAAAATAAAGTTCCTCGTTTGAGTAACGACAGAAAAGTTGCCGATGAATTAATTCCATTTTTATTATAAAACCATCAAAATAATAATTGGCTTTTATCTTCACGATAGTTTGCCTTAATTTGTACAACTTTGTTTAAACCATTTTTCATCAATTAGAAATTAATGTCAACCATCAAACGCATTGCAATATTTGGTTCTACCGGTTCAATCGGTACGCAAGCATTGGATGTGATTGCTGCAAATCCTGATAAATTTTCTGTTGAAATTTTAACCGCGCAAACAAACGATAGTCTGTTAATTAAACAAGCATTGCAGTTTAATCCGAATTGTGTGGTGATTGGAGATGAAAAGAGATATGAGAATGTTAGACAAGCGTTAGCAAAAACAGATATTAAGGTTTTTACAGGTGAACAGTCATTGGAAGAAGTTGCAGAAATGGATTGTTATGATATGATGTTAGCTGCCATTGTTGGTTATGCGGGATTAAAGCCAACATTAAAGGCATTAGAAAATAGTAAGCCTGTTGCATTGGCTAATAAAGAAACTTTAGTTGTTGCAGGTGACATTGTGATGCGAAAAGCTTTAGAAAACAGAGTGCCGGTAATTCCTGTCGACAGTGAGCATTCAGCCATATTTCAATGTTTGGTTGGTGAAGGAAGAAATAAAATCGATAAAATAATTCTTACTGCAAGTGGCGGACCTTTTTTAGGAAAGAAACCAAATTTTTTGGTGAATGTAAAACGTGATCATGCATTGCAACATCCAAACTGGACCATGGGTGCAAAAGTTAGTATCGATTCTGCAACACTGATGAATAAAGGTTTGGAAATGATCGAGGCAAAATGGTTATTTAATTTAAGACCCGATCAAATTCAAGTGGTAATACATCCGCAAAGTATTATTCACAGCATGGTGCAGTTTGAAGACGGAAGTATAAAAGCACAAATGGGATTGCCCGATATGAAATTGCCTATTCAATATGCAATGGCTTTTCCGCAACGCATTGCAAATACTTTTCCGAGATACGATTTTAAAAAACCTAACACACTTAGTTTTGAAGAACCTGATCTGAAAACATTTCGAAATCTTGCTTTGGCAATGGAAGCGTTAAACAGAGGTGGTAACATGCCTTGCATATTAAATGCTGCCAATGAAATTGCTGTGTATGCTTTTTTAAAAAATAGAATTGGTTTTTTAGATATGACTGAAATGGTAGAACGAACATTGCAAAAAATTTCATTCATCGAAAAACCAACATTGGAAGAATATTATGAAAGCGATGGAGAGGCTCGAAATTTTGCAGCTTCATTGGTTGAAATGTAAATTAGAAGAAATAAGTTTCAAGGAACAAGTTGAAAAAAGAACAAAGCGTACAAGAGTGCGACGCAACGGCAGGTGAGTAAAGAACAAAAGTTGGTTAACAAAAAAAATAAAATTGAATGTTATTATTAATTGATTGGGGTGTAGCAGGCATAAAAACTTTACAGTTTATTATGTCGTTTTCTATTTTAGTTGTGTTACATGAGTTGGGACATTTTATTCCGGCGAGATTGTTTAAATGCAGAGTAGAAAAATTCTATTTATTTTTCAATCCATGGTTTAGTTTATGGAAAATAACAAAGGGTGAAACTGAGTATGGGCTTGGCTGGATCCCGTTTGGTGGTTATGTAAAAATTGCCGGAATGGTTGATGAAAGCATGGATAAAGAGCAAATGAAATTACCGGCAAAACCCGATGAGTTTAGAGCAAAAAAAGCATGGCAGCGATTAATAATTATGATCGGTGGTGTGGTGGTAAATGTGATTTTAGCCATTGTGATTTTTATTGGTATCATGTGGGCTTGGGGTGAAGAATATTTACCGGCAAAAAATTTACAATATGGAATTGTTGCTGATAGTTTAGGAAAACAAATTGGATTAAAAGATGGTGATTATATTTTAAAAGTTGGCAACGCTGATTTAAAAAATGTTTTTAAAACTGCCGGACAAATAATAGTTAATGAAGCTAAAACATTAACTATAAGCAGAGATGGACAACAAATGCAAATAGCTGTGCCCGATAGTTTAATAAGACAATTAAACAAATCGAAAGGCGAGAATTTTGTTGGAATAAGATTTCCTTTTGTAATAAATAGTTTCAGTAAAGATGGCAATGCTGAAAAGGCAGGATTAAAAAAAGGCGATAGAATTATTGCGATAGATTCTGCTTCAACATTATTTTATAACGATGTAAAAAGTGCATTGAAGAATGCTGCAAATAAAAATGTTATTGTAAAAGCAATTAGAAATAATAACGATACAATTTTTGTTCAGGTGATGACTAATAAAGATGGCAAACTTGGTGCATTTACCGAACCTGATCTTTCAAAACTTGGTTTTAAACTCGAAACAAAAAATTATAGTTTTATTGAAGCAGTACCTGCAGGTTTTAAAATGTGTTGGAATACTTTGGATCATTACATAACAGGCATAAAGCAATTATTTACTGGTCAAGCAAAAGCAAGCGAATCGTTAGGAAGTGTTATTAGTATTGGTGGTTTATTCCCCGGAGTGTGGGACTGGCAAGCGTTTTGGCAATTGACAGCAATATTTTCAATTGTGTTGGCATTTATGAATATTTTGCCAATTCCTGCTTTAGATGGCGGTCATGCATTGTTTACAATTGCTGAAATGATTAGCGGAAGAAAGCCAAGCGATAAGTTTATGGAATACGCACAAATGGTTGGAATGGTTTTATTATTAGGTTTAATGGCTTACGCAATGGGATTAGATGTATTGCGTTTGTTTAAATAATTAAAAGGTTCAAGAGGTTTAAAAGGTTTAAAGTTGTTAACCTCTTGAATCTTTTAAACTTCTATTCCGATTTTCTTCATTAAGATTGATGCATTTAAACTTTTACAGATTCCTTCTTTTAATTTATAATCAAAATATAATTCATCATTACTAACCTGAACATCGAAATGATAATTGGTGATTGATGATGGATAATTAATTTGCAGTTTGGTTAATTCAACATCGTGTGTTGCCAAAACAGCAACAGCATTTTGTTTGATAAGTTGTTTAATTAATGCTTCTGAGCCGGTATGTTTATCTAATGAATTGGTGCCACGCAAAATTTCATCCAATAAAATAAAAATTTGTTCGTGTTTATTTACGGCTTCAATTATTGTTTCTAATTTTTTTAATTCGGCATAAAAAGTAGAAGCACTTTCGGCTAAATTATCGGCAATGCGCATGCTACTCATTAATTTTACGGGAGATATTTTAAAACGTGTTGCACAAACAGGTGCACCCATTAATGCCAAAATAATATTAACACCAACACTTCGCAGAAACGTACTTTTTCCTCCCATGTTAGAACCTGTTATCAAACTTATCTTTCCAATTCCTTCAATTGTATAATCATTATCAATTCGTTTTTCCTTTGAAATTAAAGGATGACCAATATTAACAGCATTGAGTGTAAAATGTTGTTCTGCTATTTCTGGAAAATCAAAATCCGGTTCGTTAAATGCAAGCGTAGCAAGGCTTACAGTTAATTCCATTTCAGCAATGACTTTAAACCACTGGTTTGTGTTTCTATTATTTTTTTGCTGCCATTTGTTTAAAGCAAGTATTTGCCAGAGATCCCACAATAAAAAAGTATTGAGGAAAAAAAACAATAACACGTTTAATCGAACATCTAAACTGTCTAATATTTTTTTGAGTTGATGAATAGATGCAGATGCGCTTTCTTGATTGGTTGATCGTAAACCATTTTTTAATTGAATTATTTTTTGTGATGAAAATGTGTCCTGTTCGAACCAATTTAATTGAGTGGCTAAAGTTTTTATTTCAGAAGTTATTTTTGAAAGATGCAACCAAACTTTGGTAATCTTTTTACTGAGATAAAATGCAAACAAAAAATATATAAAAACTAAAAGGCCAAAAATCGTTTGATTGATATTGCCATTGATGTATAAAATAAGTGATGATATTGTTATGATTGGAAAAATAATTTTTATCCATTGCCAGTAATTTGAGGTGAAAACCTGTTTTTCGTGTAACCAGTTTTCGATTTTTTGTTGAGATGTTTCGGTAACAGGATTTGCAATGCCATAAGAAATAAATTGTTGATTCCAATTTGTTTTAGTAAGTAACTCTTTTACAGATTCTTGTTGTAATTCTATCTCTGCCTTTGTTTGCGGCGATAATAATTGTTGTGCCAGCAATTGTTTTCCTTGTTCGCTACTGCAACGATTGAGGTATTGATAAATAGACGCATCTCCAAAAATATCTAAATCATTAGCGTAAGAATGTTGTTGTGGTTCGAATTGTTTCCCGGTTTCTTTGAAACCAAAATTGTGGTTAAGGGTTTTAATTTCGTCTTTATTTATTTTAATCAAGCGCTCTGTATTTTCAATGACTGATTTATTTTTTAAATCGGCACTAACGGCAATTAAAAACAATGCGATGCCGATGATAATAATTAAAATAATAAAAGGCCAGCCATTATTTAGTAACAGGTAAACAAACAAAATTGTTAGAAATGCAATCAGCGATCTTATCCATGCAATTGTTTTTCTTTTATTGTTTAAAACATTTAATTGACTATTGAGTTCCTGAATTTTTGTAGAATAAAATTGCAGCGGCGAAATGTTATTGTTCATATAAATTAATGAGTTGCAAACTTAGCATTAAACTTAAAGCGCAAATAAATCGGTAACTTTGTATTTTATAAATTGCAATTGTTGAATAGTGAACAGAACGTTGAAGAGTGCGACGCAACAACAGCAAAATAGTAACAATGCAGCTTAGTACATAAAAAAAAGTTCTTTGATTTTACTTTTAAATTCTAACTTATCACTTCGTACCTAAATATGGGCCTGTATTGGTTTTGACAGCATAGGTTGCGGTAGGTATAAGCATGCAGTGCGTTGGATAATTAGCACTTTAATCTGAATATTCAAAACTCAAATGGCAATACACAGTATGCCATGGCTGCCTAATCAGTGATTAGATAGTCATTCGGGCCGCCGAACAGGTTTACCTGTTGCCAAGTTCCGCCGCCGACTTAAACAAAACACAGGTTGCTATGACAGAAGGCTGTGACTGTTATTTAAGAACATTCAGCTAAGTATTAAATTGGTTTGTTCGTTTCCGGTTTAGTGCCAACAATTAATAATGAAATAAGCATGTAGAAAACTTATGGTAATTGTGTTTGGACAGCGGTTCGAGTCCGCTCAGGTCCACAATTTATTAATCCTGCTTCGGCAGGATTTTTTATTTGTATAATCTTATCATTAAATAATATTATTTTAGCAAATACTAAAACTACTGCTTGTTAATGTTTAAGGTATTATTAGCCAACATCGAAAATTGGGATTCGATATCGGAAGTACCAAGCTTGCTTAAAAAAGCAGGATGTATTGTTGATGTTTTATGCAGCGATGATTCGTGGAGTATTTCTAATAGCTATTTTGATAACTGGATACCATGTATAAATGATCCTGAAATTTTTAAAAACAAAATCATACAATTTGCTGAAGAAGAGCAATACGATTGGATTATATTGGGCGATGATTCTTTATTGAAACTAATGAACGAATTTGTCAATGACGAAAAACTTTTCCAAAAAATCCTTCCATTAACTAAAATCGAAAACAGGGATTTATTAGGTTCAAAAGCAGGGTTCTCAAATATCTGTGAAAAATACAAAATTCTTACTCCGAATTTTTTGGTTTATGAAAACCAATCTGTTGAATTTATATGCAGTAAAATTTCTTTTCCCATGTTATTAAAAGAGGATTTGAGCTGGTCGGGATTAGGAATTGTAAGATGTGACAATGAAAATGAGTTAAGAAAGAATTTAGAATTGATAGAAGATAAATCAAACCTTGTCATTCAAAAATATATTGATGGTGATGATGTAGGTGTTGAAGCTTTGTTTAAAGACGGGCAATTAATAATGGTTGCGTGTTCTAAAATCTTAACGTATATGAATGGAGATTTTGGGGTTACTACACGACGAATTTATTATGCAAACAAAGAAATCGAAACTAAAGTAATTGAGCTTGGAGAACTGATTGGCATTAATGGATTTGCTAATCTGGCTTATATGTTTGATGACTTAACTGATCAATATTATTTAATTGAGATTGACCTTCGACTAAATTCATGGTTTGCTTATGGAAAGTTTGCCGGTTGCGATTTTGTTGATGGTATTAAGCAATTTTTAAATCCTGATAGTAAGGTTTTGAGTAAAAATTATGCAACAGTTAAACAAAGCACAGAAATAGCACTTTTTTATAAAGACATCAGAAGGAGTATCATCGCCGGAGATTATGCGAATATTTTTGCATGGTTATTTAACTTAAATGGTTACTGGAAGTTTATACCTTTTTATGATACTGTTTTACTGAAAAAATATTGGAAAGAATGGAAGCCGCTCATTTCGAAAAGAATAAAAAGAAAATTCTTTAAAAGTTAAGGTGAGTTTAAAGAAATAAAATATTTTATTGTTTTTTTGCTGCTTTTATAAATAATGAGAACTGCGCTCTTTTCTTTTCAGTTTCGTTCCAGCAACTTCTTAAATCATTGATCATTTTAGTGCTAACAGGATTTATATTATTAGCTGTAATATAATGCTGCACTGCACTCCATGTTTGCAGATAGTTTAGAAAATGATCTAAGTTCCATTCATATTCTATGAATAATTTAGGTGATTCAATCTCTTTAAATGGAAAAGGAATGGTGCAATATTCTTCATCAATATATTTTCTTTCTTTATCCCAATATGATCCAATAATATTTTTATAGAAATGATCGATGATGGAATTTACTTTATCATCAACACGAATTAATCCATAACCGATCACAACAATTAATCCATCTTTTTTTAAAGTTCTATTTACCTCAGCGTAAAATTTTTCGAAATCAAACCAATGAATGGCTTGCGCAACTGTTATCAGATCAAAATAATTATCAGCAAAAGAAAATTGTTCGGCAGATTCAACTAAATAAAAAATATTTTCTTTTTTAATTGCATTATCTAATTGCTTTTTGCTGATGTCGGTTGCATATACTTTAGTAAACCTATCGGCTAAAACGCTTGCTGCCTGCCCATTTCCGGTGGCAACATCCAAAGCTGTTTCGAAATTTTTAACATGAGTAAAAATAAAATCGTACAAAGCATCTGGATAGCCTGGTCTGAAGTTGGCATACAAGCATGCTTGTTTCGAAAAATTATCTTTCATCGGTAATTAAATTTGTAACAAACTATCTTTCCGTAAAATTAGGATTATAAATTATGAACACATTATCAGTTCAGAAATTAGTAAAACAATTTCATCTACAACCACATCCCGAAGGTGGTTATTATAACGAAACCTATCGTTCACCCGAAATTATTCCTCAGCAATTCTTAACAAAACAATTTAAGGGCGATAGAGCTTATTCAACCGCAATTTATTTTTTGTTAGAACAAGGAAATTTTTCTGCATTTCATAGAATCGAAAGTGATGAGGTATGGCATTTTTATGCCGGCCAAACTTTACTGGTTCATATAATTCATCTCAATGGAAAATTGGAAACGATAAGATTAGGAAATGATTTTATGAATGGAGAATTGTTTCAATTTGCTGTTCCGGCCCGTTGCTGGTTTGCTTCAGAACCGGCACTGCATACACATTTCAGCTTTGTTGGTTGTACGGTTGCACCAGGTTTTGATTTCGACGATTTTGAATTGGCAAGAGCAGAAGAATTAATAAAATTATTTCCGCAGCGCGAAGAAATAATTACACGATTGTGCAGGCAATAAGTTTGATTGATTTATTTTTTTGCATAGTACAAATGTAAAACAGCATAGCCCAACACGCATAACAATAAAACAATTACAACAGAAATTATGATCCAATCCATATTTGGTAATTTTAATTTTGTATGGCGTTTCTTTTTTTTGTTGGTCTCTTTTTGTAATTGTTTATTTAGGTCATCAACATAATGTAAGGCAGTATTTTTATTTTCAAAAGCCTGTAATCCTTCTGCAGCATCGCTTACAAACGATGAGTTTATCATTTGACTTTCAATTTTATGACGTTCTTCGTCCGATACATTGCCGGCTGCATATCGCATTAACAATTCTTCACTTAATTCGCCATCATCATTCAATATGTTCTTAATATCACTCATTAATTATTTTTCATTTTCTTTTCAACTAAAATTTTCAAATTACGTTTGCCATTTTGAATATGGCTTTTTACCTGCATTACCGAATAGCCTGTTGATATTGCTATTTCGTTATAACTTTTCTTTTGAAGATAAAATAAAATAACGCAATTTTTTTGTTCTTCATTTAACTCGTCTAAAGATGATTCAATTAAACTAAACGATTTTTCCTTATCTCTTATTTCATCTCTGGTTGTTTCATTAGTTTCTATATATTTTTCATCTTCAACGGCAACAAAAACATTTTTATTTCGAAGCTGCATTAAACAATAATTTTTTGCAACCATGTATAACCAACTTTTAAAATAAGCCACTTTGTATTTTTGTAATTCGGTGATAGCTTTTAAAAAAACCTGCTGCACAGCATCTTTCGCAGCTTCTTCATTCTTTAAATATTTCATGCAAGTACCCAACAACAACAAAGTGTAACGCTGTAATAAAATTCCTAACCAATAATTATCACTATCGGTATAGAATTTTTCAAGCAATTCGTTATCGCTGATATGTTCAAAATCGTTTTGCTTCACTTAATAAAAATAAAATGTTTTTTGTTACGAGCTTTTATTTTTCATGGCATCAACTGTTGCGTCGCACACTTGTGCTTTTATAACAATATTCAGCAAGAATAGTAATAGCTTCATAACTTTATAAAGTTAAGATGCAGGAATAGTTTAATTCCATATAAAAAATAAAACCAATAGAATGAATTATGTTGCTTGTATAGTTGCAGTGGCTCCTTTGCGAAAAGAAGCTGCTCATCGCAGCGAAATGGTTAGCCAATTATTACTTGGCGAATTTGCCGAAGTTTTAGAATCAACAAAAGATTTTATTAGAGTAAGATGTTTGTATGATGATTACGAAGGTTGGTGCCAGAAAGTGCAATTGACAGAAGTAAATAAAATTGAGTCCACCAATTTGTATTTGCATAAAGCCTTTGGCATCGCAAAACTCAACGGAAGAGATTGTCATATTAGTTTAGCCACACCATTATATTCAACAAACGAAATTATTTCGTTTGGAAAATTTACTGTTCAATATCCATCCCGTTATACTTGTGATGTAACTAAAAATGAATTCATTCAAGAAAATATTCAACACATTGCCGAACAATTTTTGAATGCCCCTTATTTGTGGGGTGGTAAATCAGTTTTTGGAATTGACTGCAGCGGGTTTACACAGCAGGTGTTTAAACTCTTCAATATTAAATTGGCGAGAGATGCATATCAACAAGCTGAAATAGGTGATGCCATTGGTTTTTTACAGGAAACAAAATGCGGTGATCTTGCTTTCTTTGATAATGAAGATGGAAAAATTACACACGTTGGAATTTTAATAAACAGTGAAACAATTATTCATTCTTCAGGAAAAGTGCGGATTGATAAAATTGATAATGTTGGAATAATTAGCAGTGATACTGGAGAGAGAACACATCGTTTACGAATCATTAAACGATATAAATAATAATGCCCCACAATTTTATCGCGAGGCTTAATATAAATCGATTATGAACGGTTTAAATGATATCCAATCCCTTAGCAAAATAAGTTGCAGTGCCGGGCAATGCCAACCAAAAGAATTGACGGTATTGTGGTAAATACAACATAGTTACTAAAATTGCGAACCATATAAAAAAATAAATCCAATATTTTCCGGTTGATTTTTGTGTTTCTTCCATTTGTTCAGGTTTTTGCAAAGATAGGGTTGCAGTTTATTTTACCAAACCTAAGTTTTAGGGTTTTCAACATTGTTAGAAACAGGCGTGTGTGTAGGTTCTTTTTTGTTAGCATCAATAAAAAGAATTTTGATGGCAACAAAAATTAATACGATAGCGAATATTTTTTTTAGCGTTTTATCGGGTAATGATAACGCTAATTTGCTTCCAAAATAATTGCCAGCTAAAAATGCCAAGGATACAATCAAGACAACTCGTAAATCGACCTGACCTTGTTTGTAATACTGAAGAACACCTAAAATTCCAACAGGTAATAACAATATTCCTAATGAAGTTCCCTGAGCTTCTTTTTGGCTAAATGCTAAAAAGTAAACCAATGCAGGAACGATTACAATACCACCGCCAACACCAACCATTCCGCTTAATGCACCGGAAAATAATCCAATGAGTAAAAGGATTAGCACCATCATTATGGTTAAGCTCATTTTTTTCAATTTATTTACTTAAAAATTTTTCTTTATAAGCTTTTATAGCGTCTTCAATAATTTTTAATGCCATTACTTTATCTCCAAATTCTTCTACAACAACTTCTTTATTTTCTAAAGCTTTGTATTCTTCAAAGAAATGACGCAATTCATTTAAAAAGTGCGATGGCAATTCTTCTATATTGTTGTAATGATTAACGCTTGGATCTTTTGCAGCAACTGCAATAATTTTATCATCCGAATCGCCGCTATCGATCATTTGCATTACGCCTATTACTTTTGCTTCCATCAATGTTAACGGAACTACTGGTAATGAAGTTAAAACTAGAATATCTAATGGATCTTTATCATCGCCATAAGTTTGAGGGATGAAACCGTAATTAACCGGATAATAAAATGATGAATAAATAACTCTGTCTAATTTTAATAAACCACTTGGTTTGTCAATTTCAAATTTGCATCTGCTTCCTTGTGGAATTTCAATAACTGCAGTTACTGTTCTTGGTGCATGTTCCCCGTAATGTACTCCATGCCAGGGATGTAATACTGTCATCATATTAAAATTGTTTAATTATCAAATAACCAATTAATGTTGCTACTAAACCTAAAAATAAAGTACCTGTAAGATAGTAAGTAAAAGACAAATAGCGTTGTTGTTCTAAGAGATTAATACATTCCCAAGAAAAAGAAGAGAATGTTGTAAATCCACCACAAATACCAGTTGCTAAAAACAAGCGCCATTCGCCAAAACCTGCATATTTAGAGGCAATGCCCATAATTATGCCAATTAAAAAGCTACCAATAATATTTACAGTAAATGTTGCAAAAGGAAACGAGTCGTGTTTTATTGTTACAGCAAATAAATACCTCAACACCGAACCAATTGTTCCGCCAACAGCAACTAATATAAAATTTTTGAGTGTCATAAATTACCGTCAAATGTATATTTAAAATCTACAAACCAATCGCCGTTTTTATAAATCACTTTTATTTTATGTGCAATTTTATCGAATGAGTTGCTGTAATTAATGATGGTTTCTTTTTCGTTAATATCTTCAACTTGTAAAATGTTTATTACTGATTGATTTAACTGCAACTTTTCTTCCTTGCTTTGTAAATTATATTTTGTTTGGTACTGCTGCAATAATTTTTTATTTTTTTCATCATTCAGCATATAAAAATTTGCCTTATCAAAATTGGTTTTTAAAATTGCATCAATAAATTCTCGTCCTGCATCCAAAGCATTTTCTGCTTTTGCAAATTGATGTGTGCCACCATTGCAGGATGAAAATAAAATAATTGAAAGGAGTAAAAGGTATTTCATAAATATCTATATAAAGATAAGTATTACAATTTTATTTAGATAAAAGCATTAACTGAAGTAATAAAAAAGAGCCGCAACTTGCAGCTCTCTTTTTAATAAGATTGTTGAAAATTAATTTTGATTCATCATATCCATCCCACCAGTCTGATCGGCTTTTGTATTCTTACGTTTAAATAATGTAAGATCAAACTTTCCAAAACGATAACTGAAGTTTAAACGTAATACCTGTGCATCTCTTCTTCTTTCGGAGTTTTGAATAAAGTAAGCACTTTCGGAATATGTTTTAGAAACTTGTGTTTTAAAAATATCATTCATACTTAAAGTAAGAGAACCGCTTTGCCCTTTCTTCCATGTCCAGTCTTTACGAAGTGCAGCATCAAAACTATAACGTGGTAAAATATAACCTTGTGCAGTAGCTTGCGAGCCTCCGCCAAACATCATACCACCACCCATACCACCGCCTCGGCCGCCACCGCCACCACTATTTTGTGGCTGTACAGTTTTAGATGCATAATCGCCACTGAATTGGATAGACCATCCTTTAGCAATTTTAATAGTGTTATTCATTTTACCTGACCAACTAACTAATGAATTATCTAAAGTTTGTCCGGGAATTGTTGCATTGATTTGAGATTGGTACAAATTAGCACTCAATGTTAAGTCCCAAGATTTTGTTACAGCAATTTTATTAGATAATTCTAAACCATAAGCAAAACTATAATTAGCATTGATATATGTATTAAAGTATGCACTGTCGCCGGTAGGACTAACAGCATTTTTATCGCGGTAAACATATCTGGTAATTAAATCTGTTGTGTATTTAAAGAAAACAGTAGCTAAAAAATTCGCGCCTTTTTTATAAGCATTATTATAACTCATTTCGAAAGAGTTGGTGAACTCTGGTTTTAAATTAGCATTACCAATGTTTATATTTTGAGGGTCGGTGTAATCAGGGAAAGGCATCAGCTGAAAAAAATTAGGGCGATTAACTCTACGAGAATAATTAATTTGAAAATCTTGCGCGGCATTTATCTTATATGTTAAAAATGCACTTGGAAATAAACTTAAAGGATAGGCTACTGAAAAATTGGATGAATCGGCACCTTTACTGTTTAATAAAGTTCCTGTATAATTAGAACTTTCAACTCTTAGTCCTAATTGATAGCTCCATTTTTTTACTTTAAAACTATACGAAGCATAAGCTGCATATACCTGATCGTTATATTTATAATTACTGCTGATATAAGGAATCAAAACATAAGTGCCTGTAGATGGATTAAAAAAATATTGGTTACTGCTGTTACCAAAATATCTTACAGCTCCTCTTACGCCTGCATCAAATTTAGAATCATCGCTAATTGGATTTTCATAATCTGCTTGAAGTGTGTAAAAATGATTCGTTCCATCGCCTAAAGTTTGTTGTTGCAATGGTAAACCTTTAGGATTTGAAGTAGGATAATATGTTTGTGTATTGATGAAAGTTGTGTTTTCGTTAGAACTTGAATTTAAATTAAAGTCGGCTGAAATATTATGACCATTCTTTGCAAAATTATGTTTGTAACTTAATTGTGTACCATAGTTTTCCATGATTGATTTACTGTTACTTAAAATATTATTATAAGAAGTAAAAGCAGTATTGATGGTTGAATCAACAACTTGAGTATTATCGTTATTAAAAAGACCTTTCATATAATTTCCGGTTACCGAAAAAGTATTTCTGTTGTCATAAAAATAATCTAAGCCACCACGGAAAAAACCAAAATGACCATCATTAGTTCCATCGTTTGTGTTATGAACCAAACTTGGAGGAACCAATAAATTATTTCTGTCGGTAATGCCTGTTGAAATTGAATACCTCTGCATATACATTCCGGTAGCAAAGAAATTAATTTTATTTTCTCGATAATTAATATCACCCCCACCATTAAATTTGCCATGAGAATCAATGCCGGCTCTTATTCCACCATTATAACCATTCTTTCTATTCTTCTTTAATACAATATTAATGATGCCGGCATTACCACCTGATGCATCGTATTTTGCAGAAGGATTAGTAATGATTTCTACTTTATCAATAATATCAGAAGGAATTTGATCTAATGTTAAAGTAGTAGGTCTGTTATCAATAAAAATAGTTGGTGCTGCATTTCGCAAAGTAACATTACCGTCAATATCAACATTTAACGAAGGAATACTTTTCATTACTTCGGTAGCTGTTTGCCCTGAGCTGTTTAAATTTTTATCGACATTAAATATTTTTCTGTCGATACCTAATTCGAATTGAGGTTTTGCTGATGATGTAACTGTTACATTACCCAGATCTGTTGCATCCATTTCCAATTTAATATTACCTAAATCTTTATCAGCTTGACCTAACATCTGCTGCAATGCATTGTTCATGCCGCCGCCATCCTGCATTCCATTAGAACCAGATGCATTAACTCCGCCCTGTGGCATTTTAATTCCAAAAGAAATTTGTTTTTCCAAAGCTTTATAACCAAGTGATGAAATTTTTAATTTGAAATTACCAAAAACAGGTAAACCTTCTAAACTAAAATCGCCATTTGGTGCTGATATAATTGTTTTTAAAACAGCTTGTTTCATTTGTTTGGAAACAGTATCGAATTTATTTCCGGTTAATTGTACTGAAGCACCAACAATACCTTTGTTGGTTTTACTGTCAACTATCTTTCCATAAAAATGTCCGATGTTCATGTTTTGAGCACCTGCTTTTCCGTTTCTGTTGCCCATCATAGCCGTTGGCATTTGTGAATTGGCAAAAGAAAATGTAAGTGCGAATAAGAAAACTAATGTTATTTTTTGCATGTTCTTCTATTATAATTAAAGTCAAAGTTCAGCACAGTAAACGGGTTAGAATTTGTTTAACTGTACGAACGGCAATATGACAATTTTAAAAGGATAAAGTTCATCTAGCATCGATGAAATCACTGAATAATTCGGTTAACTTAAAATTGATAAAATAATTACCATAATAAATCCAATAATAATACCCGTAAAAGCTCCGGCTAATTTGAAAAAAATAATTTCTTTACGAAATTGTGTTTGCATCTTTTTTTCTAATTCAACAAAATTAATTGATGCAAATTTTCGGGATATGATTTCTTCGAAATTCAGATCAGCCTTAAGGTTTTGTGCATACTGACTGATTAATTTTGGAAAGAGTATAGTTAACTCTTCCATAAAAATATTTTTTAGTTGAAGTATTGTTTTATCGCCAATGAACATACCGATCATTGGCATTTGTTCAACTAATTTAATTCTTAAAAAAGTATCAATTTCTTTATCAACAAAAGGCAATATTTTTTGGATGTTTTCGGGATGCGAAAATTTTTCTTCAATCAAAGTAAATGAAACTAATTCTTCACTTACATATTTACCTAATTGTTTTGCAAAGGCATTTTGTTTTTTTGGAATGATACCCTGAAAAGTAAAACCTAAAATTTTAATTGGCACCAGTGGGTGAAACAGCAATTTTATTATAAAGCTATTAATGATCCATCCAATCAACCCAGCAACAAAAGGAATGACAAATAACCAGCAATGCATGTTTTTTCTTTAAAGTAAAAACCTTGAAAGTAGTTAAACCTTCAAGGTTTTGAAATTGTTTTTGGGAGAACGATGGGTCTCGAACCCACGGCCTACAGTGCCACAAACTGTCGCTCTAACCTACTGAGCTACGCTCTCCATTTTTGAGTTCCCGATTAAATCGGGGACGCAAAAATAAGGTAAAGCATATTTGCAGGCAACTCAAATTTCAATAAATCTTTCTAACCACTCATCAAAAACCTTTGTTAATGAGTATTCGGTTATATTTGTTACAAGAGTATTTCAACTATTTTTGAGATTCACGATGCAAAAATTTATTCAATTTATGAAGAGTACAAAGGGCTTGTTGCTGTCGGCAATTATTTTATTTGCTGTTTTATTTTTTGCTTTTACAAAGAATACCGGGCATGAAAATAAATTAGTCAATCAAAAACAAAAATTACTAACCACAATTGGAGCATTGCTCGAAGAGCAACATTATAGTCCAAAAAATATTAATGATGCTTTTTCAAAACAGGTATTTAAAAAATATCTGGAAGATTTAGATGCTGATAAAACTTTATTTCTTCAATCTGATATTAATTCATTAAAAAAATATGAGACAAACATCGATGATGAAATTCATGGTGCTGATATAAAATTTGAACCGGCTGTAAAACAAGTTTATGATAAAAGAATTACTGAAGTAATGAATTTATACAAAGAAATTTTATCAAAACCATTTGATTTTACAACTGATGAATCGATTGTTTTAGATGCCGATAAATTAACTTATCCTTCAGATGAAAAAGATTGGAAAGACCGATGGAGAAAGAAACTTAAATATTATACACTCGAACGTTATTCGGATTTATTAGAATTAAAAGAAAAAAACAAACTCGATACATCAGTCAATAAATCTGATGCTCAATTAGAAAAAGAAGCAAGAGAAAAAATTTTAAAAATTGTTGACAGAACTTATACGCGTAACAAGATTACGAATACCGAAGATGAATTGTTTAACAAGTTTGTGAATACGATCACCAATCAAATGGATCCTCACACCGATTATTTTCCGCCCGTTGAAAAAAGAGAATTTGATGAAAGAATGAGCGGTAGGTTTTATGGAATTGGAGCATTATTAACTGAAGCCGATGGTGTAATTAAGATTGCTAGTATTTCTCCCGGAGGCGCTGCTTGGAAAAGCGGAGAATTGATGGCGAACGATATTATTTTAAAAGTAGCTCAGGGAACTGCAGAACCTGTAGATGTTGCAGGATATGATGTAACTGATGCTGTAAAATTGATCAGAGGTGGTAAAGGAACAGAAGTTAGATTAACTATAAAAAAACAAGACGGGACAATTAAAGTAATTTCTATCATGCGTGATGAAATTGTTTTGGATGAAGTGTTTGCAAGAAGCGCTATTGTTAAAAATGGCAATGATAAAATTGGTTATATTTTTCTCCCGGATTTTTACGCTGATTTCGACAGACCCAATGGTGCACGTTGTTCGGATGATGTTGCAAGAGAAGTTGAAAAACTAAAAGCAGAAGATGTGAAAGGAATTGTGTTAGACCTGAGAATGAATGGTGGCGGCTCTTTATATGAAGTGGTGCAAATGGTTGGAATGTTTGTTGGACATGGTCCTGTTGTGCAGGTAAGAGATAGAAATGGTAAATCAACTGTATTAAGCGATAACAATCATTCAGTAATTTATGATGGTCCATTGGCAGTAATGGTAAATGAAGGAAGTGCTTCTGCAAGTGAAATTTTTGCGGCTGCAATTCAAGATTATAAAAGAGGAATTATTGTTGGCAGTACTTCAACTTTTGGTAAAGGAACAGTTCAAAAAAATGTCCCGGTAGGAAAAGCATTGGATATGTTTTCGGGTAAAACTGAATTCGGTGCATTAAAATTAACCTTCCAAAAGTTTTATCGAATCAATGGTGGTTCAACACAATTGAAAGGAGTAACACCTGATATTGTTTTACCCGATTATTATGATTTTATGAAGATTCGTGAGAAAGATAATCCCGATGCTTTGCCTTGGGATGAAATTGCAAAATCAACTTACCAATCATGGCAAAAAGGAACAATGAATTTTGATAATATCATAAAAAAAGAAAACGAAGAGATTAAAACAGATTGGAATTTTAAATTGATCAAAGACAACACGCAATGGTTATCAAAAAATTTGGAAAGTCCAGTTGAACTGAATATTGAAAAGTATAAACAACAACAAAAATTATTACATTCAACGAATACTCAAATCGGAAAATTATCGAAGCTTGAAAATGAAATGAATGTTGAAGTAAGTACATTAGATAAAGGCAAGTTTTATAACAACCCTGATAAGAGTAAAGGCGAACGTTACCAACGATGGTTAAAGGACATAAAAACCGATTTGTATATCAGTCAAACTGTAAAAATTGTTAGTGAAATGGTTGCAGGTAGTTCCTCAACCACTGTTTCAAAATAGTAAGTTGAATAGAATTAAAAAAGCCGAAGCAATTTTCCTTCGGCTTTTTTAGTTACAACTTTTTTTAAACCTCGCGTAAATTAATAGGACAAGCTTTTCCACAAGTTTTCATCATCTATGATTTGCAGTGGTAAATACATGTTCTAACTGTCTTTTACCACTATGCTTTCATTTAATTTTGAATGATTGGTTTTTAATTATAACCCATTATGTTTAAACTAACTTTTCGGACCACTGTAACTTTTTTGTTTACAGGTCTAACGGTGCTTGTATTGTTTTCATCTTGTGTATCGAGTAGGAAATATTCTTATTTCAATGATTTACCGAAAGTAGAACGAACACCGCTTCCTGATATTGAATGGCCTGTGAATGTTATTCAGAAGGACGATATTTTGGAAATAAAAATTTCCGGTAAAAATGAAGTAACCGCATTGGAGTTTAATAGGAGAAGCACAGGATTTGCGGGTGGATTAGACGGACAGATTCCTCAGTATCGTGTTGATAAAGATGGTCAAATAGATTTGTACCTCGTTGGCAAAATTAGAATAGATGGGTTAACAGAAAGCGATGCGAAAATTAAAATAGAAAAAACAATCAAACCTTATTTGCTTGAACCGATCGTTAATGTTAGAATTTTAAATTTTCGTTTTAGTGTTTTAGGCGAAGTAAAAAACCCGGGCTCATATTCAATTCCAAATGAAAAAATTTCAATTCTTGAAGCTATGGGTTATGCCGGTGATATGACTGGATATGCCGTAAGGAATAATGTAAGAGTTTATAGAGATAGTTCAGGAGTGCGAGAAGTTGGTATGGTTAACTTCAATCAAAAAAATATATTCATATCTCCATTTTTTTATTTAAAAAGAAATGATGTGGTATATGTTGAATCAAACATGAAATTAAGACAGACTGATATAACTTTTCAAAGGTTATCATTATCAGTTGGTATCATAAGTAGTTTACTTGCAATTTTAGTAATCTTAAAAATATAATTTTCTCTAAACACTTATGAGTTATCCATTAGGTACACAAGAAGCTGATTATGTTGTACAACCTTCTTCAAACAATAATGAGTTTGATGTAAAGAAGATTGTATATAAAATCATTGCAGTTATACCGTGGATAATAATTGGATTAGCCATCTCTTACACAACTGCAGATTTGTATTTGCGTTATACTCCATCCGAACATAAAGTGGGTGCCTATTTATTGGTAAAAAAAGAAGATGAAGCAAACCTTGATTATAAAGTATTGAAAGAATTAGGAGTTGTACAGGCTTTCAGTGACGTATTGAATCAAATAGATATTCTGCGTTCATATAGTTTGATGGAGAAAGTAGTTGATTCATTAAAATTAAATATTCATGTAAGAGGAGAAGGTCGTGTAACAAAAATGCAGATTTATGGTGATGAAAGACCTTTCTTTTTGACAGTTATTAAAGAAGCTGATAAACAAACTGCGAGCTCTTATAAACTGCAATTAAACAGAAACGGATTTTCAATTTCGGGAGCAGGAATTGAAAAAAAATATAAATATGGTGATACTGTTGAAGTTGATTATGGCTTAATAACTCTAGAAAGAAATCCGGCAGTTAAAATAAATCCACAAGGATATAGAATTGAATTTGCTAATAAACATGAAGAAGCAGCAGGCTTGAGAAATGCATTGGAAGTTGGACTTACAAACGACAAGGGTGGTGGATTATTAGAAATATCTACTATCGATCAGATTCCCGAACGCGCTATTCAGATCATAAATGCACTGATCATTATTTTTAATAAAGCCGATCTTGATGATAAAAATATTGTTACCAATAAAACAATCAAATTTTTAAGTGATAGAGTTGATTCTGTTAGCGGAGAATTAAATAAAATTGAAACTGCTGCTCAGGAATTTAAAAGTTCAAACAGAATTTTAGACGCGGCATTGCAGGGAAGTTCGTTTCAAAATCAGGCACTCTCTGTTGACAATGAAAAAATAAAACAATTAGGACAGTACAAAATTTTAGTGGCTCTTGAAAATTATATTCTAAGTTTTAAGAACACAAATGATCCTATTCCGTCTTCCATGGGAATTGGTGAACAAATCCTAAACAAACTTATTATTCAACACAATGAATTAGTTTTTGAGAAGCAAATGCTGGAACAAAAAAGCTCACCACTCGATCCGGGATTAAAGAAATTGAACGAGAGTATTTTAAGTTTTCGCGACAATCTTCTACGCAATATTCGGTTATTAGAAAAATCTTATCAATCAACTGCAGAAGATCTTGAGTCAAGTTATAATTCATTAGAAGAGAGGATTGGTAGTCTTCCTGAAAAAGAAAAGAAATTATTGGGTTATAAAAGATTGGCGGGTGTAAAAGAACAATTGTATTTATACCTTTTGCAGAAAAAAGAAGAAGCTCAATTATCATTAGCTTCAAACATTAATAATACCAGAGTTATTGATTATGCGAATGATCTTGGAATAAAAAGTCCAAATCCTAACCAGGTCAAGTTAGTTGCAATATTGTTAGGAATATTATTTCCTATAATAATCATGGTATTGAAAGATATGCTCAACAATAAAGTTTCTGATAAAAAGGAAATTGAAGCTGCTACATCAGTTCCTATTATTGGTGAATTGGCATTTCACAAAAAACGGAAATCTTTTATTGTTGATGCTTCCGGCAGAAGCCCGATTTCTGAACAGTTTAGATTGTTGAGAACAAATTTATATTATGCAGTTCCCGAAAGGAAATTAAAAACCATATTGGTTTCTTCTTTTATCAGTGGTGAAGGAAAAAGTTTTGTGTCTTTAAATCTTGCAAATTCTTTAAGTGTAACTGGCGCTAAAATAATAATTCTTGAATTCGATTTGCGTAATCCTAAATTAAGCAAGATGCTTGATATGCCTAATGAAACAGGATTATCAACTTATATTTCAGGAGATCAATATGCTGAAGATTTTATACAGGAAGTGCCAAATTTTAAAAACACATTTATCATCACGTCAGGCCCGGTTCCTTCAAATCCTGCGGAGTTATTATTGAACTCTAAAACAAATACTTTATTCGATTATTTGAAATGGAATTTCGATTATATTATCATTGATACCTCGCCTATTGGATTAGTTACTGATGCATTATTGTTGGAAAAACATGTTGATCTTACTTTATTTATTGTTCGGCATAAATTTACTTTAAAGGCTGTACTTCCATATATTGAAAAATTATACCGCGATAAGAAATTTAGAAATATGGGCATTGTAGTAAATGGTATAAAAAAAGATGGAAGTTATGGTTACAGCTTTGGTTTTGGCTATAGTTATAGTTATTACTTGAATAAAAAAAGAGGTTTTTTCAATAAGCTATTTTCTTCTTCTGGTAATAATAGAACAGAGGTTTAAAATTGGATTGTAATATGTACTCGCTTTTTTGTTATACTTATATCATTCGATTGTGAGTGACTTGGCGAAGCTTTATATTTGTGTCAAAAACGAAAGGAAATATGATTCAGCAGGAACAAAAATGGTATGCTATTTATACTAAACCACGTTGGGAAAAAAAAGTTGACAGTGTTTTAGTAAGAAAAGAAATTGAAAGTTGGTGCCCAGTACAAAAAGTTCAAAAACAATGGAGCGATAGAAAAAAGATAATCGAAGAACCACTTTTTAAATCTTATGTTTTTGTAAGGATTGGGGAAGAAGAAAGAGTGAAAGTATTAATGACTGATGGTGTTTTAAATTTTGTGCATTATCTCGGCAAGCCTGCCATCATCAGAGATGAAGAAATTGATTTGATTAAAAAATATCTTTCAGAAGGCGATGCACAAATTGAAATTATTTCCAGCGAAGGATTTAAAGAAAATACTAAAGTAAGAGTTAATCATGGAGTATTCATGGATAACGATGGTATTGTACTTCGTGGTGGAAAGAAAAAAGTGTATGTGCAATTATTAAGCTTAGGACAAGTGATGGTGGTTGAATTCCCTGCCGAATATTTATCTCCTATAAAATAAATCAGTCATTGAAAATTTTATTGATCGGTCTTGGTTCTATCGGTAAAAGACATTTAAAAAATATTTTACTATTAGGCTATTCTGATGTGTCAGTTGTGTCTGGGAAAAATGTTTTGCCTCCAGAATTTTCTTCTTGCATTTTATTTGTAACGATAGAAGATGCAGTTTCAAAAACTAATTTTGACGCAGCAATTATTTGTGTGCCAACTGCATTTCATATTGTATCACTTCGTACAATTTTAAATGCTGGAATAAAAAATATTTTTCTCGAAAAACCGGTTAGCCATAATTATAAAGATGTTGAAGAAATCAATAAACTAATCATTCAACAAAAAGCAAGAGTTGTTGTTGGGTTTGATATGCATTACGATTTAGGTTTGCTGAAAGTAAAAGAGTTGATCTCTTCAAATGTAATAGGAACAATAGTTTCAGCCAATGCGGAGGTTGGACAATATTTGCCCGATTGGCGACCGAATGAAGATTACAGCAGTGGAATGAGTGCAAAAAAAGAAACAGGCGGTGGTGTGTTGCTTGATCTTGTTCACGAATTTGATTATTTAATTTGGTTATTGGGCGATGTAAAAACAATCGCATCATTCAATAAAAATTCAGGGTCATTAAAAATAGAAACCGAAGATGTTGCAGAAGTATTATTGAAGTTTGATAATAATGTTATCGGAACTATTCATCTCGATTATCTCCAACAGAAATTAGTTCGCAATTGTTTAATTACAGGAAGTGATGGAACAATTTTTTGGGATTTAACTTCATCAAAAGTAAAATGGATTTTAAAAAATAAATCCGAACACGAATTTAGTTACGAAGGTTTCGAACGTAACGATCGTTTCATCAACATCATCAAAGATTTTTTGGAAAATAAATCAAACGAGCAAATCACTTTATTTGATCAGGGATTGCAAAGTTTAAAACTAATTTTAGCTGCAAAACATTCATCAAACAAAAACGTTTTTGTAGAGATGGAAACATTTAATCCAATAGTTTAATCATGTTTATTTTAGGAACAATTTGTTGTCGCGGCGGAAGTAAAGGTGTACCTGGCAAAAACATAAAACCCTTATCTGGTAAGCCTTTGATAGCATACACAGTTGTAACTGCAAAGCAATCTTTATTGCTGGACGATATAATTATTTCAACCGATGACGAACAAATTGCTGCAACCTCAAAATTGTACGGAGCAAATGTTCCGTTCATGCGCCCTGCAAATTTAGCAAGCGATACCGCCAGCAAATGGCCGGTATTTATTCATGCTTTGGAGACTTATGAAAAGATGAATAATGTAGTAGTTGATTATTTAGTTGACATGGATGTAACTGTTCCTTTAAAAAATGTTGCTGATATTGACGGTGCAATAAAATTAGCATTGAGCGATAAAAATGTTGATGTGGTAATTACCGGTTACGAACCCGAACGCAATCCTTATTTCAACATGATGGAAATAAATGCAGATGGTTATGCCGAGATCGTAAAGAAAAGTAACAAACCAATTGTTCGCCGTCAGGATGCACCTACAGTTTATAGTTTAACACCTGCCGCTTATGTTGTAAAAAAAAGTGCCTTGTACGAATTTGAACATTGGAGTAAAGCAAAATGTAAAATTTATCCAATGCCGAGAGAAAGAGCAGTTGATATTGATACTGAAATTGATTTTAAAATTGTTGAATTTTTAATGAACAACAAATGAGTATTAACCTTTTTGATTTAACCGACAGAGTTGCCATCATCACTGGTGGCGCGGGTTTGCTGGCAAGCGAACATGCTATTGCATTGAGTGCTTACGGTGCAAAAATTATTTTAGCCGATTTTAATGAAGAGAAATGTAATACTGCTGTTGACGAATTAAAAAAGCAAAACATCAATGCCGTTGCAAAATTTTGCGACGTTACAAAAAAAGAAAGTTGGGAAAAATTATTAAGCGATGTGTTAAGTGAATTTGGTAAAGTTGATATTTTAATTAATAATGCCGGCTTCACCAATCAAAGTAAAAGTGCAAATTATGATGCGGCTTTCGAAAATTTTCCTTTGGAAGATTGGAATGCAATTATGAATGTAAACTTAACCGGTGCATTTCTCGGTTGTCAAATAATTGGTAAACAAATGTTGTTGCAGGGCAAAGGAAGTATTATAAATATTGCTTCTTTGTATGGTGTGGTTAGTCCCAATCATAATATTTATCCCGGCACCGGAATTTCGCAACCGGTTGCTTACAGCGTTAGCAAACATGGTGTTGTTGCGTTAACAAAGTATGTGGCTACATTGTGGGCCAGCAAAGGCATCCGTGTAAATGCGCTAACACCCGGCGGAATTTTTAACGATCATAAAGGATTGTTTTTAGAACGCTTTAAACAACTCAATCCAATTGGAAGAATGAGCGATAAAACCGAATTGCGTGGCGGTATCGTTTATTTAGCAAGCGATGCAAGCAGTCATGTTGTTGGACATAATTTAATTATCGATGGCGGTTGGACGGCGTGGTAAATGTGCAGATGAGATGATGTGCAAATATGCAGATGAAAAAATGTGCGAGTTTTTTGTTTACCAACTGCATTACTACTATTAAACTTTTGTTGCGTCGCACACTTCAACGCTTTGAACAATATTGAACAGAAAGTACAAGTGTGCGACGCAACAGGCGATGCCATGAAAAACAAAAGCCCGTTACCAAAATAAACTAACAAACT
Organism: uncultured Chitinophagaceae bacterium; assembly: GCA_903870685.1. Taxonomy (GTDB): domain Bacteria; phylum Bacteroidota; class Bacteroidia; order Chitinophagales; family Chitinophagaceae; genus CAIQDX01. Next base: position 8,952 of record CAIQDX010000130.1, on the reverse strand, counting down.
AATCAACCAATAAACTAATAAACATTGAAACCCTTTTTTGAAATTGCCGGAAGAAAAATTGGTTACGATTACGAACCGTTGATAATAGCGGAGATAGGTATTAATCACGAAGGAAGTTTGGAAACGGCGAAAGCTATGGTGGACGCGGCTTTCGGCGCAGGTGCCGAAGTAGTAAAACATCAAACACATATTGTGGAAGATGAAATGAGCAGCGCTGCAAAAAATACTATTCCGGGAAATGCCAATGTAAGTATTTACGAAATCATGCGCCGTTGTTCGTTGAATGAAGCAGATGAATTGGCTTTAAAAAATTATGTTGAAAGCAAAGGAATGATTTTTATTTCAACACCGTTTAGCAGGGCTGCTGCCGATCGTTTGCATAAATGGAATGTGCCTGCATATAAAATCGGAAGTGGCGAATGCAATAATTATCCGCTGTTAAATCATATTGCATCTTTTGGCAAACCAATTATATTAAGCACCGGCATGAACACGATTGAAAGTGTTGCAAAAGCTGTTGCCATTTTTAAAAAACATAATGTGCTTTATGCATTGTTGCATACCACTAATTTATATCCAACACCAAATAAATTAGTTCGACTCAGCGCAATGGTTGAACTGCAAAATAATTTTGCGGATGCAGTTGTTGGATTAAGCGATCATACATTAACCAATCATGCTTGTCTCGGTGCAGTTGCTTTAGGCGCAAGTATTTTAGAAAGGCATTTTACTGATTCGATGAATCGTCCCGGTCCGGATATTATTTGTTCGATGGATCCAAAAGCTTGTAAAGAATTAATTGAAGGATCAAAAATTTTGCATCAACAACGTGGTGGTGTAAAAGGTCCGGCTGATGAAGAACAAGTGACCATTGATTTTGCATTTGCAACAATTTGTTCTATCAAATCAATTAAAAAAGGAGAAACATTTACTAAAGAAAATATTTGGGTGAAACGTCCGGGCAAAGGAGGAATTCTTGCAGAAGAATTTGAAAATGTTTTAGGAAAAACTGCATCAAAAAATATTGATGTTGATGTGCAAATTTTATGGGAGGATATTGTATGAAAAAGAAAATAGTTTTTTTAACCGGAACACGTGCCGACTTTGGTAAACTAAAACCATTGATTGAAGCCGCAAGAAGCAATGAACAATTTGAAGTACACATTTTTGCTACCGGTATGCACATGGATGAAAAGTATGGATTGACAGTTAATGAAATTAAGAAATGTGGTTTCGATAATATTTATCAATTCATTAATCACAATGAAGAAAGTTTTATGGATATTACTTTGGCAAAAACCATTGATGGTTTTGCAAAATATATTCATCAAATGCAACCCGATTTAATTGTGGTTCATGGCGATAGAGTAGAAGCCCTAGCTGGTGCGACTGTTGGCGCATTGAACAATATTTTGGTTGCGCATATTGAAGGTGGTGAATTAAGCGGAACAGTGGATGAATTAATTCGTCATGCGATTTCTAAATTAAGTCACACACATTTTGTTGCAAACGAAGATGCCATGAAACGCCTGATACAAATGGGCGAATTGGAAAGCAGTATTTATTTGATTGGTTCGCCCGATATGGATGTAATGTTATCGGGTAAACTTCCTTCATGGGAATTTGTGAAAGAAAAATATGAATTGCCATTCGAAGATTTTGGTATTGCTATGTTTCATCCGGTGACAACCGAAATAAATTCGATGGAAGAATATGCCGAATCGTTTGTAAAAACTTTAGAAAACTCGCAGCAAAATTTTATTGTTATATATCCAAACAATGATAAAGGATCCGAATTTATTTTATCGAAATTAAAACGGTTAGAAAATAATCATCGCTTTAAACTATTTCCTTCAGTTCGATTCGAAAATTTTTTGGTGATGATGAAACATTCAAAATTTATTGTTGGTAATTCAAGTGCCGGCATTCGCGAAGCACCTTATTATGGTTTGCCAACGGTAAATGTTGGCAGCCGTCAAAATAGACGAACAAATAATCCTGATATTATTCATGTTGATTATTCGGAAAAAGAAATTTTAAACGGAATTAAAAAAGCATCACAAATAGAAATTGAACCCAAAAAATTATTTGGTGATGGTAAGAGCAACGAAAAATTTTTAAACATCATTCTTGAAAATAAATTTTGGCAAATTGCCAAACAAAAACAATTTAAAGACGGATAGAAATTAACATGCACGAAAAACCAAAAACAATTATCGAAGCCAATAAATCAAAAACGTTTTTTGATTTTAAGGAATTTTGGAGATACAAGGATCTTTTATACTTCATGGTATTAAGAGATGTAACGGTTTTATACAAACAAACTGTGTTGGGTTTTGCATGGGCAGTAATAAATCCATTGTTTCAAATTGTAGTCTTCAGTGTCATATTTGGAAGCTTGGTTGGTGTTAAGCCTGATATGAATAATATGCCATATCCGATTTTTTCTTGTCTCGCAGTTATTCCGTGGAACTATTTTTCTAATTCATTAAATGCATCAGGCAGCAGTTTAATTACTGCAAATTCTATTATTTCAAAAGTATATTTTCCAAGAATTATTTTTCCGTTAGTTCCCGTGTTATCTAAATTGGTTGACTTCTCCATTTCGTTTTTGATCTTAATCGGCATGATGATATATTATAAATACCAACCCGGTTTCAATGTGCTGTATGTACTGCTGCCATTGATTCTTGCTATTGTTACATCAGCCGGATTAGGTTTTTGGTTTTCTGCGTTATCAGTACAATATCGCGATTTTAAATTTGCTTTAAGCTTCATGCTTCCATTATTAATGTATGTGGCACCGGTTGCATTTCCAGCATCAACAGTGTTAAATAAACTAGGTCCAACAGCATTTCATATTTATGCTTTGTATCCAATGGTTGGTGCAATAGAAGGAATGCGTTGTTGTTTCTCGGTTGGAAAAGAAATGCCGTTTAATTTATTATTGATTGGTTATTCGAGTGCATTTGTTATTTTCTTCACCGGACTTTGGTATTTCAAAAAAACAGAAAAATATTTTGCCGATATAGCTTAATCTTTTGCAATGAACGAAACAGTTATTAAAGTAGAAAATCTTGGTAAAGCTTACCGAATTGGTTTGCGTGAGCAAAAGAACGAAACATTGGTAGGTACTTTTATAGAATCATTAAAAACACCGTTCGCTAATTTCAAGAGATTAACTAATCTTCGGAAATTTAAAAGTGATTCAAATGATAAAGACATTTTTTGGAGTAACCGAAATATTTCCTTCGAAGTAAAAGAAGGAGAAGTGTTAGGCATCATTGGTAAAAATGGTGCAGGAAAAAGTACTTTATTAAAAATGTTGTCTCGCATTACCGAACCAACTGAAGGAAGAATTGAAATTCATGGAAAAGTTTCAAGTTTGCTGGAAGTGGGTACAGGCTTTAATCCTGAGCTTACCGGCAAAGAAAATATTTATCTCAACGGAACCATTTTAGGTTTAACAAAAAAAGAAGTTGATGAACGTTATGATGAGATCGTTGAATTTTCCGGTATCGAGCAATTTATTGACACGCCTGTAAAGCGTTACAGTAGTGGAATGAAAGTTCGTTTGGCTTTTGCGGTTGCTGCGCATTTAGAACCTGATATTTTAATTATTGATGAAGTTCTTGCAGTTGGTGATGCAGAGTTTCAGAAAAAATGTTTGGGTAAAGTACAATCAGTTGCAAGTAAGGAAGGTCGCACCGTTTTATTTGTATCGCACGATATGGCTGCAGTAAAACATTTATGTTCGCGAGCCATTCTTTTAAAAAATGGTTCCATTGAATTTGAAGGAAATACTGATGATGTGGTAGACTATTATATGAAAAATGCAAAACAAATTGAAGAGAAAGACAGAAAAATAAATGTTGAAAATAGAAGAGGTAACGGAAAATTTATTGTTACCGGAATAGATTTTTTAAATGCTGCCATGCACCCCATCACTGTGTTGCATTGTGGAATGGAATTAAATATAAAAATCTCGTACAAGTGCCTCGAAAAACCTGTTAATCCTGTTATTAATTTAATCTTCAAAAAAAATATGCAGTTCGAAGTGATGAATCTTTTATCGCGAAGTGCACATCATGGTGTGATGCAGTTGCAGCAGGAAGGTTCGATTGTTTGTAACATTCCAAAATTGCCTATTATGTCGGGTCGTTACAGTATTGATTTGCTAATGAAATATCATCAGGACCTTACTGATTTTGTTGAGGATATAATTATCATTGATGTTGAGAAAGGTGATTTTTATGGTACCGGACAAATAACTGAATTTGTTCGCGATGGCATTTTAGTTTATCATACCTGGAATGTCGAATAATTTTTTTTGTTACCTGCAAAAGTTTTTCATGGCATCATCGTTGCGTCGCACTCTTCAACGCTTTTTTCAATATTGAACCAAAAGTACAAGTGTGCGACGCAACTACACCTTCAAAGCAGTACAAAAGTTGGCAACAAAAAAATAAAAATAAAATCCTTTGAAAAAAAGAGTTGCGGTAACTATTAGTTTTAGTTTTTCGGTTCGATATCTAGTTCGCACAGGATTATTAGAGAAGCTGCGTTTATTCGCTGAACCTGTTGTTTGTATTTTTTGGAATCAGGAAGATTTGATCGAAGAATTAAAATCAAAAGGCTTCGAAGTGCACGTCCTGCCTGCATCTCAGCAAGGAAAACAGTATCGTGAAACAAGATTAAAAATAGATTATTGGTTTAGGTATTTTAAATTAAAAAGTAAGCAAAAAAATCTTGAACATCGTTATCTCGAAAAATTCAGGGCAACAAAAAAAATAATTATTGACCGTCTTCGAGAATATTACAATGCTGCAAAATTTTTGATTCCCGGATATGCAAAAAGAATTCATCGAAGAGAAAAAAGATTATTAATTACAGATACTAATTACAATGCGATGTTGCAATTGGTTGATGAACTGAATATTGATGCGGTATTTACAGTAACACCATTTCATAATAAGGAAGATATCTTTTTACGTGCTGCAAAAGCAAGAAATAAAAAAATGATCACGTCCATTTTATCTTTCGACAATATTGTGAAACGGGGATGGTTACCGGTTAATTACGATTGTTATATTGTTTGGAATAAACACAATGCAGCCGAGATAAGAAGAATTTATAAAGACGCTGTTGAACTGAATAATAACAGTGTTTATATTGAAGGTGCTCCGCAATTTGATTTTTATAAAATGCCGGAATATATTTTACCAAAAGAAAATTGGCTTCAATTAGTTGGGCTTCCAAACAACGATAGAAAAATTATTTTGTATGCAGGCGGCCCTGATTTATTATTTCCACAAGAGCCTCAATTTTTAAAACATATTGATGATGCGTTAGATAACGGAAGAATTAATGGAGATCCAATTGTCTTATTTCGATGTCATCCGATCGATAAAGTTGACAGATGGAAAAATATTATTGGCAATTCAAAAAATATTTATTTTGATTCATCCTGGGCTGGTGCTTCAAAATTATCTTATGCGAATGTAACAGATACAGAAATCGCCAAACTCTGTTCTACACTGTATTATACAGATCTTCATATCAATGTTTGTTCAACCATGGCAGTAGATGGAAGTGCATTTAATAAACCTCAAATTGCACCCGCTTATGATGAAGAATATCCAAACAGTAAGCACCCGATACGCAATCTATATTATCAGGAACATTTTGTTCCAATTGTAAATACAAACGGTATTGCAATGGCTGATGACAGAAACAAATTGATCGATTTAATTAATGAAGCTTTAATTCATCCGGAAAAATTTATCACTGATTGTGAGAATGTTCTGAAAGAAATTATTACTTATACTGATGGCAAATGCACTGAAAGAGTAATTAAAATCTTGGAAAATGAATTAAGTAAATAATTTATTGCATGAAAATTCTTCACGTTCTTCATAATTATTTTCCTTCAATTGGCGGAACGCAAATTCTTTTTCAAAATATTGCAGAGCATTGTGTAAAAGATTATGACGATGCGGTAGAAATATTTGCAACTAATTCTTTGTATGGGCCTACAAAACGTCAATTCAAATTAGTTATTCCTTCATTCGAAATAATTAATGGAGTTAATGTAAAGCGATTTAATTTCTATAGATTTCATTTGCCATTTTTCAGAATGGTGACAAGGTTATTTATGTTTTTAAATATTGATGTGCCCTATACTTTTTTTAAATTGATCTATGGGCCATGGTCGCCGTCTTTAATTGCAGCCATCAAACAAACAGATGCGGATATTATTGTTGCTTCTCCGATTTCTTCCTATTCATATATTTCCTATTCTTTATTTCGCAGCAAACTAAAAAACCCAAAACCTTTTGTAATTCAGGGTGCTATTCATTTTAAAGAAGATGAAAATGTTGAAGTAATTCCAAAACAAATTCTGGCAGCAATAAAAAAATGCGATTATTATATATCCAATACTGATTTTGAAAAGCAAAGATTAATTGAATTAGGTATTGATGGAAATAACATTGTAAGTATTGGGCCTGGTGTTAATGAACGAATATTTGAAAATGGTGATGCAAGATATTATAGAGAGCTTTTGAATATTGAAGATGATGAAATTTTAGTTGCTTATATGGGTAGGATCGAATCAACAAAAAGTATTGACACTCTTTTAAAAGCAACGCAGTTAGTTTTAGAAAAAAACTCAAAAGTTAAATTGGTAATTGCCGGATATGAAAGTTTATATTTTGAAGAGTTAAAAAAAGTGGTAGCAATATTTTCAAAAGAGGAACAACATAAAATTCAGTTTGTTACTAATCTTGATACGCAACAAAAAATAAATTTATATCATGCAATTGATGTGTTGGTTTTGCCATCCATCAGCGAATCTTTTGGAATGGTTTTTTTGGAAGCATGGGCTTGCAAAAAACCTGTTATTGGCACCAACATTGGTGCCATTCGTTGTATAGTTGATCATGAAAAGAATGGGTTGTTGGTAAAGCCATTAAGCGTAAATGAGCTGAGTGATGCAATCATAAAGTTAGCTGCCGACAAGGATTTGAGAGTACAATTGGGATTAAATGGTTATCAAAAATTAATAGGCAATTATACCTGGGATATTGTTACAAAAAAATATCGCGATACTTATTTAAAAGCGATAGAAAAATTTTCTAATCAACAATAGAAAATTTATTGCTTTTAATATGTTACAATTCTGATTTACCTTTTATTCTAAAAGTTTTAAATTATCATCATCTAAAAATTTATCAGTGAGAATTTGTTTAGTCGTTAATACTTTTCCAAGTGTCAGTGAAACTTTTATTTATAACAAAGCACTTGCACTGGCTTCTAAAGGACATAAAGTTCATGTTGTTTGTTATAAAAAAAATATGGAAGGCAATTATTTTTATAAACAAGAAATAGAATCTTCCGGAATTCAAATACATAAACTTTCTCTTTCCGGAACAGTAAATTCATTGGCTAAAAGTTTTTTTGAATCACCTTCAGTTTTCTTTCAGTCTTTAAGTTTTGACCCAAAATCATTTCGTAAAAACTATGTTCAAAATTATTACATTCATTTTTTCAATAAAATTAAATACGACATAATTCATTTCGAATTTTCAGGAATAGGGACTGTTTTTTTGCCAGTGATTGATGAGCTGAAAGGCAAGAAGGTTGTGAGTTGCAGGGGTACCGCCGAAAAAGTAAAGCTTCAAATCGACAGTAAACGGAAAGAATTGTTGACATCCTTATTTCGAAAAGTAGATCTTATTCATTGTGTATCTGTTGACATGACAAAATCTATTGAACCTTATTGCTCTGATCAACAAAAAATATTTGTAAATACTCCGGCTATTGATACGAGTTTTTTCAACAGTAATAAAATAAAACAACCTCAACCAGTTGTAAAAATATTTTCTGTTGGCAGATTAAATTTTCAAAAAAATTATCTCACCGGATTATTGGCAGTAAAGATTTTAGTTGAGAAAGGTTATCAATTTCGTTGGACAATTGTTGGTGATGGCGAGCAGTTGGAAGAACTTCAATTTCACACATTCAATCTTTCATTGCAAAAACATGTTTTTTTTGAAGGAAAAAGAAACAGGGATGAAATAAAAAGCATGAATGAAACAGCAGACATTTTTTTACTCACTAGTGTTTACGAAGGAATACCAAATGTTGTGTTAGAAGCAATGGCCATGAAACTGCCGGTTGTAACAACACGTTGTGGTGGTGTTGATGAAGTTATTGAACATGGTATTGATGGGTTTATTGCCGAATTATACGATCATGTTGCGCTTGCAAAATATTTAATTCAATTAATTGATGATGTTACTTTACGAAATACAATCGGAGTTGCAGCAAGGGAAAAAATTGTAAACAATTATACACTCGAAAGACAAACTGAAACTTTCGAGAAACAATATCGCAGTCTTTTTTAAATTATTTTTTTTGATATTCTCATTTATAAAATATACTCAACCCGGTTGGTATTTTAATTTGATCCCAAAGGGGAAAGAAAAATTTTCTTGTTGTTATTTTCATCCGGAATTATTGCCTTTACCGGAAAGTTTAAAAATTGAAACTGATGATGATTTTGAAAATGAATCTTCTCGGAATGCAGATATAGCTTATCGGGCATGGTACAGTGGAATGCTTTTGCAGGCTGATGTTTCAGTGATTAATAAAATCAATGAAATGCCCAAACCAACTTTAAATGATGAATACCGATTCATTATAAAGTATTGGGGAAAGGGTTGGGGAATATTCGTTTTGCTGATTCGATTATTTACTTTTAAAAATTCGATTAAAGAAATTTCAGGATTTAATAATTCAAAAAATGTTTCAAAATTTAATTTGTATCAAAACGTAATTGAAAGAAATGATTATAATAATTTTCATTCAACATTGATTCAACAACAACCATTTGTTTCGATCATTATTCCAACACTAAATCGATACGAATATTTGAAAGATGTGTTACTC
>CAIQDX010000129.1 GCA_903870685.1 uncultured Chitinophagaceae bacterium | reverse complement strand
CCGAATGGCTACAAATAAATTGGTTTTCCGGTAGCGCTAAATCCATCGGTAATTCTTATCAATCCTAATAGTCTTGGTAAGAATCCACTCAATACAAAAATAAATAACGGGTTTTTCCCAAACACATCAAAGAACTTACTCCATGCACCTTTTGCTTCTTTAAATTCAATCAAATAAATCAATACAGAAATGCTGATCATTGCTAAACCTGTTGTATAAATAGTGTAACTGCTGGTCCATATTTTTTTATTGATGGGGAAAACCATATCCCAACAATAACCTGCAAAAACAAAAACAATTCCTGCAATTAATAAATGAGACAACATTTCATACGATTTCCCTTTTTGCTGAATATATTGTCCAACTAAATAACCAAAGATCACCTGAACAATTGCATTAATGGTACTGGCTAATCCTTCAGGATCAAAAGCAACACCTTCACCTTTATAAACATGCGCTATTCCAAAAAGATTGATATCCACTTTTGTACCAAAGAAACCCGATAAACTAAAGGGATCGTTTGCATCACCCAATAATAAACAGATCATCCAATAACCTAATAATAAAATGCAACTTATCAAATAAGCGCCTTTTGTTTTAAAAAAATATACGATCAATGTAGCAAATAAATAAGCCAAGGCAATTCTTTGTAATACCCCTAACATTCGAATACCTGTAAGCGTTCCACTGCCGGTTAACCATGTCCATGTTTTTATTACCAATTCATTTTTGGGATTATACATTACAAAAGGACTCCAGTTCAATAATAAACCAATCACAAAAATGAGTATCGCTCTTTTAAATACTTTTTGTAAAAAATAAGCTGTTCCTTGTTTTTCAAATCTTGGCATTACAAAACTCATGGCGTTTCCAACGGCAAATAAAAAGAAAGGAAATACCAGATCTGTTGGCGTGCATCCATGCCAGGTGGCATGTTCTAAAGGAGAAAAAATATGAGCCCAACTTCCGGGGTTATTAACCATGATCATCAATGCAACAGTTGCACCGCGAAATACATCTAAGGAATAGTAGCGTTGGTTCATAAGGCAAGTTTAGGGATTGAAGATATTAAAAAGTATTGTGTAATTTTTATTTGTTTGATGGCTATAAAAGTTTCGTTTTTTTATTACAAGAGAGATACAAAAGAGTAATACTTTCTTATTATTTCCTTATTAGCTTATTGCAAGTTTCTTACTGTTTTGTTCATAAGCCCTCCACAACTGTTCGGAAGATTTTTTTCACTCCGAAGGAGTGATATGATTATAGTAAAACGAGGAAATATTTCACCTGCGACCCCATTGGGGTCGAACATTTAGCTTAGCTTTTTTTCTATAAACATTTAATCCCTCTGGGATTTTAAATCTTCCGAACACCTGTGGTAAGCCCTCGAACAAAACATCAAGCTGGTAATAAGAGAATACGAAGGAATCAGCAACAAATACATAAAAAGACATATTGTCTTGTGCAATTTTTCGGAATGAAAACCATAATTCAATTATAGATAAAATAAGGATAAAATAAGGATATTTAAATAAAATTATTACTTTTAAGGATAAAATAAGGATATATGTTTAGTTCAAAACTTGCTTTTGATATTGGAACCATGCAAAAAATTATACAATTTATTGGCAAAATTGATGCGTTTAAAGGTAAATGGAATAGCCTTGAAAATAAAAGCGATCGCTATTTACGAGAATTAAGAAAGATAGCTACTATTAATAGTATTGGTTCTTCAACAAGAATAGAAGGAGCTATTTTAACTGATTCAGAAGTTCAGCAATTAGTAAATAATATTAAGATTACTGAATTCAAAAGCAGAGACGAGGAAGAAGTATTCGGTTATTATGAAGTATTGGATATTATTTTAGAGAATGCTTCGGATATACAATTTTCAGAATCATATATTCAACAACTGCACACAATTTTATTAAAGTATAGCAGCAAGGATCAAAGACATAAAGGAGCATATAAAAGTTTACCAAATTCTGTTGTTGCAAATTACCCCGATGGAAGTCAAAGAACGATCTTCAATACAACAGCGCCGCATCTTACACAAAAAGAAATGCAGGAAATGATTGACTGGGTAAATCAATCATTAGAAGAATCATCTGTTCATCCATTATTAGTGACAGGATTATGCGTGTATGAATTTTTATCCATCCACCCCTTTCAGGATGGCAATGGCAGATTATCTCGATTACTTACAACGTTATTATTGTTAAAGAATGGATATGATTTTGCACAATACATATCCTTCGAGCATATCATTGAAGGAAGAAAGAGTGAATATTATCAGGCGCTAATGCATGATCAAAACAAAAGGGGAACTGATAAAGAAATAATTGGTGAATGGATGCTGTTTTTTTTAAGCAGTCTTGAAATATTAATTGAAAAATTAGAAAGTAAATATGCCTCTATTAAAGAGGGAAGTAATTATATTAACGAACGTCAACAACAAATCCGGCAATACATTGAAACAAACCAGCCTGTTAGGTTAGGAGATATTGCAAAAGCGTATCCAGACCTTTCAATTCATACTATAAAGAAAGATTTGCAATTGTTAGTACAACATAAAATGATCAGCAAATCTGGTGAAAAGAAAGGAACTGTTTATATAAAGCCGATCAATAAATAATAGATAGAGTCAATGCTTAGTGGCGTATAAAATTATTTATCAAAGACAAGTTCATCGATCGAAGCTCACAGCTTCTCTTCATACTATTCTCATACAGTATCCATGCCGCATCCATACCGCATCCATATAGTATCCTACTCTGGGCAGCTTCGAGACAGCTTCTGGTCAAGTCCACTAAACAACGAAGGATGAGTGAAGCAGAGCAAATGAAGGCTAGGAGAAGGGTATACTCACTTCTACTAAAAATTGTAACTTTACTATCATGAACAATAAGGCAGAAAAACCGGTTTTCAATAAACGCATCTTCTGGGATGT
>CAIQDX010000128.1 GCA_903870685.1 uncultured Chitinophagaceae bacterium | reverse complement strand
TATAATCGAGCTAATAAAGCCCAATCAGCAGCCTGAGTTGCTCTTCCATAAGTTACTGAACCCGGAGTTTGTGTTGGTGGAAATAAAGATCCATCAATTGCTTTCAATTCACTTGTAACATAATTGAACAAGTTTGCACGGGTTATTTGACTAGGTAATACAGAACCAAGTGGCATAGTTTCGTCAACATAAGGAACATTACCAAAAAGATCCATCAAAATAGAATATTGATAAGCTCTTAAAAACCTAGCTTCTGCTCTATACTTTTTGATAGTATCTGCACTAGCACCGGTTATACCTCTTGATGCAAGATTTCCATCTGATGACTGATTTATGAAATCGTTACACAAAGTAATTTGGTAAAAAGAGCGATAGTAAAGACCTAAAAGGATTGTATTACTTGCAGACCAGTTCATAGCATGAAAATCAGGAACGCCGGGATCACCCCAGGCGCAAACAGCTTCATCAGTTGTTAATTCCTGGGCATTCCATAATAAACGAACAAAATCTGAAGTTCCTTCATCAATACCCTGAATGTCTCCATTTCCAGCAGGGCCCGAATTACCGGTTAAAGCAAAGCTTCCGTAAACTTTTGCAAAAGCTTGTGTATATCCTGCTGATGTATTATATACCTGTGCAGCAGTAATATCGTTTGTTGGAAGAAGATCTAACTTCTTAGAACAAGATGAAAAACTACCGGTAAAGATCCCGGCGGCTATCATTATTTTTAAAATATTTTTTTTCATAATAATTTTTTTAACGTAGTTACTTGTAATGGTTTAAAAATTAAGGTTTAAGCCGAAAACAAATGTTCTTGGGCGTGGATAAAAATTATTATCAATACCACTATAAATTTCCGGATCTAATCCTGTGTATTGTGTAATTACAAATACATTTTGAACATTGGCATTTAAACGTAAAGTAGCTTTATTATTAAACACTTTGCCAACATTGTATCCTACATTAAGATTATCCATTCTGAGGAAGGAAGCATTTTGTATATAATAATCAGACATATAATAGTTGGTTCCTGTACCACTAAAATTAGTATACAACAGATCAGTTGAACCATTATTAATGTATCCGATTGGATTCATGATATTGCGCAATGTACCTGAACTGGAAGCTACGTTGTTATACATGTAGTTTCCCAAACTGGCACGTAATACAAACCCTGCTGACCATTTTTTTGCAGTTACATTAGTACTGAATCCAAAGAATTCTTTTGGAGCAGGATTTTTATATTGATACAAATCATTTTGATTTATAATTCCATCTCTGTTGATGTCTTCAAAAAGATTATCAATTGGTTTACCTGTTGTAGGATTATAGATTTGTTTGAATACATAGAATGAATTCTTAGCATATCCTACAGATTGAATTTGGATAGTGTTACCTGTACCACCAGAAATACCACCGGTCAATACACCTGCATATTTAGGATCGTTTGAGATAGTAAGTTTGGTAATTTTATTTTCATTGTATGTTGCATTAAATGCTACATCCCATGTAATATTTTTATTACGGATGGGTTGAAAATTAATATTAAACTCAACACCTTTATTTGTCATGCTACCAATGTTAGCAACAATTTGGTTTGAGAAATTAGTACCTGCAGATTGAGCGATATTATTCAATAAATCTGAGGTTTCTTTGTAATAATATTCAATACTACCACTGATGCGGTTATTAAAGAATCCATAATCAATGGCTACGTTTGTTGTTGCTGTTTGTTCCCATTTTCTGTTCAGGTAATATCCACCGGGTCTGTACATCTGATAAAAAGTACTTCCTAATTGATATTGAGCTTGTGTATTACTTAAAGCATAGAAAGACTGCCAATCATAATCACCAATACCATCTTGTTGACCTGTAACACCATAGCTCAAACGTAATTTTAAATCAGATACAACAGAAGAACTTGCGAGGAATGATTCATTCTTGATCTTCCAAGCAAATGCTGCTGAAGGAAAAATACCCCAACGATTAGCAGGACTGAATTTAGAAGATCCATCTTTACGAATTGAACCTGTTAAAATATACTTGTTTTGCAAAGTATAGATTACTCTTCCCAAATAAGAAATTAATGTGTTTTCGGGTGTTTGTGAAAGGAAAGTTGGTGATGATACAACTGTACCATCATAAGTAATATCGGGATAATTAGTTCCTGTGGTTGAATAATCCTGATACTCATAACCAGCCAATGCCTCTATTCTACTATCAATTGATTTAAGATCTTTACTATAAGTCAAACTATAGTTTAAAAAAGTATTTGTCTTTTCTGATTTATACTGTGTATTTTGACCGCCATGATATTTACCATTTGCATCCTTAAAACGATTATATGCAGAAGCAGCACTATCAGGTACCACAGTTGTTCCTGTACCTTGAGATACATCATATCCAAGAGTAACTACAGCATGTAAATCGGGTAGAAAATGAAATTTGTAATCTATCACTGCATTACCAACACTTCTTTTTACCATGCTTTGGTCAGATCGTTGCAATAATAAACCTAATGGATTTCTTGGTGCCAATGCTTGAAGTCCGGAAACTGAAGCTGGATTTAGCCATTCCCAATAACCTCCGAAACGACTGCTGCCTGAAAAAGCTTTTTGTGTAGGATCAAAATAAACTGCAGAACCTATTGCTCCCTGATTAGCAAAATTGCTGGTACTGTAAGAGCCTTTTAAATTCAAATCAATTTTTAAATGATTCTTAAATAGAACAGGGCTAATATTTAAACCTACAGAAGTACGTTGTAAATTATCTGTTCTTAAAACACCGTTCTGATTCATGAAACCTACAGACAAACGATAAGGTAAGTTCTTGAAAGAACCTGAAACACTTAAATTATTATCGTTAGCAACAGCTGTTTGATAAATTAAGCTTTGCCAATCTGTATAGGCTGGGCCTATTACAGAAGTTAAATTAGGAAGTCCATTTATACCCGCATTTGCAGTTACAATTTGGCGAATCTGGCTGGCAGATAGAATACTTGCAGGTTTAACAATTGTACCGGCAGAAATTTGAGAAGTATAATTAAAAACAGCTTTTCCGCTTTTACCTTTCTTTGTTGTAATTAAAATTACACCATTAGATGCCCTTGAACCATAAATGGCTGCAGCAGATGCATCCTTTAAAACAGTAAAAGTTTCAATATCATTTGGATTGATTAAACTAAGTGGATTGGCAACACCGGAGATACCTGCATTTTCTAATGGCATACCATCAATAACAATCAAAGGATCATTACTTGCATTTAAAGAAGCACCACCACGAATACGGATAACACTTCCTGAACCGGGAGCACCACCATTAGCAGTAATAGATACACCTGCAACTTTACCTGAAATCAATTGTTCAGGAGTTGTGATTGCACCTTGTTGAAAATCTTTTGAGCTTACGGTAGAAACAGATCCTGTTAAATCTTTTTTACGAACAGTACCATAACCAATTACAACAACTTCGCCTAATGCAGCGCTTGTTTGTGTAAGAGTAACGTTAACTGTTCCACTTCCAATTGCTACTTCTACATTGGCATAACCAATGGAACTAACAACTAATGTTGTTGCTGAAGAAGGGGCTTTAATTTTAAAAGAACCTGCAGCATCAGTTTGAGTTGCAATTTGAGTTCCTTTAATTTTTACGGTGGCATTTTGCATTGCACTTCCGTCTTTCGAATCTGTTACCTTACCGGTAACAACCTTGTCTTGCGATAATGCAGGTAATGCGAAAAATACCAGCGGTAATACCATCGCAGCAAGCAGTCGTTTTAAATTCATAATGTTTAGTTTACTGGTTTAACAAGTAAAAAATTTTGATCTATGTTGAGTTTTAATTCACTTTTTAGAGATGGCTGTATTATATGGCGTGTATATTTTACACATTAGCTACACTACAGACAAACATTTGTTAATTTTAGTTGCTTTATTATTTGGTTATTATAAATTTTTCTGTCTTCTCTTTTCCATTTATTTGCAATTGCAATAAATACATTCCATTTCCAATTTGATTTGTATTAAACCCGTTACTATTAATAGCGATACTTTGTTTTCCTTTTGTCTTAAATCCATTTACCAAGTTTGTAATTTTTTTCCCATTCATATCAATCACATTCATCAACACATTCCCACTCTCCGGTAAATAATATTCGATTGTTGTTGCACCATTAACAGGATTAGGAGCGACAATTAATTTCAATTCATTCGCAATATCATTAACAGCAGTAATAGCAGTAGCAAGTGTACCACCGGCATTTCGATTGATATAAACATAATATTCGCCCGGTTGTAAAGTAATTGATTGAGCAGCTCCGCTTGCTGTTATTGTTGTTCCTGTTAAATAACTATACCATGTACCAGAAGTAGGAAAAGTTACAGAACCTGTTTGTGCTATCACATCAGCATTACCTATTACAACTAAACTCAAAGAATCGCTTGTAACAATTAATGATTTGAAAGCATTTGATAGATTATAATTAATAGAACCTGTTGTAAACGTATTTATATATTTTGGTGTGTTTCTAAGATTAAGAAGTTTAGAGTACACATTTAACAAAGCAAGACGATTGGCATTCGAATAATAAATCCATCCTAAAGGTTTTTGACTTAAGCGACAGTTATTATTTATAGTTAAGTCCGAACAAGTATTAATCGAATAATCAAATCCTAATTCACCAAATTGCCACATCATTTTAGGACCGGGTATCATTGCCCAAAATGCTGCTGCCATTGCATTTCGTTTTAATCCTGTTGCAGTATCTTTTGTATTATAACTACCGTTACTATTTCCCCATAGTTCATTATTATTCATCAATCTTTCTTCATCATGACTTTCCTGATACGTAATTAAATTAGGAGTATTATATCCCCTGTTGGTATAAACACCATAACTTAAATCCCAAGAAGGATTACTACTATATCCCATTGTTACCTGATTAAAACTAGAATGCATATTCCCCCAAATCAACATCCCATAATTTGCCTCAACTACTTCTTCATTATTATCTGCAAACATTTCTAAAATGCAATAAGCATTTTGTGATACAGATTGTATTTGATCATAAATATTTTTCCAAGTTGCAACTCTTCCAGCATCATAATTTCCCCAAGTTGTTACATTACAATTGCCACCTGTGGCATCGCAAGTATTAGTTTGAGTAAAGCCTTTTGCAAGATCCCATCTAAAACCATCGATCTTATATTTTGTTAACCAGTGCGTGATAACACGATTACGAAAATCTATAGTAGCCTGAGTTTGATGATTGAATTGATAACCTACATTAAAAGCATGTGTGGTGTATTGATTGAACCATGGATTGTTTGCAGCAGGAATACTTAATGCAGCATTCCAATACATTTGAACCATTGGCGATGAACCAAAAGAATGATTCATTACCATATCCATCACCACTGCCATTCCTTGTTGATGACATGCATCAATAAATTGTCGCAATGCATTTTCTGTTCCATAATATTTATCCGGTGCAAAATAAAAATTGGGATTATATCCCCAGCTAACATTCCCTTCGAATTCGTTGATGGGCATTAATTCAATCGTATTAATACCTAATCTTTTTAAATAAGTAAGTGTGTCTTTTAATGCCTGATAATTTTGTGCTGCAGTAAAATTACCAACCCACAATTCGTATATTGATAAATTTCTTTTATCGGGTCTTGTAAAATTAGGAACCTGCCAATTATATGCCGGCTTTGCTGTTTGTAAAACACTAACTAAATTTCCGGATGCAGCAGATGGAAACGCTTTTAAATTGGGATAGGTTGTTGGTGATATAAAAGGATCGTTCGCTTTGTCTAATATTTTTTCTGCATTATAATCTGCAACTGTTAAACTTCCATCAATGACATATTGATAAGCATATTCAGTTCCGGAAGTTAAATGAGTTAAACGAATCCAATAACGTAAACTATCGGGAGTTTCATTCATTTGATAGGTTGAAGATTGAGTCCAGTTATTAAAATCTCCAACAACTACTACTTGCGATTTATGCGGTGCATATAATACCAATACAGCCGATGTATCGCCGGCTTCATAATTAATACCATCAACAATTCCTGATGGTAACGCTGCAAAAGTGTTGGAAGATGATATAAAGAATGTAGAAGTATCGCTTGTTGTAGACGTTCCGTTATTTGCTTGTGCAACTATAGTTTGTGTTCCTGCTGTTGTAATAGTAGTCGAAGCTGATGCGGTTTGTGCATTTGTTGCAGTAGAACCAACTTGTGTTCCGTTAAAGAATAAATTTATAGTTGCGTTTTGATTGGTGTTAGCAGTAATACTAATGTTATCGCCAATCTTTTTTGTAAGTGGAACTAATGTAGAAGTATATAATGGTTGACGAAATGGTACATCTAATCGTACCAATAAATTAGATGCTGTTGCTGCAGCATAAACAGGAACAAACATATCAGAGTTGTCCAAGTTTCCCATTTGTTTTGTACCGGCACCATTTCTAAAAATAATAGCAATCCTCGAAATTGTTTCGGCATTGTTTGTCATACCAAAAAATGTTCTTAAGCCACCTGTTATTGTGTATTGCCATTTATTATTTCCAAGATACGTAGTTTGGATTTGGGAATTAGTTGTTCCCCAAACAGAAAAAGAAGGAACATATTTCCAATTAGATGACGAAGTACTTAAAGAAGTAATCAAACCAATGTGAACATAAACATCAGTAGTAGGTGTGTAATTATTTAATGATGCATTTCCTTGTGTTGCATCACAAGTAATTGTTACAGTTGAAGTAGTATCGGTTATAAAAGAAGGTGACCAACTTAATAGTTGTGCATTGCCTGATAAAGCGAGAAAACAAAAAATAATTAAACAATTAATTCTCATAAATGGCTGGGGGTCTTCTGCAATCGTTTGTTATAATGTGTACATATTACACATTATAGTACAAATATGTGTACATTTTACACAATTAAAAAATTTTTTTTTATGATACTTGTCATCCTTAGGTCATTATTGGTAGAATCCAAGGTGTTAACGGTCAATAAAGATTTAAACATCAATCGTTTGCAACGTTTTGAAATTGCATCAAATTTCAATATTAACTTTTGAAGAATTATCTTTAAAACCCACATTAACCGATTGCAAATTTTTAATTAACCTAACATTCATTTCATGTCATTTAAAAAACCGCAACTCAATTTTTGGCAGATCATAAACATGAATGTTGGTTTCTTTGGAATTCAATACAGCTTTGGATTACAGCAAACTGCCATTAATCCATTGTATACTTTTTTACACGCAAAACCTGAAGAACTTCCGTTATTAAATTTGGCAGGACCAATGACGGGATTACTCATCCAACCTTTAATTGGTGCATTGAGTGATAAAACTTGGCATCCTCGTTTTGGAAGAAGAAAACCTTTCTTTTTAATTGGTGCTATTTTTTGCAGTTTGTGTTTATTTGCTTTTCCTTTTAGCAGGGCATTGTGGATGGCTGTTGGATTGTTATGGATTTTAGATGCTGCCAACAATACTGCAATGGAGCCATACCGTGCATTCATAGCTGATAAATTACCTTCCAACCAATTAGCAACAGGATTTTTAACGCAAAGTTTTTTTACAGGATTAGGAATAACATTAGCGAATGTTTCATTGTATTTCTTTCAACAAATAATCAAAGGTGAAACACCTGCAGGAATTCCTTATTGGGTTTTTGGTTCATTCTTTGTTGGTGCAGTTTGTTCTATTGGAACTGTGCTTTGGTCCGTTTCTAAAACGCCCGAAATACCTCCAACAACTGAAGAATTAAAATCAATCAGAGAAAATAAAAAAGGCTTACTCGATCCATTCATTGAAATATTTTCTGCAATAAAAGATATGCCCAAAACCTTATGGCAATTGGCTTTGGTGTATTTGTTTCAATGGTATGCAATGTTTGTTTACTGGCAATTTATTTCACATAGCATTGCAAAATCTGTCTGGCATGCAAACTCAGTTGACAATAGAGCGTTATACGAACAAGCAACAGGTTGGACAGGATTAGTGAATGGATTTTATAATATAGTAACATTTTTATCAGCATTTATTTTAGTTGGACTGGCAAAAAAATACAATGCAAAATCGGTGCATGTTATTTGTTTAATTCTTGCAGCCATTTCTTTATTTATTATACCAAGCATCGAAAACAAATATTTATTATTTGCTCCGATGATTGGTTTTGGTATTGCATGGGCAAGCATGATGGGCATTCCATATATTTTAGTTGTTAGCAGTATTCCAAAAGAAAGATATGGCGTGTATATGGGCATTGTAAATATGATGATCGTTATTCCAATGATATTACAAACGATTTCTTTTCGTTTTGTTTATGAAAATTTCTTAGGAAAAAATCCATCCAACGCCATTGCATTTGCTGGCGTGTTATTATTATTAGCAGCGCTTGCAACATTGCGAATTAAAACAAATAAAATTGTTGATAACGATTTGAATATACCGGCAATTGCTGGTCATTAAAATAATTTGAACCTTAGATACTATGCAGAAAAAAATTCTATGTATCGGCGAAGCATTGATCGATATGATTTGTACTGATAAAGGCAAATCACTTTCTGAAGGAAATAATTTTTTAAAGAAACCCGGTGGCGCACCAACAAATGTAGCCGCTGCTATTGCTGCATTAGGCGGCAGTGTTGAATTAGCGGCTAAAGTTGGCAACGATCCTTTTGGTAAACAATTGATCGATGTGATGAAAGATTTTGGTGTATCAACAAAATGGATCTTGCAAGATGATCGATGCTTTACAACTTTTGCTTTTGTTTCATTGATGGAAGATGGTGAAAGAGATTTTGTTTTTAATCGCGGTGCAGATGGACAATTAAATGAAACAGAAATCAATAAAATTAATTTGACTGAATTTTCAATCATTCATTTTGGTTCTGCAACAGGTTTTCTTCCGGGGCCATTACAAAATGCATATAAAAGTTTATTACAAAAAACATTTGAGAAAAATATTCTCGTAAGCTTCGATCCTAATTATCGGCATCTTTTATTTAAAAATAACACACAAACATTTATCGAACAATCATGGTATTTCATGAAGCGTTGCCATTTTTTTAAAGTGAGTGATGAAGAAGCCATGTTGATTACAGGAGCAAAAACTGTTGCTGATGCAGCAAAAATTTTATTAGAAGAAACAAATGCTGTCTTCACTATCACTTTAGGAAAAGACGGAACCATGTTGGGTTTCAATCATCAAACTGAAATAATAAAAAGTATTCCAGTACAACCCGTTGATACTACCGGTGCCGGTGATGCATTTGTTGGTGCAGTTCTATATCAATTAAGCGATAAAGGTTTTTGTGAAATAAAAAATCTTTCTTTAGATGAATGGAAACATATTATCACTAATGCAAACAAGGCCGGTGCAAGAACTTGCGAATATTTGGGTGCAATGGAAGCCTTCAAACATTTAAACAATCAAATCTTTAATTAAGCAAAAAGAAGTGTAGTGTATAATTATCAGCTTCATCAACAAATAACAGAAAGTTTACAACAAAACGATTTGGATATTGCCGGTAACGACAATTTATTTTATACTCGTTTTGTTGCCAATGCATCTTCTATAAATACTTTGTTCACTGAATTGTATGGACATCATGCAAAAAGTAAAGAACTTTTTGCTGTATTGATTCAAACTATGATCAATGCAAATAAAAATAGAAATGCTGTTTTAAAATCTAAAGATGAAGAAAAAGCAATTCAGGATCATTGGTTTTTAAGTAATGAAATAACAGGCATGAGTTTATATGTTGATCGCTTTTGCGGCAACATAAAAAACATGGAAGAGAAATTAATTTATTTAAAAAAATTGGGCGTTAATTTTTTACACTTAATGCCCATCTTTCAAAGTCCGCAAGGCGAAAGCGATGGCGGTTATGCCGTTTCGGATTTCAGAAAAGTAGATGAACGTTTTGGAACTTTAGATGATTTAATTCTTTTGCAAAAAAAGATGTCTGATGAAAAAATGTATTTGATGTTAGATATAGTTTTAAATCATACATCATATCATCATGAATGGGCAGAGAAAGCAAAACAGGGCTATAAAAAATATCAGGATTATTTTTACATGTTCGATGACAGACATATTCCGGATCAATTAGATAAAACAATGCCCGAAATATTTCCCGAAAGTTCGCCGGGAAATTTTACTTACAATGAAGAATGCAAAAAATGGGTAATGACTGTTTTTCATAATTACCAATGGGATTTGAATTTCGGTAATCCAACTGTGTTCATTGAAATGTTGGATAACATTTTCTTTTATGCAAATTTGGGTGTTGATATTTTACGCATCGATGCTCCTGCATTTATCTGGAAACAATTAGGAACAACTTGTCAAAATTTACCTCAAGCACATACGGTTTTACGATTGATAAAACTATGCGTGCAGGTAACAACACCGGGAATGGCATTATTAGGCGAAGCCATTGTTGCACCAAAGGAGATCATGAAATATTTTGGAACTGGATTATATACTGCGAAAGAATGCGACTTTGCTTATAACGCCACGCAGATGGCATTGCAATGGGATGCAATAGCAACAGGTGATACAAGAATTATGTTGGCTGCACAAAATGAAATATTGCAAAAACCTTATGGCACTTCGTGGATCACTTACACACGTTGCCACGATGATATTGGCTTGGGATATGATGATTGGATGATTGAACAAACAGGTTTCAATGCATACGAACATCGTACATTTTTAAAAAATTATTATTCCGGTGCGCATCATAGTTCAACTGCAAGAGGTGCTTTGTTTTCAGTGAATCCAAAAACAAATGATGCACGCATCAGTGGATCATTAGCATCATTATGCGGATTAGAAAAAGCACTGCAAGAAAAAAATAAACCCGAAATAGAATTATCGATCAAGAAAATTTTATTGATGCAGGCACACAGTTTTTTTATTGGTGGTGTGCCGATGATTTTTTATGGTGATGAAGTTGGCTACACAAACGATTATTCTTATTTAAACGATGAAGGAAAAAATTATGATAATCGTTGGATGCATCGTCCCATTATTGATTGGCAAAAAAATAAAAATATTGATGTAGAAGGAACCATTGAAAATAAAATATTTTCATCCACACAAAAATTAATTGAACTCAGAAAAAAATTATCTGTGGTTGCTGATTATAAAAATTTGATCTGGTTAACACCACATAATATTCACGTTGCAGGTTATTTAAGACATGCAATAAATAAAAAATTATACTGTCTTTTTAATTTCAGTAATGCACCTGCTTACGTTACTTGGTATGCATTTAAAGAACATGGAACTGCGGCAAAAAAATTACACGATCATTGGGAAAATAAAACCTATGATGTTGGTGCAGATAATGAATTCCTGATCATCAAACCATATTCTTTTTGTTTGCTGGAACAACAATAAAATGAAAGAGCCTGATAAAATTTATCAGGCTCTTTCATTTTTATATTTTCAATTTCAATGTAATTACCATCGATCTTCCTTCCGAAGGCCATACGCCGGGACCGGGATAAAACATTGGTCGCTTGGTGAAATATTTTTTATCCATCAAGTTATTTATATTCATTTTTAATTCAATTGTCTTGGACAGATTATAAGACATATTTAAATCAACCAAACCATAAGACGGCACTAATCCTGTTGCTCCTGTTGCCGGTGGTGGTGTTACTGTGTTTAACGCATCTGCAAATGTTTCTGAAACATAACTATACAAGGCAGAAACAGCAAGTTTTTTTACCCTTAATACGATCGAGTTTCTTGTTGTAAAATCTGGAGCACTTTCTACTTTATTTCCCGACACATCGGTATTGATAAAATTCAACTTAACTGATGCATCCTTATATCTTGCATTCATAAATGCTGTAGATGTAAATGCAGTTAAAGAAATGTTTTTAGAGAATAGCCAATTACCTTCAACAAAAATTTCTATTCCTTTATTTAAAGAGTTTCCAATATTAGTTCGATATGTATAAAGCGTTCCCGCAGAATCAGTAATTGCCAATGTGCCAAAACGATTATTTATTTTTAAATAGAACGCATTGATATCCCATTTCAAAAATTTCCATGCACCTCTAATTCCGATCTCTGCATTATAACCATACGAATCTTTAATATTAGCGTCCACTTTTTCGTAAAGAGATACAGGAATTAAATCTTTAAATACCATTGGGCGGTATGATTGAGACCAACCACCATACAATTGAATTCGTTCGGTCATTCTGTAATTAAATCCAACACCAAATAATGGATATTTATGATTGATGGTTACCGGAATTTTATTATCCGGATAGTAAACTATTGTTCCTGATAAATCAGTCTTTCCGATTTCTTCTCTTGCACCAACTGTTGCTGATAATTTTTTATTGAATTGAAACTTATTTTCAGCGAACAAAGCAATATTATGTGTTATAAAATGCATGTCCCTTCCCCATCCCGGTTTAACAAGCGTTAAATCATAATCGCTGTCTGTTGTACCTACTCCCAATTGTGTTCTGTGTAAATCATTATTCATATACTGAACACCTGCAACAAGTGTTTGTACTTGTTTACCAATTTGATATTGTTGTAACAATCTTAATTCGTTTGTATAACTATTGAATCTGTCGATATCAACTTGTCTGTTATTATATTGAAGAGTGGTTGTATTAATAGTATCAGCAACATTGGTTGGCTTGTCAAACATCACACTACTTCTTGTTCCAATAACTGCTGAACTTATGAATTGTATTTTTGTTTTTGTTGAGACTGTCCAATTAATATTTATAGAAGGAACATGAATATCGGGGCTGAAATAATTTCTTGATCTTGTTGCTTGAGTTGGATCGGCATAAAACATTTTATCTGTCAATGCACCCGGTATGCGATAAAGATAACTTGAACGAGACCACTGTAAAGCAACGGATAGTTTATTATTTGGAGTAAAGATCAATGTAATATTTTCTGCATGCGAATCTGTATGCTCATTTTGTCTGTACCCATCTTTTGATTTTTTATATGCATAAGCATAATATTGAAACTTTCCAACAGTACCACCAAGAGCATTATAACTACTCAATAAATTATACGAGCCCATACTGTTGATACTTTCAATTGATAAAGGTTTTGTTGTATCGGCTGTTTTAGTAACATAATTCAACATGCCGCCAAACTCAGCTCCATACTGCAAAGAACCTGTGCCTCTTACTAATTCAATGTGATCAATACTTTCTAACGGCATGCTGTAATGACTTGCAGGGTAACCATACATATCCGAGTTAGTAAGCACGCCATCTTTTCTAATATTAAATTCCCATCCTCTATGTGGATCTAACCCTCTTGCAGCAATATTGATTTGATTACCCGAACCATCCATATCATACACAAATAATCCGGGCACTTTTGCAAAAACTTGTCTGCCTGTTTTATTGGTAATATCTGCACTTGTTTGTTGCAGCATAATCATTTCACTTTTTTTGCCGGCAAACAAATAAGTTCCCTGTACTTCTGGTAAATAAGTTCTTAATGCTGCGAGATATCTAACATAAACAGAAACGCTATCAATTGTTTTATTGGTAAGCGTATCATTTTGAGAGTAGGATTTATCGGTACAAAAAATAAAAACTGAAATAAAAAATAAAAAATTTAAACCTCTTTTCATAGAATTTTTTTAAACCTCTTAGTCACCAATCATATTTAAAGTTGATTACAATAATTTTTTTTGATGACGACAAAACTACAACATCAAATAAAACAGATTTTTAATTTTATTATTTTTATTAACCCCTTCGGCACAAACCAAAGGGGAGTGATTATCAAATCCCATCAAAGAAATCCTTTTAATAAATTTAATTTGCACCATCGACTTTTGCTCTGTTGATTGCATAATTGCCAACATTTGCTCCAACCGTTAATCCAACATTACAATCACTTTTATAATGAATACCACCCACTAATCTTGACATGGAAGCTTCCTGCGCCATTGCATTATAATCATTTGCTCTTTCTGGAATGATATAACCAAGAATGGTTGCAGCAGCCCCACTAAATGTTGAATGACCTGATATATATGCCGGAAAATTTGGAATACCCGTTAATGTTTTTATTGCCGGATTTAATTGTGTTGGTCTTGCATTGAAATAAAAATATTTTGTATTCCAGCAAACAATACCTGCATCCATCAAACTCATATTTAATAATGCCAAGTCACGCGCCCATCTTACTTCACTGAAATTCTTTTTGATAAAATCTTCTGCTGCTATTGCATTCCAATGACCCGGTGGTGTATAAGTGCCAACGCCATCTGCCCAAAAATGAACAATGCGAGTATTTTCTCTTGATGGATTTTTTATGTAATTATAAACTTCATTTGTTTCAGTCTTCATTTGATCACCCGATGTTGAAGGTGGTGGTCCTGGTCTTAATGCAGAAACAGTTGCAGTGTCAAAAAGAAATGGAATTACTTTTCCAAATAATGGTAACATCGGCGGACGCTTTGGTGTTTCTAAACTATACCATGGTGTTTCTCCTCTGGCAATAGTCGTTGTTTCGAGTGCCGTCCAAACTGTTTGATTACCTACGGCAGCTCCTGCCCCGTCCGCTCTTCCTCTTGCAATAAATTGTTGCGCAACTTGTCTGCCCAATGCTTCACCGGCAACAACATCACTTCGTGTTGCTGCACCGGACATGATTGCACTTAATTCATGATCTTGCAATTTCAGTTGCAGATTTCCAATTTCATCAGGAAAAAATAATTTCATCATTTCTGCTGTAACACCTGCTAACACTGCTGCTTCGGAAGGATAAGAAGCTAATGTTGTTTGAGGAACTTTTGCTACAACACCTGCATCTACAGTATAAGGTTGTGAACGATTATATAATTTTTTATAGTACCAGCAAGCAACCAATGCATCATATTGTGCAGCGCTGATATACGCATACGCTCTTGCTGCATAAGGTGGGTTTGCAAATGGAAATAAAGGATATGCAAATGGATTGGCAGAACTTGGAATTGGATAAGTTCCATCAGCATTTTGATAAGGAGGCAAATTATATTTTGCAACCAGATCACGCAAAATTTCATTCCATCTTAATACAGCACCGGCACTCCAATAATTGATGCTTTGTTGTTGCGCATCAGTTAAATTTTTTTGATATCCTTTTATTTCATTTAACTCAGCAATATATGCTGTTGAAGTAACTGCCGCAGGAGCAGCAACAGCAAATGTATCCGGACGCGAAAGTAAAATTGTTTTCCATGAGCCTGCATTCAAATCAATATTTTGAGGATTGAGTGCAGGTAAATTATCTGTTCTACCTGAAATATTTTTATTGCATGCAATAAAAATAATTGCTGATGTAATAATTGTTATAGTTATAAATGTTATTATTTTTTTCATGATTTTTTATTTAAAGAATTTGATAAATAATTTTATTTTTTATCTTTCTTTTTTGGAGAAAAATCCATCACATAAAATGCGCCGATATTCAAATTAGTGGCTTGCCCAACATTTCTTCCTGCAACTGTATAATTAGCACCGCCTGTTATGGCAAGTCCTGATATTTTTTTGAGTGTATATTTAAAATTTACACCCGCAGTCGTTGCTTCCATTTTATTACTTAGAAATGGCATATCATTCTTACGAATATCAAAACCAGTAAGTGTTGTCATGTTTGATACAACAGCTTCAGCAATTAAATAACTGCTTCTATAACCAATTCTGAAATTTTCATTCATAACATCAGGCATTTGAACTTCATTACTTAAAATAAGAGTAGTTGTATAATATGATGTTCTGTCGATGGTAACATTACTTCTGTAATTATATGTAGCAGAACCGGTGGCGAAGAACGATCCTAGTTGATAATCCAAAATAATTCTTCCTGATATTGTTTTACTATGCAATCCAATTGATAATGGAAGAAAATCCGCAACATAGTTTGATGTGGGTAATGAAGCACCTCCTAAAACATATAAAGAAATGATTCCCTTTTTAAAATTTTTTTCTATAGGCATCCATTTAACCCACATGGAAAGGTCCTGTATCCCTTTCATTCCATGCAATGTTCCTGCCGTTGCTTTTGTTTGTACCCATGGCAAACCAAAGATGATGTTGAGTCTTCTGTTAATACCATAATTTCCCATCACACTAATCATACTGGTAGAAACAGTTCCAAGATTTTGATTATCTCTTTTAAAAGTTCCTTCCCAATAATTATTCCAACTGCTATGTCCATACATTAGTCCCGAACAAAAATTATTTTTCGACATCATGATAGCATCCTGATCGGTTTGTGCCCATGATTTATTTGCGATGTTTAACACAATGGCTGATATAATAATCAACCGGATTAATTTATAAGTTGTATGCATTGATTTTAATTTTGTGTATGGAATTCAATTACATAATTGTGCCTAAGCATAATTATATTTTCGTTTTAAAAAATAGTTTTACTTTTTAAAATCGTAAACTCAATCCAATATTTATTGCATAATCGGCGAAGGCCGCATCACCTTGCGCATATATTCCGGTAAGTTGTGTTGTAATTTTATCAGGAACACTTTGTGTTCTGTTTCTAACAATTGCAACAGGCGCATAAACAAACAAATTCATTTTCTTTAATTGATAAGTAACTCCCGGTTCTGCAGAAATAATATACCCCGGTCTTCTGAAACCGCCGCTACCACCAATCAGATCATGTACCGGCAAACATTCATCACGAACACCAATAGAGGCAGTTAATGCATTAAACATAAAACTTGCGCCGGCTCTAAACATATATTGATCCGGAACACTCATCACTTCACTTCCGTTTTTAACAGTTGATGCGGATGGTATTCCACCACGTGCGGTAGATGTTCCGTTTTGTTCGCGTGGATTACTTAAATAATAAAAGTTACCGTAGAGATTTATTTTATGAGAAAGATTATAAAAACCATTTAATTCAAAAGTAAATCCTGTTCCACCATCACCTAATTGAATAGATTGATCAACTGCACCTAATCTCGTTGTACTATCGGTTAAATGAAAATAATCCTGATAATTATAATTTCCTGTTGGCAATTTAATTCCCAAACCTGCCTGTAAATTTCCTTTTGGCATTTTATCAGGATTCCATAACCAATCATACACAGCGAATCTAATATCGCCTACACCAAAAGAATGTGTAAGATATCTTCCCACATTACTATGCTCGTACAAAGAAGAACGAGTGTTTGCTTCAATAGGCAGATCGATCATGTAAGACCATCTTGAATTGATCTTGTGTGTCAACGCAATATCAGTTGTGAACTGATGATTGATCACTTCATTTCCTAAAGTTTGTCGTTGTGTTTGTTCGGTGGTACCAATAAAATGTTTGTACGATTTAAAATATCGATTGTTTACACTCAATTGCCATTTACTGGTATCGGTATGTTGCATGGTACAATAACCACCGTTACTACGAATGGCTACACAGCCCTGTGTAAAAGACTTTACGCCAATAAAAATAATGAGAATCGTGATGAATGTTTTTTTCATTGTTAGGTTTTTTAAAATGAATAAATTGAAGAGAAATATTTAATTAAAATTTCTCCATACTTTTTTAAAATTCATTTGCTTAATATGATTTTTAAAAAGAGCTCTTGAGTAGAAACAGAAGAGCGTGTTTGTTTTTGAACCTTAGATAATAAAATTTTTATTCTTGTTTGTTTAGAATTTTTGTTTTTAAATAATTGTTTGCTTAAAATGATTTTTAAAAGGGCCCTCCTGTAGAAACAGAAGGGCGTGTTTGTTTTTGAACCTTAGATAATAAAAATTTATTTTTTGTTTTTTTTAATTAATTCTTTTTCTTTTAATTTTTTTATTTATCTTGATTTAAAATAAGGTCCTTCTGTAGAAACAAAAGGACGTGTTTGTTTTTGAACCTTAGATAATAAAAGAACTTTTTGTTTGATCTGCCGTTTTTTAAAGCGGCAGATTTTTTTATATTTTATTTTTTCATTTTCAATTTCTCAACCACATAGCTTCCCACTTTAATACCACATTCATGACCAACTAAATTGGTTGGATAATAGTGAATACCACCGTAAAATCTTCCCCAAATATTTTCATTAGCCGCATCTCTGAATGATTTGTATGACCTGCTCTTAATTCCAAATTCCAATTCTGTACTATCGGTATAAGCTAATTTGTCGCCGAAAACACTTGTTAACGCTTCGGCTGCTGAAGCAGAAATAGTACAGTGCCCGCATGAATATTCAGGAAAAGATGGCGTTTGTAAATAAGGTCGCCAGTTAGCATCAAAGTATTTATTGATAACTGTTTCAGGTCTGATAGTATTGTATGTATATTTTGCACTCCAACATTGTATAAATGCATCAAACAATGCAATCCCGGTTTTGGCAAAAGCATATACTGTTGTAGCATAATCTGCTTTCGCTGTCTTTGCAGCAATACCAACAACGCTCATCCAATGACCTGATGGTGAAAATTTCTTACTGCCAAACATTACATGTCCTGTAACATTCATTTTAAAAGCATTGTCATCCCAAAAATCTGCGATGTGCTTTTGTTCATCAGTTAAACTATCACCGGCATTCTTAACTGCCATTACCTGTTTATAATAATCACTATTCTTATCGGTTACATTAAATTTAAAAGGAGGAGGTGCTGCAAATAAATTAGCACTATCGATTACCATTGGGCGAATACTCATCCAATGTGGTTCTGTTGCAGATGCATACATTGGTGGTGTTGGTATCCAACGTGATGGATCTTTTTCATTGATAGTAAATTTTTCAGCGCCGCGTGTTTCAAGATAATTGTCTTTTTTACTCCAGCGAATAATATTGATACCAATACTATCAGCAAAACGTTGTGATGCTTGCTCTACATCTTTTGGCAATCCTTTATCACGTGCAACTTGTAAAATACTGTCTTTGTATTTCTGTAAACTTCCTTCCGGAAAAGTAACAGATTCTCCAACTTTCATATAAGCTAATAATGCAGCCAATTCATAATCTATTTTTTGATCAACTTCTGCTTTTGGCAACGCTTGCAATCCATGTACTTGTCCTGCTAAACTTTGATATTGATCCGGATGTGCTACTACCATTACTTCATATGCTGCAATAGCCGCATAAGCATAATTACGAGCAGCAATCATCGGCGGAAAATTATTTCCCATCACAACATCATTCAATTCATGAACAGTTGTTGAAAATAATAGTGGATCGTGCAAATAAGTTTTGTATTCTGCACTGTTTTTACATGATTGAAGAGAGGCCAATATACAAAGGCCTAAAATGAATTTTTTCATTTTAATGAATAGTTTTTTATGTTGATAAAAAAGAAAAAAAAGAAGACTAAGCCTCAGGAGGTTGATTTAACCTTTGCAAGAAATCAAAACTTGCTACATCAATATTTGAAGAAAAATATTGTGTTGTATTTAAATTGAGATAAATGTTGTAAGAAAGAAAATGATCATCCGTATAATCCTGAACAGAAATTTTTACAGTATGATTATGCGTTGAAGAAGATTTTTTAGAAGATGAATTATTACTAACAAAATCATTTGCTAATTTATAAAATTCATCACGTGCATTTTTTATGCCTGTTTTTTCAATATTTGGAATACATAATAATTCCAATGAATCCTGATAGAATCTGCGTTTTACATATTTGTAGCTCACTCCATTAATATCAATATTTCCGTCTGTTCTTTCGAAATTAGAAGAGTTAACACCGTATGGTAAACTTGCAGGAACTTTAATGCTGATCAAATCAGATTCGTTATAATTATTCTCATCAATTAAAGAAGCTAATTGAATTTCAGCTTTGTTTTCAAAATAATCTGATACCAACCGGTATCCAAACCAATTGAACATCAGCACAAGAAATAATAATATGGTAGCTACTTTTTTCAAGCTCTGCAAAATAAGTAAATTTTACCGAACAAAAAATGTTTTCTTTTCGGGGCCAACTCCTTTGATAGTAAGGCTTTTCCATTGTTTTGGCAAGGCCGATTTTATTTGAATAATTCCCTTTGGCGTAATTTCTAACCCACCAAAACCCATCAACACACTTTGGACGATACCGCCGGCACCAGTTGAAAAATAGGGATTGGTTCCACCTTTGGTTTCCGCAATCACACGAAAAGGTGGATTTAAGTTAGGAACATACGCATCTTTAAACCAATGAAATGCTTTTTCGCCATCGCCTAATCTGGAGTATAAAAGTGTAAAAATAGCCTGTGTCATCGCCGGCGTTCCTTCGTTGGGAACTCGTGCTGAATAATATTCTAAGTCTTTTTTTATTTGTTTTGGATCAGTTATTTCCTTTAGCGGATAGGCTAACAAATTAACATCGGTTTGTTTAATTCCTTCACCGTGATAAGTGCCATGTTCTTTTGTTGTGCCATCATCAAATTTTAAAACAGGAATATTATTGGCAACATTCATCCAGTCTTCATCGGCTTGCACGCCAATAATTTTTGCAGCTTCAGTTGCATATTGCAAAACTGCTTTTGCTGCGGCATTCGTGAATGCATCGTTATCTATATTTTCTGCCCATTCATCAGCGGCTACCACATTTTTTATTTCGTATTTTCCAGGTCCGTTTCTTTCTACTCTGCTTGCCCAAAAATCTGCTGTCTCTTTTAAAATCTGCCAACCTTTTTCTTTCAACCATTCTTTATCCTGTGTTACACAATAATAATTCCAGGCGGCAATGCCAACACAAGCAGTAATGTGATGTTCGAATGGTCCGCTCAATGCCCAAACAGGTGTTTCTTCTACACCACTTGCGGCACTTTCCCATGGAAACATAGCACCTTTAAAACCATGATTGAAAGCATTTCTTTTCGCAGCTTCCAATCTTTGAAAACGATATTCTACTAAACTCTTTGCCATTTCGGGATGCAAAACAAGTATCGATGGATACATCCATAATTCCGTATCCCAAAAAACATGTCCGTTGTAACCCAAGCCAGATAAGCCCATTGGCGAAGGACTCAAAGCTGTTCCTTCTCTTACAAAAGAATATAAATGATAGAGCATGCTGTGAATGTCTTGTTGCGATTGATCGTCGCCTTCAACAACAATATCACTCTTCCATAATTCATCCCATGCCTGATCATGAAATTTTATTAATCTTTCTCTTCCTTCTAATTTGGCGAAAATGGTCATACGTTCTGCTTCATTTAATGGATCGTCATGATGTGCGGATGTGATAGATGAACCTGCAATGGAGAATCGATATGTTTCTCCGGCTTTTACTTTTTTACTAAACTTCATCAGATGCATATTGTTATCCCACATTTCATGAATCACTCTGGGTTCTTGCCCATGTGTTTCGCTAAATAAAAAAGTATTGGATGCACACATCAATAATTTTCCAGTAGGACTTTTTGCTGTTGAGGTCAATAAACTAATTACCACATGCGGCCTGTCAATTTCATTATAATAATTCTGAACTTCTTTTAATGCATCCGGTGCTTCCATCACACTGGCACCGCCAATAGTAATATCTTTTTTTGCAGTAATTGTTATATCCATCAACACAGTAAAAGGTAATTGGCGCAATGAATAATAAGTATAACTCACATCGGCTTTATCCCCATAATTAAATGAAGTTGTAAAACTGGCATGATGCATATCCAATTCCTGTTGCATATTTTTTGCATCTGATGCAGCAATATTTTTCCCATCAATACTCAATTGCATATTGAGTAAATTAAAACTTCTTAAAAAATTACTTACTCTACCACGACCATATAAATCGTAAGCACCGGCTAACACCACATCTTTTATTTTAAATGGCTCGGGAGATGAAACAATGCCGATCATTCCATTAGCAACAGTTACACCGTAATAATTGGATGCATCGATTTTATCAGCTTTTATTTTCCAAACATCAATTGTTTGAGATTCTATAAAATTGAAAGAAGAAAGGAGAATAAATGTGAAGAGAAAAATTATTTTCTTTTTCATAAAAACAAACCATTAGAATGAATGGCTAAAATACAATTTATAATGGCCCTCAACTTTAATTTTTATCATTTTTTTTGCTGTGAGAATACTTATTTTGTGACATAATTTTTTGACGATGAAAAAAGGATTTATTATTCTGCTTTTTGTTTTGGTTATTGCAATCGTTTGCAGTTTTATTTTTATTCCATCTGCTATTACTGTTTCAGGATATAAAACGATCAATTGCCCTTCTTTATCTGTTGCGCGTGTATTTGAACGAGGTGGTGATTTTAAAAAATGGTGGCCCGGAGAAATTAATAATGATCATCTAACTCTTCAAAATTTTCATTATACAATTCCTAAATCAAATGTACTTGGCATTAAAATAAGAACAGAATTAAGTGATGTAAGTATAGAGGGGGACATAAGCAGTATGCATGTAAATAAAGATTCATCAGCTATTCAATTGCAATACCAATCATTTAATGCAAGCTTTAATCCTTTAAAAAGAGTAGAATATTATTTCAAAGCACTTACTTTAAAAAAACAATTGAATAATATTTTAGAATCTTTCAAACAATTTGCAGAAGATAAAAAAAATATTTACGGATTAAATATTGTAGAAACAAAAGTGAAAGATTCTTCACTTATTTCAACAAAAAAATCTTTTGATCATTCTCCAACAAACAAAGAAGTTGGTGATTTAGTAAATAAATTAAAACAACATATTGCAGCAAATGGTGGTGTGATAAATGATTATCCTATGCTCAACATTCATATCAACGAAGAAAATAAATATGAAGCAATGGTTGCCATTCCTTTATTAAAAGATATTCCTGTAAAAGGCGATATCGTTATTAAAAAAATGATATTGGGTAATATCCTCGAAGCAAAACTAATGGGTGGAAATGC
>CAIQDX010000127.1 GCA_903870685.1 uncultured Chitinophagaceae bacterium | reverse complement strand
TGTCGGGAAGACAGGATTCGAACCTGCGACCACCTGGTCCCAAACCAGGTGCGCTACCGGCCTGCGCTACTTCCCGAATTGGTATTTAAATCTTACCTGCGGTGAGGGAGGGATTCGAACCCTCGGTACAGTTTAACCCGTACGGCAGTTTAGCAAACTACTGGTTTGAGCCGCTCACCCACCTCACCTTGGTGGATTACCTCTTTATCAAGAGGGCTGCAAAAATAGGGAGACCGCATGTAAAATCCTAAAAATAAAAAATCTAAATTCTATATTTTTTATTTACAGAATTTAGATTTAATAAATTGTTTATACAAAAAGTTACATAGCAGCCAATTGAACCTTTTGTGTTAACTCCATTACATTCTCTTTAAAAATAGAATCTGTATCCATTAAATCTTTTACAGTTTGACAAGAATGAATAACAGTTGTATGATCTCTTCCGCCAAAATGTTCGCCAATTGTTTTTAATGAATTTTTTGTAAATGCTTTAGCGAGATACATTGTTATTTGACGCGCCTGTACTATTTCTCTTTTTCTGGTTTTATGCAATAATCTTTCGTAAGGCACTGCAAAATATTCGCAGACCATTTTCTGAATGGCTTCGATAGTAATTTCCTTACTGCTTGTTTTTACAAAATTTCTCAATACTTTTTTAGCTAGCTCCAAATCAATTTCTTTTTTATTGAGTGATGATTGTGCTAATAAAGAAATTAATGCTCCTTCTAATTCGCGAACATTGGTACTAATATTATAAGCAACATACTTTACCACTTCTTTACTCATATCCAAACCGTCATTCTTCATTTTACGTTCAAGGATTTCAATTCTTGTATCGTAATCTGGTAATTGAAGATCGGCACTTAATCCCCAACGGAAGCGACTTAATAATCTTTCCTGCATACCATCCAAATCTTTTGGTGGTTTATCAGAAGTTAATACTAATTGTTTTCCACTTTGATGCAAGTGATTGAATATGGCGAAGAATGCATCTTGACTTTTTTCGGCACGACTAAAAAATTGTACATCATCAATAATCAAAACATCAATCAATTGGTAAAAATGAATGAAATCGTTGATAGCATTATTACGACTATGATCCTGAAATTGATTAATAAATTTTTCACTGCTTACATATAGAACTACTTTATTGGGATGTAAACGTTTTACTTCGTTGCCGATTGATTGAGCCAAATGTGTTTTACCCAAACCAACACCACCATAAATAACTAAAGGGTTAAATGAGTTTGCGCCTGGTTTTTCTGCAACAGTTTTTCCTGCACGACGGGCAACACGATTACAATCACCTTCGATAAAAGCATCGAAAATATAAATTGAATTTAATTGAGGATCTATTTGCATTTTTTTCAAACCTGGAATAACAAAAGGATTTTTTACAGGATTATCTATAACCAAAGGAAAATTCATTTCATTGTTGCTAAAAGTTTTCATACCGCTCGCAGGAACATCCATACTTCCATTACGACCGTTACCACTATCAACCATGATGCGATATTCTAATCTTGCTTCTTTACCTAATTCACGTTTTAATGTTTTAGCTAAAAGATTTACATAATGCTCTTCAAGGTATTCATAAAAAAACTGACTGGGTACCTGAATCATTAAAACATTATTTTTTAATTCAACAGGATTGATAGGTTCGAACCAAGTTTTAAAATGTTGCCATTCTACAATATCCTTAATTATCTTGAGGCAATTACTCCAAACAACTTCTGCATTTTTTGTCATA
>CAIQDX010000126.1 GCA_903870685.1 uncultured Chitinophagaceae bacterium | reverse complement strand
AATTCCATTAATTATTACTGCGGGTATTATGGGTTGGATTGGCATTACTTTAAAACCATCAACAGTAATTGTTTTTAGTGTTGCTTTAGGAATTGTAATTGATGTTACCATTCGATTTTTAGTAAATTATAAACAAGAACTACCACGTTTTAATAATGCTGTAAGACCAACATTGGTACAAACAATCCGCCATACAGGCATTAGTATTATTTATACATCATTAGTACTGATTGCCGGATTTATTATTTTTTGTTTCAGTGGTTTTGGAGGTATTAAAGCGTTGGGATGGCTTACTTCTTTAACATTGGTAACAGGCACTTTAACCAATTTGATTTTATTGCCTGTTTTAATTATTCAATTTTCAAAGAGGTCAGTTATAGATAAAATCTAAAATTTTTGAATTTTTATCCTTCCTGTGAGATTTCATCAAATCAAAGAGTAAATAGTTTACGATTTTGGAATTATTTCCTTGTTCCCCTTGTTTTGTGATTAATTTGGCTATTTTCGTTTTTACGTTAATTTAAACTAAAACCCTGCATTATGAGAAAACTCGTGATCTTAATCACGTGCCTGTGTATAGTTGTGAGTCAACTATCGGCACAAACCCAAACTGTTACAGGTAAGGTAACAGATGACAAAGGAGCCGCAATAGCGGGTGCAACTGTCCAAGAAAAAGGAACAAGAAAAGGTACAAGTACCGGTTCGGACGGATTGTTTACTTTGAATGTTTCAAAAGGCGCAACCCTTTTGATTTCGTCTCTTGGTTTCGATCCAAAAGAAGTTGTAGCAACACCTGTAACTAATGTTCAGTTAAGTACTGATGTTAAATCTTTAGGTGAGATTGTTGTAACAGGAGTTGGTTATGCAACCAGTAAAAAGAAATTACCTATTTCAGTTGAAACAATTGGTGGTGAAAAACTAGCCTCAACTTCGTCCCAGTCAATTGCTCAGGCTTTGGTTGGTAAAGTTGCCGGTGCGCAAATCACCAGTAAAGAAGGAACTCCCGGAGCACCACTTAATATTTTACTTCGCGGTATTAATTCATTGAGAGGCGGTACGGCTCCAATGGTATTAGTAGATGGTGTTGAAGTTAGAGCCACTGATTTAGGTGCATTAGATTTAAATAATGTTGATAGAATTGAAGTAGTTGAAGGTGCTGCATCTTCAACCATTTATGGTGCACAAGGTGCTAATGGTGTAATTCAGGTGTTTACTAAAAAAGGTAAAGCCGGACAAGCAACCATTGACTTTTCTACAAGCTACGGCGTGAACAGTTTTATTAATTCCGGAAATTTACAACAGGCGCCAACTCATGGTTTTAAAACTGATGCTAATAATAATGTAGTTGATGCGAATGGAGTTATTCTGGCTATGAAAGCTGATGGTACTTTAACTTCTGGTGTTAATTTAAACGGTGTTAACCAAGGCGCTTTGGTTTGGGCTGGTACTAATCCTTCTACAGATGGAAGTAAAGCTTATAGTAATAACTTGAAATATTATGATCACCTAGCTCAACTTTTTGCTCCTGCTACTAATTTAAAAGGTAGTTTAAGAATTGCAGGAGGAACTGAAAAAAGTGATTATTCAATGACATTATCATCTTCAAATGAAGGAAGTGTAATTAAAGATAATGGCAATTTGAAACGCACCAATTTTACTTCTAATGTTGGAACTGAATTATTTAAAGGATTTAAAATTCGTTCAATCACACAATTGGTATATCAAAAAAATGATTTCAATCCATATTTTACTGCTGGTGTAAGTGGTACTTTCTTTAGAGCTTTAAACACATCGCCATTCTTTGATTTTAATTGGAAAGATGCCAATGGTGACTATGCTTATGCTTTAAATGCATCTCCTGTAAGTGTTAATGGATATAATCCTAATTTTTACAAAGAGTATGTATTTGGTCACGATGAAACAATTGATGTTATACAAAATATACAGGCATCATATAAAGTAAATCGCTTTTTAGATTTAGAAGCTAAATATGGTATCAACTACGAAAAAGAAGAAGTAAATCAGGTTTATAAAAACCAATCTCAAAATATTAATTTAATCAGCAGAAGTCTTTCTGGTATTGGTTATTTTAATGGTAAAGAAGGAAGCATTTATAATGCAGCAATTAATACAACATTCCAAAATGCTTTAACAACTGCTACTTTACATTTTGATCTTCAGAAAGATTTACATTTAAAATTACCAATTGCTTCTACCACACAGGTAGGATACGATTATCGTAAAAACGTTTACAAACAATATGTTACTACCGGTGATGGGTTAGGATTATATCCAATTTACAACATGAACCAAACAAGTGTTCAAGTTATAAATAGTGATTATGTAAGACCATTCGTAACATTTGGTACATACCTAAACGAAGCATTAGATTGGGGTAATGTTGCGGGTATCAAGGGCGGATTCAGAAGTGATTATTCTTCTGCATTTGGTCAAGGTGCTACAGCACAAACCTTTTATAATGGTAATGCATATTTCAGAGTTTCTCAGTTAGGATTTTGGAATAAATTATCTAGCGTGATTCCTGAATTTAAATTACGTGGCGGTTATGGTGAAGCTGGTATTCAACCGGGTGCATTTGATAGATATGTGACTTTAAATACAACTACTATTGGTACTAATTTATCTTTCTATACACCAACTACTCAAGCAAATCCAAATTTGAAAGTTGAGGTTTCAAAAGAAACTGAAATTGGAACTGATATCACATTTAATTTAAACAAAGGTCAATGGTTTAGTAATGCAACATTAAGTGGTACTTATTGGAAGAGAACTAGTGCTGATGTAATTTATCAAGTTGACGCTGCTCCATCAACTGGTGGTGCTGGTTTTTTGACTAATGCATTCTCATTATCTTCAAATGGAGTTACTTTTATTTTAAATTTGAATGTTGTTAAATCAAAGAATTTCAACTGGGATTTTACAGCCAACTTCAACCATCAGAGTTCACAGATTGATGCAATCAGTACAGGACAACCAATCATCGTAACAAGTGGTGCAGGTTATGGTAACTATGTGTTACAAGCCGGTTCAAAAATTGGTCAATTATATGGCTTAAAAACCTTCCGAGATATAAACCAAACTAAACAAGATGGTACTCCATATATAACTTCTGCTACTGCCGGAAAATATGCAGTAGTTAATGGAACATTAATTGATACTGCTACTCGCG
Organism: uncultured Chitinophagaceae bacterium; assembly: GCA_903870685.1. Lineage (GTDB taxonomy): Bacteria > Bacteroidota > Bacteroidia > Chitinophagales > Chitinophagaceae > CAIQDX01. Next base: position 31,380 of record CAIQDX010000126.1, on the reverse strand, counting down.
GTATTCAATTTACCAATCAGAACTATGCGTACGGCGATCCTAATCCTAAGTTTAATATGTCTTTCATTAACAACTTTAGTTATAAAGGAATTACTGTTGGAGTTCAATTTGATTGGGTACACGGCAGTCATTTATATAACCAAATGAAAGAGTGGATGTATCGTGATGGTATCCATGGAGATTATAGTAATCAGTTAACAATAAATGGACAAACAAAAGCTTTTGCTGCTTATTACACAAGTGCTTATGGTGATATGTGGGGTAGTATAAATGGAGCAAGAAATTCTATTAAAGATTACTTTTTTGAAGATGCTTCTTTCTTAAGACTTAGAAATTTGTCAATTGGATTTGATGTTTTAAGATATACTAAAATTAAGTACTTCAAAAAATTCCAATTTGTTATAACCGGCAGAAACCTTCTTACAGTTACAAAATATACAGGGATGGATCCTGAAACAAGTTCTGGTAACACAAACTCCGGTTTTGATAGAGGTGTAGATTATGCAACAACACCAAATAACAGAACTTATCAAGTTGGATTGAATATAGGATTTTAAACAAAAAAACATTTTTAAATATGAAAAATAAAATATTATATATCATAACAGCCGCACTCGTTTTTACGAGCGTTAGCTGTAGTAAAAGCGAACTTAATGTTCAAAATCCTAATAACCCCACGCCTGCAAGTGCTACATCAGAGGCTGGTATTCTTTCATTAGGATTAGGAGCTGTATATCAAAACGGGTTTAATGGTATCACAGATTCAAGATATACCGGCTCTTTTTTAGGAAGTAGTTATTGGTTTTTAGCGCCTGCTTATTTAGATGAAATGGCAGATGTTATTAGCACAGAAGCTGCTAATAATATCACTAACCAAATTAGTGTACCTGATTATTATATTGATGACAACGGAGTTAAATATACAAACTCAGCTCCTGCATTATCAGTTGGTAGATTAAACAATTCAAGAACAAAAGCGGGTACAAATATGTATTATTACGAATGGACCTGGATGTATTTCTTGAATAATGCATGTAATGGTGTTCTTGCTATTGCAGATAATACAACTTTTTCTGGTGATGCTACTTCAAAAAGAAATGCAGTTAAAGCTTGGGCTTATTTCTGGAAAGGCTGGGCATATTCACGTATTGGTTCATTATATTATGCCGGGTTGATCAAGAATGATTATGTAACTGATAATAATAATTATGTATCAAGTGCTGATATGATTACCGAAGCAAATGCAAATTTTGATAAAGCATCTGCTGCTTTAGCTTTAGTAACTACTATTGCTGATTACAATACCGTTATGAAATTCCTTATTCCTGCACAGTGTCAGGTGGGTAAGGGTGGAGTTCTAACACCAACAATGTGGCTACATAACATCAACACTTTAAAAGCTCGTAATCTTTTAGTTAATAAAAGACTATCTGCAATGACAACTGCTGATTGGAATAGCATCTTAACATTAGTAAATGCCGGAATCACAAGTTCTGATCTTGTATTTACAGGTCGCTCAGCTGCAACAGGTAGCTTTTTAAGTGCTACTAGTGGTTCTGACGCCGCATTAACTATTGGTAACCCAACCGGTACTACTTATAAAATAACTGAAAGATTAATTCAGGATTATAAAGCAGGAGATAAAAGGCTTACTACCAATTTCAGTACTGCTACTTTATACCTTAATCAAAAAGGTGGCTTAACCTTTAGTACAAGATATACATTACTTGATGTTCCGTCAGGTGGTGCAATAGCCGGTGTTGCAAGTAAAATAGTTGGCGGGTATGAGTTATATCTCGCCGGCTCTTATGAAGAAAATGAATTAATGAAAGCTGAAGCAAATATTAAGTTAGGCAATATTGCAACAGGTCTTACAAGTGTTGATGCGGTTAGAACTTACCAAGGTGCAGGTTTGGCAGCAACTTCTGGTGTTATTACTGACCCTGTTTTAGCTTATGAAGAATTAAGAAAGGAAAGAAGAGTTGGATTGATATTTAGAAACACTGCATTTTATGATGCAAGAAGATGGGGTGTAATTGATGATATCTCTGCTGGTGGTGGAAGAACAGGTTGTGTTGTTGTATCAACTACAGGTGTTGTTAATGTTAATGCAACTATCAATTATCATTTTCTTGATTATTGGGATGTTCCGGATGATGAAACATCATTAAATCCGCCATCTGCAACAAGCGTAGCTGTAAAAAATCCTAAGTCTTAAAATAAAATTTTAAGTATTAATAAAAAGCCTTGGCATTTTGCCAAGGCTTTTTATTAAAAAAATATCGAGCCCATTAAGTAGATTGACAATAAACAGGTTTGAAGATGTCAACTGCAAATCGCTTGCATTTATATTTAGTATAAACGGTTCAATTCCTACTTTTTGATCCTTGTATTTTATCTCAATAAACAATAATAAACCTGTATTTACTCCTTATATAACCCGAGTCTTATTTATGTTTGAATATATACGGGTTATACCTTAGTTATACTTGGGTTATATACGGGTTATATCAAAAGAAATTACGAATGATTTCAGGGTGATACAAACAAAAACTACCTTATTCTTTTCCATTCATGTAATTTCTTGTAAATAATTGCAGCTTTTTGCAATTATAAAATGTCATAGCTTTATCTTGGTTAACAATTCGTTAACTACTTTATTTTAAAAAAAACACTGCGATTATGAGAAAAACATTCATGTTGATTTTATGCTTGTGCTTGGCAGTTAGCCAGCTTCTAGCACAGAGTCGTGCCTTAAAAGGTAAAATAACAGACGATAAGGGTAATGCAATACCCCATGCGTCTGTTTTAGTTAAGGGCACTAATATTGGTACAACATCTGGTACTGATGGAACATTTACTTTATCTGTTCCTTCTTCAGCAAAAGTTTTAGTGATATCATCACTAAATTTTACTGCACAGGAAATTTCAATTGGAAGTAAAACACAGTTTAGTGTTACGCTAGTATCTACTACTCAAAATTTAGAAGAAGTAGTGGTGGTAGGTTATGGTACACAGAAAAAAGCTGAAGCAACCTCAGCTCTAACAAAAGTAGCAGGGGAAAAAGTTGAACAAGTGCCCCTTACTTCAGTTGATCAAATCTTACAAGGTAAAGTTGCCGGTTTACAATCTGCAACTTTCAGCGGACAACCAGGAGCAAACCAGCAGATCAGAATCAGAGGTATTGGTTCTTATACATTATCTTCTCAGCCATTGTATGTATTGGATGGTGTTCAAATTAACTCTGGAGATCTTTCAAGAGAAACCACTACTACAAATGTTTTAGCTCAATTAAATCCGGATGATATAGAATCAGTGAATGTTTTAAAAGATGCAGCTGCAACTGCTATTTATGGTTCACGTGGTTCGAATGGTGTAATTATCATTACTACCAAACAAGGTAAAGCCGGTAAAACACAATTTAAATTAGTTGCCGAAGCGGGTAATAATACACACGGCCCATTACCAAGTGCCGGTGTTCCATTGGGGGCAACTGATTGGTTAAATCTATACAAAGAATCTTATGTTAATGCTGGTGGTTCTGCTGCAAATGCTGCTGCATCGGCTGCGGTTTATGGTGATGGCACAGTTAATACCAATTGGACAGATTTGGTTACCAGATCAGGTCAACAACAACAATTCAATGTATCTGCACAAGGTGGAGATGAAAAAACTACATTCTTTATTTCCGGTGGTTATTTTAAACAACAGGCAAATGTTATTGGATCTGATTTAAGCAGATATTCTTCTACAATCAATTTAACACACCATGCAACTAAGAAGTTAAGTTTTAGTTTAGGTTTAAGACCAACTTACACCAATGAAAACGCACCATTATCAAATGGCTCAGCATTTTCAAATCCTGTAATGGAAATTTATTTCTTAAGACCAACAATGGCTGCATTTAATGCTGATGGGACTTTAAATACAACCAGATCATCGGCTCAGTTTGGTTCTTTATACAACCCATTATATATTGTCGCTCACGATATTCATAAAGCCGATATCTTCAGTATTAATGGTAAAGCTGAAGCTAAATATAACATCTTAAATAACTTGACTTTTACAAGTACTGCAGGTTTGCAATATCAGGATTATGAAGAGTATTATTATAATAATACTGTTATGGGTGATGGTTATGCAGCTAATGGTAGAGGTTATGCTTATTATACCAGATATTTCTTATGGGATTTAACTAATCAGTTTGATTACAGAGTTAGTTTAACCAGAAATAAAGATTTAAATTTTAATGCTACTGCTGGTTATGAAGCTATTCAATCAAAGGGATATTTCGTAAGTGCTCAATCACAAAATTTCCCTACGCCAGCTTTAGTGTATGCTGCAACTGCATCAACACCTACGATAGGAAGCAATAGTGCATCTGATTATAATTTTGCAGCCATCTTTTCTCGTGCTGCTTTTAATTACAAAGGCAAATATATTTTACAAGGATCTTTTAGAAGAGATGGTTCTTCCAGATTCTCTACAGCTCATGAATATGGTAATTTTCCGGCAATAAGTGCTGCTTGGAATATCAGTAAAGAAAATTTCTTCGCTCCACTGAAATTTATTTCTGATGCTAAGATCAGAGCATCTTATGGTATTACCGGTAATGCTGAATTAGGTAATTACCAATGGATTCAGACATTTGGTTTTGGTGCTAACTATAACAGTTCACCAGGTGGTGTTTTCAATGGTATTGGTAATACAAACTTACAATGGGAAAGCAGCAAGCAAACCGATATTGGTTTAGATCTTACTTTCTTTAAAGGAAAATTGAATGTAATTATTGATTATTATAAAAGAAATATTGATCAATTAATATTCAATTTCCCATTATCTCAAACAACAGGGTTCTCAACTATTACTGCCAATGTAGGTGCGATGCAAAATAAGGGCTTTGAATTTACTGTAAATGCAACGCCTTTTCAATCTAAGAATTTCAAATGGGATATAGGATTTAATGTTTCATTAAATAAGAATAGTGTAACAGCATTACCTCCGGGACAAACAGTTGTTGCAAACGGACAATTTAATATGAAGGTTGGTCATGATTTCTATGAGTTCTATATGCGCCAATGGGCTGGTGTAGATCCTGCAACAGGTAATCCTTTATGGTATGTAGATTCTTCCATGAGCACTACCACTTCAAGTTATAATTCAGCTCAAAGAGTTTATACCGGAAAGAGTGCATCTCCAAAAGTATTTGGTGGCTTTAATAATACTTTCACTTACAGACAATTCTCTTTAGGATTTGATTTCTATTATAATTTCGGTAATTATGTTCAAGATACTTGGGCTACTTATTTGAATGATGAAGTAAATCCAACTTATGGAAAATATTCTTCTGCTTTGAACAGATGGACAACACCTGGTCAAATCACTAATACTCCTAAATTGGTTTATGGATCAACTAACTTTTCAGCTTCAGCATCAACAAGGTTCTTATTTAAAGGAGATTTTATAAGATTACGTAATATCCAAATCGGCTGGGCAGCTGATAAAGCATTAGCTCAAAAATTGCATATTGCTTCTTTAAGTTTCTATACAAGAGGGACTAATTTATGGACTAAGATTTATGATACAACTATTCCATTCGATCCTGAACAAAATATTAATAGTCAGAGTAACCTTAATTTCTTCATCAATAAATCAGTTACTGTTGGAGTAGTTGTAGGATTCTAAACCATTAAAACGAATTATTATGAAATCAAAAATAAATAGATGTCTCATTGTTGTAATGGCATTTTTGCTTGCAACATCGTGCAATAAAAGTTTTCTTACTGATAATCCTTATACGGCAGTTGCTTTGCCACAAGCCATATTAAGTGAATCAGATATGTTGGTTGCTTTAAATGGTGCTTATGCATTGTTAAGAAATACCGACCTTTTTGGTAGAACATTACCGGTAAAAGGGGATGTAATGGGCGACAATGCTTATGTAACTACTGCAAACTCCGGTAGATATATAACACTTAACCAATATAATTTTAATAATACAGATGCTTATGCAGCTGCAATATGGGCTAACGCTTATGTTGGTATTAAATATGCTAATACTATCATTAATAATACTACAGTTCCTTCAAGTGTAAACGTAGCACAATATAAAGGAGAAGCTTTAGCTATCAGAGCTTTACTTCACTTTGAATTAGTTAGAAATTTTGGTACTGCATATACTATTGATCCTACCAAACCAGGTGTGCCAATTGTAACAACTTATGACCAAAATGCGCTACCTGCAAGAAGTACCATCAAGGATGTGTATACTCAAGTTAATACTGATCTTACTCTTGCATATAGTAATATGACTTTATATCGCGGAAGTGGATATTTCTCAAAATATGCTGCCCGTGCATTACAAGCTAGAGTTTATCAAAACCAAGCTGATTGGGCGAACGCTCAAACTGCAGCATTAGATGTTATTACCAATAGTGGTTGGGCATTATTATCAGGTACTGCATATGTTAATCCAACGGGTAGTTTAGGTGCTAGTCCTGCTGCCACTACTTACAATCCTGGTGGTTATTGGGCTGCAGCTAATGCACAAACTACAACTAAGAATGAAACTTTATTTGAAGTAATCAGCGATCCGGTTGTTAATAATGGTTTCGATCAAATTGGAATGATCTATTTGCAATTAGGTGGTGGATATGGTGATATTCTTGGAACTCAAAGTCTGTATAGTTTATATAGGCCTACAGATGTAAGAATTGGTTTATGTCCTAATGCAGGAACAGGTTACAGATCTGGACAATTAGGAACACCTACTTATTTGTGTTATAAATATTCTAATGCTGCAACACTTGGATTCAACTATCAAACAAAGGTTGTCAGACTGGCAGATATTATTTTAATTGCTGCTGAAGCTTATTATAATGCTAGCGATTATGTTAATGCTAATAAGTATCTGAATATGGTTGCACAAAAAAGAGATCTTTCTTTTGCAGGATGGGCTGACACTGGTCCTCAAGTTCTTGAAGACATTTTAATTGAACGTCGTAAAGAATTAGCTTTTGAAGGAAGCCGTTTCTGGGATCTTGTAAGATTGCAAAGAAGCTGGACAAAAATTATTAATCCAGCAGCAGCTGTTTCAACGGTATCAGTAGCGCCAGGAAATATTGCTTTAGTTTTTCCAGTCCCACTTACCGAATTACAAGCAAATCCAAACATGGTACAAAATCCTGGATATTAATTTCAATAAGATTAAATCTTAATTATAAAAAACCATCCCAACTGAGGGATGGTTTTTTATTTAACTTTAATTTTAATTTATAAAAAATGAAAAAGCTAAATTTTATTCTAAGCGTTTTGATTTTATTTATTTCTTCAAATATTTATAGTCAAACCATTGATACACGACCTGCATACACTTTTTCATTTGAAGCAAACGGGAGTCCAAATGCCGGTCTGAATTATATTTATCAATATACAGATGTTAAGGGAAGTGCTTTTATTAATGATAATTGGGAAATTGCAAACGTTGTTTTAAACAGTGGTTATGTATTTAAATCTGTAAAAATTAAAATGGATGCTCAACAAAACAAATTCATTTTTAATAGAAATGATTCCTCATTCGAATTACCCGATAATGTAAAATCAGTTATTATTTTTCCAAACACAAATGATGCAACCCAAAAAATTATTTATAATAAAGGCATTCAGATTAATGCTCAAGTGAATGCCAATAAGTTTATTCAGGTTATAGCAGAGGGAAAAATTTCTTTATATAAATATTTTAAAAAAGATATTGAAGAATATAATGAGTATGGTAATGCTACAAATTTTAAACGATTTGTAGATATGCAGCAATATTATATTTATATGAATGGAGAGTACAATGCAATCAATATTTCCAAAAAGAATTTTGATAAAACATTGAAAGCAAAAAATGCTACACTTGATGCATTTATCAAACAAAAAGATTTGTCCGGAAAAGATGAAAAAGAATGGGTACTTGCTATTAATTATTATAATTCCTTACCATAAAAATTATAATAATTATTTTATTTCAGTACGAGTTGTAATTTATTTTCTAACGCTTTACCTCTTAATTCAACAGCGATAATTTTTCCTTGTGGATCGAGTAAAACATTAAAAGGAATGCCCGATATTTTATAAGGAGCAACTACTGAACTTTCCCATTGTTTCAGATCGCTGATATGATTCCATGTTAAATGATCATCTTCAATCGCAGCTTTCCAGGCGGTTTTATCGTTATCTAATGAAACACCAAGCACCGTAAAATTTTTATCTTTGAATTTGTTGTAAGCCGCAACAACATTGGGGTTTTCGGCTCTGCAAGGTCCACACCAGCTTGCCCAAAAATCAACCAAAACATATTTCCCTTTATAACTGCTGAGTGAAATTATTTTACCACTTGTGTCGGCTAAACTTATTTCAGGTGCTGTTTTATTCAACAAAGCTAATTTGGGATCAGAAGTGATTTGTATGTCAATTAGATTTTTCAATTTTGCTAATCCTGTATGATCTTTGAATTTTTCAACAGAAGCATCTGTTAACTTTTTAATCTCTTCCAACTCCATTGTTTTAAATGCTTTTCCTAAAATATAATAACGCAATGCAGGACTTGGCGAATTATTTATTGAATTGATTAAAAATGTATTGAAATTTTTAAGTTGAATATCTTTTTGAAGCGATGTAACTGTTTTAATACTGTCGCCGGCATTTATTTTTTCTAAAGAATCAGCGATCATATAAGCATCAGCTGTTTTTTTGAATTCAACACCAAAGCTTTCTAAAAATCGATGTAATGATGTTGATGCCTCCGAATTTTCAGTTGTATAAGATTTGTAATTATTTACATCCAACCTTACTTTGATACTTTTATTATCGTTGATGATCAACACTTCAGGACCATTTTGGACAGCCAATAAATACAAACCTTCTTCTTTTCCCAATGCTCTTAATTCGAATGTTCCTGATTTTTTTAGCGTTGCTGAATCTAACACAACAGGATTCTCACCACCAAAGGGAAGTTCTTCTAAATAAATTTTTTCGGCATTTGTATTTTCAATTTTTCCTGCAACTATAAATGCACCAAATTTTTTTTCTTTGCAAGATGAAATTGCAACGAGTGTTATTATTCCTATAAAAATATTTTTCATTTTTTTTATTTTAGTTTTTCCTGCAGTAAAGCGGTTACGATTTTTGGATCGGCCTTTCCTTTACTTAATTTTTTTACTTCGCCAACAAATAAACCGATCAACCCTTTTTTTCCTTTTTTATATTCAACAACTTTATCAGACATTTTATTTATGGCTTCGTTTACCCATTCTTCCAATTCATTGCTGTCACTCACTTGCAGCAGATTTAATTCTTCTGCCAATTGCAAAGGATCTTTATTTTCTTTCATCAACAAAGGCAACAGATGTGAAGACGCAACACTGAAGTTAACCTTACCGTCATCCACAATTTTAATTAATTCAGCCAATGTTTTTGGAGATAATAAAATTGTTTCAAAAGATAAATGATGTTCGTTCAGGTATTGGCGAATTGGTCCAGTGATCCAATTTGCAACTGCTTTATAATGTTGAGTGAATTGAATGGTTGATTGAAAAAAATCGGCTGTATGTTTTTCATCACACAATTGTGCCGCATCATAATCACTTAACCCAAATTCATTTTGATATTGATGAATTAGTTGATTTGGTAATGTTGGTAATGAAGATTGAATTTTATTAATAAAATCTTTGGTTAAATGAAATGGCGCTAAATCAGGATCAGGAAAATAACGATAATCGTTTGCTTCTTCTTTATCGCGTAATGAAAATGTAGTATCGTTCGATGCATCAAAACTTCTTGTTTGTTGTGTTATCGTTCCGCCATTTTCAATAATGTTTATCATTCTTTGAATTTCAAAATCAATTGCTTTCTTCACATTGCGGATACTGTTTAAATTCTTCACTTCTACTTTTGTTCCCAATTTTTTTTCTCCTTTTAATCGCACAGAAACGTTTGCATCGCAACGCAAACTTCCTTCTTCCATATTACCATCGCAAATATCAATCCAACGCACCAATCTTCTCAATTCAGTAACATATTGATAAGCTTCATCACTGCTGTGTAAGTCAGGCTCAGTAACTATTTCAACCAATGCAGTTCCTGCACGATTTAGATCAACGCAAGTATAATCATCATCTCGGTCGTGAATACTTTTGCCTGCATCTTCTTCCATGTGAATGCGGTTGAGTTGTACATTTCTTTCGCCTTCAGTAGTTTTTATCTTCACAAATCCACCTTTGCAAATAGGAGTGGTATGTTGTGATATTTGATATCCTTTGGGAAGATCGGGATAGAAATAATTTTTTCTTGCGAAATAATTATTTTCTTCGATCTCGCAATTGCAAGCTAATCCCAATTTGATGGCATATTCAACAGCTTTCTTATTTGTTTTTGGTAAGGTGCCGGGATGACCCAAAGTAATGGGGCTAACATGCGAATTAGGCTTGGCGCCAAATGCAATACTGTCGCCACAAAACAACTTACTTGCAGTTTGTAACTGTGCATGAACTTCTAATCCAATAACAGCTTCATATTTATCTTCCATATTCATCGGCGCAAAAATAACAATCTCTATTATCTCATCCTTTTTTGTTTTTATAAAGCCAGAATTTTCTTTAAATCGGTTTCAGATACTGTTAGCAAACCTACAGGGGGCAAGCGTTTTGTGAGCTCTTTCCAATTTTTTTCTTGTAAAAATATTTTTCTTAGCATCGGTAATGCCTGTTCAATTTGTTTATTATTGGCTAATGTAATGGCAGTCCAGTACTGCATTTCCAAGTTCAAAGGAAATAAATTCATGGCTGCATGATATTCATTCATTGCTTTAGTCATATCATTTTTTTCAGTAGCTAAATCACCATTATTCATGTGTTGATACGCTAAATGAAGTGTATATAATCTTCTTAATTCTTTTAGAGGATTTGGTGAATCATCAATTCTTAAATCAACAGTTTTATTATTCCACGATTCAGTGATTTTTCCGGGAACAACAATTATAGCAGCGGCCTGCATTCCGCGAATATCGCCTCCTGCTTTTTGCGCTGCTTCTAATGCCAATAAAACCCGCTCTGCCAAAGGCTTTCCGTATGATGCTTTAAATGCAGCGGCCATAAATTCGCAAACCTGATCACCCAACATCATATTACTTTGTACACTAAAATTGGTGCCTTTAATATGTTTTGCATATTGAATACAGTTCTTTCCTGTAAATACTGCAACAGCACCATTGTTATCAATGATAGCAACTTGACGAACTTCTCTTCCTGCATCTGCTTTAGTTAAACTATCTAAAGTTTGTTGTGCAGTAAATCCTTTTTTTAATAAGTTTAATGCTTTGGGCCCATAACTTTTATCAACGAATGATTGTGTAGCAACCGCACCAATGCCGGCTTCGGCCCAAGGCACTTCTGTACCAACACCAAACCAATGGCTTTGCACGCCCACAGCCATTTCGCCGGTTACACTGTCTTTTGCAACTATTGAAAATGTATGTACTAAATGATCGGTTGATCTGAATGTTTGAGCAATTGATGCAATGCAAGAAAAAATACTTGCTATCAATAAATACTTTTTCATGAATTTTTTTTCTAAAGATAATTGAAGATTAACTCTTTGGTTTGCTAAGTGAATAAAAAAGCCATCACGAAGAATCGGGATGGCTGTAACATGAGAAAAAAACAAAATTTACAGATCAGCTGTTTTTAATTTCTTTGGAATTTTTATTTCAGCAGTCTGGCCTTTACCATCTCTTTTATATTTTATTTTATAAGTATCACCTTCTTTCAGATCCTTTATTTTACTTTTTAGGTCATCTACATTTTTCACTTCTCCTCCATTTATTTCAGTTATAATATCATCTTCTTTTAAACCTGATTTTTGAGCAGGACTTTCATCATCTACATCAATTATTTTTACACCATTGCCATCTTCTGTATCCTGAATCTTCAAGCCCAGCTTAGGTTTACTTGTATGATAATCGAAGTTGAAATTTTTAAAATCATTGCCTTTCGGAAAATTAAAATTGAAATCTTTATTATTGAAAGTAAATGTTTGTGATTTGTTTTTTCCGAGAGTTGCGGTTGCAATGTTTTCTTTTCCATCTCTTAAATATGTAACCTTCACTTTTTCCTCGGGTTTAAATTTTCCAATGGCTTCTGATAATGTGTTGCCATCTTCAATTTTCTTATCGTTTAATTTAGTAATGATATCACCCTTTTTTAATCCTGCTTTTTCTGCGGCTGATTCTTTGGTTACTTCTGTAATTTTTGCACCCTTTTCATCTTTTTCAGTCATTACACCCAAAAAAGCTTTGTTATCACCAACTTTAAAAACGCTGATGGTTCTTGGTGCTGTCATTCCATGTATTCCTTCGGGAAGCTCTACAGAAAAATTACCATCGTTACCAAATTCCTTTAGTACCTGCACATCTTTATCATTTAATTGATCAACAGGTTTGCCGTTAACAGTTACTTTATCGCCATCAACAATAACTGTCATCTTTTCTTTGCCATCACCAGTTTTTTTAATAGTGATCCTTTCTGATTTTTGTATTTTCTTCTGCGTTGAATCCTGCGCAAATGCAGTAACCGTAAGCATTATGCCGAATAATGATACGGCAATTAATTTTGTTATCATGGTATAAAATTTAATTGTACGAAAAATTTAGTAGATCAAATATAATGAACAATTTGAAATACGAAAACTTTCGGAAATGTTAAATAAGCTTAATGATTGATGAGCGGTAAGAAATAAAAAATCCCGCCTTTAATTGGCGGGATGAGTTTATAAAAGTGATTTTACTTTTTCAATTACTTGCTGCAAATTACTTGCATCTTGTCCGCCGGCAGTTGCTAAAGTTTTTTGCCCGCCGCCGCCGCCTTTGATAATTGGCGTAATATTTTCTTTGATAATTTTTGGAGCCTCAAGATTTTTTTCATTGGCAACGCTATCCGATAACATGATGGCAACATTTGCTTTGCCATTAATATTTGCTGCCAATACAACAGCATAATCGTTTCCTAAATTATTTTTAAGATCGAAACATAATTTTTTTAAATGATCAGCATTGCTAACATCAACAACTTTTCCAATGAAGGTTGCTTGCGAATTTTTTAATGGAAAAGGAACACGTTCTCCCAACAATGATTCGGCAATTGCAATTAATTGTTTTGCGTCTGCACTTTCTAATTTTTTCTTTAACTCATTATTTTCTGAAACTAAATTATCGATCACTTTATTAATTTCTTTTGGATTTTTTAATGATTCACGAATGGCATTCATTGCATCAAACTGTTCGTTGATGAATGTTTCTGCCGCATTGCCACTAACAGCTTCAATTCTTCTAACACCTGCTGCCACTGCAGTTTCGTGTTTTATTTTAAAGAAACCAAGTTCACCTGTTGAGCCAACATGCGTGCCTCCGCACAATTCGATTGAATATTTTGGATTGATGATTACCACTCGCACAACATCACCATATTTTTCTCCAAACAAAGCCATGGCACCTGTTGCTTTTGCTTCATCAATAGCCATTTCTTTAATAACAACCGGAATATTTTCTCTTATTTTTTGATTAACAATTTTTTCTATCGCTGCAATTTCTTCATCAGTAACTTTTGCAAAATGAGAAAAGTCGAAACGTAATTGTTCATCATTTACCAAACTTCCTTTTTGTGCAACATGTGTTCCCAACACTTTACGCAAAGCTGCATGCAATAAATGTGTGGCACTATGATTTGATGCAGTTGATTTTCTTTTTGAAGCATCAACTTTTGCAATAACATCACCATCTAAATTTTCGGGAAGTGTTTCTGTGAAATGAATGATTAAATTATTTTCTTTCTTGGTATCATAAATCGGGAATCGGGAATCGTTAATCGTGAGTGTGCCCGTATCACCAACTTGTCCGCCGCTTTCAGCATAAAAAGGTGTTGATGCTAAAACAATTTGATACCCTTCTTTTCCTTTGGCTTTTACTTTTCTATACTTAACAATTTTTGTTTTTGTTTCTAAACTATCGTAACCAACAAACGTTGAAAGGCTTTGTTCATGCAGGTTTACCCAATCTTCTGTATCTACCACTGCTGCTGCTTTTGAACGAGTTTTTTGTAGTTGCATTTGTTTTTCAAAACCTTCTTCATCAATTGAAAAATCAGCGTGTGAGTATGGTTTTTCTGCAAGTATCAATCTAGTTAAATCAAGAGGAAATCCAAAAGTATCAAATAACTCAAAAACAAATTTCCCATCAATTATAACTTTAGGATTTGGAGTATCTATATGTATTGAATTAGTTTTTCTCCATTCAAAAATTTTTTCAATTTCACACCCTAATCTTTCATCTAATTTTTTCAATCCTTTTTCCAAAGTTCTTAAAAAAGATTCTTCTTCTTCTCTTATTACTTTACTCACAAAATCAAGTTGAGCATTTAATTCAGGAAAAACGTTTGCAAATTGTTTTGCTATTAAAGGAACAAGCTGATAAAGCATAGGCTCCTTTTGATATAAGTAAGAATAATAGTATCGCACGGCTCTCCTTAAAATTCTACGAATCACATAACCAGCTCCTGTATTACTTGGTAATTGACCATCAGCAATTGTAAAAGAGATAGCTCTGATGTGATCAGCAATGACACGAAATGCAATTGGCTCTCTACTCAGACTGTGTTTATTATAAACACGATTAGTGATTTTTTCTATTGCTTCAATCGTTCCGGTAAAAACATCTGTATCATAATTTGATGTTTTATTTTGTATCACACGAACCAATCTTTCAAAACCCATACCTGTGTCAACATGCTTTGCCGGCAAGGGTTCCAGCGATCCGTCTTTTAATCGATTGAACTGAATAAATACATTATTCCAAATTTCAATTACTTGCGGATGATCGTTATTAACCAAAGTTTTTCCGGCAACTAATTTTCTTTCTTTATCACTTCTGCAATCAACATGAATTTCGGTGCATGGTCCGCATGGGCCAGTATCACCCATCTCCCAAAAATTATCTTTTTTATTTCCCAATAAAATTCTGTCTTCACTAATTACTTTTTTCCATTCATTAAAAGCTTCATCGTCTTTTGGTAAACCTTCTTTTGCATCTCCCTCAAAAATGGTAACGTATAAACGATCTTTATCGAGTTTATAAACTTCAGTCAATAATTCCCAGCTCCATGCAATGGCTTCTTTTTTAAAATAATCACCAAAGCTCCAGTTGCCCAACATTTCAAACATGGTGTGATGATACGTATCAACGCCAACTTCTTCCAGATCGTTGTGTTTACCACTAACACGCAAACATTTTTGTGTATCGGCAATGCGAGTATTTTCGGGTTTTTTATTCCCCAAAAAATAATCTTTGAATTGATTCATTCCTGCATTGGTGAACAATAATGTGGGGTCATTTTTTATGACGATAGGTGCAGATGGAACGATCTGATGCTGTTTTGATTTAAAAAAATCTATAAACTGTTGGCGTATTTCTGTACTGCTCATCATATTAAATCCAAATTTTACTGTTTGTTAGCAACGATTACGATTATATTTGCTGCCTAAATTAGGGCTTCAAAGGTAAGGAAATGCGATGTTAGAAGTGAATGATGAATATTGTACCAATTGTACAAGAGTGCGACGCAACAGCTGCCGAATAAAGTTTTGAAGCTTGCTAAAAAATAATTACCTGCCATGGCATTGAAAAAAATTAAATATTACTATAATACCCACTCGCTTCGATATGAAAAGTTGGAAACGCCTTTGCGTGTTAGGATCTTGCAATTTTTTGGATTTATTGCGGCTTCCATCGTTACAGGCTTGCTCATCGTGTTGATCGTTTTTAAATATATTGATAGCCCGAAAGAGAAATTATTGCGTCAGGAAAATGATGCGATGAAACAAGATTATTCCATCTTTCAGGAAAGAATAAAACAATTGGAATTGCAGATGAGTGAATTGGAGAACAGAGATAATACTGTTTATCGTTCCATATTTGAAGCTGCACCTGTACCCGACAGTGCTCGTGTAAAAGACAGTGAAGTAAAGAAAGAAGTTAAGTTGGTACAAAGCATGAGTGAAGATGAATTGGTAAACAGCATGGGCGATCAATTAAATAATTTATCTCTTCGTTTAGTATATCAATCAAAAAGTTTTGATGCACTTGATGATATGGTAAAACATAAAGAGAAATTATTATTGTCAATTCCGGCAATTCAACCGGTAAGCAATAAAAATCTTACGCGTATTGCAAGTGGTTTTGGTAATCGTATCGATCCGATTTATAAAGTGCGTAGATTTCATGCAGGGCTTGATTTTACTGCACCATCGGGTACACCAATTTATGCAACTGCCGATGGTACGGTTAAAGAAGCAGGTTACAGCAGCGGTGGTTTTGGTAATGATGTTGTGATTAATCATGGTTATGGTTATCAAACATTGTATGGTCACATGTATCGTGTAAAAGCAAGAGTAGGACAAAATGTTAAACGTGGTGAAGTAATTGGCTATGTTGGAAACACAGGAAAAAGTACAGGAGCACATTGTCATTATGAAGTGCATAAAAATGGAACGCCCGTTGATCCTATTTATTATTTCTATAACGATCTTACACCGGCACAATTTGATCGTGTGTTGAAATTAGCTTCAACAGCCAATCAGAGTTTAGATTAATAATCTTTTCAATAATTTTTTTGGAACCTGAAGTACGAGCATATTTAGTAAGAATTCTCAATTCCATTTCATATACTGTGGTATGGCTAATTAGTAATACCACTGCAGGAATACAATTCGAATATGCTTATGTTCAACAAAAAATAACCACAGGTAATATTATTTTTTACCTGTGGCTATTAATAAGCACTATTATTTTTATTTGGTTGATGGCTCGCTTATGGAGTAAACCATTGAATATTCCCGAATAGTTTTACACGAATTTAATTTCCTTTTGTATCAAGTATTACCGGGCTTTTGCTTCCACCCATGATAATAACTTTTGCATTTGGTGAAGTGATCAATCCTTTCATCACTTGTAAATTTTCGTATTGCAATTGTTTATCGCCTAAACCTGAACTTATGATCTTTTGATAATCGGCAATACCCTGTGCTTCTACTCTTTTACGTTCTGCTTCTTGTTTTTCTTTTTGTAGAACGAATTCCATTTTTTGTGCTTCCTGTTCTGCTTTAATTTTTTCTTCGATAGATGCTTTTACTGTTGCAGGTAAAGTAATATTACGCACCAATAATTGTTCTAAAACTAAACCGCGAATTTTTAAATTTTCTTCGATGGTTTTAAAAATTCTTGCTTGAAATTCATCTCTTTTAGTTGAATACAAATCAACAGCAGTATAGTAAACAGCATTATCTCTGATCTTCGTTCTTGTAATTGGACGAACAATAACATTTTTAAAATCCAATCCAATTTCTCTAACAATTTTTGGTGCTTCAGCAGACTGAACGCGATACAAAACAGTCAAATCAATTACTACTTCCAAACCATCGGCAGTTAAAACACGAATGGCATCGTCGCCAGCAACATCGCCTTCATTGTGCACGCCGCTCATGGTGTAATTTTGTGTTCTTACATCAATCGTTTTTACTTCAACCAATGGGTTTACGAAATTTAAACCGCTGGTCAAAACGTCGTCCTGAACTTTACCGAATAATGATTTTACTCCTATTTGTCCCGCATCGATTTGTTTGATACAAGAAGTAAGAATGCCCAGCACAATTACAACTAAACCGATAGTTCTAACCGTGTTACCATATTGAGATAATGGAGGGTTCAGATTTTTTACAGAAAAAGCTGCAACGAAAATTAGTATGCCGAGAATGATGAGTGTCATAAAGTAAAATTTTAAAAGTAAAGTTAGACTAAGTTAAAATGATTTAAAGAAATATTAATGTGTTAAATGATTATGAACTGTGATCGACAATGATCTTCCATTCGCCATTGATTTTCTTGAAGAGTAAAGTATAAACACCTTTTGCATCTCCAATAGATCTTTTTAAGAAAAATTTCCCAGTCACAAAATAATAATCGTTTGAAAGTTTTTTGATAGAGACGATCTCGAAACTCAGTTTACCCCTTGCGGCAGAATCTTTGTAGTTCTTTTTATAATTATTCAATGCATTATTGTAACCATACACCGGACCATTTTTTCCAATGAAAACAAGACTGTCGTTTTCCCAATAACCAACCATGAATTTGTCAAGGTTATTATTGTTCCATTCTTTTATTTGATTGTCTAATATTTTTCTGATGGCTTGTTCGTTTTTATCCTGCGAAAAAGTTAAACTACTAAATGAAAGAATAAATAAAAGTGAAAAAATATATTTCATGGCAATTGATTTTATGCTGAAGCTAAGAAAAATTAATTATGAATTTAAATGCAATCAAAGGGTCATCTTTTTTGCCCTGATCATTTCTCTTTTATGTGGCGGTCCTGAAACCTTTTTTACGCTGAAACCAGCATCCTGCATGACTCTTCGTACAATTCCTTTACTTGAATAAGTAACCAAAATCCCATTTAGTTCTAACATTAAAAATAATTTTTCGAATATTTCTTTTGTCCACAATTCGGGTTGCGTGTTTGGATCGAAAGCGTCGAAATAAATTAGATCAAATTTTTTATTGGTCGAATAATTTAGAAGTGATTGATGTATTTTATGAATTGTGAAGTAATCATTCAGTTCAACATCTTTTTCCCAATCACATTGATGGAGTTGCATAAAGTTTTCATCAGAATAATTTAATGTACCAGCTTCATCAATAGTTAGTGGAAATAATTCTATCGCTGTGTAATTTATTTTTTGTTGATGATTGATTGCATTTTGTAAACTTAACAAAGCATTTAATCCGGTTCCAAAACCCATTTCAAAAATATGGATGGTTTTATTTTGATTTAATAAAGGTTTTAATCCTGCTTCAATAAAAACATGTTTGCTTTCCTGCATAGCACCATGGATACTATGATAGGTTACATTCATTTCAGGAATGAAAATCGAACTGCTGCCATCATTAGTTTTTATTACTTGTTTTTGCATCAGCTCTAAATTAATTAACTTGAGTGTATGAGTTACATACAGCATCTGCAAAAAGATAAAAAACTTGCAAAAATAATTGGCGACGAATTGCACGAATTGAAATTTCATCAAAACATTCCGTTGCATTTAATGGCCAGTATCATGAGCCAGCAATTAAATACAAAAGTTGCCAAAGTTATTTTTCATCGGTTCCTGGTTTTATTTAATGGCAAAGAACCCAAGCCGCAACAAGTATTGGATATGCCGTTCGAAAAATTAAGAGCCGTTGGTTTATCAAATGCAAAAGTTGGTTATGTAAAAAATGTAGCAGCATTCTGTATCGATAATAAAATAACCGATAAAAAGTTATTGAAAATGCCGAACACAGAAATCATAGAATTGCTCACTCAAATTAAAGGCGTTGGTAAGTGGACTGTAGAAATGTTGTTGATGTTTAGTTTGGGAAGAGAAGATGTTTTTGCAGTTGATGATTTAGGTATTCAACAAGCCATGATTAAAATTTATAAATTAGATGTGACCGATAAAAAATTATTGAAGGAACAGATGTTTAAGATATCCTCAAAATGGTCGCCCTTTAGAACATACGCCTGTTTGCATTTATGGGGTTGGAAGGATAATTCGCCTGTGGATTGACTTCATTTTTAAAGGTTTAAATAAAATTGCTTGTTGATGTAAGCTATAGGACTACAACCAATGTGTATTATTAGTTACAGTTAAAATGTAAAATCATCACTAATTTTAAACTATAATTAGTCCCATGTAAATCTTATGAAAACAAATCCAACGACTATTAAACGAGATTTGCCCAATCGGGTATTGAAGAGTTCTGCCAATAAGAAATTTACTGCGAAGGTTGAGCGTTTTATTGAAAAAAAATTAAACATATTTTTCTTATTAACTGCCTGCATTTTTATAAGTGAAACAGCAATAATGTTAGCACTTAAATTTTTACCTCCACTTCCCAATTGGATATCTGCAATAATAGATTCATCAACACTTTCTATTTTTATTTTTCCTTTAATATATTTTACTTTATTCATCCCTTTCCGAAATAAAATATCTGCACATAAACTAAGAGAAGATAATTATAGTTACATGATAGAAAATATCGGCGAAGGAATTGGGATAGTTGATACAAATGAAAATTTTATTTTTACGAACCCTGCAGCTGAAAAAATATTTGGTGTGGGTAAAGGAGAATTAAAAGGAATAAATCTAGCGAGTTTTTTTACAAAAGAAAGTTTCGATTTTGTTTTAACTCAAACCAATAAAAGGCTTGCGGGTGAAGCAAGTCAATATGAGGTTGAAATTGTTTTAAAGGATGGGAATAAAAAAAATATTTTGGTTACATCAACTCCTCAATATCAAGATGGTGAAATAACAGGTTCGTTGGGAATTTTTAGAGACATTACTGAAATTAAAAAAAATGAGGCGACCTCTAAATATGAGCGCAATTTATTACGTGCAATAATTGATAATATACCTGATGCTATTTATGTAAAGGATAAAGATTGCAGAAAGATTTTAGTTAATTCTGTTGAATTAAAATACACAGGGTTTCGATCAGAAGAAGATGTAATTGGTAAAACCGATTTTGAAGTCTATTCAAAAGAAGTTGCTGAAAGCTCTTATCTCGATGATCAATATGTGTTTAATACCGGATTAGCACAATTGAATAAAGAGGAGTATTTTATTGATAATCTTAAGAAAGAACACTGGATGTTAAATTCTAAGGTTCCAATAAAAAATGAAAATAATGAAATCATTGGATTGGTAGGAATATTTAGAGACATTACCGAATTAAAAAAAGCGGAAACTTCAATTAAATACGAACGTAATTTATTACGTGCTTTAATTGATAATTTACCCGATGCGGTTTATGTAAAAGATATTCTATGCCGCAAAATTATTGCTAATCCTGTTGAGGTAAAATATATGGGTTTTAAAAATGAGGAAGAGGTTTTAGGAAAAAATGATTTTGAAATATATCCAAAAAATATTGCCGATAGTTCGTATGCTGATGATCAATACGTATTTAAAACCGGCAAATCGATTTTAGGCAAAGAAGATTTTTTTGTTGATAATTTCCATCAAAAACATTGGATGTTAAATTCTAAAGTCCCGATTAAAAACGAAAATGGAGAAATTATAGGATTGGTAGGTATTGGAAGAGATATCACAGAAAGAAAAAGTGAAGAAACCCAACTTAAACTATTGGAATCTGTTATCGTTCATGCAACAGATGCAGTTGTAATAACAGAAATAGATCAGAATAATCCAAATATTCAAAGAATAATTTTTGTTAATGATGCTTATACAAAAATGACAGGTTATTCGAAAGAGGAAATTATTGGCAAAACTCCAACGATTTTGCAAGGTCCTAAAACAGAAATAGCTGAATTAAAAAGAGTTGCCCGAAATATCAAAACACATCAACCATGTCAATTCGAAGTTATTAATTATAAAAAAAATGGAGAAGAGTTTTGGTCAAGTATTGCTATCTCGCCAGTTACAGATAAAAACAAAAATTATACGCACTGGGTTGCCATTAAAAGAGATATTACTGAGAACAAAAATATTGAACAAGAGTTATTGGTTGCAAAAGAAAAAGCTGAATCCGGAAGTAAATCTAAATCAGAATTTCTAGCAAACATGAGTCATGAAATTCGCACACCATTAAATAGTGTGATTGGTTTTTCTGACTTATTACTCAAAACAAATTTAGATGGTATACAGGAACAATATGTTTCAACTGTGTATAGTTCTGCTAATTCATTGTTAGATATCATAAACGAAATTCTTGACTTTTCGAAAATAGAAGCAGGAAAACTAGAAATCGAAAATGAAAAGGTAGATATATTTGAATTAGGGTATCAAGTTACTGATGTAATTAGTTTCCAGGCTTACAAGAAGGATCTTGAATTACTATTAAATATCTCACTTGATGTTCCTCGTTTTATTTGGACAGATGCGATAAGAATCAGGCAGGTATTGGTTAATCTATTAGGCAATGCTGCTAAATTTACGTCTAAAGGAGAAATTGAATTAAAGATCGTAACTCTCGAAAAAGATGTTGATGGAAAATCAATATTTCGATTTTCGGTAAGAGATACTGGTATTGGAATTAATCCCGAAAATCAACAAAAAATATTTGAAGCATTTTCGCAAGAAGATTCTACTATTAACAGAAAATTTGGCGGCACTGGCTTAGGACTTGCTATTTCAAGAAAATTGATCAATTTAATGGGAAGTGAGTTGAAATTAGAAAGTGAATTACAAAAAGGAAGTACATTCTATTTTGATCTGAAAGCAAAAGCAGTTGATGGTGATCCAATAGAATGGAAAAATTTGTATGACTTTAAAAAGATATTAATTGTTGATGACAATGAAAATAATCGCCATATCTTAAAAGATATGATGGCACTGAAATCAATTAATTGTGATGAGGCTGTAAATGGTTTGGAAGGAATAAAAAAATTAGAGTCAGGAAATAAATATGATTTTATTTTAATGGATTATCATATGCCTGTGATGGATGGAATTACTGCAATCGAAAAGATTAGACACGATTTACTTGAAACAAAATTGCCTATTATGTTATTACATAGTTCGGCTGATGATGTAAGTATTAATTCAGCATGTCAGGAATTGAATGTGCAGCAACGTTTGGTTAAGCCAATTAAGATTCAAGATTTATACGAATCAATATCTAGAATTGGATTTAGCAATAATCAACAGAAAATTAAAATGAAAGAAACTGAAATAAAAAAAGCTTCTCATCTGGAACATTATAAAGTTTTGGTAGTTGATGATAATATGTTTAATATTTTATTGATCAAAACTATTCTTTCACAAATTCTTCCAAATGCACAAATCTCAGAAGCATCGAATGGAATTGAGGCGGTAGAAACCTACAGATCTGTTCAACCCGATATTGTTTTTATGGATATTCAAATGCCTGAAATGAACGGTTATGAAGCTGCGCAAATTATTAGGAGCATAGAAAAAATTGATCGAATTCCTATTATTGCTTTAACTGCAGGAACGCTAAAAGATGAAAGAGAAAAATGTTTAGAAGCCGGCATGAACGATTATGTGGCTAAACCATTTGTGAGTTCTACAATTGTTGCTGCAATTGATAAATGGTTAGTATGAGCTTTTGAAAAAAGTTATGCCGTTTAATTGAATTATTTTTTGATTATAAATTCAGAATTCGTGCAATAAAATATTATTAGCAATCCCCCAGGTTGGGTACAAAAAAAACAGCGTTAGTTTTATAACTACGCTGTTTTTATTTGGAACGATTAGTATTTTCTTACTTCACTAATTTCAATTCGTCAACAATATGTTTTGCACCGCCTAATTTATCGATGCACCATAAAACATAACGAACATCAACACAAATGGTACGGTTTAAATCTTTATCGAATGCTAACTTATGGCTTAATGCTTCATAGTTGCCATCGAATGCTAAACCAATTAATTCGCCATTACCATTAATTACCGGAGAACCAGAATTACCACCGGTAATATCATTTGTTGTAATGAAACAAACAACAATATCGTTGTACTTCTTATCGATATAATCTCCAAAATCTTTTGCTTTATATAAGTCTAAGAATTTTGCAGGCAAATCAAATTCATAATCGCCGGCAACATACTTTGAAGCTACACCGCTAAGTGTACAAACGAAATCGTAAAACACTGCATCTTTTGGTTTGTAACTTTTTACATTTCCGTAAGAAACACGCATGGTGAAATTGGCATCAGGATAAGTTCCTTTCATTTTTGCAGGTTCTTTTTCGAACAAACCTTTCATAAATAATCTTCCCAGATCATTATTCTTATTTACAAATGCCTGATTTTTTGAACTGTAGTTTCCATTCCAATTTTTTATAAATGCCATTGTTGTTTTATAAGCAGGATCGGCTTGTAATGCAGCAACAGTGGGGTTTGCAACAAAGTCGTTCCATTTGCTGCCATCAAATGCCATGGTGTTTTCGAAAACATCGGCGGCATATTTTTTATATGGACTTTCATCAATGCTGTTGAAATTTTTGAACAAACTTTCATAAAATCCTGCAGGTTGTTGTTCTTTTGGAATATCAGTATTATACATCATCAACACAGAAGCTAAAATATTCTGATCGCTTTTTTTATTTTCATCTTTCAAGAAATTTTCTCTTGCAGTTTTTGCATTGCTGATTGCTTTTGCAATGTCTTCTTTACTTGCATCTTTTTTATTTAGCAATTGTTCTAATCCGCTCCAGCTTGCTGTATAAGCTAATAAAGGAGAACCCATGATTCCTTCACGCATATAAACAGCTTGTGTTGCATAAGGTCGCCATGCTTCATAATTTTTTTGATAGTCGCTGAAAATATTTTCGTATTCAGCCTTGCCTTTTGCCCATTCAATAAACTCTGTTTCAGTTTTTTGTTTTTGCCCGGTGATATCGTACTTCAATAATTGTTTTGTTTCACCGTCATAAAATTTCCAATAGTTTGCAATAGAAGCATACGATGAAGCAAGTTGTAATTTTGTTGCTGGATCTTTCTTCATTTCATCAAACATATATTTCAGTCTTACATCACGCAACTTTACTAATGTTGGATTATTAATATCAATACTCAGCTTCACACCATAAGAAGTTTCGTAACGATTTGTACCGCCCGGATAACCATAGATCATACTAAAATCGCCATCTTTAAAACCTTTGATACTTACAGGTAAGAAATATTTTGGTTTCAATGGAACATTGTCTGCGCCATAGTTTGAAGGTTTTCCATCTTTATTCATGTATACACGAAAAACAGAAAAATCACCTGTGTGACGAGGCCATTCCCAATTATCTGTATCACCACCAAATTTGCCAATACTTTCCGGTGGATTTCCAACTAAACGAACATCTTTATAAACATCATACACAAATAAAAAGTATTGATTTCCTTTAAACATACTAACCACAACGGCAGCTTTAAATTCATCACCACCGGTAACTTCTTTAACTATCGAACCTTGCGCAGCAATTAATTTTTGTGCACGTTCCATGCCTTCAGTTTTTCCTAAAGCATCTAAAACTTTTTGTGTAACATCTTCGATTCTGTTTAAAAAACGAACAGAAATTTTTGATTGAATTTCTTTGCTTTTATCAGCAGCAAAAAAACCATCCCTTAAATAATTGTGTTCAACAGTTGATGCATTTGCAATAGCATCGTAACCGCAATGATGATTTGTAAAAATTAAACCTTGGTCGCTAACAATTTCGCCGGTACAACCGCCACCAAAAATAATGATGGCATCTTTTATAGACGAATGGTTCATGCTGTACAATTGTTCAGGTTTTAATTTCAAACCTTTTTTAACCATGTCTTTATAAACTTGTTCGCCTAACAAAAGTGGAATCCACATGCCCTCATCTGCATAAGTGCGAAACATGAAAACCACCAATACAATCGATAGAAAAATTTTTTTCATATTATTTCGTGTTTTAGAATCGCAAAGCTAATTATTCTATAAATCGAATGTTGTTGTAAAAGCAAGTATTTTAAAGCCTCAGTTCAAACTAAACATGTCTTTAAATCATAGTTTCAACTTATTTTTTTAATTTTCGTGCATGCTTACAGATGATAAGGAATTATTGAATCAATTTAATAAGCCTGAATTAAAAGAAATGGCTTTTACTGCTATTGTAAAGAAATATCAGGAAAAATTATATTGGCATATTCGCAGAATGTTGGTTGATCATGATGATACCAATGATGTGTTACAAAATATGTTTATTAAAGTTTGGAAAGGATTAGAAAATTTTAGAGAAGATTCTCAATTATATACTTGGTTATATCGCATTGCAACAAATGAAAGTCTAACTTTTTTAGATCAACAAAAAAGAAAAGCTTCGGTTAGTTTGGATGAAGATGAAAGTGGATTAAGTAATAAAGTAATTGCTGATACTGGTTTTGATGCTAATAAATTAGAATGGAAATTACAACTGGCCATTCAGAAATTACCTCAAAAGCAAAGATTGGTTTTTAATCTTCGGTATTATGATGAAATGCCCTATGAAGAAATGAGTCGTATCTTAGATACCAGCGAAGGTGCTTTAAAAGCAAGTTACCATCATGCAGCAAAGAAAATTGAAGATTTTATATTAAATCATTAAACAAACAACAGATTGATAAGTCTTATCAACGTAAAATGACACAGAAAGACATCATATTTGAGGAATTGAAATCTATTTCTCCGAGTTTAATATCTCTTAATCAATCAAATGTATTCATTGTTCCAAAAGGATATTTTGAAGGGTTGGCTACTGATATCATTGCCAAAATCAAGCAAGAAAGTTTATTGATTGCCGCAAAATCAAATACATTTCAAGTTCCCGAAAACTATTTTGAAACTCTTTCTGATTCAATTCTTTCAAAAATCAGAATTGATGAAAACGAATTTGTTGATGAGTTAAAGAATGTCGCTCCTTTATTAAATACTATCAGCAAACAAAATATTTATACTGTTCCAAAAAATTATTTTGAAACATTTGAAGTAAATAAAATTAAACAACAACCTGCAAAAGTTATTTCTTTAAGTATTGCAAGAAGATGGGTTACTTATGCAGCTGCAGCTATTATTGCAGGAGTTTTAATCACGGGAGGATTTTTATACGAAAATAAAACCACTGGTTTCGACGTTTCAAAAGCATTAAATAATTTTAGTGATGAGGATTTGCATTCTTATGTAGAAAACAATGCAGTTGAATTTAATGTTGAAGGAAATGTTTTAGATCAGGAAATGCCGGATATTAATCAAAGTCTGAAAGGTTTGGGTGATGATGATCTACAACAATATTTAGAAGAAGCAGAAAACTCAAATAAGAAAAACGACTAAAAATATTTTATGAGAAAAAGTTTATTAATCATATTTCTTATTATAAGTCAGGCTGGAATTTCTCAAACTGCTGATAATAGACCAATACAGAATATTGAAGGATTGAAAATTGCTTATATAACCAAGCAGCTTTCACTTAGTTCAATTGAAGCACAAAAATTTTGGCCTGTATATTTTTCATACGACAGTGAAATAAAAGCAACACGAAAAGAAAATAACGGCGATATAATTTCTTTAGATGAAAAAATACTTGCCGTTAGAAAAAAATATATTGTTCAGTTTAAAAATATTTTAGGAACTGATGTAAGAGCAAACAGTGTTTTTACTTCTGAAAGAGATTTTGGAAATTATATCAGAAAAGAAATTGAAGCACGGCAAAGAATGAAAGGGTTAAGACAGCCACCTCAAAATCAACAACCTAATTAAAGTAAAGTCCTGAAAGGGGCTTTTTTATTTAATTATTCAGTAAATGAAAAGAATGGTGTTTTTATATCGTGATAAAATAAAAATGTCCAACCTTCTTCTTTTGCTTGCTGCCACCATTGCTGCCTAAGTTGCATGCATTTCTTTCCATCAAAATCATATTTGGCAATAAACTTATTTTTCATTTGAATTAATTGCGGCGCATCATCTCCACCAAAAAACAATTTTTTATTTCCATCTTCGATCCAAAATACCTGGTGATATGGACTATGGGCCGATGTTAAATGATAATGAATATAATCATCGATAGATCCATCACCATCTAACCATTGAACTTGCGGATTATTTCGCAGCACTTCAATTTCCTCAGTCATAAAAGAAGGAAATCCTTTTTCCATTGCAAATTCAAATTCTTTTTTTTGCAAATAATATGTTGCATTTGGAAATGCTAAATGATAATTGCCTAAACGATCTCTCATACTTATGCCGCCGGCATGATCTTTATGCAAATGGCTCATTAAAACTTTTGTTATTTGCTCGGGTTGAATATTGTTTGCTTTTAAATTAGAATGAATTTGTAATTCTCCGTTTTTACTAAATCCCAAACCGGTATCGATCAATAAAATATCTTGATCAGTGATGATAACAAATGGCTGAACCTCTACTAATAAACTTCCTGTTGTTCTTTGTTTTAATTCGTCCTTATCTAAACTAAATGGAACAAAAATCTTTGTATTATCAACTGTAAAACTTCCTTCGGAAAGAGGAATGATTGCCCCACCAAACCTCCCCAAAGGGGAGGCTTTAGAACTTTCGATTTGTTTTTGTGAATATGATTCAGTCATAATATTTTTTTAGCCCCTCCTTTGGAGGGGTTGGGGAGGCGTTATCGCAATATCATTTGTCTGTCGGCATCTAATCTCAATAAAATAAAAATAAGAATTGAAAAAGTAAGTAATGATGAGCCGCCGTAACTTATTAGTGGCAAGGGAATGCCAATGATAGGAAATAATCCTATAGTCATACAAATATTCACGGCAATATGAAAAAAGATAATGCTTGCAACGCTATAAGCATACACTCTGCTGAATGTACTTCTTTGTCTTTCTGCAATGGCAATGATGCGATATAAAAGAAAAAGATAGATACTCAAAAAAATAACACAACCAACCAAACCAAATGCCTCGGCTAGTGATGTAAAAATAAAATCGGTATGTTGTTCAGGAACATATTTACCTCTTGTTTGTGTGCCTTTTAAAAAACCACTCCCCAATATTTCGCCCGAACCAATTGCGATTTTACTTTGTCGTACATTATAATCATCAGGTTTTTTCCCATGTTTTTCTGTGCCTTTTGTTTTATGATTATTTTGATTGCAATCATAATCTTTACCCACCATGCTGTAAATACGTGTGCTTTGATAACATTCAAAAACATTATTAAAAATATAAGGCACAGCAAATTTTTGTATGCCAACAGAAATTCCCCACAACAAAACGATGAACATTAGAATATTTTTATTTCGCTTGATGGTCTTTCTTAAAAAATAAATAGTAACAACAGCAATTGCTGTAAGAATTATTGCCAGTGTATTTGGTTCTAATACTAAAGTCGCTACTACTAAAACGCCAAATGAAGCACCTAAGATTAATATTTGTGGTGGAAGACCTTCGCGATATAAAACAAGAAAGAAAGATAAATATGCCAATGCCAATCCATCTTCGTGTTGAAAGTGTGAAAGCACTGCAGGTGCCAATGAAATACTAACGCCGATGATTTGTGATTTTAATTTCGAAAAATCTGTTTCTTGTCGCGAGAAAAATTTTGCCAACGCTAATGCAGTAAATATTTTACATAATTCAGCAGGTTGTAAATTAAACCCACCACCTAATGGAATCCAACTTTTAGAACCATTGATACTTTTGCCAATAAAAAAAGTTGCAAACATTAACAGAATGCCAAAAGCATATAATAAGTTGGCAAAAGCGGTAAACAATTTACTATCGGCTAATAAAATAAAAATGGCAACAATTGCACAAACGCCTGTAAAAATAAGTTGCTTACTATAATTGGTTTTACCCGAAACAAAAGTTTGCATCCAATCGGTTCCGGGTTTATATTCCACCATAAAAATGCAAAGAATACCAATAGCAGTTAGCATTGCATATAGCCAAACCACTATCCAATCGATACTTCTTGCTGATGAATTATTTGCGTTAGTCATTAATTAAACTGTTCTTGATATTTTTTTATTTTTTCTTTCCTCGTTTATTAAAATAGCGTTATCGTTATTTTTATTTTTAGGAATTGATTTTTTTATAGGGGCGGGTGAAGAAGGTTTTATTTCCTCATCATTATTTTCTTCATTATCTATTGAATCGTTTATTTCTTTATTCAATTTTTTCTGCAGCAGGTTATCTTTTATTTGTTTTAAAGAATCTCTTTTATTCATTGCCAAACGCATAACATAGGGAATAATAACTTTTTTCGAGAGCTCGTCAAATTTATCCTGTCGTTCTTTTCCTTTAATAGAATCTCTTAAATATTTTTCGACTAATAAACTGGCAATTGGTGCAGCAGCCCATGCTCCTTGTCCTGCATTTTCGCAAATAACTGCAATGGCAATTCTTGGATTATCTCTTGGGGCAAAAGCACCAAAGAAAGAGTGATCCTGCTGTTTTACAGCAACTCCTTTTATCTTGGCATAATTTTCTACTGTCCCTGTTTTACCGCACATTACAATATCAGGAATTTTAGATGCGGCAGCAGTTCCATAATCAACCACAGCCTGCATTCC
Organism: uncultured Chitinophagaceae bacterium; assembly: GCA_903870685.1. GTDB lineage: Bacteria > Bacteroidota > Bacteroidia > Chitinophagales > Chitinophagaceae > CAIQDX01. The sequence continues at coordinate 1,225 of CAIQDX010000126.1, read as the reverse complement.
ATCTTGTACAGCATTAAAAATACTATCAGGAATATTTTGATCGGTATGATGTTTTACTTTAAAATCATCCAGCATGTTATCATCATCACCGCCTTCGATCGAATCAACAACATGCGGAGTATAATACCAACCTTTATTTGCAATGATGGCCATAACATTTGCCAACTGAATTAATGTTGTTTGAACTTCTCCTTGTCCAATTGCATTAGAAATAATATTACATGAATACCATTTTGGTCCGAATACTTTTCTGTAATACGACGATATAGGAAGGTTGCCATTTTTTTCTGATGGAAGATCAACACCTAATTTATGTCCCAATCCAAATGTTGATGCATATCTATTAAAAACTTTTAGTGCACTATCTGCACCACCATATCTTGGTTGATCTAATATTCTTTTATAAACAGTAGAAAAATAAGTGTTATCGCTGTGCGCAATTGCTTCTTTAAATTGAAAAGTTCCTTTATCCAAACATTTAGGATGACCATTTCCACATCCTTGAAATGCACCATTACATGTAACTGATGTGTGTTGATTAATAACACCTTCAGTTAATCCAATAATTCCTGAAACTGTTTTAAAAGTAGAACCGGGAGAATATTTATTTCCTAATGCTCTATTATTAAAAGGTAAGCGCGGATCATTTCTTAATTCATTTAAATGTTTCGATCTTTCACTTCCTGTTAAGTAATTTGGATTATAAGTTGGCGCACTAACCATGCAAAGAATACCGCCTGTTCGCGGATCGATAGCAACTATACTTCCAACTTTATTTGCCATTAATTTTTCGCCCATTTGTTGCAATTCAACATCTAAACTCAAATACAAATTTTTACCTGCAACCTGTGCTGTATCGAATAAGCCATTTTCGAAAGAACCTTGTAAACGACTTTTATTATCACGTATCAAACGTTTTATTCCGCGCTGACCCATTAATTCTTTTTCATAGGTTTTTTCTAATCCGGTTACACCTGCATAATCTCCCATTTCATAACCTTCATCTTTGTGCCTGCGAAGAAATGCAGTATCAACTTCATTTAAATAACCCAACACATTTGCTGCTGTACTGTAAGGATAAATTCTTGCCGAACGTTCGCTTAAAATAAATCCTGGAAACTTATACATGTTCTCGTTAAGCTTGGCATATAATTCGGGAGATAACAATGGTTCGAAAACACTTGAACGAACAGATGTGTTTTTGAAAATAATATCTCTCATTCTT
>CAIQDX010000125.1 GCA_903870685.1 uncultured Chitinophagaceae bacterium | reverse complement strand
GTTTACTGCTATCAAATTAACTTTTGATGAGATCAATAAGTTAAGTGATAATGAATTAGATGATTTGTTTGTAAAGGGAGAAGACAAGCCTTTAAACGAGCGACTGCAAATGTTGTTCACCCTTTTTCCTGCCATTGATAAAGAGTTGAAGAAAAAAGGTGTTACCCGTCAAATTTTATGGGAAGAATATAAAGAGACTCATCCTGATGGTTTAGGCAGAAGCCAGTTCAACCATTACTTTACTCAATGGAAAGCCCAGGTAAATCCTTCGATGCACATGGAGCATAAAGCAGGCGACAAACTCTATGTTGATTTTGCTGGTGATAAGCTTAGTATTATCGATCAGCAAACAGGAGAGATAAAACAAGTAGAAGTATTTGTTGCCATTCTTGGAGCAAGCCAGTTAACGTATGTTGAAGCTGTGATGACGCAGCAGAAAGAAGATTTTATTGCAGCCTGTGAAAACACTTTACATTACTGCGGTGGTGTGCCGGCAGCTATTGTACCTGATAATCTAAAATCAGCAGTTACAAAAAGTAGTAAATACGAACCTACTATTAATGAAACCTTTGCTGATTTTGCAGAACATTACTCAACAACAATTCTTCCTGCAAGAGCCTATCGCCCCAGAGATAAAGCACTCGTTGAAAATGCAGTAAGAATTATCTACTCCCGTATTTATGTGAAAATAAAAAAGGGATTATATTATTCTTTAGAAGAATTAAATATTGCCATAAGAGTTGCACTTGATGAACACAACAATGCTCACTTAAGAGGAAGAAATTATAGCCGCAGGCAACAGTTTGATGAAGTTGAAAAAAATGAACTGATGCCATTACCACCATTGCGTTATGAGATGAAAAAATATCAATATGCTACTGTAGCTAAAAACGGACATGTGGGTCTTGGTACTGATAAACATTATTATAGTGTTCCGTATAAGTTTATCGGAAAAAAGGTAAAGATTTTATTCTCCCGGCATAGTGTAGAGATTTATTATAACTATGAACGTATTGCATTGCATAACAGAACAAAAAGTCCATACCAGTATACTACAGAAAAAGAACACCTCGCATCTACTCATCGTTTTGTTAGTGAGTGGACACCGGAAAAATTTATATCATGGTCTGAAAATATCCATGAAGATGTGAAGCTGTATATTTTAAAAATACTTGACCGCAAACAACATCCCGAGCAAGCATACAAATCCTGCGTTGGTATATTAAGTTTTGCAAAAAAAGTTGGCAATGAAAGATTAATAAAAGCTTGTCAACGTGCATTAGGATATGGAGCGTATAATTATAAAACCATACAGAAAATACTGGAGAGAGAATTAGATCTGCGAGATGTACCGGATGAAACTGACCACCTTAAAATGCCATTCCATGATAACATACGTGGCGAAAATTATTATCAATAATCAATCACCAAAAACCAAACAAAATGAATGAAGTAACACTTGACAAAATGCGTAAGATGAAGCTACAAGGCATGTACAGGGCTTTTAAAACAAATCTGGAAACAGAAATTGGAGAGTCCTATACACCCGATGAAATTATTACTCATCTCATAGATGCAGAGTGGGATGAAAGACAGAATCGCAATATTGAATATAAAATAAAGAATGCCCGCTTTAGATATAAGGCTGCATTAGAAGACTTGTATTATCACAAAGAACGCAACATCGATAAGAATCAAATGATGCGTTTTGCTGATTGTAGTTTTATTGATAAAGCCGAATGTATACTTATTACAGGAAGTACAGGAATCGGCAAAAGTTACATCGCCTCTGCTATTGGGTATCATGCATGCAGCATGGGATACAAAGTTTTATATCATAACGTACCCAAACTTTTTTCTAAACTTAAAATGAGTAAAGCTGATGGCTCTTATCTTAAAGAAGTTGCTAAGATAGAACGGCAACATCTTTTAATACTTGATGACTTTGGCTTGCAGCCTTTTGATGCACAAAGCAGAGTTGCATTAATGGAACTTATGGAAGACAGACATGGCAAAGGAGCATTAATCATCACATCACAAGTGCCCGTAAATAAATGGTATGATATTATAGGAGAACAAACTATTGCAGATGCTATATTAGATAGAATAGTTCATAATGCACATCGTTTAGAATTAAAAGGCGAATCACTCAGAAAAAAACGAATAGAAAATATTGAACTTATTAATTAAGTTTGTTAAAGAGATTATAAGAAAAAGAAATTGAATTTATTAACCACTAACATACATGAACTGATAAATCTTCGCCAGCTAAATAGCTGGTCAGTTTGCTTCGGACAAAGGTGGTCTCGTTAATCAGC
>CAIQDX010000124.1 GCA_903870685.1 uncultured Chitinophagaceae bacterium | reverse complement strand
GTTTTCCGTGGCGGTAATGGGAGTGCAGGTCAATTAGGCGCACAACACAGTACAGCATTCGAAAGTTTATATGCAAATATTCCCGGAATTAAAGTTGTATCCCCATCTAATGGATATGATGCGAAAGGATTATTAAAACAAGCTATTCGTTACGAAGAAGATCCTGTTATGTTTATGGAAAGTGAAGTAATGTATGGCGATAAATGTGATGTGCCTGATGAAGAATATTATATTCCTTTAGGGAAGGCTCATGTAAAAAAACAAGGTCGTGATGTAACAATTGTTTCTTTTAATAAAATGATGAAAGTTGCTTTAGCTGCAGCAGATGAATTAGAAAAAGAAGGTGTTAGCGCCGAAGTAGTTGATCTGAGAACTATTCGCCCATTGGATTGGAGAACTATTTTAGAAAGTATTAAAAAAACAAATCGCTTGGTGATTGTGGAAGAACAATGGCCATTTGGTTCAGTAAGTTCTGAAATAACTTATAGAATTCAGAAAGAAGGATTCGATTATTTAGATGCACCAATTCGCCGCATAACCAGTGCTGACGCACCTATGCACTATGCACCAAACCTTGCAGCTTTAGCAATTCCGGATGTTGAAAGAACAGTGAAGTTGGTTAAAGAAGTAATGTATTCGAAAAAATAAAATCATTTTTTAATTTATAATTCCCGCTGCGATTTAAAAATTGTAACGGGATTTTTTTTTGTACCACTATTTTTAAAACGTTTATATAAGTTCAGTAAAGTACAAGGCGTACAAGTGAGTGACACAACGAAGATGCCATGAAATACAAATGTTGATTCAATAAAAAACAAAGGCTAATTTTATTCAATCATTATTTTAAATCAGCAATATGAAAAAATTATTTTTATTTATTTGTTTATTGATTGTAATTAATATTTCTGCACAAACAAGTTATCAGCCAACAAAAGAAAATTTAGCTGCGAGAGATTGGTTTCAAAATGCAAAGTTTGGGTTGTTTATTCATTGGGGTGCATCGAGTGTTTTGGGTTCGGGAGAATGGGTAATGAATAACAGAAATATTAAAGCGGATGATTATAAAAAGTTATTGCATTTTTTTAATCCAACAGATTTTGATGCAGCCAAATGGGTAAGTACTGCAAAGAATGCGGGAATGCAATACATCACTTTCATTACTCGTCATCATGATAGTTTTAGTAATTGGGATACGCAACAATCTGATTGGAAAATAACCAATACAGTTTATAAAAAAGATGTGTTGAAATTGTTATCGGATGAATGTCATAAACAAGGCATCAAATTATTTGTTTATTATTCTTTGGTTGATTGGTTTAGATCTGATTATCCTTACGAAACAGGCAGGACTGGCAAGGGTTCTGGCCGAATACAAAAGAGTGATTATAACAGTTATTTGAATTTTATGAAAGCACAATTAACCGAATTGCTTTCTAATTATGGCGAAATAAGTGGTGTTTGGTTTGATGGTTTTTGGGATCAATTGGATAATGATGAAGATAAAAATCAGCAAACAAAAATTGATTGGCGTTATCAGGAAATTTATTCTTTGATTCATCAATTGCAACCGCAATGTTTAATTGGAAACAATCATCATTTATCGCCGTTGAATGGAGAAGATTTTCAGATGTTCGAAAAAGATCTGCCGGGCGAAAATAAAGGTGGTTTAAGCGGACAAGAAATTTCTCATCTTCCTTTAGAAACCTGCGAAACTATTAATAATTCATGGGGATTTAATATTGCCGATCATAGTTATAAATCAACAAAACAAATTATTGATCTTTTGGTCAGAGCATCCGGTTATGGTGCTAATTTATTATTGAATGTTGGTCCGATGCCCAATGGTGTTATTCAACCTGAATTTGTAAATCGTTTAAATGAAGTAGGTAATTGGTTAAAGCAATATGGAGAAACTATTTATTCTACAAAATCCGGATTTATTAAACCGAAGGATTGGGGCGCTGTTACACAAAAAGAAAATAAAATCTTTTTACATATTCTGAATAAAAAAGATGATAAATTATTTATTGAATTGCCTTATAAAATTATTTATGCAAAATATTTTATCAACGGGAATAAAGTTGAAGTAAAAAATGTTTCAGAAAAATATTGGATGATCGATCTGAAAAATACAGATGCCAATGCATTTGATAATGTGATAGAATTATCTGTTGTGAAATGAGAATGAAATTATTTTTTTATTTTTTATTTACTTTTATTTACTATTTTTCTTTTGCTCAACAAAAGAATGTTGATTCGCTGAAACTTAATACAGACAGTAGTTTAAGCGATGTTGTTGTTACTGCATTTCAATCCAAAATAAAATGGAAAGATGCGCCTGTGGCTGTGGCGTTGATCTCGCAACAACAATTACAAAACATTTCAACAACTTCTTTATTGCCAGCAATTAATGCTGTTGCAGGAGTAAGAATGGAGGAACGTTCGCCGGGAAGTTATCGTTTATCGATTCGTGGAAGTACATTGCGTTCTCCGTTTGGTGTAAGAAATATAAAAATTTATTGGAACGATATTCCGTTAACCGATGGTGGCGGTAATACTTATCTTAATTTGATTGATATAAATAATTTAACAGGTGCAGAAATTATTAAAGGTCCGTCTGCAAGTATGTATGGTGCAGGCACTGGTGGAGTTTTATTATTAAAATCATCACAACCGTTTTTAATCTCACCAACAAATTCATTCAATGCATCTGTTAGTAGCGGTTCATTTAATTTGTTGAATGAACAAACAAGTTTTACTCATCAGCAAAATAATTTCACAACAAGTATTCAGCAATCACATCTTCAAAGTGATGGTTATCGTTTGCAATCGGCTATGCGAAAAGATGTTGTAAAATGGGATGGAAGTATTCGATTAAAAGATCAACAACTTAACTTTTTATTTTTTTATACTAATTTATTTTATCAAACACCCGGCGGTTTAACAAAAGCACAAATGCAGCAAGATCCACAACTGTCACGGCCTGCAGCAGGAAGTATTCCCGGAGCTGTTCAACAACAAGCAGCTATTTATAATAAAACTTTGTTTGGCGGATTGAATCATCAATATAAGATCAATGAATCATTTTCATCAGAAACTTCTTTGATGTTGAATCATACTTCGTTTACCAATCCTGCAATCAATGTTTATGAAAATAGAGATGAAACTAATACTGCAATCAGAACAAAAATTATTTATCATCAAAAAATTAATGCTACAGATTTTCAATGGATAACAGGAGCAGAGTGGTTATACAATTATTCCCGCATTGATGATTATGCAAATAAAAACGGTTACGCAGATACTTTGCAATTGAAAGATGATGTGTATGCCAATCAATGGTTTAGTTTTTCGCAGATACAAATAAATTATAAACGATGGAGTTTAAATGCAGGAGTAAGTATCAATACTCAAACGATGCATTACAAACGATTGACCGATGCAAATACTAATTATGTAAACACGAATAATCAAAATGTAATTGCTCCGCGAATTGCTTTGTTGTATAAAATCAATCAACACATTTCTTTGTACAGCCTTGCTGCCAAAGGATTTTCGCCACCATCGTTAGCTGAAGTTCATCCGCAGGACAGAATTTTTCACAGTGAATTACAACCCGAATATGGCTGGAATTTTGAAACAGCATTAAAAGGCGATATTTTAAATCATCGTTTGCAATTTGATTTTGCATTGTATGATTTTGAATTGAAAGATGCAATTGTAATTCGCAATAATTCGCAAGGAGCACAATATTTTGTAAATGCAGGAAGCATTTCGGAAAAAGGAGTGGAGCTTTGGATGAAATTTAATTTATTAAATCAACCAAATAATTTTTTTAATGCATTGAATGTTTGGAGTAGTTATACATATCAACCATTTTATTTTTCTTCTTATGTGCAGGGAACAAATAACTATGCAGGTAATGCAGTAACAGGTGTTCCTAAAAATAATTTTGTTGTTGGGATTAATGCCGAAACTAAAAATAATTTCTATCTCAATATTCAATACACACAAACTTCAACATTGCCGGTGGATGATGCCAATGATGAATTTACAAATGCAGCTCACTTGCTGCAACTGAAGCTGGGTAAACATTTCAGCGTACATAAAACTTTTGTTCATTTTTTTGCCGGTGCAGATAATTTAGTGAATGAAATTTATAGTTTGGGTAATGATATTAATGCTGCTGCGAGAAGATTTTATAATCCGGCTGCGGGAAGAAATTATTTTGTGGGAGTTTCATTGAAATTATAATTGTTGATTGAAAACCGAGCCCTGAAGTGTGCGACGCAACAGTTGATGCCATGAAATACTTCAGTTGGTAACATAAAAAAACTCTCAAAAAAATTGAGAGTTTTAAATTTTATTTTGAATTTATTTTATGCAACCGCTTTCTTAACTAATGCAGCCGCTTCACTTAATTGAATGGCGCTTTCAACTTTCAATCCGCTTTCGTCAATTAATTTTTTTGCTTCTACTGCATTTGTTCCTTGCAAACGAACAATGATTGGAATATTGATATTGCCTAATTTATTGTAAGCTTCAATAACACCTGCAGCAACACGATCGCAACGAACAATACCACCAAAAATATTAATGAGGATCGCTTTTACATTTGGATCTTTCATGATAATTCTAAATCCTGCTTCAACAGTTTGTGCATTGGCAGTACCACCAACATCAAGGAAGTTAGCAGGCTCGCCACCACTTAGTTTGATCATATCCATGGTTGCCATTGCTAATCCGGCACCATTAACCATGCATCCAACATTGCCATCGAGCTTAACAAAATTTAAATTGTATTGACCAGCTTCAACTTCAGTTGCATCTTCTTCTGTAACATCACGCATAGCAGCTAAATCGGGATGACGCATCAATGAATTTTCATCCAAATTCATTTTACAATCAACAGCAATAATTTTTTCATCGCTTGTTTTAAACAAAGGATTTATTTCGAGCATGCTGCAATCCAATCCAACATAAGCATTGTATAAATTAGTTACAAACTTTACGCAGTTTTTAAATGCTTCACCGCTTAAGCCGAGATTGAATGCAATTTTTCTTGCCTGAAATCCCTGCAAACCACCACTTGGATGAACCCACTCTTTAAATATTTTTTCAGGAGTGTTGTGCGCAACATCTTCAATGTTCACACCGCCTTCAGTGCTGTACATTACAACGTTTTGCCCTTTTGCTCTGTCCAATAAAATCGATAAATAAAATTCTTTTACAGGATTAGGACCGGGATAATAAACATCTTGTGCAATTAAAATTTTATTTACTTTTTTTCCGGCAGGCCCTGTTTGAATAGTAACTAAAGTATGACCTAAAATATTTCTTGAAATATTGCTGACGTCTTCCAAGCTTTTTCCTACAGCAACACCACGTTGTTCGCTTCCAACAATTTTGCCTTTACCACGACCACCAGCATGAATCTGTGCTTTTACTACAGCAAAGCTGTTATTGGTTTGTGTTTTAATTTGGCGATAAGCTTCTTCAGCAGCCATAACAGTGTCGACTGCGATACCTTCCTGAACAGGAACATTATATTTTTTCAGTAATTCTTTGGCTTGGAATTCATGTAAGTTCATACGGATAAAATTTTGTGCCGCGAAGATAGCATATTTCAATATCCATTTTAGTGAACTGATGATTGATTTTTATTTTTTATAAACTTCTTTTTCGAAACTTTCTAATCAGAAAGAACTACCAGAGGATTAAATAGATATTTTATAATTATTGTCTCAAATTTTTGAAATCAGGAAAAGTTTGCTAAAATTAGCTGTATGTACATTTAATTATTTACTTTTGTTTTTCAAGCAAGCATTTTATAACAATAAATTTTTTAAAAATTATGAAGCAAATCCTTTTCAGTATTGCATTTACAACAGTTTTAGCAAGCGTTTATTCTTTTGCGCCAACAGCAAAAACAACACCTGTTGCAACTTACACAGTGGCTACAGATGCCAGTAAAGTTGAATTTATAGGGTCAAAGAAAGCCGGTTATCATAATGGTTCTTTCGCTTTAAAGGGCGGAAGTGTTAATGTAGAAAACGGAAAAATAGCCGGTGGAAAATTTGTGATTGATCTTACATCGGTTAAAGCTGATGGTGGAGAAAAATTAGAAGGTCATTTAAAAAGTCCTGATTTTTTTGATGTCGCAAAATTTGCAGAAGCCACTTACGAAATCACTAGTGTAAATTATACTTCAGCCACAACAGCTGATATTAATGGATCTCTTACCTTAAAAGGTGTTTCATTACCTGTAAAATTCACAACAATCATCCGCAACATTGACGATAAAAAATTATTTGCTCAGGCAAATTTTTCAATCGACAGGACTTTGTGGGGAGTTAGTTATGGTATTGGAATGGTAAGTAATGATGTTCAGGTAGCAATATTTTTATTTGCAAATAAATAATTCAAAATAATAATCATTCACTTTCCCCCAGTGAATATTATGAGCCTTGCTCTCTTTTGAGCAGGGCTTTTTTTATAGATAACGATCCTCTAAAATTTGTTTATGATGCAATGCATGTCCATAAATTATATATGCTAATGAATTTACTTTTATGGAGTGTCCATTAGCAATTCCTTTTTGTTGCAATTGTTCTTCTGATAATGATAATAAAAATAAATCGGTAGATTTTCTAACGGCAACAAATTCTTCTTTTAAAGATTGTAAAATTCTTGATGAAGCTTTTGCGGAAACTGAATAATTGTTTTCATCAAAACCAGGCAAATTTAATTTATCATTTCTCGCAATCGTTAATGCACGATACACCATAATTCTTTCTGTATCGATCATGTGTTGTAATAAATCTTTAACCGTCCATTTGCCTTCCGCATAAGCATAATCAGCTTTTGTTTCAGGTAAGTTCATTACAAAATGATTCAATGCAGATGAATTATTCTCAACTAATAATTTTATAGTATCGCTTTTTGTTTTATTAATATACTTCTGATAAAATTCGCCATGATCTCCCTGCTGTGGTCTTGCCATAATTAATTAATTTTTGAATTTTTTAATGATGATTTTGGTAGCTTTTCAGTTTGTTGTATTGGCTTCATGGTTGATGCTAATTCAACTGCACCGTATGCATCAATAATACCACCGGTTCTGCATAAATCCGTAAAAGGAACAATCTCATTTTTAGTTCCTGGTTTTATTATTTTAAAACTTGCATCAGGAATTGAAACAGATTTTTCAATGGCTTGTTTTACTTGCTGTGCAGAAAGATCTGGAAAATAAGAACGAATTAAAGCAGCCAATCCAGCAACAACAGGTGCTGCCATACTTGTTCCCTGCAAATTTCCATATTCGTGTTTACCGGGAAGTGTAGAATAAATTTTTACTCCAGGCGCAAAAACATCAACAGTTTCTTTTCCATAATTACTAAAGTCGGCAATTAAACCGCCTTTTATTTTAGGATCACTGCTTGCACCAACTGTAATAAAATTACTTGCTTTAGTTGTTGATAACAGATAATTAGGATTAGGAAAATTTTCTTTTACATCAATATCTGTTGATTCATTTCCTGCTGCATGAACAATTAAAACATCTTTTGATTCTGCATAACGAACAGCGCTATCAATCCATCTTTTTTCGGGTGAAAAAGATTTTCCAAAACTCATGTTGATCACTTTAGCACCATTATCAACTGCATAAAAAATTCCGAGTGCAATATCTTTATCGTACTCATCACCATCCGGTACAACTCTTAGCATCATTACTTTTACATTATCGGCAACACCATCCATTCCAATACCATTATTTCTTTTTGCTGCAATAATTCCGGTAACGTGAGTGCCGTGCATGGCATCAGGACCCATCACATCATTATTGCCATAAAACTTGTCATTGATATTATTGTAATCGTCTTTAATAAATTCGGCACGATAATCTGTTGGTGGATTATCTTTTGCTTTTATTGCTTCTTTTTTTCCATCAACATAATCATCTAATTCTTTAATTGTGTTTGTATTTTTTTCATCCGATTCAATGCCAAGCATTTTCATACTCTGTAAATAACCATACTTAGCTTCTCTACCTTGTTTTGTTTTGGGTTCCAAGGTTTCTAATTGTTGACAGGTATATTCACTTATTCCTAAATCTTCACGTAAAACTTTATCATGTCTTTTGATAGCCTTTGTTGCCATTTCTAAAAAAACAATTTCCATTTGTTCTTCGCTGCTTAAATTAATTTCTTTAGCAGCCCTTTTCCACATGGAAAATTGAATTTGTTCGGTATCATTTAATTTTGACGAATCAAAATCTGTAGCTGTAAATTTATTTTTAAAATGATGATACACTCTTGATTTTTCATCACTCCCTTTTTTTAGGTTACGACCGTCTTTACCACCTAAAAAATTCCATCCATAAATATCATCAACCAACCCATTGTCATCATCATCTTTATTATTTCCAACAATTTCTTTTGGATTACGCCATAAAATTTCTTTTAGATCTTCATGAGCCGTATCAACACCACCATCAAGCACAGCAACGATTACAGTTTTTGATTTTTTATTTTTTTCTTTCAGGAATTGATAAGCTTTATTTAAATTAATTCCATAAAAGGAATCTTTTGCGGGGTCTAATAAATGCCAACCCTTTGGAACATTTGATTGTGCATTTGAAAAATAAAAACCAAATAAAATAAAGAGAATAATGGCAAACTTTCTTTGTAGCATAATTTGTAAAGTTGAGCAATCGCAAATTTGTGAAATGAAACTGATATTATAACAATCTATTTTAGTTTTAGCGAATTGTTAAGGATGTTCATTGATTAGATAAAGTTTTATAATCATCTCTCATCGGATAAAATACATCTAACAATTTGCAATCAGAAATGGCATGTCCGGAGTGTTTTGTATTTGATGGAATGATTACCAATTGGCCTTCTTCAAAAATAATTGGTTTGCCATCCAATGTTAATTGAAAAGTTCCTTCCTGAATAATTGAAACCTGTTCATGCGGATGTGAATGTTCGGGTAACGATTCTCCGGCTTTCACTTCAACAAAAGAAAAAGTCATTTTTTCTGTATGAATCAATTTAGCAAAATAGCCTTTTGCAATTTCTTTTGCTGCAATATTTTTAAGATCAATCAATGCCATAATTATTTTTTAAAAATTAAATTGAATTCCTTGAGCTAATGGTAATTTATCGCTCCAATTAATTGTGTTTGTTTGTCGGCGCATGTACGCTTTCCATGCATCGCTGCCACTTTCTCGGCCACCGCCTGTTTCTTTTTCGCCACCAAATGCACCACCAATTTCTGCACCGCTAGTTCCAATGTTTACATTAGCAATACCGCAATCGCTTCCACTTTGTGATAAAAATTGTTCTGCTTCACGCATGTTTAAAGTCATGATGGAAGATGATAAACCTTGTGGAACATTATTTTGAATTGCAATCGCTTCATCAATTGTTTTATACTTCATTAAATATAAAATAGGAGCGAAGGTTTCATGTTGAACAATCGCTAATTCATTTGTTACTTCTGCGATACAAGGTTGAACATAGCAACCGCTTTCGTAACCTTTTCCTTCCAGAACAAATCCATCAACAATAAATTTTCCACCTTGTTGTTTGCATTGATTAATGGATGAAAGATATAATGCAACTGCATCTTTATCTATCAACGGACCAACATGATTATTGCTATCTAATGGATCGCCAATTTTTAATTGTTTATATGCATTCACTAATTTTTGTTTGAATGTTTCATAAACATTTTCGTGAATAATTAATCTTCTTGTTGAAGTGCATCTTTGTCCTGCAGTACCAACTGCTCCAAATACTGCACCAATCAATGCCATATCAAGATCAGCATCTTTAGAAATAATAATTGCGTTATTACCACCTAATTCCAAAATACTTTTTCCTAATCTTGCAGCAACAGCAACGCTAACTGCTTTGCCCATTCTGGTAGAACCCGTTGCACTAATCAATGGAATTCTTGTATCGTTACTTAACCATTCGCCAATATTTTTTCCGCCTTGTACCAAACAACTAACGCCATCTGGAACATTATTTTTTTTGAAAATTTCTGCAACAATATGCTGAATAGCAATACCGCAAAGTGGTGTTTTTTCGCTTGGTTTCCAAATACACACATCGCCGCAAACCCATGCCAATGCTGCATTCCAGCTCCATACGGCAACTGGGAAATTAAATGCAGAAATTATTCCAACAGTTCCTAACGGATGCCATTGTTCGTACATTCTGTGTTTGGATCTTTCGCTATGCATCGTTAATCCATATAATTGACGGGATAAGCCAACAGCAAAATCGCAGATATCGATCATCTCTTGTACTTCACCATAACCTTCTTGTAAACTCTTACCCATTTCATAGCTAACTAATTTCCCTAATGGTTCTTTATAGTTGCGCATTGCTTCACCTAATTGTCTAACTATATCTCCGCGTTTAGGCGCAGGCCAAGTTTTCCATTCTGCAAATGCTTCCTGCGATTTTAAAACTGTATGTTCAAAAGCTTCTTTATCTGTTGCAATAACAGCAGCAATTAATTTTCCATCAACAGGCGAATAACTTTCAAATAATTCACCTTTACTTTCAATCCATTCTAATCCGGTAGAAGTACCGTGATTATTTTTTTCTATATGAAGTTGTTCTAAAAAAATCATTTTAAATTAAATTTTGTGTTCAGTTTTTTCCCAAGATTTTAAAAATCATGGCAAGATATTCATCTTATTTTAATTTTATTTCAAAAATGATATTGCTCATATTTTTTGCTGTCAAGTTAATTTCACTTTGCACCAAACTCAAAAAAGAAGCGAATAACTTTTTCTGTTCTCAATTTTAGAAGTGAATTTGTTATTTGCAATTAAAAAATCACTACTTTAAATTATAAAACTACTAAATAAGAAAAGTTATGTATCAAGAAAGCAAATTTCCCTTTCAACAAGCATCTCCTGCAAAAGCTGAATTAGAAGCCTGGGTAAACAGCATTGCCAGGCATTGCGAAGCCGCTGCCATTCATTGGTGCGATGGTTCACAAACTGAGTATGATAGTTTATGTAATTTATTGGTGAAGAAAGGAACTTTTATTCCTTTGAATCCAATTAAAAGACCCAATAGTTTCGCATGTTTCAGCGATCCGAGTGACGTGGCTAGGGTTGAAGACAAGACTTTTATTTGCAGCAGAATTAAAGAAGATGCAGGTCCTACAAATAATTGGATGGAACCCAAAGAAATGAAAACCATCCTTAATAATTTGATGGAAGGATCTATGAAAGGACGCACACTTTATGTTATTCCTTTTTGTATGGGTCCTGTTGGTTCTCCTTTTTCAAGATATGGTGTACAATTGACCGATTCGGAATATGTAGTGGTTAATATGAAGATCATGACCAGAATGGGTGAAGATATTTTACCATACTTAAATAAGAAAGAATATGTGAAATGTTTACATACGATTGGTGCACCATTGGATCAAGGTAAAAAAGATGTTTCTTGGCCATGCAATCCAACTACAAAATATATTACTCATTTTCCTGAAGAAAGATTAATCATTTCTTATGGTAGTGGTTATGGTGGAAATGCTTTGATGGGTAAAAAATGTTTTGCATTGCGCATTGCATCTGTATTAGCAAAAGAAGAAGGATGGTTAGCAGAACACATGTTGATATTAGGTGTTGAATCTCCAGCAAAAGAAAAAACATATGTGGCTGCAGCATTTCCAAGTGCATGTGGTAAAACAAATTTTTCGATGATGATTCCTGCTAAAGGAGTTGATGACTGGAAAGTAACAACTGTTGGCGATGATATTGCATGGATTCATAGAGGCGATGATGGTCGTTTATATGCCATCAATCCAGAAGCAGGATATTTTGGTGTTGCTCCTGGAACAAACAGCAAGACAAATGCGAATGCTATAGAAACTATTAAAGCGAATACAATTTTTACAAACGTTGCAATAACAAAAGATAAAGATGTTTGGTGGGAAGGATTAACAAAAGAAATTCCGGAAGGACTGACTGATTGGAAAGGAAAACCTTATGATCCAAAAAGCGGACAACCTGCAGCGCATCCAAACTCAAGATTTACTGCACCGGCACATCAAAATCCTGCAATTGATTCAGATTGGGATAATGCTAAAGGTGTTCCTGTTGAAGCATTTGTTTTTGGTGGACGACGCAGTAATGCAGTGCCGTTGGTATCACAATCGTTCAACTGGAGCTTTGGGGTTTATTCAGCTGCAACAATGGGTTCAGAAACTACTGCTGCCGCATTTGGTCAAGTTGGTGTTGTTCGACGCGATCCATTTGCAATGCTTCCTTTCATGGGTTATCATATGGGGGATTATGTAAATCATTGGTTACAATTTGGTCGTACTCTTCCCAATGCTCCAAGAATATTTAATGTAAATTGGTTTAGAAAAGATGAGAATGGAAAATTTTTGTGGCCCGGCTTTGGAGAAAATATGCGTGTATTAAAATGGATAGTACAGCGTGTACATGGTGGTGCATCTGCAGTTGAAAGCCCGATTGGTTGGATGCCTCGTTATGAAGATATGGATTGGAGAGGAATTGAAAATTTTTCAAGAGAGGACTTTGCAAAAATTATGACTGTTGATAGAGAACCATGGAAACAGGAACTATTAGGTCATGAAGAATTATTTGCAAAACTGTATGATAGACTTCCTAAAGAATTTTATTTCATAAGAGAATTATTATTGTCTGCATTATGGCGTTCACCCGAACATTGGGCTTTAGAACCGGAGATGGTGTAAGTTAATAATTTTTAAAACAGAAAAGGTATAACCGGATTGAGATCAATCAGCTATACCTTTTTTTAGTTGTAACCCTGCATGAAAATTTTGAATACCTGAGAAGGTATATATTTTCGATGCCAAAATTAGTTTGTTGTTGAATGCTGAAATATTGCAATAGGTGAACACAAAAAAACTATCGGGGAATTATAAATGACTTGAAAGACCTATCAATCTTTCGTAAACATCTGAGTAACTGCTGCCAATCGGAACTTCTTTTCCGGCAACTGTAACTTTGTTTTTACTGAACTTTTCAATCTTGCTCAGCGGAACAATATATGAACGATGAATGCGTGCAAACTCTTTTGATGGCAATTTTTCGAGCATACTTTTTAAAGTCATCAAAGTCAGTACAGGCGTGGGTTTGATATAAATTTTAATATAATCGTCTAAGGCTTCTACCAGCTCAATATCTTTTAAATTGATCTTCATCATTTCGTAATTCACTTTTACATACAATGAATTTAATTGTAGTTCCTGAGAAGATAAAAACTCTAAATATTCTTTTGCTTTATAAGTGGCTTTTAAAAAACGATCGTATTCAAAAGGTTTTAATAAATAATCAATCGCATCAACATTAAAACCTTCAACAGCATAATCTTTAAATGCTGTTGTGAAAATTACTTGTGGTTTTATTGTAAGATTTTTATAGAACTGTACACCATTAATATCGGGCATTTGAATGTCGAGAAAAATAAGATCAATAGAATTATGTTGTAAATAATCTTTTGCTTCATCAGTATTTGTAAATACTTTTTCTAATTGCAAAAAAGAAATTTTTTCGCAATACTTTGTTATAACCTGTAAAGCTAAAGGTTCATCATCTACGGCAATGCATTTCATCATACTAAGTCAATATCTAAATGAACAATGAATTGATTATTATTTTCTGAAACTAGTAATTTATGTTTATCAGGATATAAAAGTTCCAATCTTCTTTTTACATTATTAATACCTATACCTGTTGTGTCTTTTATTACATTTTCGCCTTTAACAATGGTATTGATCACCGAAAAAACAACTGCATCTTTTTTTGAAACCAATTTTATTTCAATAGCAGAAGCATCTTTTGTGCTGATACCATATTTAAAAGCATTTTCAATGAACGGCATAAAAAGTAGCGGTGCAATTTGTTTATCATCTGTTTCCCCTTCAGTAATAAAATCAACTTTTACTTTATCGGTTAATCTTACTAATTGAAGGTCGATATAATTTTTTATAAAATCAACTTCGCTTTGCAGAACTACTTTATTGTTTTGTGTATCGGTTAAAACATAACGCATGATAGATGATAATTTCAGAACAGCAGAAGCCGTGTCCTTGCTTTCTGTTATCGCCAACGAATAAATATTATTCAAAGTATTAAAAAAGAAATGTGGATTGATTTGCGATTTTAAAAAGGATAATTCAGTATTTATTTTTTCACGTTCAATTTGCTCTTTGTTGTCTTCAATTTTTTTCCATTCCTGCATTACCGAAAGACTGGTGCCAATAGCAAAAACAAGAATGAATACTGCGTAAGAACCCGGAAAATATCTCAGATCATTATTCCTTCCAAAAACAGGAGTGGGTCTATGTTGTGCAGGACTTGGTTGCTTACTGCTGTCGGTAGTTTGTAATCTAGCTTTTTCTCTTTCGGCACGATGTTGTTGAATCAATTCTTGACGAATTTGTTCTTCATCATTCCCTGTAATCCAATGTGCTGCTTCTTTTGGTATGTACAAGAAAATAACGAAACAAGTAACAATACTCAAAAAATATAAAAACCATTTCCTTTTAAATAATAATCTTGGAATTAATAATAAAGTATTGAAATAATAAAATCCCAATAATAAAACATTAATGATAATGAGTAAAGTAATGATGTATCTGTTAATATCAAATGGAATGTCTTTTGATTGCGGGTAAAAAATATAAGGCAATAAAAAGAAACATACCCATGTTGCAATGTGGGCAATGGTGATAATTATATTTTTATTCTTTTTCAAATTTGAAAAATGTTTTAAAATTTAAAGTCGTATTTAGACCAGATATAAAGTTCTTGAATTGTATTTTGAGGAATCGAGCCGTATTTACTTGTTACAGATTCACCACCACCACCTCCACTTCTTGAACCTCGGCCTGATGCAGGAGCTGATGTCATCGATTGAACCGTACGTTGCGCTGTGTTATCAGGCGCATTTAATTTTATCCCTATGCTTATTTTCTTTCCTGTAAGATTTGCAACTGTCCCTAATTCTTTAAGTGGAATTCCATATTCAACATACATAGTATTTGCTTCATCCCGATCGGTTGCAACATTTATAAAGTTATCATTAATTAATCCAACAGTTTTTTCTTCTTGCTCACCTTCAAAACCTGATACTTTCATGAAAAGTAATTTTAAAGCAAATTGTTCATTAAATTTTTTGGGGTCAAGATCAGATTTTTTATCCTCGTATTCATTTACAGAAAATGAACCATTATTTATTGTACTTTTTAATGGGAACTCAATCGTTGTAGATTCCTTGTGTTTGCCTTTCAGGTCAATAAATAAATTCATTCCATATTTCAGCAATCTGTATTGAGTGCGTAGATTTGAAATTTTCAGAGCGACAAATAAATTCGTTGCATCGTTTTCAACTGCATATGATATATCAGTGCCTTTGTCATTAATAAATTTATCTGTTGACCATTCAGAAATTATTCCATCAATTACATGTGCTTTAATAACGGTATCAATAGTAATCAAATTATTTTTTGATTGTAAAGAAGTAGGGTTATTAAATGATGAAAACAAAATAAACAGCATTAATACTATAAAAGTCTTTTTCATACAGTATGTGTTAGATTCAAAAGTAATTATGATAAAAAAGGATTAATTTGTTTTTGGGTGAATAAAGAGGATTAATCGGTAAGTCTTTATCGCGAGATTCACGTCCGGGTTATATTGTATGCTTTACTTCTTCGTATAAACTTTGAATTAATCCATCAGCCAAACCAATCTTTGGTACATAAATTTCAGGTATATCTGTCCATCGCATCACATTGATATAAATCTGCAATGCAGGCACAATTACATCGGCTCTGTCTTCTCTTAATTTATAAACACGAATACGTTCTTCCAAAGAAACAGCAGAGAGTTCTTTATAATAATCTTTCAATAAATCTATGGCAAGTGGTTTACCTTCTTTCTTTTTGCTCATCGAAAAAACTTTATTAATATTTCCACCACTACCAATGGCAATCATTGGTAAAGAACTTTTTGTATTTCGTTTCAAATGTTCTTTCATTTCATCCCATGCTTTTTCTTCCACTTGTCCTTTTAATAACCGGATTGTTCCAATATTGAATGATTCTTTATATTTTAATTTTCCTTCCGAAAAAAAAGTAAGCTCAGTACTACCACCACCAACATCAATATATAAATAAGAATGTTCAATGTCTAAGTTTTCAGCAATATGATTTTCATAAATGATAGATGCTTCTTCATCACCACTTATTATTTTTATTTCGATGCCGGTTTCAAATTTTACTTTTCTGATGATGTCTTCGCTATTGGCCGCATCACGCATAGCACTGGTTGCACAAGCTTTAATGAATTGTACTTCATAAGCTTTCATTAAATGACCATAAGCTTTCATGGTTTGTAAGATCATGCCGCGTTTTGGTTTCGATATTTCGCCATTATCAAATACATCGAAACCCAATCTCAGCGGTACTCTTATCAGATTAAGTTTGTCGAATTGCGGTTTCCCCTCTTTGGTATTATTTACTTCAGCTATTAACAATCTTGCTGCGTTACTTCCAATATCAATTGCTGCTAACCGCACTTTGTTTCAAAGTTTTTTGATAGAGATAATGATACGTTTCAATTTGAGAACGTATTTTCTTTTTACCAATGGAAGGTACATAGTTATTGCAGAGTTCATTGTCAAGTATTCTTGCTTTAACGTTATCTCTTAATTGAATGTGGATAATATCTTTTAATTCCTGACGGATATCAGGATCATTAACAGGAATAGCAGCTTCAACACGATGATCTAAATTACGCACCATCCAATCGGCCGAAGAAATATAGACTTTTTCTTTACCGCCGTTATGAAAGATCATCACTCGTGCATGTTCTAAATATTCATCCACAATACTCACTGCAGTTATTGGCTTTTTAAATTTTTTATTTTCGATCAAAGCACAAAAAATTCCACGAATTACCATTTTAATTTCAACACCTGCCAATGCTGCTTCATATATTTTATGAATCAATCTCACATCACTTAAAGAGTTCACTTTTAAAATTATGCTGGCAGTTTTTTTTGCTTTTGCATTTTTTATTTCTCTGTTAATATTTGCTTCTATTTCTTTTCGCATATTAACCGGACAAACCATTAAAGTTTTACAAGCATGCAATGGATGCATTCCTGCATGCCAATTTCCCAGATACTTAAAAATTCGGTTAATATCTGCCATCACATTTCTGTTACTTGTTAATAAACAATGATCGCCATAAACCTTTGCAGTCCGTTCATTTAAATTGCCTGTACTTACAAACCCATATTGAATGGTTTTCTTTCCTTTCCTTTTTTTAATGATACAAAGCTTTGCGTGAATTTTCATCATAGGCACGCCCAGTAATACTTTCACACCTTCCTCTTCCAAAATTTCTTTCCATTCCAAATTAGCTTCTTCATCAAATCTTGCTTTCAATTCCAACATCACTACCACTTCTTTTCCATTACGTGCTGCATTGATTAGTGCATTAATAATTTTGGAATTAGGAGCTAATCGATATGCAGTTATTTTAATTGAATTAACGTCCGGATCCATGGCAGCTTCACGTAATAAATCAATCAATGCATTGAAAGTATGATAAGGAAAATGGAGCATCACATCTTGCTTTGTAATTACATCAGTAACACGAACGGAGTTTTGTAAAGCAGGATGAGTAAACGGTTTTCGACGTGTACTTTTATTTTTAAACACTTCAGGAAAATCCATGAAGTGCCGAAAGTTGTGGATACGACCACCTGGAATTAAATTACTTTTTCGGGATAGACTTAAACGACGAATTAAATATTCCAATAAACCTGCATCCATTTCTTTATCATAAACAAAGCGAACAGGTTTTCCCTTACGGCGATTCTTTAAACCCTTCTCAATTTTTTCTACAAAAGTCGTACTGATATCATTATCAATATCCAGTTCAGCATCTTTTGTTACTTTAAAAATATGTGACTCGAAATGATCGTAATCAAAATATGAAAATATGTATGGAAGATTAAAGCGAATTACATCTTCCAATAAAATAATAGAATGTTCTCCAGGCTTGGAGGGTAATTCTACAAAGCGTCCCAGCGCTCTTGCAGGAACTTCGATCAACGAATATTTTTGTTTGTAAGCTGAATTATTTTTTCGCATCACTACACCGAGATATATACTTTTATCGCGGAGATAGGGAAGTTGTTGTAAGCTTTCGATCATTAATGGAATAACATTGCTGCGCACTTGCTCATCAAAAAAAGTTCTAACAAATTTCTTTTGATCACGATTCAAATGTTTTTCATCAACCAATAAAATTTTTTCTTTTCGCAACTCTTTTAAAATGCCATCCCAAATTCTGTTGAACTCATTTTGTTGTTGCAAAACAATTAACTGAATGGCATCCAAAATTTTCTGCGGCTCTTCTTCCATGTGCAGATTTAATTTCTTTCGTTTCTCTGCAAACTCAGTCATACGTTTTAATGTAGCCACACGAACGCGAAAAAATTCATCGCTATTGTTGGAATAAATACCGAGAAAGCGAATGCGTTGTTCCAATGGAACAGAAGGATCGTTTGCTTCTTGTAAAACTCTTCCATTAAAACTGAGCCAACTAATATCTCTTGGAATGATGTGTTGTTTAGCCATGCTGCGAAATCATTGAATTCAAATATAAGAAAGGCAATATTCAGTTAATGTTAAGTTTGAAAAATGAAATTGATTAACCCAATGTTTTAATCTTTTCAACAATTCCTGTTGTAGAAAATCCTTGAACAATAGGATTGATTATTACTTTACCACCATTGGCCATTACTTCTTTGGCGCCAACGATTTGATCAATGGTATAATCGCCGCCTTTTACTAAAATATCAGGAAGTATGGAATAAATTAATTCCAGTGGCGTGTCTTCTTCAAAAATTATAACTGCATCAACAATCATTAAACTCGCTAATATTAATGCACGACTTTGTTCGTTATTAATTGGACGCTCGTTACCTTTTAATCTTTTTGTACTCGCATCACTGTTCACACCAACAATTAAAAAATCAGCTTCTTTGGCAGCTTGCGATAGAGAAAAAATATGCCCTTCATGTAAAATATCAAAACAACCATTGGTGAATGAAATTGTTTTTGCATTTACTCTCCAAGCCGCAATTGTTTTTAATAATTGTGGCAGCGTGAATATTTTATTTTCTATTGCATCGATTCTTTTCATCAAATAAAAATTAAAAACTAAATCTTGAATATTTAACTCACGACTTTCTTCTTATTATACCATGGTAATAATGTTAAACAAATGGAGCCTATCACAACAACAATTAAAAATTGTGCAAACCATTGAAGCGTGCCATTCGCATAACCAATTTCGAATGGGATATCACTTTTCTCTAAAACTTTAGCAATAAAGTATGCATAAGCGCCAATGCCACCGGGTGTTATGATCATGCCAATACTAGCAAATGCCAATACGGTTATTGCATCAGTTAAACCCAAGCCTGCTGTTCCAACTGTGCCATGTAATCCAACCCAAGTGCCGCCAATGTACATGCTCCAAA
This sequence comes from uncultured Chitinophagaceae bacterium, assembly GCA_903870685.1. Taxonomy (GTDB): domain Bacteria; phylum Bacteroidota; class Bacteroidia; order Chitinophagales; family Chitinophagaceae; genus CAIQDX01. The sequence goes on along the minus strand of CAIQDX010000124.1, from coordinate 2,016 downwards.
TTGCGATGGTATAAAAAATAAAAGTCCATTTTTGTTTTAAGTTACGAATGCTTGTTACACCTTCCCAAATGCCTCGTAATATTTTTTTGATCATGATTACGATCGATAAATGTGCAAACTGTTTGAACCAAATTTTCAATATGATAAATAATAATAGAATTATGCCAACAGCTAATAAAACTTTGGTTGAAGAAAAATGTCCGCTTTTATTTTTTAATAACTGATCAAATATTTGCAGCGCATACTCACCTACAATTTCAAACTGTGAAATAAATGCGATTAAGAAAACAATGCCGAGTGAAATAACATCGAATGCACGTTCGGCTACAATGGTACCTACTAATTTTTCGGCTGGAACTTTCTCATATTTTGCAAGAATGGTGCATTTTAAAACTTCACCTAATCGAGGTACAGCAAGGTTCGCAAGGTATCCGATCATCACAGCAAAAAAAGTATTGATGAATGATGGATTATAACCCATCGGTCGCATTAATATCTTCCATCTTAAGCTTCTGAACACATGACTCAATGTTAGAATTACAAAAACAGGAATGATCAACCAATAATTTGCATTAGCCAATGATTCTACAAATTCTTTCCACTTGTTATTTGGAATTTGATGCAAACTCCACCAAACAAGGAACACACCCAGGCCTAAAAAGAAAATATATTTTAAAAGAGACGAGAGATTTTTTTTCATTCATGACACATTCTTTTGCAATTTACACAACACATGGTAAACTGCAGTTTAATTCATCAAAAAATAAAATTCGATGTATTAAACTCATTTTTTTTGGTGGCTTTAATTTTTAATATAAAACTCTTGCTTTTAAAGCTTTAACAGACGAAGAATCAATAATGCGTTGCTATTCGGTGTATTTTATTTAACTTTGCCAACTTATTTTACTGCCCTAAATTGGCAAACTAATGTCTAAAAAAAGAATTTTATTTATTGCTACCGAGATGTCGCCCTACTTAGAGCTGACCGAATTTGCTGAGATTGTAAACAAATTAGCAATTAAAAGTAACGACAGTGGTTTGGAAGTTCGTTGTATTATGCCACGCTTTGGTGTGATCAATGAACGTCGTCACAGATTGCATGAAGTGGTGCGATTATCAGGTATCAATGTTTCAGTTGATAATGATGATTATCCATTACAAATTAAAGTGGCATCATTGCCCAATGCAAGATTGCAGGTTTATTTTTTAGAGAATGAAGACTTCTTTAAACGCAAACAAATTTTTCATGATGAAAACGAAAAATGGTTTGATGATAATGGTTTGCGTACTATTTTCTTTTGTAAAGGCGCATTAGAAACCGTTAAGAAATTCGGATGGCCTCCTGATATTATTCATTGCAGTGGCTGGATGACAAGTCTTATTCCTGCATTTATAAAAACAGCTTACAAGAAAGAAGCTGTTTTTAGTAATAGTAAAGTGATTTATACGATTGGTGAAAATACTTTTAAAGAAAAACTAGGTAGTGATTTTCTAAAGAAAGCTGTGATCAATGCAAACATGAAGGATAAAGATTTGGAATCTTTTAAAGATAATAATAACACCGGCCTTTTCAGAGGTGGTGCAACATTTGCCGATGCCATTACTTTTGGTGCCGAAAAACCAGAAAAGAAATTAAGCGAAGAGTTTGCAAAAGTAAAAGGTAAAAAGGTTGTTCCTTTCAAAGGATGGGATACCGATTTAAGCGAATACATCGATCTTTATAATGAATTAGGAGCTAAATAATCTATTGTCCATCGAATTTATAGATTAATTGTTAAAATGTTGATAGTATTTAATAAGTTGATGTATCGCCTCGCTTATATTTGCAACCGAAAATTGTTATTCATTACAAACTATAAATCATAATTAAAATTTTATGTCTTATTTATTTACTTCTGAAAGTGTATCTGAAGGACATCCTGATAAAGTTGCCGATCAGATTTCTGATGCTTTGATCGATAATTTTTTAGCGTTCGATCCTCAATCAAAAGTGGCTTGCGAAACATTGGTAACAAC
>CAIQDX010000123.1 GCA_903870685.1 uncultured Chitinophagaceae bacterium | reverse complement strand
AGATTCGATGCAGTATAAGTTGAAGCAGTTTGTCCGGAGATATCACTGAAAGAAGAATTATCAGAAGAAGATTGCCATTGAATATTTCCGGTGTAACCACTTAAAGTTAAAAGCGTACTATTTGTTCCGGTGCATACAGTTACAGCACCACTAATTGTTCCACCAACACTTGTTGGACTAACAATTGCTGAGCCTGTTGCAACATTTTGTGTGGTTGCGCCACTTGAAGAACTGGCGATATTTCCGGATGCATTATTACTTGCGGCATTTGTTAATCGCACATAAACAGTTGTAGTACTTACGGTACCTGCTGATTGTGTTAAAGTAACAGTTGATCCATAACCAGTTCCAGAAGAAGTAGATACTTCATAGCCTGTTGGTGCTGTAACTGTAATATTTCCACTTAAGTTCGTACCTGATACACTAATACTTTGCGAAGCAGATGCTGTTCCTGAACAACTGCTAAAAGTAGATAATGATCCTGATGCAACAATTGTAGGGGAAGCAACATCAATTGTGGCAACCACTGCTGTTCTTGATGTAGAAGTACAACTTGTTGAAATATTACGAGCCAGTGCATAGTAGTTAGCTGTGCTTGAAATACTTGGTGTTGTAAAACTTGTTGTTCCTGTTCCTCCAGATAAAATACTTCCTCCTGAACTAGCTGCATACCAGTCTGCGGTTTCACCTGAATTTACAGTTGCACTAATAGAAACAGTTCCGGTACCAGTTCTTGATCCGTTTACTGCTATTGGCGATGATGGTAAAGCATTAACTGTAATGGTAACAACATTTGAATAAATTGTTCCATCAGCGGAAGTTGTAGCAGCTCTTCTATAATAAGTTGTAGTTGTTAAACTACCCGGAGTATAGGTTGTTGCAGTTTGTGATGAGATATTAGAGTAACTAGAATTATCGGTTGAGGATTGCCATTGATTTGTAATTGTTCCTGTTCCTCCACTTGCATCGGTAACAGACGTAAATGCCGATGGTGTTGAACCACTGCAAATCGTTTGGTCTGCACTAATTGAACCTGGAGAAAATGAACCATTGATTGTTGCAACAATTGCTAGTCTACTAGAAGACAGACAACCATAAGTATTATCTCGTGCCTGTGCATAATAAGTTGTAGTAACTGAAATACTTGGTGTCGTAAAAGTTAATACACCATTACCACCTGTTAAAACAGACCCGCCGGTTGAATTTGCATACCAATCTAATGTTGCACCAGACGAAGCTGATGCGCTGATAATAACCGGACCAGCGCCTGTTCTGGAATTAGCGACAGCGCCACTTGCAGTTGGTAAAGTATTTACCGTAATTGTTATAGTATTTGAATAAATAGTTCCATCAGCTGATGTTGTTGCTGCTCTCTTATAATAATATGTTTGTGTTAAAGATGATGGAACATAAGTAACCAAGGTGGCGCCACTAATATTAGTGAACGACGAATTATCAGTTGAAGATTGCCATTGATAAGTTATTGTACCAGTTCCGCCATTTGCATCTGCAATGGAAGTTAAACCTGCTGGAGTAGAGTTATAACAAATGGTTTGATCAGTTCCAATTGTACCAGCTGAGAATGAACCATTGATAGTTGCAGTAACTAAATTTCTTGCTGAAGATTCGCAACCTGATGTTGTATTTCTTGCTCCGGCAAAATAATTTGTTGTTGTTGATATAGAAGGTGTAGTGAAACTTAGCGTTCCGTGTCCTCCAGATAAATCAGACCCACCTGTTGAAGCGGCATACCAATCTAATGTGGCACCCGATGAAGCTGTACCTGTTAATACTAAAGTTCCTGAGCCGGATCTGGCTGCACCTGTAACAGATGCAACTGTTGGTAAAGCATTGACTGTTGCTGTTCCTGTTGCAATATCTTGTTCAGTTGCTCCTGTAGAATTGCAAACAACATTTCCAGATGCACCATTTGATGCACTGCTGGTTAAACGAACATATATTGTTGTTGTGCTTACAGTACCACCACTTTGAGTTAAAGTTGCAGTAGAACCATATCCACTTCCTGAAGAGGTAGATACTTCAAAACCCGTTGCTGCAGTAATCGTAATATTTGCTGATAAATTTGATCCTGATACAGTAAATGTTTGTGAAGTGGATGCTGAACCTGCGCAGGAACTAAATGCTGTAAATGTTCCTGACGTTGAAATTGTTGGTTGGGTATTAGAACAATTAAAACTGATACCTAATGGGCTTGCATCAATTTTAACTGGACTTGAACTTAATGTATATCCTGTTCCGGAAGTAGCAACTCCTGCTCCTTGAGAACCGCCTGTTGAATGACCCACATACCAATATTGATCAGTAGCCCCACTTGAATAAAACGCTATAGTAAAATGTCCCCCAACACTAAAATCAGTAAATCCGGATGCGCCATATATTTGAACAGTTATTGCTTGTGTTTTTGAACTTGTACTTGCATTACCTGTGGCTCCAATTATTGTTGCCGAATTATCACCCCATCCATAAATCGAACCATTACTTGACATTGCTCCCATTGTAAAAAGATCTGCTTCTGTATCTCCATCAATTCTAACAATATTGGTTAAATCAGTCGATCCATCTATACCCTTCACTGTTTGAAAAGTAGCCTGATTAACACTTGTTGTTGCATTATTAATTCCAAGAACACCATAAGTATTTAATCCGCATGCATAAACTTTCTGATCACTGCATAATAAAAATAAAGTACTGCTGCTGCTGCTTGTTCCTAAAACAACAAGATCAGTAACATTTGTTCCTGATGGAATTTGAGCGGACATATCATAGGCATAATTATATGTTGTCGAAGTATTAGCTACTCCGGCTACATTGGCTGCAGCACCCCAATAATAAATCTTACCTGTATTTGTAAGTGCAAATGCTCCTGAACTCGATAATGAAAATTTTGTTACACCTGTCAGAAAAGTAGTACCGTCCGATAAAGTAACATGATGCCATGTTGTAGAACTGGAAGCAGTTTTATCGCCTTGTAAATTTGCAACTGTTGTAAGAACATATACATTTCCAGAGTTTGTTATTAATGCTAAAGCCTTTTGCGAAACTGCCATTTGTGCTATATCAGTAATTGCAACTCCAGAAGGAAGTTTTGCAGTTACATCACTATTTGCTGAATTGACAGCAGCTCCACCAAAATTACTCATCGTAGTTATGGCAGTTAGATTAGCAGTAGTACCAAAAAAGTATAATTTGGTTGATGTTCTTAAAACAAGTGCGCTTAAACCGCTTCCTCCGCCAGAGCTTGATGATCTTACTTCATAAGGAATTCCTGCATAATTTGTATTTGGCACCAGCGTGGGTGTGTAAACATCACTCCCGGAAGAAGCAGTAATATTAGCATAAGTTGCCATATTCTGACCCCAAGCTAATAGTACATTTGACCCACTATTATTTCCTATATATAAATTTGAATGGTATGATCCTGAAAATCTGTTTACTGTCCCAGCAACACAACTACCACCTGTAGGTAAATAAAAAGTTTTATTAGAAGTTTCATCAAAATGATCATCTTCTTTTAAAATATTTTGAAATGACTCTTCTTTTTTATTTAGTGCAAAAAAACTGTTGTTTTTCGAGTAGTCAAAAGAAGTTAGAATATTAGTTGTTGATGAAACAGACTTTAATTCCTCCCAATTTTTTTGTGCATATATTATATTGATGCATAAAGTTAATACTACACAAAACGTAATTATTTTGTTTAATTTGTTTGAAGAAGTTCCTATAGATTTTAGTAGTCTTGAGAATGGAAAATTTCGACTTTTCATAGTATAGATTTTAAGCAATAGGATAAACTAGTTTTGAATTTCAAAGAATCCTATACAATTTGTAAAGATTCATTAGACAAAAGTCCAATGTTATACAAGCAGAAAAAATAAGGATAATTGTGAAATGTATGTAAGTGTTACTACTATAGGCGGTAAACTAAAAGCCTACAAATCTGATTAATTCAGGGTAAGGAAAATTCTAAAGAAGTGTAAATGAATCACTATTATGTATAACAAATCGGTTGTAATATTATGTTCAAGCTTTCTAAAACACAATCATTTATTCCAATGAAATTTCAAAATACCAACAATAAGACCCGTTCTCAAAAAAATTACTTTTATTTAATTGAATAGTTTCTCCATGCAACTATTTATAGTAAGTTTAATATTTAAAACATCAAAATGAAAAAGAAAAGCAGCATTCTTTTTTTAATTTTATTTCATTTTTTTTCTTCTCAATTATTTGCACAATCAATAAAACATCAGTTTAGTTTTAATAAGAATGAATTTTTATTGGATGGGAAACCTTTTCAAATCATGAGTGGCGAAATGCATCCTGCAAGAATTCCACAAGAATACTGGCGACATCGAATTCAAATGGCAAAAGCAATGGGATGCAATACTATTGCTGTTTATATCTTCTGGAATTATCATGAAATAAAAGAAAATGTTTTTGATTTTACAACAAGCAATAAAAACATTGCTGCATTTATAAAAATTTGTCAAGAAGAAGGTATGTGGGTTTTGCTGCGGCCCGGCCCGTATGTGTGTGCTGAATGGGATTTTGGCGGATTGCCAACTTATCTTTTGAAAATACCTGATATTAAATTGCGTTGCATGGACAGTAGATACATGAATGCAGTTACAAGGTATGTAAACAGATTATCGAAAGAAGTAGCATCACTTCAATGTTCAAAAGGAGGGCCGATATTAATGGTTCAAATTGAAAATGAATATGGCAGTTACGGTAATGATAAAAACTATTTGTATGCTTTAAAAAAATTATGGTCAGCAAATGGAATTAATGTTCCATTTTATACAGCTGATGGAGCTACACCATTTATGTTAGATGCAGGTTCAATCGATGGTGCAGCCATTGGGTTAGATAGCGGCAGCAGTGATGCAGATTTTGAAACAGCAAAAAAACATAATCCAAATGTTCCGGTATTTAGTAGTGAAACTTATCCGGGATGGTTAACGCATTGGGGCGAAAAATGGGCAAGACCAGATACTACTGAACTTAAAAATGAAATCAAATATTTATTGTCGAATAAAAAAAGCTTTAATCTTTATGTTGTGCATGGAGGAACAAATTTTGGTTTTAATGCCGGAGCAAATGCATTTTCGACAACACAATTTCAACCCGATATTACAAGTTATGATTATGATGCACCGATCAATGAACAAGGTGCTGCAACAGCAAAATATTTCATGCTGCGTAATTTGATAAAGCAATATGTGAAATATTCAATTCCTGAAATACCTAAACCCATTAAAACGATTTCAATTCATTCCATTACCATGAACAAAGTGTATAATTTGTGGAACTATGATATGCCATCATTTCAATCAGCTCAACCAAAACCGATCGAGGCATTCAATCAAAATCAAGGATTGATTTCTTATAAAACAAAATTAGTTGGAAGAAAAAGCGGTAAGCTTAAAATATGGGAACCACATGATTTTGCATTGGTATTTTTAAATGGAAAATTTATTGATACCATTTATCGCGATGGAGGAAAATGGGAAACTGATCTGCCAAAAACTGATGTTGAAAATCCTGAATTGGAAATTGTTGTTGAAGCAATGGGCCATATCAATTTTGCACAATTTATGATCGACAGAAAAGGCATCACTGATAGAGTTACTCTAAGTGGAATGACTTTGATGAATTGGAAAATCACAGCATATGCTTTGGATGAAAAATTTATTCAAAATAAAAACATCAATTTAAATAAATCAATTACAAATAAGAACTATTGTAATTTTTTCAAAGGAAATTTTGAGCTTACTGAAACTGGTGACACTTATTTTAATTTAAGTTCCTACACAAAAGGAATGGTTTATATTAATGGACATAATCTTGGTCGTTATTGGAATAAAGGCCCTCAGCAAAAATTATATTGCCCTGCTTCTAGGTTAAAAAAAGGAAACAATGAAATTATTGTTTTTGATCTATTGCAAAAAGAAGAGAAAGCTATTTCAGCTGATCTTTTTTTAAATTAAATATTATCCATTTGAGCAAAGTATTACATTATTAAGAAATAATGATAGCAAATTGTGGAAATCGATAGAAAGTTCTGTATAAAATATTTGAATAGTCTGAAAATTAGATTATTTTACAAAAAAAACACCATGAAGACAACAACAAAACTATTAGCCGGAACAATGCTTTTACTTGTTATCGGTATCAGCAGTTGCAACAATTCAACTACCACAGAAACAAAGAAAGATTCAGTAGTAGCGCCTGCAGCCGATACAACAAAAATGAAAGCTGATACTACTAAAAAAGACACTGCGCACGGAAAGGGTGTACAGAGTACTCCTACTTCTGGAACAGGTCAGTAATTTTTATTTTATCAATGAAGAAGATGTATTGGTTTAAATGCTGATCTCTTCTTCATTGATATTATTTTCTGTATCATTTTTTAAGTGATGCCGATTGTAATTCATTTTAGTTAATCTACCCATAAGCCAATCCTGAATTTTATGATGTGATGGAGTAATGACTGCGGCAATCGTAACGAATATGATTATCTCCACAAAAGGTGAATGATTTGTTTTCTCTGCTACAAAAGGATGTATCAATAAAGTAATATACTCGAATAATAAAAGAATAGAAATAATACCGGACGATTCGATAATTCTTTTGTGTACTTTTTTTCTGCTGATGAATATTGTTAACAAAAAGAAGGCAGGTATCGAAATTCCTATTGCGAGTAATTCTAGTTTTTCTCTTCGGTCTCTTTTCTCTTCATTTCTTAAATGTTCTATTTCTGCTTGTCTAAACTGTTCTTCTATTGTAATGCTTTGAACCTTTTTAATTTTTTCTCTGTTCTCAATTGAATCTTTTAATACTATCATTGAATTCTGGTAAGAATAAGCACTGTCTATATCATCTTTCCTTTTATACAAAATAGATAATAAACTAGTTGCATCTAATGCTTTAATTAAAAACTGATTTCCGGCAGCCACTTCGAAGGATTTTTTTGCATATAAAATTGCGGAATCATTCTGCCCATCATGATCAAAAATTTTAGCTAACCCTAACATCGTTTCTATATAAGTATTATAATCTGTCGAAACCTTTAAATAAGGCAATGCTGTTTTATAATTAACAAGTGCTTCATTTAGATTACCTGCTTTAGCATAGATATTCCCAAGATTATTAAGGGTCATTCCAATCAAAAACTGATTATTATCTTTTAAACATTTGACATAACATCTTTTGGTATAATAGAGTGCAGAATCAAGTTCATTTTTCTTTTCATAAATGTCTCCGATATCTATCAAACTATACAAAGAAAGTTTCTCAAACTTATTTACATTGATTATTGAATCGGCTCTTTTTGCATAGATGATCGCTTTGTCAAAATCTTTTTCTGTGTTATACAAAAGAGCAATATTCAAAAACACTCTGGCTATATTATCAGGGTAACCTCTCTTTTCTTCAATTTTCAATTGTTGAATATAATATTCCAAAGCTTTTGGAAAGTTGCCAAGACTTGTATAAGCATAAGCCATCTGATTTAGTGCCCATGATTCGCCCTTGATAAACTTTTTTGTTTTGGCCATGAAATAAGCTCTTTGCGCAAACATGAGCGCAGAATCGGGCCTTGAAACTTGATAGGCATCGCTGATTTTGTATAACAAAATAATTTTTGTTGTATCCTGTTTCTCATTTCTTAGAATAGCATGTAAACTATCAACTATTCTGTCTTGCGCTAACAATGACGAACCGATGAATAGAAATAAAATTAATAGTGGGGGTCGTTTCATTAATTTCTTTTAACTATTTTGTTGGTAAATTAACAATTAAAATCAGCATATGCTACAACGTAAACAATTAGTTTTTATTATTGTTTTTGTTAGCCTTTCTTTTAACCTGTTTTCTCAAAACAAATATGCCTTATTGGTTGGCATATGTGATTATTATGAAGTAAAAGGAGTGAAAAGCAATGATGTTAGTTTGAGTGGCTGTGTGAATGATGCCGATTCTATAAAAAAATTATTGATAACAAAGTTTGGTTTTAATAATACGAATATTAAAACAGTTTATAACGAAGATGCAACCAGAGATAATATCATTGCAGGAATGAAACAAGTTCTTCAAGTGTGTAAACCCGGTGATGCTTTTGTATTTTTTTATTCGGGTCATGGTGTTTGGATGAATAATTCTCAAAACTTAAAAGATTCTGTGAAGCATGGATTTAATCAGGCCATGTTGACAAGTGATCTTTATAATTTTAAAGATAATTTCAAATGCTTTTTTCGGGATACCACTTTAAAAAAATATTTCAATCTTTTTATAGATAAAAAAGTAATTCTTACTGCTCTATTAGATTGCTGTTATAGTGGTAGTATGGATATGGCAAGCAACAACACAAATGATCTGCCATCAGCCCAAAACAAATCTGTCGATTTGGATCATCTGATGTATATCTTAACTAAAAATGCTAATGATCCGCAAAAACTTATTGATAGTATTTCGGGTGTATCAGCTAATAATTCATCAGACAATTCTTTTAACTCGCTATTGCATAACACGCTT
>CAIQDX010000122.1 GCA_903870685.1 uncultured Chitinophagaceae bacterium | reverse complement strand
GTAAAATCTGTACCTGCTATATCTTTATCAATAGTTCCCGGAAGACCGATACATGGAATATCATATTCATTGCTGAATTTTTGTGCACCATTAAAACTACCATCTCCACCAATAACTACTAATCCGTTGATACCATTCTTCTTTAAATTTTCGTAAGCTTTTTTTCTACCTGCGGGTTCATAAAATTCCAAACACCTTGCAGTCTTTAAAATGGTGCCGCCACGTTGTATAATATTTGCCACACTTCGAGAATCCATTTTAATGATATCGTTTTCAACCATACCTGAATAACCACGCATGATACCAAACATTTCCATTCCATAATAAATTCCGGTTCTTACAATGGCACGTATTGCTGCGTTCATCCCCGGCGCATCGCCTCCTGAAGTAAGCACACCAACTTTAGTAACTTTTTGATTGTTGCTCATAACTATAAAACAAATTATCTCTGCTCAAAAATTTTCTTATCAATTCTTATTAATACTTCCAATTGATTGAAGCGGCAAAAATACGGAAATGAAAATAAACCACCATTCTCTAATTCAGATTATGATTTTATGAACTCTATTCATTATTCTTTTAATAATTACGTATGACAATAATAGTCTAAGTATTTTTTATTTGTAATGGTGATTAAGGTTTATGACATAGATAATACTACACGATTTGTATAATTTCTTAACATTTTTGGATGCAATAAACTTTACACCTAATTCACAACTACAGCTATTCTCAAGGGATTAGTGCGAATCTAGCTTTGTGTTGTCAAAGGAATTCAAAAGCAGATATCTAAACTTAAGATCATCGAACTTAAAATTGGAACTGTAACTAGAAAAAATCTTGACAAGTAGTAAAAAAAATAGAACAAAGTAGTCTTAACAAAAAATCAAATCCTATGAAAAACAAATTTTCCATGTTGCTTTTGATGCTTTTTGTATCAGCAACGCTAAATGCACAACTACACACTGGAATTTCTGCCGGTAGTGGATCCGACAAATCTTTTGTAGCAGATGTTCGCTTCGGATATCATTCTTCTAATTATCTGATCGAAAGTCATGAGATATTAAACATTAGTCCCGACAAGCCATGTTATTTTGGAGCAAGGGTCGGTAAAATAATAATGTTAGGCTCTAACAGTTTTATTGTACCTGTAGCCGGTTATTATTATTCAGTTTTTTCTGGTGATAAATATTATGGAGAAAAAAACTACAGCGATCCAATTCAAGTTAACAAATTTGTTTGTTCTCTGGGAGTCCAGTTTGTAAATGGCCGTTTCAGTATTGAAGCCCGCCAGATAAATGATGCCTATCAGGTAACGGTTGGATTGTGGAATATTTTCAAAAGCAAAAACTAATTTTATGAAAAACTCATTCTTAATATTATTACTGCTACCTATATTTTCTTTATCTCAATATAAAATTGACAAGAATAAAATCCTTACAGGATCATTGGTTGCACTTTCAGCATCAGCAACAGGATTTAATGAAACATTAATGCATCATTACCCTAAGTTTAAAGCAAAGTTTCCTAATGCGAACGACCAATGGTTTAATCCTCAAGAAAGCTGGGTAAACAAGTATAAAGATGGCAATGTTGCACAAGGAGATAAATTTCCAATGGCTTCATCATTATTGGCTTTCACTACCGATCAATACCATCTTAATTCATTTATCAGAAATGCTTCAATGGTGGCAGCAGTGACTTTTAATTTAGGTCACAACAAAAAACAAAAATTCATTTATTATTTATACGATGCTTTATATTATTCAGCCTGCTATACTTTGGGATTTTATGTAACCTATGGTGCTTTTCATTAAAAAAATGAAAGCAAATTGTAAAAAGTAATATGACTGGATATAGAACAATCTGGATTTGATAATTAGTAGGATAAATATCAAATTTTGTTAAGACAAAAAACTCCGATGCAGCATGGCTTCGGAGTTTTTTTTAATTTTTATTGAGAAATTAATTTTAGTTATGATTAGATAAAAATATTTTTTACATTCATCTTATGGAAACAATTTTTATAACAGGTGCGAATGGATTTCTAGGACAACATCTTACACTATATTTTGCCTCGAAAAAATTTAACGTAATTGCATCTGGTAGGGGTGCTTGCCGAATTCCTGCAAAAGAAAACTTTGAATATGCTGAACTTGATCTTACAAACAAACAAGCAGTAAGAAAATGCTTACAATTGTACCAGCCTTCAGTTATTATTCATGCAGCTGCAATGAGTAAACCTGATGAATGCAATAATAATAAAGAAGCTTGTTTTCTGCATAATGTAGAAGCAACAAGATATTTACTTGAAGCTGCACAATCTTTTTCTCCACATTTTATTTATATATCTACAGATTTTATTTTTGGTGAAAATGGCCCACATGCTGAAGAAAGTAAACCTGCGCCATTAAACTATTATGGCGAAACTAAATTAATGTCCGAAGAATTGGTTAAAAAAACAGAGCTATTAAACAGTATAGTTCGAATTGTATTTATTTATGGTGCGGTTTGGGAAGGAATGCGAGCAAGCTTTTTACATTGGGTAAAAAATAATTTAGAGCAAAATAAAAAAATTAAAGTAGTAAGCGATCAACAAAGAACACCCACTTATGTAATTGATATTTGTAACGGTATTAAAAAAATTATTGAACAAAAAGCAAATGGAACTTTTCATCTTGCGGGAAAAGATATTATATCTCCATATCAAATGGCAATTAGCGTTGCTGATGTTTTAGGCTTGGATAAATCGTTGATAGAAAACGTTACTTCTGAAACATTCCCGGAACCTGTAATTCGTGCAAAAAAAGCGGGTTTAAAAATTGATAAAGCAATAAATAGGTTAGGTTATTCGCCTTTAAGTTTTGAAAAAGGAGTGTGCTTAACCTTTGATAAGCATAAAAATTAACCTAAAGTTAATTTACGGCATTTTTAAGATTGTAATTTTGATTTGGATGAATTATCATCAAATCATTTTCTTAAATGCAAACATCGTTACAACGATATTTCTCACTTCGTATAAATAAATTATTCAACTATTTACATGATTTTGAATTAATAGGAGACGAAGGTTCATTGCATGATTTCAGGATTGAATTGAAGAAATTAAAATCTATAATCAAATTTTTAAAAACGATTTATCCTAAACAAAAGTTTAAGAAAATAAATCATTTGATTGGATCTATTTTTCAAAATGCAGGAGAAATAAGGGAATATCAATTATTACTCAATTGGTTAAAAAAACATGAATTAAAAAATATTTCTGATAATTATTTCCCTGATGAAAAAATGAAAAGGATGCTGAATTCATTTCATCAACAGTCAGAAACATATAAAACCGATTTAAAAGAAGTGATTGAGAGATGCGGTAAATATGTTCAGATCACTAATAAAATTTTGCCTGAACAATATGTTACAGAATTAAATGCTAAGATTGATAAGTTGTTACACAAACAACTCTCATCAAATGATTGGCATGAATTAAGAAAGTTGATTAAGAAATGGATGTATGCAACTAACTGGATTGTGTACGAAGAAGAATCTAAAATTGATTCATTGTTTTCTTATTATAATAAACTTCAGGAAACTATTGGGCAATGGCACGACCTTCTTGTAATTAAAGAAATTTTATACCAAAAGCAGATTCACTTATCAGCTGAAATTGATATTCAAAAAGATTTAAACAAAGCTTTGGAAAAATTAAATCATTCGATTAAATACAGAGAAAAACAAGTAACAGAAATTATTTCTAAACAACTTATTTCTGCTTAACTTATTTCAACTCTAAAAATATTTCAGCCATCATACATCTGGCACTACCGCCACCATTGCTTTCTATTGTTGAAATATCTGAAAGAATTATTTTATTGAATGATTGAAGTCTCTGTATTTGTTCATTAGTAAGACTTTTAAAGGCTTGCATCGACATTACTAATAATTTTTCTCCTTTTTTGTTTTTTACCTGCAACATATTCCCCGCAAAATGATTCATCTGCTCGTAACTTATTTCAATAATTTCTTTATCAGTATTTTTTATTGAAGCAATTACTTTTATTTTTTCAAAATTATCCTTGATCGACTCAAGACAAATCACTACATATTTATCAGCAACACACATCATAACATTGGTATGATAAATAGGATTTTTCTTTTTATCAACCGAAATAAATGAAATGTGTTTATAATTAAAAGCCTTGCAAAATTTTTCTAATAATTTTTTTTCTGTTCGTTTAGATAAACAAGCATATGCAATTTTATTATCTCTATCCAAAACCATACTTCCTGTACCTTCTAAGAAAATATTTTTTTCTTCGTAATGACTGAAATTAATCGTGTTTTTGATGATGAATTTTTCTTCGATCTCATTAATTACTTGTTTATTGCGTTCATCTCTTCTGTTTTCTGCAAACATGGGATAGATGCAAACAGTTCCATCTTCATGAAAAGAAATCCAGTTATTGGGAAAGATCGAATCAGGAGTATGTGGCTTTAATGTGTCTTCAACCAATATAACATCAACACCATTCTTTCTTAATACATCAACAAATATATCAAATTCTTTAACTGCAGTTTCAGAAACACTTGTATCGGTTGATGCAATTTGAAAACTATTATCTACAGCAGTTTGAGCATTATATCCAAAACTTACCGGACGAATCATCAAAATGTGAGAAGTGTTTTGCATAATAATTTTAAATTTATTATTGTAATGGCTCTCGTAAAATCGGCATACTCATACAATGAAATCCGCCTCTTGCTCTTGACAATTCAGCCGATGGCATTAAAATTACTGTATCTTTTATTTCATCCGGTGAAATAGTTCCTTCTTCAAATTGTTGAATTAAATCTTTGCCATAGACAATGTTGAAACCTGCATTCTTAAAGGCTTCTGAGGTTTTGTTATTTCTATCATATCCCATAACTACTCCTTCTTTTAATGCTAATAAATTGCACGAATCGGTCCATTGTTCTCTGGCATTGTAAGGGAATTCATTATTTCCTGAAAAAATAATTTTTACTTCTTCTTCGCAATGCAAATCATTTTTACTTATGTCGCACAAAAGGTCTTCGAGGCTTTCAAATCTGATTGGTTCATCAGGATTATTTTTATGGAATTGAATGATCTTTATTTTTTCTTCTTTCTTTATTTCCAATGCACGTTCTACTGCATCCACATCTTCATTCATTGCCGCCTTGCGTGAAAAATTTCCAAGCATCACCCACATATTTCGTTTAACCTGAGTGAATACTGTATCGATGTGCATGTAATCTCTTTTCTTTGGAATTTTAATGATGGTTACTTTATCCATGATCCCTTTTTCGAACATGGTGGTTGTGATTTTTGCAGCAGCTTCTGATGAAGTTCTTTCACTAACGCCAACCAATAAATGATTATCGCTTACAACCATGATATCACCACCTTCTAGAGTTATTTTTTTATCATCATCTTCTTTGGGCAATAAAAAATTAAAATGCGAATCAGATAATTCAATGATATTTTCTTTATACGAACTGAAAAAAGAATGATTGAAGAAAATATATTTTGCCAGCAAAGCCTCACGTGTTCTGGCTTTCTTGGCAGGTTTGTTCAGTAAAACATAATTTTTAATGATAATGCCAATGTCTCTGGTAAAAATAAAATTAGGTATCGGTGCAAATAATAAATTCTTCTCAATATTCGATCCTGAAATAAAAGTCTTTGCTAATTCTATTGAATTGTAGGATAATAATTCTTTTTGTGTAACATAGGTACAGCCTTCAATAGCGCAAACAGAAGCAACTAATTTTGATTTGATATTTTCATCAACCAAAATATCCGATAATAACCATTGCAGTTCAATTACTTTATCGGAACGAAAAAAATTATCGTGTTCTGGTTTATAAAAGTTTCTTTTTGCTTCAGGTGAATCAATTGTTTTTAGTTTTCCTTTTACTTTTTGTGGATCTAAAAAGTATAATAAAATTTTAGTGTAATAATCGTATTCATCTTTTCGAATAGTGTCTAAATGCACAATATCTTCAAACAACCAATCTTGTGCTTTCGAAGGAACTACTTTGCCTAAACCACTATCAGGACTATGGACCAATAAACGTTTTAATGTACCTATTTCTGAATTAACAAACAGGCTGTGTTGTATATTATTCATACAAAAAATTAGATGTTAAGAAATGAACTGCGACCAAGAAAAATAATTGAAAACCTAATGATCGGGCATTGAATTCAATCCACGATACATCCACGAAAAATGCGATGGTGTTGATGTAATAAAAAATACTGTTCTCATAATCAAGTTGGAAAGTTACATTTTTTTTACAAATTGTTTATTTCAGTCAGACTTAGAAATAGAAAATAGATACTTTACATTTGAGTATAATTTTAGGTGAATGAAATCCATCATCATTAACATCAAACAGCTTGTAAATGTTCGCGAAGAAAGCAAAGTATTGCGAGGTAAAGAATTGGCCGAATTGCCTGTTTTAAACAATGCTTATTTAATAACAGAAGATGGATTAATCAGCGAGTATGGGTTGATGAAAGATTTCGATACTTCAAAAATTGATGCCAAAAATATCATTGACGCAAGTAATCAATTTGTTTTGCCTTCATGGTGTGATAGCCATACTCACATTGTGTTTACTGCCAGCAGAGAAGATGAATTTGTTGATAAAATAAAAGGATTGACTTATCAAGAAATTGCTGCCAAGGGTGGTGGTATTTTAAATTCAGCAAAAAAACTACAACAAGCGTCCGAAGAGGATCTATTTAATTCGGCATGGAAAAGATTGAACGAATTAATTCAATTAGGAACCGGTGCAATTGAAATTAAAAGTGGTTATGGTTTAACTAAAGATGCAGAACTAAAAATGTTGCGTGTTATTATTCAACTCAAGAAAAAATCGCTAATCCCAATTCGTTCTACATTTTTAGGTGCACATAGTTTTCCTGCAGAATTTATTAATGATCATCAAGGTTATATTAATTTAATCATCAACGAAATGTTACCTGCCATTGCAAAAGAAAATTTAGCCGATTATATTGATGTGTTTTGCGAAGAAGGTTTTTTTAATGCTGAGGAAACTGAAACAATTTGCAGAGCTGGAATGCAATTTGGACTATTCCCAAAAATACATGCCAATCAATTTACCGGTGGTGGGATAACTGTTGGAACTAAAATAAATGCAATCAGTGTAGATCATTTAGAAACTGTTGATGAAAAGGAAATAGAATTATTATCAAAGTCAGATACAATCGGCACTTTACTTCCAACTGCTGCTTATTTTTTGCGAATTCCTTTTCAGCCAGCAAGAAAATTAATTGATGCCGGTTGTGCTATTGCTTTAGCATCCGATTTTAATCCGGGAACATCGCCAAGCGGTAATATGAATATTGTTGTTTCGATGAGTTGTATTCAAATGAAAATGTTACCCGAAGAAGCTATCAATGCAGCAACTATCAATGGTGCATATGCCATGGGATTGGGCGATATTGTAGGAAGTATAACGGTTGGTAAAAAAGCAAATCTAATCTTCACAAAACCTATTCCTTCTTTGGCGTATCTTACTTATGCTTTTGGAAATAATTTAATTGACAAAGTAATGATCAATGGAAAATTTATTAATGATTAAAGCTGCTTAACTTTAAGAAGTATGAAACATTTGAAAGTATATAATAAACAAGATGTTTTATCTGTAACATCTATTCGTCGCTTCGAAACCAAAGTGGGAGAGCGTTTACAAGTAATCGAAAATGCAAGTGATATTGAAACATCGATCAGAAAATCAACAGCTAAATTTGTTTTAGTTGGAGTGCCTGAAGATATTGGTATTAAAGCCAACATGGGAATTGGCGGAGCCGATAGTGCTTGGTTATCCTTTTTAAAATCATTTCTTAATATTCAGAGCAATGATTTTTTTGATGGAGGTGAAATTTTATTATTAGGTCATTTTGATTTTTCTGATCTTGAAAAAACCATTGAAGCAAATGCACCTCATTTTGACGAAAGAATTGAAGCACATCGTCACGCAGTAAATACCATTGATGATGAAGTTGAACAACTTATTCATATCATCACACAAAACAGAAAATTCCCGATTGTTATTGGGGGTGGTCATAACAACGCCTATCCTTGTATTAAAGGCGCAGCAAAGGGTTGGCATAAAGCCGGTGTAATTGAATTGGCACAAATCAATGCAATTAATTTAGATGCACATGCCGATTATAGACCGATGGAAGGAAGACATAGCGGTAATGCTTTTAGATATGCTGAAGAAGATGGTTATTTAGAAAAATATTGTGTGATTGGCTTACATGAAAATTATATCACACAAAATACATGGATGGATATGGTCAACAATCCATTTGTTGATTGTATTACTTACGAAGATATTTTTCTGCATGAAAAAAGAAATTTCATTCAATCAGTTGCACATGCAACAGCATTTACTGATGATACTTTATGCGGTATTGAATTAGATCTCGATTGTATAGAAAATACTTTAAGTAGCGCTACGGCACCGGTTGGAATTACTGCAAATCATGCAAGACAGTATTTGAATTTTGTTGCTTGCGATTGCAAACCTGCTTACTTGCATATTTGTGAAGGTGCAACAGTTTTATCTGATGGGAGACAAGATCCATCAACAGGAAAATTGATCAGTTATTTGGTAAGTGATTTTGCAAAAGCAATTTTGATGCAATTGAACAGTTGATAAGTTTTTGATTCTTTTATTGCTTATTTTCCATTTCCATGATCTTCTCAAACAATTGCTCGTACTGCGTATTAGCGATTTTTAATTGTTCTTGAACAGAACTGTAACTCTTTTCAAGCTGTGAAAATTTATTTGCTTCTTTATAACTATCAGGGTTTGCTAAATCAGTCTCGATTTGAATTTTTTGTTGATTGAGTGTTGCAATTTCTTCTTCTACTTTTTGAAACTGTCGCTGAATTTTTTGTAATTCTTTCTTTTGGTCTCGGTCAATGTTTGAATGTTGCTGCTTATTTTTTAAAACGGGTGCTACAATCGTTTCCTGAATTTTATTTTCTGATTCTTGTGTTTTAGTTATTGATTCAAGTTCTTTTTTTTTAGCAGATTGTTGTTTCGCCATTCTCTCTTTCCATTCAACCCATTCAAGATATGAACCTTTAAATTCTTTTATTTCATGATCAACAATCTCCCAAATTTTATTGGCTGTTTTTGAAATAAAGAAACGGTCGTGACTAACTAATAAAAAACTTCCTTCATACTTATTTAAAGCATCGGCCAATAATTCGACCGAGTGCATATCCAAGTGGTTGGTAGGTTCATCTAACAACAAAAAATTACTTTTACTAACTATAACTTTTGCTAAAGCAACTCGAGCTTTTTCGCCACCACTTAATACTCTTATTCGTTTATCGGTATCATCTCCACTAAATAAAAAACATCCCATTAAACTGCGCAATTCTAATTCAGTTTTTTTACTGCCACATTCCTTCATTTCATCCAAAATCGTATTGTCGATATTTAATGCTTCTAACTGATGTTGCGCATAAAAGCTCTCCTCAACGTTATGTCCCCAGTTTCTATGACCTTCATATTTTTCAGTACCGGCAACAATTCTTAATAAAGTTGATTTCCCTTTTCCATTGGCTCCTATCAAAGCAATTTTATCACCTCGATCAATTTCAATACTTGTATTTTTTAATACTTCAATATTGCCGAAACTTTTAGAAATATGTTTCAGTTCACAAATAATTCTGCCGGGTTGTTTATCAACCTGGAAATTGATTTTAATATTTGGTCTTTCTATTTCTGCATTTTCAATGCGTTCAATTTTATCTAAGCGTTTCTGTACGCTTTGTGCAGCTGCAGCCTTACTGGCCTTGGCTTTGAAGCGTTCAACAAATCTTTCCTGTTGGCGAATATAATCTTGTTGATTTTCGTAAGCCTTCTGTTGCAATTCCACTCTTATTTCTTTTTCACGTTCGTAATATTCATAATCGCCAACGTAAATATGTAATTGTTGTTGATATAATTCAACAATTTTATTTACCATTCTGTTCAAGAAAAATTTATCGTGACTTACAATTACAACGCTTCCCTGATAGTGACGTAAATATTTTTCTAACCATTCGATGGAAGGAAGATCCAAGTGATTGGTAGGTTCATCCATTAATAAAACATCCGGTTGTTGCAAGATCATTTTTGCCAACAACACACGCATTCTCCAGCCACCACTAAATTCTTTGTATGGTCTTTTTAAATCCTCATTTGCAAAACCTAATCCTTGCAACACTTCTTCTGAGCGATGATGAATGGTGTATCCACCCAACATATCCAATTCATGCAATTTGTCGGAATATTCGTGTAATAATTTTTCGTCAGATGTTTTTTCTAATTCTGTTCCAATCAGTTCAATTTCTTTTTCCAGTTGTTTTACTTTTTCAAAAGCTCCCATCGCCACTTCGAGAATAGAATCATCAGTATCAAAGCTTAACAGATCCTGATGTAAATACCCAATTGTGGTTTCACGTCCTTTTTCAACAGTACCTTTCGAAGGAAGATATTCACCCACTAAAACCTTCAGCAGTGTGGATTTGCCGGTTCCATTGTAACCAATTAAACCAATTCTTTCGCCCGGATTAATATGCCAGGTGGCATCTTCAACAATAAGTCTTGCACCAAATTCAAAAGTCACATTTTGTAAACCGATCAACATAAGCTTTAAAAAATTTAAGCTGCAAAGGTAATTGGATGAACATGAATTTTTAATTTACTTTTGAACAACAATAATCATCGCATGAAAAAAATAATTGTTTGTGGATTAATCGCAATGCTTGCTTCCTGTAACAATGACGATTCCTCTTCTCAACAAAAAAATCTTAAAAATGCGTCGAACAATGGCGCCAATACCCAAACATTTAATGAATCTTTCTCTAAATTAATGGACGATTATTATCACCTGAAAAATAATTTTATCACTGAGGGCGATACACTAATAAATCATTATTCCAAAGCTTTAATAACTGATGCAGACAGTTTAAATTTCAATCAATTGATGTTTGATAGTACAACTGTTGAAACTGCAAGAACATCTGCTGCCAACATTTCCGGAGAATTACAAGGTATTATTGGCGAGAAAGATATTGAAAATAAGCGCAAGTCGTTTTATACTTTGAGCGAACAATTGTACGATTTGATTAAAATGGTTCAATACGATAAAGAAATAATTTATCAGCAAAAATGCGATGATGTTTTTGATGAATCGGGAGCCACATGGTTAAGTAATTCAACTGATATTAAAAATCCTTATCTGCCTAAAAAAATGTTGACCTGCGGAAAAATTACTGACACACTTGATTTCAGAAAAAAATAATTAATAAATTTTTACCGGTTTCTTTGGCTTGTATTCTAAAATAACTTTTGCATTTGTTTTTTCATCCGAAGTGATAAAAACTTCATAACGTTTCCGGCCGGGTGTTGTAATTACCATCAATGCAGTGTTGGGTGGAACATCGCCTAAATTTTCGGCAACTGTAATTATTTCATGAATTGGATTTGCTTCGTCCAAATGAATTTTTATAGTGATAGGAGTGTAACTTAATCTTCCTTTATTAACCACTAATTCATTGTTATGATAAACAGTGATAGTATCGTTATCAATTTCTCCGTTATCATAATAATCAATCTGCACCTCTTTTTCATCGATCTCAATAGTTTTAATTAAACTATTTGCTCTTTCTCTTAAAACTTTGGGAATTGGAATTGATCTTACAAGTGGCGAAATATTTTTACTAATAATTTTTTCTTGTTTTCTTCCGGTATCAGTAAATGAAGAAATTATTTTTTCAGTGCGAACACTATCTTTTTGAAGTCCTGTTTTTTTAGAAATTATATTTTTATCAGTTTCTTTTTTTACAATCGACGGTTTGGGAGTATTATTTTGTTTTGGAGGATTAATAGTCGATTTCTTTTGAGTTGATTGTTCAACAACCTTTTTATTTATTACAACACTATCCTTTTTCACCGGTGGATTTTGTGGTTTCTTTATTAAAAAAGATTCTTTCTCAAAATCAGTTGTCTTTACTTTTTCAAGATAAATTGTACCGCTACCACAATCAGATTTATCTTCTTTATTTTGACTGGTATAAGTTCCGGAAAGCATTTCTAATTTACCCGATTTAGAATAATCCAGATAACATGTCATCAGGCAAGCAACAGATTGATCGCTAATTTTTAGATCCAACATTTTTGTTTCTTTAAACAAAACATTTTTAGTTGAAGGAGTAAAAAGGCCATGTAATGCGGCTTTGCCATAAAACACAACAGACTTATACGAATAAGTCACGCCTTCTAAAGTATTATTCTGTTGATTGAGTTGAACTTCGTATTTGTATTTATCTTCTGCAAACTTTCCTGTTGAAGGATTGAAGCCATCCTGTTGTACAAAATATCCACGCCAAATACCGGTTAGGTTTTGGGCATAAGAAAAAGATGAGAACGAAAATATAAGAAGCAGTGTAAAAGTCAATCTCATTCAACAAATCTAAGCACAGGAAAATTAGTTATCATATAAAGAACCGTTAAGGTTTTTGAAATGAATATTCGATCTAAAGCAATTCTCTGCGTATGATTTGTTACTTTCGCATTTCATTTATTGATTTGAGTAAGAATAAGTATGATTAACATTAGTTTCCCCGATGGTGCAGTAAAACAATTTGAAAGTGGAATTTCTGCATTGGATATCGCAAAATCTATTAGTGAAGGACTGGCTCGCAAAGTATTAGCAGCTTCTGTAAACGGTGCTGTGGTTGATTCTTCTCGTCCTATTGTTTCAGATGCAACATTAAGATTATTGACATGGGATGATGCCGATGGAAAAAATACTTTCTGGCATTCTTCGGCGCATTTAATGGCAGAGGCTGTAGAATCGGTTTTTCCGGGTGTTAAATTTTGGGTTGGACCTGCATTAGAAAAAGGATTTTATTACGATATGGATTTGGGCGATCGAAAATTAGTAGAAGAAGATTTATTGATCTTAGAAAAAAAGATGAATGAATTAGCTAAGCAGGGAAATGTTTATATCAGAAAAGAAATTTCGAAACCCGAAGCTTTAAAATATTTTGAAGAAAAAGGTGATGAGTATAAATTGGATTTACTGAATAATTTAACTGATGGTGAAATTACTTTTTATTCTCAGGGAAGTTTTACAGATCTGTGTCGCGGACCACATATTCCAAACACTAATTTTATTAAAGCAATAAAGCTTACCAATATTGCCGGTGCTTATTGGAAAGGCGATGAAAAAAATAAACAGCTTACTCGTTTATATGGAATCACATTCCCGAATCAAAAGGAATTGGATGAATACCTTGCAATGTTGGAAGAAGCCAAGAAACGTGATCATAGAAAATTGGGCAAAGAGCTTGGCATTTTTACTATGGATGATGATGTTGGTCCCGGTTTGCCTTTATGGATGCCTAATGGAACAATTATCATCGAAGAGTTAGAAAAATTGGCAAAAGAAACTGAAGAAGCTGCAGGATACAAGCGTGTAGTTACTCCGCATATTGCTAAGGAAAATTTATATATCACCAGCGGTCATCTTCCTTATTATGCTGATAGTATGTTTCCCCCAATGGAAATGGATGGAGAAAAATATTACCTCAAAGCAATGAACTGTCCGCATCATCATAAAATTTATGATGCCGAACCAAAGAGTTATAAAGACCTTCCGTATCGATTAGCAGAATATGGAACTTGTTATCGTTACGAACAAAGTGGCGAATTATTTGGGTTGATGCGGGTACGTTGTTTGCACATGAATGATGCGCATATTTACTGCACGAAAGATCAGTTCTTTCAGGAATTCAAAGCAGTGAATGATATGTATTTGAAGTATTTCAAAATTTTTGGAATAGATAAATATGTAATGCGTTTATCATTGCATTCTCCTGAAAAATTAGGAAAGAAATATGTTGATGAACCAGTTTTATGGAAAGAAACAGAAGCGATGGTTCGCCAGGTTTTAATCGATACTAATACACCATTTGTTGAAGTACCTGATGAGGCTGCATTCTACGGACCAAAGATCGATGTACAAATTTGGAGTACCATTGGTAGAGAGTTTACTTTGGCAACCAATCAGGTAGATTTTAATTCAGGTCGTAAATTTAAATTAGCATATACAACACAACAAAATGATACTGATATACCATTAATAATTCATCGTGCACCTCTAGGAACACATGAACGTTTTATTGGATTTTTATTAGAACATTATGCAGGTAAATTTCCTGTTTGGTTAGCACCATTGCAAGTGAAAATTTTGCCGATCAGTGATAAATTCATGGAATACAGTAATGAGGTAAAAACCAAATTGCGTGCATCAGGAATAAGAGTTGAAATTGACGATCGTAGCGAAAAGATCGGTAAGAAAATTCGTGAAGCAGAATTAAGTCGTGTGCCTTATATGTTGGTGATTGGCGAAAAAGAGATGAATGAAAATGCACTTTCTATTCGTCGTCAAGGTAAAGGAGATATAGGCACACAAACAGTTACAGCATTTATTGATTTAATCTTGAATGAAATACGGGAACGTAAATCAGGAGAATAAGATTTTTATTATTATTTTTAATAAATTAATTTTTAACCAAACAAGTATTAATGGCATTACCATTTAGAGGTGGAAGCGGGGGTGGAGGAAGATTCAACCCCAGATTTCAAAGACAGCAAGAACCCGAACACAGAATTAATGAAAGGATACGTGCATTACAGGTTCGTTTAGTTGGAGAAAATATTACAATAGGAATTTATCCTATTCAGGAAGCATTGAAAATTGCACAACAACAGGAAATGGATCTTGTAGAGATATCTCCAAATGCCGATCCTCCTGTTTGTAAAGTGATTGATTATAAAAAATTCCTCTACGAAAAGAAGAAGAAAGAAAAAGAAATGAAGGCGAATGCCAAGCAAAGCGAAGTAAAAGAAATTCGTTTTACACCCGGCACTGATGATCATGATTTTGATTTTAAGGCAAAACATGCAGAGAACTTTTTGAAGGATGGCAATAAAGTAAAAGCCTATGTTCAATTTAAGGGGCGTGCCATTCAATTTAAAGAAAGAGGCGAATTGGTATTATTGAAATTTGCTGAAAGACTGGCAGAAGTTGGTCAGCCTGAAGCTTTACCTAAACTAGAAGGAAAGAGAATGTTTTTGATGTTAACACCAAAGACAACTAAGAAGAAAAAGGAATCATAATTAATTTGTTTAAGATATAACACCTTGGATTTATGTAAGGTGTTCTTGTTTTGTGTTGAATAAAAAACAGAAAGCTGAATAGTGTCCCGAAGGGATTCCTTTGGAACTACGCCGGTAAAGCTCAATAGAATTACCGCTGACGGATACTTAAAAAACTTTGCTTTAAGTCTTGCTCATTAACTTCCAGCCCTTATCTTTGCAGCCCGAAAAAATCGGATATTTCCCGCAAGGCTCAACAAGTGTATTCCTGTGAATACCGCCAGCAGGGTGTAATCTTATCAAGATTATTTATGCCAAAAGTAAAAACAAACAGCAGCGCAAAGAAGCGCTTCAAGGTGACCGGTACCGGAGAAATCACCTTCCAAAAAGCATTCAAACGTCACATTTTAACCAAGAAATCCAAGAAACGCAAACGTAACATGCGAATGAAAGGTATTGTTGGTGCTCCTAACAAAGATTTTGTTCAACGTTTATTACGTTTGAAATAAACTCCTTAATCACCTGAAAAGGGAATAACAAATTAATCATCATTTCGATTGAGGTAATTCATCTCAAATAAGAAATAAAAAATATTAAAATATGCCACGTTCAAAAAATGCAGTTGCATCAAGAGCAAGAAGAAAAAGAATTCTTGAGCAAGCCAAAGGTTATTATGGTAAACGTAAGAATGTTTATACCGTTGCCAAAAACATTGTTGAAAAAGGTTTGACCTACAGTTATGTTGGTCGTAAATTAAAGAAGAGAGAATATCGCCAGTTATGGATCGTTCGTATTAACGCAGCAGTTAGAGCAGAAGGATTAACCTACAGCGAATTCATCAATAAATTAAATGCTAAAGGAATCTATTTAAATAGAAAAGTATTGGCTGATTTAGCCATGAACAATCCAGAAAGCTTTAAAGCAATTGTGGATTCTGTAAAATAAATTCTTTGTTGAAAAAATTATAATTTTAAAGTCGGAGTGAACAGCTCCGATTTTTTTATTTTATGCATTGAACAAACAGTTATTTTTGTTTATGGTTTCAATTTTTACTAACCCAATAAACGTGTTCTTGAATGAACAATAGCTACACTTCGCTTGTAAATCAAACCTTCCATTTTCCACAAGAAGGATTTGAAGTTAACGATGATGGTTACTTAGAATTTAATGGTCTTGATCTGAAAGCCTTGATTGATAAATATGGCACTCCAATGAAGTTGACCTATTTACCAAAGATCGGTATGCAGATAAAAAAAGCAAAGAAGATGTTTGCTGATGCCATGAAAAAGCATAAGTATGAAGGAAAATATTTTTATTGTTATTGTACCAAAAGTTCTCATTTTAGTTTTGTAGTGGAAGAAGCTTTAGGACATGATGTTCATTTGGAGACTTCGTTTGCTTATGATATCGAGATCATCAATCGATTATACGAAAGAAGAAAAATAAATAAAGATATTTTCATCATCTGCAACGGATATAAACAACGTTCCTATACAACAAGAATCACCAAACTAATTAATACCGGATTTAAAAATGTAATTCCGATCCTTGATAATAAAGATGAATTAAAAGCGTATAAAAGAAATGCAAAAGTTCCTTTTAAATTAGGTATTCGTGTAGCGGCTGAAGAAGAACCAACATTTCCTTTTTATACATCACGACTAGGTTTCAGAGCAAAAGATATTTTAGAATTTTATGTAGATGAAATAGAAGGGTATGAAGATAAATTTCAATTAAAGATGTTACACATCTTTTTGAATAAAGGAATCAAGGATGATATTTATTATTGGAGTGAATTAAATAAAGTACTCAATCTTTATTGCCAGTTAAAAAAGATCTGTCCCGAATTAGATTCAATAAATATTGGTGGCGGATTTCCAATCAAGCATTCGTTAGGATTTGAATATGACTATCAATTTATGATCAACGAAATTGTTAGTAATATCAAGAAAGCTTGTAAAAAAGCAAAAGTTCCTATGCCAAATATTTACACTGAGTTTGGAAGTTTTACTGTTGGTGAAAGCATGGCGCATATTTATAGTGTAACCGGACAAAAAAATCAAAACGATCGCGAGTGTTGGTATATGATCGATTCATCTTTCATTACTACTTTACCAGATACATGGGGGATTGGAGAAAAATTCTTGATGTTACCAATCAATAAATGGGAAAATGAATATCATCGAGTGGTGTTAGGAGGAATTACTTGCGACAGTCACGATTATTACGATAGTGAAGAACATATCAATGAAGTTTTCTTACCCAAGATTGCAAATGCAGGTAATGGAAACGATCCTTTAAATAAAGAACCATTATATGTTGGTTTCTTTCACACAGGTGCTTATCAGGATCAGATCAGCGGATATGGCGGTATCAAACATTGTTTAATTCCATCACCCAAACACATTATTGTTGAATACGATAAAAACGGAAAGCTAATTGATTGGGTTTATGCAAAAGAACAAACTGCGCAAAGTATGTTGAAGATATTAGGCTATTTGAGATAGTTGTATAATAGATATTTTTTTATAAAGCTTGTATTCTAAAATTGGGTACAAGCTTTTTTATTTCTTTAACGGTCAATTTTAAAAACAGCTTAAAATAGTATTTATTAGTTGCTAAGAAAATTAAAATGCGATTTAAAAAAATGGTCGCAATTGTTTTCAACAAGATTGTTGTTTAGATTTACTTTACAGAAATCCAATCTTTCAGAAAAACAATATCCAATTATTTTTAGTAAAAACTTATATTATCCTATGCCTGAGCAATCCAATATCCGGTACAATAGTGCACTTAGAATAGTGTCACAATTGTTCGAAGCTAAATATTCTTTTCAGAAAGAATTAGCTGCTACAGGCAATCCGTACTTTTTCGTATACAATGACCCGTCATTTGTAATTTTTCAAAAGATTACATTGATGGGTTGTTTATATATATCCGATGAACATTTTAATCCTTTAATCAAACCAACATTATAATTTAATTATTCTTCCAACTCAACTATCAACGATTTTAATTGATCTAAATATTTACCGTATAATTTTTTTAACCACCATTTGGTAAAGTAATAAATTCCTATTGTTATCATGGAAACGTACACAATGATTGCTGTATAAAAGATCCACATGCGATCATTTAATTTATTTATCAAATTATCAAACTGATGCCCGCTTTTGTTTTCGACATAGTTCAACAGAAATATAAAAATGATACAAACAGGAATAAAAATCATTGTTAATTGAAAACATCTTTTTTTATATTCTTTGATGATCGTATAAATTGTTTCTAGATTTTGTTTTACGGGTAAAACAGTATTATTTAGTGAATATATTTTCTTGATCAAATAGATCAATATAATTAAAGCAACAGCCGATAAAATAATAAAGGACGAAAAATAAACTCGCAATGCCCAACTTGAATTATACAAACCTTGCCAAATAAATAGTAGCAACACAAATACATTTGCGGCCAGATCGAACCACAAACTTCTTTGCAGTTTACGCACAATCGAGAAAGTTTGTTTCTTTAATAATGCAGCAATATCGGTTGTAGATTTATTTTGATCTGCAGCAAACTTTTCATTCAATTGATTTTTCAGTTCGTCTAATTCCATAATTTATTTTTTTAGAACTGATAATATTTTTTAGCAGCTTCTTTCAATTTTGATTTGAGCCTTATCATTTTCACAGCGACATTATTAGGAGTAATGCCCATCATATCACCAATCTCATTGTAATTATAATCTTCAATATATAACATCACCAAAGCCTTATCAATACTAGATAATTCGCTGATGGCTTTATACATTGCTGATAGTTGATCTTCATTTTCATTTTTTTGTTCGGATAATTCAGGAAAAATTTCTGTAGTGAAAACTAAAGGTTGTTTCTTCTCCTTTCTAAAAAATGTAATGGCAGTATTCAATGCTACTCTATAAAGCCAAGTTGAAAATTGTGCATCGCCTCTGAATGTTGAAAATGATTTCCATGCCTGCAAAGTGATTTCCTGAAACAGATCCTCTCTATCAGTTTGCGTATCCATATAAACAGAACAAACTTTATGAATGATCTTTTGGTGTTTGTTTATTACCGATATGAATTCCTGTTCATCAGGCATTAAAAATTCTGTTTAAATATTTGCCGAAATAATTTTTATTCTCCATTCAACTATCTATTTATTTCCATTCATTAGTATGAATACAACACAAATTATTACATCATTTCAAAACTATTCGTACAAATAAAAATATACCCCGCATAGAAATGCAGGGTATTAACCAAAACCAACTTTTATAAACCAGCAATTATTTTACTGCGATCTCTTTAGGAGAAATTTTTATTGATTCTTTTTTTGGTAAGAATAATTTTAAAACACCATTCTCGTATTTTGCTTCAATAGCTTCTGTATTGATAGTTTCATCAATCGAAAAACTACGTTTGAAATCGGTGTAACTGAATTCTTTGCGAATTGTTTTAAATTCTTTGTTTTCAGTTTCTTCTTTCTTTTCGAAACTTACAGTCAACAAACCTTTTTCAATATTGATCTTAAAATCTCCCTTATTTCGGCCTGGTGCATTTAATTCTACATGAAAGCCATTTTCTGATTCATTAATATTTACCGGTACTATAGACCAACTTGCTTCGGTATCTCTTCCCCAATTAGTAGGAAAGTTGTTGAATAATTCACTAAATAGATTGTGATACGCTGCGGGATTGTTTTTAATGATTGTCATAATTATTATGTTTTTGTTTTTAAATAATTTCGAATTTAATTTTTCAAACCATGTACCATTGCAGTTTACGGGGCCATAATTACTTATTTTCTAATTAATTACCGCCAGAATGGCATTTTCGATAGACGAAAAAAGACATCATGACTTCTTTATAAAATAATTTCATTTCTAGTTTTACTTTATTTTTGCGTTATTCTATTCAACTAATTAAAAGAATATAAAAATGTATCCAGCAGAAATAGTTGTTCCAATGAAAGCCGAATTAACTGAAAGCGGTTTCGAAGAAATGTTATCGGCAGCAGAAGTTGATGCCACTTTACAAAAAGAAGGTACCACATTGGTTGTTATCAATTCTGTTTGTGGTTGTGCAGCAGGAACTTGTCGCCCAGGTGTTTTAATGGCTGTGCATAATGCACAAAAACGTCCAGATAGATTATCGACTAGCTTCGCAGGATTTGATTCTGAAGCTGTTCAAAAGATAAGAGAGCATTTATTACCTTATCCGCCATCATCACCTGCAATAGCTTTGTTTAAAGACGGTGCATTGGTAAGTATGGTTGAACGTCATCAAATTGAAGGAAGACCGGCTCAGGTTATTGCGCAGCATTTAATCAATGAGTTCAATAAATATTGCAATTAATCAAAACCTTGTTTTTAGATGTGTTAGTAAGTATCAGCCTCGTTTTTGCGAGGCTTTTCTTTTAAAAATCAAGTGTATAAAGTTTTGGTTTTTATTATTTTAATGTGATTATTTCTGTTTAACATTGCATGCTTTTAAAAATTAAACCATTTCGGATATGTATCCTAATTTATACTATGCCTTTAAAGATATTTTTCATGTAGACTGGTCGTTTTTAAAATTGATAAATTCGTTTGGCTTTTTTGTTGCTATTTCATTTATTCTTGCTGCATGGACGCTTACTTTAGAATTGCGTCGCAAACAATCTCTTGGTTTGTTGATCTACACAGAGCAAACAATTATAGTTGGTGGAAAAGCCAGCATTGCTGATTTATTGATCAATTTCTTATTAGGCTTTGTGATGGGATTCAAGATCATTGGGGCATTTGTAACACCAAATGCATTTAACGATCCGCAATCATATATCCTTTCTTCGCAAGGGAATTTAACGTTCGGATTATTGCTGGGATTGATTTTCGCAGGATTACGCTGGTGGGAAAGATATAAACAGAAGTTAGATAAACCTGAAAGCAGGATCATTAGAATATGGCCGCAAGATAGGGTAGGCGACATTGTAATCTTTGCAGCACTATTTGGATTTGCTGGGGCAAAATTTTTCAATAACCTTGAGAACTGGGACGAATTCATTAAGAACCCATTAGCCGGTTTAGCTTCATTTAGCGGTTTAACTTTTTATGGAGGATTAATTTGTGCAACGATCGCTTTATATTTTTATGCTAGAAAGTTTCAAATACCATTTATTCATTTATGCGATGCAGCTGCACCCGGTTTAATGTTGGCTTATGCTGTAGGAAGGATTGGTTGTCAGGTAGCAGGCGATGGTGATTGGGGAATTTTAAACAGTGCATTTGTAAGTAATGCGGAAGGACATTTAATTCCGGCAACAACAGTACAATTCAATCAAATTTTGCAAAGCAATCAGCATTTTTATGCTGAGCAATTTGCGACATCAACAGTGCAAGCAATACATGTTCAACCTTTTTGGGGATTGCCCAATTGGTTGTTTGGATATAATTATCCGCATAATGTGATTAATGAAGGAGTTTCATATTTTGGTTGTCAGGGGAATTATTGTAATTATTTACCCATTTCGGTTTTCCCAACACCATTTTATGAAACAGTGATCTGTTTGATAATTTTTGCAGCTATCTGGTCATTCAGAAAGAATTTTAAAGTACCCGGTAGATTATTTGCAGTTTATTTAATTGTAAACGGCGTAGAAAGGTTTTTCATAGAAAAGATTCGTGTTAATTTAAAATACAATGGTTTGCCATTTCATCCAACTCAAGCCGAATTAATTGCACTTGGATTATTTATTGCAGGAATAGTTTTATTCTGGTATGCACCAAAAATAAAATTTACAAAAACTAAATCTGTTTAATTAGTTCTTGGTAATTGGATAATGATTGAGCTAATTCTCTTTAATTGTCTCTGATTCATTTTAGATTAGAAACTGCATATCGCTGCATATAGTGATTTGAACGGGATTGTATGTTCGAGCATACAAGCTAAAAGAATATTGAAAACCCCTATAATGGATAGCGTTATGTTTGAGTAGGGTACTGTGTTTAAGCGATAAATTCTTTTCTTTTTTAGCTGCGGAGCATTCTTTACCTTGAGGCGTAGCCGAAAAAATTAATACTTTACCTATATGAGTTTACCAGATGCCGAATACAACAGAAAATGGGAAGAGATGAGAAATGCTATGATTTTAGCAATGCATAGTGTGATGCTAAGTAGCGAATTTAAAGAGCAATATTGGGCTGAGTATAACCGGCAGCTTTCTCTATCTCGGCAATTTGATGCAGATAAAATCTTGCAACAATTTCTTTCTTTAAAGCCTGACGATTTAATTCCGCCTTTAATTCCTCCTGAACAATAGGGCGTATAATCTTCGCACTTAATACTCGCACGAAGCGTAGGGAAAAAGAAAATAATTTATTGTGCCTACTTAACATAATG
The DNA here is from genome assembly GCA_903870685.1 of uncultured Chitinophagaceae bacterium. Lineage (GTDB taxonomy): Bacteria > Bacteroidota > Bacteroidia > Chitinophagales > Chitinophagaceae > CAIQDX01. The sequence goes on along the minus strand of CAIQDX010000122.1, from coordinate 8,596 downwards.
ACTAATTATAATTGATATTTTAATTTCCTTCGGTTTTGCTATTGCGATTTTCCGCTGCACTGTGTTAAGAAATGAAGCGAGGAAAATCGCAATAGCAAAACCGCCTTGCATGTTCGTACATGCCTATAAAAAGACAATTTAAATATCTTATAATGGATAATCTTATGTTACTTAAATGATACATATATCATTTTTAAAATGTAAGTATAAAAAATAAGGGTGGAAAATATGAGGCGCAGCCGAATTAATTAATACTCTCACTTAAACTTAGTGGCATTCCCTGTTGATGGATTAATATTTGGTATATCGAATATTAAGAGGAGGGGTTTGCCGATTTCGGTTTATCTCCATTAAGAACATCTATTAGATGTGAATATTTTTGTATTAAATCCATAATTTCTACAATTTCGTTTGCGTTATAACGAATAACTCCTGCCTTAGATTCAAATTTTATTAAAATTACAGGGTGTAATTTCATGTCTATGCTGTTCGGTATTGGTACAGACATATTGTGTGCAAACTTGTTTCTATTCCTTCCTATTTTTTCTAAATTAGTCGATATTGATGGGTATTCTGCATTAAAATTAGTTCCTTCTTTTTTACATTTTTTTCTTAGAATATCTACTAAGGCTTTTGCTTTTTGACTAAAATCCATTCTGTCGCAGATAAGCAATTCTAACAATTCTTTTTTCTTTTCTTTAGTAGTTTGGAAGTAATTAGCTATATAGTTATCCATTGCACGTTCCAATGCAATAGTGAAGTTGATAATGCTACCTCTAATTTTATCAGAGTTTGAGTGAAACTCTATTAGTTCATCTGTAACCATGCTACAATATAATCCATTCTACATAATCTCCGCTAAAACAGAAGCGTAGGATTTTTTAATACTTATATTTTAAAATGAACTACTGTGCATCATTTATTTTACATAAGACTTAGTTATAGTGGCTTTCAATTTCCTTCGTACTGTATTTATTGCGATTTTTTCGGGTTTTGTGCCTTTGATTTGTGGGGATAAAAAATCGCAATAAATACAGTACGCCTCAAATAGATGGAATATTGAAAACCCTATAATTAATATTATGTTAAATGGCGCACAGCGTTGGTTTTCAAACGTTATAAAAAAGAAAAGCCGCTCACGCTTCTATTTAGCGAAGATTATGTAGAAGTAAAGAAATCGGTTAATGTGGCGTTTTACACATCAATCGTTGCAGTATTGTTAGCACTGTTAAACCTATTGCTATCCACGATAAATATATACTCCAAGTAGCCCTTGATTTAGTTTCAGGATAATCTTCAAATTGCAATCTTGCATTTTCCGAATCATACCATTTTTTTATTCCATCCTCAAGTTCCTTTTTGTTTTCTGCTTCAAATTTTGATTTATACCCACCATTTGCAAATAACGTTCTACCTACTCCTAATAATTCTACATACCCATGAAATCTATCCCTTTCATCTAAATATCCCTCTTTACATAAAGTTGTAATGGCATTTGTTATAACAGAAGGTTCGTTAAACCCATCTGATAATTTTATACTACTAATCATTACCCTTGAGTTAGTTCCATTACAAATGACTTTCAATATTTCATCGGCTGTAATATATGGCTCTATATAATGCTCATAAATACAAGTTTCTACTAAAGTAGAAACAAATACCTATAAAAATTCGCTTCGCTCCTTTAATTTTCATTAATCCACATCTCATTCACCTAACAAACTTAGTTACAAATTACTAAAAACTTTAGAGCCTTTTTTTGATATTACATTATCTTTGTTCCTTTGTGGAAACAAAAAAGCCGATACACTTTTAATATATCAGCTTTTAAAGGTCTCGTAGCATAATGAAAAATGCCACTGTTTGTCGAACGGTTTTATGTGGGTTTGAATCCCACCGAGACTATTTTTTATATTTAATGCTCACAAAATAAACAGATTCGCAGTCTGTTTGACCTCACGGTGCAAGAGTGAGGTTTTTTAATGCCGTAAACGTATATATTCTAAACCTATCTACCAAATTTTTTACACGAACGATTGGATAAATCAAAATATATATGACTTCCGTAAGAATAAGTAGAATTAAAGATTTCCTCGCCGTTGGCTCGGTTTCCTATTCCTTTTTTAAAACGATTTAAAACCAACTGCTCGCATCGCAGTTTTTTAAGTGCTGCGCCAAAACTTAAAAAAACCGCTTCACAAAAGCTAACCATGTAACATAATATTGTGTTATCGTATTTCGATATAGTCTTTTTTATGTGAAGATTCTCCGAATATTCTTTGGTAGCCTTTATTACGATTTTTTCTTTCTTTTCTCCATTGTTTTCAATGGAAAAGAAAAAATCGTAATAAAGGCTACAAGGAAATATCTACATCCGATAACAAACTTTTATGTTAAGTAATGTTTAGATAAAGTATACTATAACCGCAGCTTTCCCTACTCCGATAACCAAACACTGTTCATAGTTAACATAATCTTATAATAAATTAGCAGCTTTTTAAAAAAAAGAAGTAAAGTGTTACTAATCCTTCAATGATAGTTATAAGCCAGGAAAAAAATTCGATAATTTTCATTGCTTTTTTTAGCCGACAAAACAAATGCAATAAAAAATAGTTTAACTATCTCCTACAAATAAAAAAGCCTCATTCTTTCTAAGGGTTTGACTTTCAAAAAAAGGAAAATAAAAAAGCCCAAATTATTAAATAATTGGGCTTCTTAGGGGCTTAAATATGAATAATAATTCTAAGGTTCAAAAACAAAACTAAGGTTCAAAAACAAGGTTACAACTATAGTATGGACACGGAATATAAAAGAATCCCCTAAAGGAATTAAAAATAAAAAACCACCCATTCGGGTGGTTTTAAAAAACGTAACATTCAATTATTTTTCATTTTCTGCAGAGTCATGCAGATTATCGTAGTATTTGAACTTGGCATCCAGTGCATCAAAGGCTTTTGCATCCTTACCTCTAACCTTATCTCTTTTATATGCATAAAGATTGGCAAGAAAATCGATTGATTTTACATAAGAACTTTTTTCGAATTTATCTCTCGGATGTTTATCTTTTAACACAGTAAATGCTTTATCTAACCAGTTAATAGCCGAATCAACTGCTGCCAGCATGGGCACTTCATAACTTGCCATCGATGCTTTTATAGGGTCGGTCAATAATTTAAACTTAGCATCTTGTGCAGCTTTCTTTTTTGGATCTTTTTCAACAGTCTTCTGCGAATTAATATCTTGTAAATTTCTGATCAAAACTCTAACTCTATCATCGTAAGTATTAAAATCGTTGTAATGAATTACGCCTGCATTAAATGCTGCAATAGAATTTGTAGGGTCTAGTTGAAATGCTTTTTTAAACGCATCACGACCTTTTGCCTGATAGGCTGAGATCTTTGCACTGTCTAGATTTTCCTTGTCTTCTTTAGTAAGATTTACAAACATATCGCCAAAATGCAGATATTTGGTAGCAGTTAAAGTACCGGCAGCATTTTCTCTTTCATAAAATGCAGTTTTACCTGCTAAGTCGTAATATTTTCTGATGAAATCTATCTCATATTCATACCAATTTTCTTTAGGAAATGTTTTTTCTGAGATAGCATAATATTTATAAAAATTAGCTGAATCCTTTTTATCACTGTTAGCAATAAGGATGTAACGATAGAAATCGAGGTTAGCATCCCCTGCCACATGATGATCTACTAATCTTGTATAAAATTGAATTGCTTCATTAATCTTCATGCCGTTTTGAGCTGAATAGCCTGCATACAAAATAGATGTTGTATCGAATGGCATTGTCAATGAGCTCCATTTATTTTGATAGATAATATCGTAATACTCTACGGAGTATTTAAAATAATACAAAGCAGAATCCCATTTCTTCTGATTGAATGTTTTTATTCCCAGATTAAATGAAGTTGTATAAATGTCAAATGCAGCATCATGACCATTATTTTCTTTCATGATCTTCATGGATGTATCCATGGAAACATATTTTTTAAAAGCAGCATTTGCAGAAACTTCAGAACCCGGATATTTTACTCTAAACTTTTCATCCTTATAAAGCGAAGCATAAATTTTAGATTTCCACATCCAAAATTCAGCCTTGGCCAGAGATTTTGAATCAGATTCTAGCTTATCAATTTCCGTCTTTGCCATTTCAACCTGACCTAAAAGTGAGGCTGTTTGTACTTTCTTAAAGTCCTGTGCTTTTACTAAAAAAGAGATACCGGCAAAAGCAACAAGCATTAAAAGCTTTTTCATAAATTAATGTTTAGTTATTGGTTATCAGTTGTTTTGGTTGTGTCGTCTATATTTGTGGATTCATCAGTTGATGATGAAGTGTCTTCAGTAGATTCCGGACCTATCTCTGCAATTTCCTCAATTTCCTGTTCCTCAATTTTCGAAATGGCAGCAATATGGTCACCTGCATCCAAACGAATTAAAGTTACGCCTTGTGTTGCCCTTCCCGATTCTTTTATCGTTGCAATCGGTGTTCTTAAAGTTATTCCCGATTCGCAGGTAATGATAAGATCTTCTTTCTGACTTACATCTAAAATACCAACCAAAGTTCCTGTTTTTTCGGTAACATTAATAGTTTTTACGCCTTTTCCTCCACGATTGGTAACACGATACACATCTTCTCCATCTTCATCTATCAATGGTGTACGTTTTCCAAATCCATTTTCACTAACCACTAAAACTGTTTTAGATCTGTCATCGCGATTGATACAGATCATACCTATCACTTCATCTTTCGAATCATCTACTTCAATTCCAAAAACACCAATGGCACCTCTGCCTGTTGGACGAACTTTTTCTTCAGGGAAACGAATGGCTCTACCACTTTTTACAGCCATCATTATTTCGTTGTTCCCGTCGGTCATCTTTGCTTCTAACAATTGATCACCTTCATTGATGCTGATCGCATTAATTCCGTTGGCTCTTGGGCGACTGAAATCTTCGAGGTAAGTTTTTTTAATGATACCTTTCTTAGTACAAAGAACAATATAATGACTTTGTGCAAATTCCTTGTCCTCCAGATTCTTAACATCAATAATAGCTCTTACTTTATCATCGGCAGGTATTTGAATCAAATTTTGAATAGCTCTACCCTTTCCTTGTTTTTCTCCTTCCGGAATTTCATACACTTTCAACCAAAAACATCTTCCTTTTTCGGTGAAGAATAACATGGTATGGTGTGTAGATGCAACAAATAAATGTTCAACATAATCTTCTTCTCTTGTTTTACTTCCTACTGCACCTCTTCCACCACGACGTTGCTGACGATATTCTGAAGCCGATGTTCTTTTAATATATCCTAAATGCGAAATGGTAATGACCACATCTTCATCTTCAATTAAGTCTTCAATGCGCATTTCATCTGCCAGATATTGAATTTCGGTTTTTCTTGTATCACCGAATTTTTCTTTTACTTCTAATAGTTCGGTCTTAATTAAATCATAACGCAATTGTTCGCTACCCAATAATTCCTGCAAATGAGCAATAGTAATTACGATCTCTTTAAATTCTGCAACAATTTTATCACGTTCCATTCCTGTCAAACGTTGCAAACGCAATTCCAATATGGCTTTGGTTTGAACATCAGACAATCCTTCTTCCTGATTATAAATACTTGCATGAACATCGGCAAATAATTCTTCACGCAAATACCATTTAGATTCTTTACTTGCTTTTTGTAATGCTTCCTTAGCTTCATCGGGTGTTCTGCTGGCACGAATTAAACTGATCACTTCATCCAAATGATCTAAGGCTTTCAGATAACCTTCTAAAATATGTGCTTTCTCCTGTGCTTTACGTAATTCGAATTTTGCACGGCGTATCACCACCTCCATTCTGAATTCAACAAACTCAACAATTAAGTCTTTAAGATTTAAGATCTTTGGACGGCCTTTACTTAAAGCAACATTATTGATGCCGTAACTGGTTTGCAGTTCGGTGAATTTATAAATTTGATTGATGATGACTTGTGCAACCACATCTCTCTTCAGATCAATTACTATTCTTGTTCCTTCGCGATTATTACTTTCATTGTTTACGTGTGCAATGCCTTCAATTGTTTTTGCATTTACCAACTGACCAATTTTATCTGTCAGCATATCTCTGTTCACCTGATAAGGCACTTCGGTAATTACAATTTGCTCACGGCCACTTGCTTTTGTATCAACATGAACTTTACCTCGCAATACTAATCTTCCTCTTCCGGTAAGCAAACCTTGCTTCACTCCTTCCATACCGTAAATAATACCTCCAGTTGGAAAATCAGGAGCTTTTACATGTTTTATTAAATCCTCGATAGCAATATCATGGTTCTCGATATAAGCGATACAACCATCAACTACTTCGCTTAAATTATGAGGCATCATATTGGTTGCCATACCAACAGCAATCCCCGAAGAACCATTAACCAATAACTGCGGTATTCTTGTTGGAAGTACAGTTGGTTCTTTTAATGAATCATCAAAATTGAATTGAAAATCTACTGTTTCTTTTTCAATATCGTCCAGCATGGCTTCGGCCATACGTTGTAAACGAACTTCAGTATAACGCATGGCAGCCGGTGGATCACCATCCTGGTTCCCAAAATTACCCTGGCCATCTACTAATCTGTAACGCATGGTCCATTCCTGTGCCATACGAACAACAGTATCGTAAATAGATGCATCACCATGGGGATGGTATTTACCCATTACTTCCCCAACAATACGAGCCGATTTTTTATAAGCTTTATTACTGTTATTGCCCAATTCGTTCATCGCATATAAAACACGACGATGCACAGGTTTAAATCCATCGCGAACATCCGGTAGTGCACGTCCAACAATAACCGACATCGAGTAATCGATGTAAGCAGTCTTCATTTGTTCTTCGATATTTACCTGTATAATGCGATCGTTATCGCTTGTTTTTTCCGGTAGCTGATTGTCTTCCATGTATCTTTTCTAAACTAAGTTTATTGTGTAATTGTGAGATGAATTCCGCCTCGTTTTATGAGGCTTGCGAAGATAGCTTTTTACAGCCGTAAAAAGCATATAAAAGCATTGTTTTTTGTGGGGTTTTATCCACAGCTGTGAAGTAAGGAATAAGTTAAAATTTTTGAGACAAAATACTGTTCTATGAAACAGTATTTATTAATCATTTCAACTTGAGTTTTATATTAAATAACTTAAGTCTTGGAGGTTTATGCAATATCAACTTCAACCTTTAAAGTTGTTCCTTTGCCTACTGCAGAATCAATTTCAAATTTACCGCCAATGGAATACATCCTTTCGCGTATGGTTAATAAACCATGATGTTCTTTTGTATCTACTGCATTAATATTAAAACCAATTCCATCGTCATGAACAACCATGAGTAACTTTTTATTTTCTTTTCTAATTTCAACACTTACATTATTTGCTTTTGAATAACGTAAAATATTGGTAACAGATTCCTGAAAAATTCTAAAGAATGCTAGACTTATATCTTTTGGTAATACAGTTTCAGAAATATTTGAATGAATATTGTATTGTAGGGTTGCTAATTTTAATCTTGTTTTAGCACACCATCTTATACCGGCATCTAAACCAATTTCATCCAACATACTTGGATGAAGTGTATTAAATAATGTTCTGCTGATGGCAACCAGTCCATTTGTCATTTCAATTTGTTCTTCTAATATTTTTTTATTTGCTTCTTTTTCTAATTTGCCTTTAAGAAATGCAGCGTTCATAGCTAATGCAACTAGATTTTGTGATAATTCATCGTGAATTTCTTTTGCAATTTCTGAACGTTCTTTTTCAATCACAACCAAACTGTGAGCTGATACTTCTCTTAATTCCTTGTTTAAACGAAGTAAATTTTCTTCATGCATTATGCGTTCCGAAATATCTTTTAATATAACTAATACCATTATTTTGTTATCCTGATTGAAAGAGGTTAACGACACTTCCAGATCAAATTCAATTCCATCTTTTTTAACACCGCGTGTAATATACGATGTTGGGGCTTCTTCATTTTTCATTCTCTTCTGCACATAATCTTTAATTCTATGGTGTTCGCTTTTTGCAATAACATTCACAATCGGTGTTCCAATCAATTCTTCGTTTGTAGAATAACCAAATAATTTTAATGTTGCAGGATTACACATCTCCCAAATACCATTATGGTGAAGTCCAATTGCATCAAAAGAATGCTCAATAATAGCTCGGGTTTTAAATTCACTTTCTCTTAGTGCATCTTCCGCTAATTTTCTATCAGTTAAGTCAAGTCCATAAGCATAATTTTTCTCCCCAAGGGTAATATATCCCCAAAGAATATTTTTCTTCGAACCATCTTTACAATTAACAACAGTTTCCATTGGTTCAATAGCTGTATTTGTTTTAATTGCTTTTGTAATTTTTCGATCCCATTCATCGTTAACTGACTTTTGATAATCTTTATCAGGATATGCTACTGTGAACCATTTAGCAGCTGTAGGAATTTCGTCTAAAGTATAACCAAATAGTTCAGTGAACTTGGGATTCATATATTCACCTATTTGATCAATGCCGGTAGATAAATAAATAGCCAAAGGTAGAGTTTCAATCATTGC
>CAIQDX010000121.1 GCA_903870685.1 uncultured Chitinophagaceae bacterium | reverse complement strand
CCCGACTCCCGACTCCCGACTCCCGACTCCCGACTCCCGACTCCCGACTCCCGACTCCCGACGGTTGACGGTTGACGGTCTGACTTCCGGACTTCCGGACTTGCCGACCCATCCTCGTTATCCAAGAATAACTTTTTCTAGTAAATTTTTCTTATCTAATTTCTTATCAGAGGGCTTGCTTTCTTTGTTTTTCATTTTAGCAAAATATTTCGACAAAGCAATTTCTTCTTTTTTGGTTAACGCACCTTCGCCCCCTATAAATTCTGGTTCTTTTATTTGTTTCATATATATGTTTATTAAAAATATCGGTCAATTAGTTTTAAAGCAGCTTTTGTTTCGATTAAACTAATAATTCAAGAACGGCTTAGCTTTTGTTCTTTTAATATTTTATTACTCCCAACGTTTTATTACACGAAATGAAAACTATTGAGCATACTATAAGATAATATATGGATCAATTATTTTTAAGCCAATAACATTTTTGAAATCTTTGGTATCTCTTGTAATTAGAGTAAGATTATAAACAACCGCGGTAGCGGCGATGATGGCATCAGGAAGTTTTATCCTGCTGTTCTTTCTGATTTCCACAGTCTTCAATTTTATAGGTTGCTCCAATTCTATTACTGTAATATCATTAATAAAGTTTAAAAGCAGTTCATAGTCTTTATCAGAAACTGTTTTCCAGCAAAGCAATTCAATTTCAGTAATTGCCGAAATAGCAGGATGATTCTCTTTCAACAAATCATCTATGAATGTTCCGGCTGAAATGGAAAACTGTTGCTGTAGATAATAAATAACTGTATTGGTATCCCAAAGATATTTTATTCCCATTCGTTACGTAGTTCATTTAACTGGCTGTCCACCTCCTGCAAAGATTGTTTTTGCATAGCCCCTTTATATTTTGCTTCCCAATTGGTTGTTATTGCGGATGATTGTTTCTCTTTGTGCACACGTATCAATTGCAGAATCTCTAAATCCTGTATCAGACGAACAGCTTTATTATTAATAATATCTATTGTTATAGTTTGTATCATTACAAATTTTCAGATTAGCTTATTATACCACGCTCTCAAAGATAGGAAAAACAGACAGAGATTCAAAACAACTTGACGAGCCTATTACACGAATTATTTTAGAACGTTTTAGTTTTTCTTTCTTTAGTTTTTAATAATAGGTTTCGACAGGCTCTCAGTAGGAGTCCTTTTTGACAACCTGACATCTCGTTTAAGGTTTCAGTTCTTTAAATATTTTCACGTGCTTTATTACTTACGACTTACAGACTTTCTTACGGACTTTCCGTCTTCCCGACTCCCGACGGTTGACGGTTGACGGTCTGACTTCCGGACTTTCCGACAACATTTAACATTTAAAATTTAGCATCTAACATTACTGTTGCGTAAGCAACAAGCCCTTCTTCTCGCCCCACAAACCCCATCATTTCTGTAGTTGTTGCTTTAATGGAAATATCTTTGATCGTGATATTGCATATCGCTGCAATGACTTGTTGCATCTGCGGCACATAAGGTTTTATTTTAGGCTCTTGTAAACAAAGTGTAGAATCAATATTGCCAATGCGGTAACCTTCTTTATTAATTAAATCCATTGTTCTTTTCAATAATATTTTACTGTCGATATTTTTAAATTCGGCAGCAGTATCCGGAAAATGAACACCAATATCGCCTAAACAAGCAGCTCCTAATAGTGCATCGCAAATGGCATGCAATAAAACATCAGCATCGCTATGACCCAATGCTCCTTTATGATGCGGAATCTTTATACCACCGATCCACAGATCTCTTCCTTCCACTAATTGATGAAAATCTATACCAAATCCTATGCGCATGATTTATTTTTTACGAAAGTAGAATATTTAGAGATGTGG
>CAIQDX010000120.1 GCA_903870685.1 uncultured Chitinophagaceae bacterium | reverse complement strand
ATTTTTATTAAAATAAAATAATAAAAAACCCTGTAATGAAAATTATCATCACAGGGCTAAAAGTTTAATATGCTTCTTTTTCTATACCGTTACATGTAAAACCGAGCTGTCTTTGGTTTCGAGTATTGAATGTCCCATCAAAAATTCATCAACCTTTCTAGCACATTCTCTTCCTTCGCTTATTGCCCAAACAACTAATGATTGTCCTCGACGCATATCACCTGCGGTAAAAATTTTAGAAATATTTGTTTGATAATTTTTTTCTGAAGCTTTTACATTTCCTCTTTCATCCAATTCAATATCTAATTCATTTAATAATCCTTCTTTTTGTGGATATAAAAATCCCATTGCCAATAAAGCTAATTCGCATGGAAGTTCTTTTTCACTACCAGCTACTTCAACAAATTGTGATGGTCTTCCATCTTCAGAAATCTTCCATTCTAAATCAACAACCTTAACTGCTTTTAAATTTCCTTTTTCATCACCAATAAATTCTTTTGTCGCAACAGCCCATTTGCGTTCAACTCCTTCTTCGTGAGAGGTTGTAGTTTTTAAAATCATTGGATATGTTGGCCATGGCATGTATTGTGTTCTGCTTTCCGGAGGCTTAGGTAATAATTCAAATTGTGTTACAGATTTTGCAGCTTGACGATTTGATGTTCCTACGCAGTCGCTACCAGTATCGCCACCACCAATAACAATTACATTTCTATTTGTAGCTTTTAATTCATTAGGTAAAATATTACTTTCAATTGTTGCATTTGCAAAAGGATCTTTACCAGCAACATATTTATTATTTTGTTTTAAAAACTGCATCGCAAAATAAACACCATTCAATTCTCTGCCCGGAACATTTAAATCTCGTGGAACAGTAGATCCACCTGCTAAAACAATGGCATTAAATTCTCTTAGCAAATCATTGATGCCAATATTTACACCAACATTTGCGTTGCATTTAAATGTTATCCCTTCTTCTTCCAATAATTTTACTCTTCGATCAATTACCCACTTTTCTAATTTAAAATCGGGAATACCGTAGCGTAATAAACCGCCGGGTGCATCATCTCTTTCAAAAACAGTTACTGAATGTCCCGCATAATTTAATTGTGCTGCCGCAGCTAATCCTGCAGGGCCAGAACCAATAATAGCAACTTTTTTTCCTGAACGAATATTGGGTTTACGTGCTTTTACAAAACCTTTATCAAAAGCAATTTCAATAATATGTTTTTCTATTTCTTCAATAGTAACTGCAGGTTGGTTAATACCCAACACACATGCACTTTCGCAAGGAGCCGGGCAAATTCTTCCGGTAAACTCAGGAAAATTATTTGTGGAAGTTAATATGCTATATGCTTCTTCCCAATTACCATCGTACACCGCATCGTTAAATTCAGGAATAACATTTCCTAAAGGACAACCATTATGACAAAAAGGTACACCGCAATTCATGCAGCGTGCTGACTGTTTATTTAATTGCGTTTCAGTAAACGGTAAAATATATTCTTTATAATCTTTTACTCGTTCAGCCACCGGACGTTTGCTCGGCGTCTCTCTTGTAAATTCTATAAAACCTGTTGGCTTACCCATTAGTAGTTATAAGTTTTATGTTTTAAGTAGTAAGTTTTTATGGACTTAACTTTATTTTTTAATTAAGCTTCTGTTGCGTCGCACTCTTGTACTTTGTGTTCAACATTGAACAAGGCGTTGAAGTGAGTGACACAACAAAGATGACCAAAGAACTATTTGCTCACTTCAACATTTTTTTTCTTTTTTTCAAGCAAAACTTTTTTATAGTCTTTCGGAAATACTTTCACAAAATTTTTGAGTTGATTTTCTAAATCATTCAAAATAAATTTCGCAACTGTGCTTCCGGTATAATCAAAATGTTTTTGAATTAAGTTTTGCAATTCGGCAATATCATCTTCCTCCACTTTATCTAAGTCAACCATTTCAGTATTGCAGTTATTTGCAAAATTTCCTTTCACATCATAGATGTATGCAATACCACCACTCATGCCGGCTGCAAAATTTCTTCCTGTATCGCCAAGAATTACAACACGGCCACCGGTCATGTATTCGCAACCATGATCGCCAACGCCTTCTGTAACTGTATTTGCGCCGGAATTACGAACTGCAAAACGTTCGCCTGCTTTACCACGAATAAATGCTTCACCACTTGTTGCTCCATAAAATGCAACATTACCAATGATGATATTTTCTTCCGGAATAAATGTTGCTTCTTTTGCAGGATATACAATTAATCTTGCACCGCTTAATCCTTTTCCAAAATAATCATTAGCATCGCCTTCTAATTCTAAAGTAATTCCTTTGGTGTTAAACGCACCAAAACTTTGTCCTGCAGTTCCTGTGAATTTAAAATGAATTGTATCATCAGGTAATCCAGCTGAACGATATTTTTTACTGATCTCATTCGATAAAATAGAACCAACAGTTCTGTCGGTATTTATAATATTAAATGATGCTTTTATTTTTTCTTGTTTTTCTAATGCCGATTTTGCTGCTTCTAATAATTTCCAATCTAATACATCTGCAATGCCATGATCTTGTTCTTCCTGTTTATATAAACCAACATATTGTGATGCAGGTTCTTTATATAAAATAGGAGATAGATCGAGCTTACTATATTTCCAATGAGTAATGTTTTCTCTTAATTCTAAACTATCAACCTGGCCGATCATTTCATTCACTGTTCTGAAACCTAATTCAGCCATGATCTCTCTTAATTCCTGCACCATGAATTTGAAAAAATTTACAACATGATCAGGATCACCTTTAAATCTTTTTCTTAATTCAGGATCTTGTGTTGCCACTCCAACAGGACAAGTATTTAAATGACATTTACGCATCATGATACAACCTTCAACAATTAATGCAGCAGTTGCAACGCCCCATTCTTCAGCACCAAGCAATGCAGCGATAGCAATATCGCGACCGGTTTTCATTTGTCCATCGGCTTGTACAACAATTCTACTGCGTAATTTATTTCGCACTAAAGTTTGATGTGTTTCTGCTAATCCTAATTCCCATGGCAAACCAGCATGTTTAATTGAACTGATTGGTGATGCACCTGTGCCACCATCAAATCCTGCAATTAAAACAACATCGGCTTTTGCTTTTGCAACACCTGCTGCAATTGTTCCAACACCAGCTTTCGAAACTAACTTAACACTAATACGTGCTTTTCTATTTGCATTTTTTAAATCAAAAATTAATTGCGCTAAATCTTCGATAGAATAAATATCATGATGCGGTGGCGGAGAAATTAATCCAACACCGGGTGTAGCATGACGAACTCTTCCAATCCAATCATCAACTTTATGTCCAGGTAATTGTCCGCCTTCACCAGGCTTTGCACCTTGTGCCATTTTAATTTGCAATTCATCTGCTTCAGTTAAATACAAACTCGTTACACCAAATCTTGCAGATGCAACTTGTTTAATAGAACTGCGCATTGAATCACCATTTGGTAATTTTTCATAACGCAATTCATCTTCACCCCCTTCGCCAGTATTACTTTTTCCACCCAACTTATTCATCGCAATGGCTAATGTACTGTGTGCTTCGTGAGAGATAGAACCAAAACTCATAGCACCTGTTGCAAAACGTTTGTAAATATTTTCTGCGGGTTCAACTTCATCAATTGAAATACCAGTATGCGTACGTTTGAATTGCAGTAAGCTTCTTAGCGTGCAAGCTTTTTCGCTTTGATCGTTTACAAGCTTTGAATATTTTTTAAAAGTTGCATAATCATTTGTACTTGTTGCGTGTTGCAACAAATGAATTGTTTGCGGATTGAATAAATGAAATTCACCTTTACGTTTCCATTGATATACGCCACCAACTGGTAACCGTTGAACAGGAATTTCCGTTTTACTGAATGCAAAGAAATGTTTTGCCAATGCTTCTTTTGCAATTTCATCTAATCCCATTCCTTCAAGTCGCGAAGTTGCACCGGTAAAATATTTATCAACTACTTGTTTATTTAATCCAAGAATTTCGAATATCTGTGCACCTTGATAAGATTGTAAAGTTGATATTCCCATTTTAGAAAATACTTTCAACAATCCATCACACACAGCTTTTACATAATTTTTCTTCAGATATTCCGGATCTAATTCTGTTTGTAATTTTCCACTGATCTTTAAATCACGAATTGTTGTTAAAGCGAGATAAGGATTGATAGCGGTTGCACCAAATCCAATCAAACATGCAAAGTGATGAACTTCCCAAACATCGCCTGCTTCAACAATAATTCCTACTTGCCCGCGATAACCTTTTCTAATTAAATGATGATGAACTGCTGCAGTTGCTAATAAAGATGGGATAGGAGCATGGTCACTATCAATAGCTCTGTCAGTTAAAATCAATACTTCAAAACCATCTTCAACTGAGTCAACAGCGTATCGACAAATTCGATCTAAACCTTTTTGAAGTGAACCTGGTTTTCCATCAGCACGAAAATATGTTTGAATTGTTTTTGCCTGAAAAATACCTGTATCAATGCTTCGTATTTTTTCAAGATCGTGATTAGAAAGTATGGGATGTTTTAATGCCACACTATGACAATCTAATGGATCTTCTACCAATAAATTTCCATTATTACCTGCAAATGTTGCCAAGCTCATCACTAATCTTTCACGAATTGGGTCGATAGGAGGATTAGTTACTTGTGCAAATAATTGTTTGAAATAATAACTTAAATGTTGAGGCTGATCACTCAATATTGCTAATGGTGTATCTGTTCCCATCGAACCAATTGGTTCTTTACCATCCAAAGCCATTGGTGTTAAAATAGTTTCTATATCTTCTGTTGAATAACCAAATGCTTTTTGATATTTAAAAATTTGATCGTGTTGTAAATGTGTAAACAATACTCTTGGCTCAGGTAATTCTTCCAAACGAATTTTATATTTATTCAACCATTCGCCATAAGGTTTTTGTGAACAGATATTTTTCTTTAATTCATCATCACTGATAATTCTTCCTTGCTCCATATCAACCACAAACATTTTTCCCGGTTGTAATCTTCCTTTTTCTTTTATTAATTTTTGATCGATTGGAAGCACACCTGTTTCAGATGCCATGATCACTCTATCATCTGTTGTAACGCAATAACGTGAAGGACGCAAACCATTTCTATCAAGTGTTGCACCAATTATTTTTCCATCAGTGAAAGAGATAGAAGCTGGTCCATCCCAAGGTTCCATGAATGCTGCATGAAATTCGTAAAATGATTTTTTAATTGGATTCATTTCTTCATGACCATCCCATGCTTCAGGTATCAACATCATCATCACATGTGGTAAACTCCTTCCGCACATTGTGAGCAATTCAATCATATTATCTAAACATGCAGAATCAGATTGTCCTGCAAAAATGATAGGTAATAACATATCCATTTCTTCTTTTGAAAAATATGGAGATGTAAAACTTTTTTCACTTGTCTTTAACCAGTTTAAATTTCCTTGCAAAGTATTTATCTCACCATTGTGTGCGATGTAACGGAATGGCTGTGCCAATTTCCACGAAGGAAAAGTATTGGTTGCAAAACGAGAATGGATTAAGCCAAATGCACTTACAATTCTTTTATTATTTAAATCAGGAAAATAATTTCTTACTTGAAGACTAGTTAATTGTCCTTTGTACACCACAGTTTTATAAGATAACGATGCAACATAAAAACCAATTGCATCTTTTCTTACAGAATTATTGATGGTATGTTGTGCATAATTGCGCAACACAAATAATTTTCTTTCGAATGCTTCAGGAGATGAAATATAATCAGGACAAGCAATAAACACTTGTTCAATTTCTGGTTCAACAGATAATGCCGTTGGTCCAACATCACTAGGGTTAACTGGAACTTTTCTATAAGCTAAAATTTCTAATCCTAATTTTTCTGCGGAGCTGCTGAATATATCTCTGCATTCTTCTTTCAATCGAATATCTTTTGGAAAGAATAAAACACCAACACCATATTTCCCAAATGAAGGAAGATGCACACCCAACTTCACACATTCATCAAAGAAAAATTCATGTGGAGTTTGAATCATAATACCTGCACCATCGCCTGTATTATTTTCACAACCACATGCGCCGCGATGCTCCATATTTTCTAAAATAGTGAGTGCATCAGAAATGATCTGATGAGATTTGTTGCCTTTAATATTAGCAACGAAACCAATGCCACAGGCATCATGTTCAAAAGAGGGATCGTATAGTCCTGTTGTACTTGCCATTGATAATAATTATAATAACTGAGTAAACTGTTTTTCAGGCAAGCAATCGTTCTTTTCAAAAATATCCAAAAAATATCAATTTGACTATAAAATTGTCCAAAAATTTATTCACTTATTTAGATAAGACGCCAAATAAGATTCAAATTCATAGATTTTTAATCAATTTTTTTATTGAACGATTGCAATTATTTTAAATTGGTACGATTATAAAAACTTATGCTTCTGTACTGATTGATTTCATTGCAGTCATCGCTTGTCTTAATTTATCACCAACCACTTCAATATGATGTGAGCGAATGGATTTATTAATTGCAATTATTTTTTTATTATCAACACCATTATCTTTTCCATCGTTAAAATTTTTGCCAATGATATTTGTTTCAACTTTCTTCATGAAATCGCCTAACAATGGTTTGCAAGCATGATTAAATAAATAACAACCATATTCTGCAGTATCAGAAATTACTCGGTTCATTTCAAATAATTTTTTACGAGCGATTGTGTTTGCTATTAACGGTGTTTCATGCAATGATTCGTAATAAGCAGATTCGGCTTTAATGCCAGCTTCCACCATTGTTTCAAATGCTAATTCAACACCGGCTCTAACCATTGCCACCATTAATAAACCATTATCAAAAAATTCTTGTTCAGTAATTTTTACAGAAGTTGCAGTTGATTTTTCAAATGCAGTATTTCCTGTTTCTGCTCTCCATCCTAATAAATTTTTATCATCATTCGCCCAATCTTCCATCATTGTTTTTGAAAATTCGCCGCTCATAATATCATCCTGATGTTTCCAAAATAATGGACGCATGATTGTTTTCAATTCTTCAGAAATTTCAAACGCTTTTATTTTTGCCGGATTAGATAATCTGTCGAACATCGCAGTAATACCACCTTGTTTCAATGCTTCAGTAATTACTTCCCAACCATATTGAATTAATTTTGAAGCATAACCTTCTTCAATTCCTTTTTCGATCATTTTATCAAAACAAAGTATTGAACCTGTTTGCAACAAACCACATAAAATAGTTTGTTCGCCCATCAGATCTGATTTTACTTCTGCAACAAAAGATGATTTTAAAACACCGGCTTTATGCCCGCCAGTGCCCGCCGCATAAGCTTTTGCGAGTTCCCAGCCTTTTCCTTCAGGATCATTTTCAGGATGCACTGCAATTAAAGTAGGTACACCAAAACCACGAACATATTCTGCACGAACTTCAGAGCCCGGACATTTTGGTGCCACCATTATTACAGTAATGTCTTTACGAATTTGCATTCCTTCTTCAACGATATTAAATCCATGAGAATAAGAAAGTGTTGCCCCTTTTTTTATCAATGGCATGATTGCAGTGATAACAGAAGTATGTTGTTTATCGGGAGTAAGATTAATAACTAAATCAGCTGTTGGAATTAATTCTTCGTAAGTACCAACCTTAAAACCATTTTCAGTTGCGCTTTTCCATGATGCACGTTTTGCTTCAATAGCTTCTTTGCGTAAAGTATAAGAAACATCCAAACCAGAATCTCTTAAATTCAATCCTTGATTTAATCCTTGTGCTCCGCAACCAACTATCACAATTTTTTTTCCTTTCAATGCATTCACTCCATTATTGAAATGACTTATGTCCATAAAATCACAAACACCTAATTGATTTAATTTTTCTCTTAATGAAAGTGTGTTAAAATAATTTGCCATCTTGTTTTTTGTTGTTTGATATTATTTGTTTTTAAAATTATGTTACCAGCTTTTGTTTTTCAATTTTACTTCGTTGCGTCGCACACTTGTACGCTTTAATCTTTGCTCAACATTACATCGTGAAAACTTCTTCTTGTTTATCTAAAAATTCATTTTCAATTAATTCTTCGCCGGGTTCGGTTTGTTCGAACTCTTTTAATTTTTCATGAAACCCATGACTGGCCTTAATGATAGCCACTCTTGCACTGCGAACAAATTCAATTAATCCATAAGGTTCCAATGCTTTTATTAATCCTTCTGTTTCTTCACGGTGACCGGTTGTTTCAAAAATTGTATAATCTTTTCTAATTACAACAGCTCTTGCGCCATGCTGATGTAATAATCTTTCGACTTTTACTTTTTCGGTAATAACATCCGTTGGCACTTTATATAAAGCCATCTCTTGCCAAATGATTTCATCATCGGTATTATAATAAGCTTTTAAAACTTCAACTTGTTTTTCTATTTGACGACAAAGTTTTCTTACAACTTCTTCTGTTTCGCTAATTACAATTGTGAAACGATGTATTCCTTCTGCTTCTGAAGGAGAAACATTTAAACTTTCGATATTAATTTTTCTTCTTGAAAAAATTATTGCGATACGATTTAATAAACCAACCTGGTTTTCGGTATAAACTGTAATTGTAAAATCGTGTTTACCAGCAACACCGGATGGTAGATGTGTGGCAGAATTATTTTGTTTTATTGTACTCATAATTTATAATTTTTTTGTTGAAATTTGTTTTGTCGTACAAGAGTGCGACGCAACTAAAGTTTCATTTTTGTTCTATTGTTGGTACAAAAATTATTGTAATCTAATTTCACTTACACTGCATCCTTGCGGCACCATTGGAAATACATTATTTTCTTTGCCCACCATTACTTCTAACAAATAAGATCCTTTGTGAGCAAGCATTTCCTGCAATGCAGCTTTTAAATCTTTTCTGTCTTTAATACTTTGTCCTGCAATGCCATAACCTTTTGCTACCTGAACAAAATCGGGACTTTGAATATCAACAAATGAATACCGTTTGTCGTTGAACAATTGTTGCCATTGACGAACCATTCCTAAAAACTGATTATTTAAAATGATGATTTTTACATCAACTTTATATTGCATGATAGTTCCTAATTCCTGAATGGTCATTTGAAAACCACCATCACCAACTATTTCAATAATTGTTCTTTCGGGTGCGCCTAATTTTGCACCGATGGCTGCAGGTAAACCAAAACCCATGGTGCCCAAACCACCGGAAGTAATATTACTTTTTGATTGATTAAATTTTGCATAACGGCATGCCACCATTTGATGTTGTCCAACATCAGTTACTATTATTGCATCACCATTTGTTAATTCATTTAATGTTTTAATGACTTCACCCATCGTCATGATCTCTGTTTTCGGATTCAGTTCATCGTTGATAACAATTTCAATTTCTTTTTGCGTGAACTCATTAAACTTTTTCAACCAATCAGTATGTTGTTTTTGTTCGATAAGTTTTGTGAGCATTGGTAAAGTTTCTTTACAATCGCCCCAAACAGGAACAGTTGACTTTACATTTTTATCAATCTCCGAAGGATCAATATCGAGATGAATTACTTTGGCTTGTTTGGCATATTTATCTAAACGTCCGGTAACACGATCATCGAAACGCATACCAATCGCAATTAATACATCGCATTCATTCGTTAAAACATTTGGTCCGTAATTTCCGTGCATTCCAAGCATACCAACGTTTTGCGGATGATCGGTTGGTAATGCACTTAATCCAAGAACAGTCCATGCTGCAGGTAATCCACCTTTTTCTATAAACGCTTTGAATTCTTTTTCTGCTTTACCTAAAATAATTCCCTGACCAAAAATTACAAATGGTTTTTTTGCTTCATTAATTAATTTGGCAGCTTCTTCAACATATTCTTTGCGAACAATTGGTTTTGGACGATAGCTTCTAATATGCTCGCATTTTGTATAACCTTCGTAATCGAATTTTTGAATTTGTGCATTTTTAGTGATATCAATTAATACAGGTCCGGGTCTTCCTGTTCTTGCGATGTAAAATGCTTTTGCTAACACATGAGGAATTTCAGTTGCATCTGTAATTTGATAATTCCATTTAGTAACTGGTGCAGTAATATTTATAACATCAGTTTCCTGAAATGCATCTGTTCCTAATAAATGCGCAAACACTTGTCCGGTTATACAAACAACAGGAGTACTGTCAATCATGGCATCTGCTAAGCCAGTTACTAAGTTTGTAGCACCGGGTCCGCTAGTTGCAAACACAGCACCAACTTTTCCACTACTTCTTGCAAAGCCTTGTGCAGCGTGGATTGCACCTTGCTCGTGACGAACGAGAATATGTTTTACTTTATCATTATAATCATACAACGCATCATAGATTGGCATGATGGCACCACCAGGATAACCGAAAATAGTATGTACCCCTTCGGCAATAAATGCTTCTAATACAGCTTGCGAACCTGATATATTATGTATTGCTTTTGCAACTTCTTTTTCTTTTGTTATTTCAAAGGTTTCCATAACTCAAAATTTATTTTAATGATTTATTTTAATCTTCGTCCGTTACACAACCATCAGCAGCGGTCTTAACTAATTTTGCATATTTAAATAAAACACCACTGGTTGCTTTTAATGCAGGTTGTTTCCAAGCTGCTCTTCTTTTTGCAATTACATCATCAGCAACTTTTAAAATGAGTGAATTTTTATTAGCATCAATTTCAATAATATCATCATCTTCAACTAATGCAATCAGTCCACCATCTTGTGCTTCAGGTGTGATGTGACCGACGACAAAACCATGTGTGCCACCACTAAATCTTCCATCAGTTATCAACGCAACCGATTTGCCCAAACCCGCACCAATAATGGCTCCTGTGGGTTTCAACATTTCAGGCATACCCGGTGCACCTTTCGGTCCGATGTTACGAATGACAACAACATCACCAGCATGAACTTTGCCATTTCTTATTCCTTCAATCACATCTTTTTCGCCATTAAAAACTCTTGCAGTTCCTTCAAAACGTTCGCCTTCTTTTCCGGAAATTTTTGCAACGCTTCCGCCTGTTGCGAGATTGCCGTATAAAATTTGTAAGTGACCTGTTGCTTTTAATGGATTTGTTAATGGAGCAATTATTTTTTGTTGATCAAAATCTAAATCAGGTGCTGTAGCTAAATTTTCTGCAATTGTTTTTCCTGTAGCTGTTAAACAATCACCATGCAATAATCCATTCTTCAATAAATATTTCATCACAGCTGGAACACCACCATATTTATGAAGATCTTCCATTAAATATTTTCCTGATGGTTTAAAATCTGCAAGTACAGGGATTTTATTACTGATGGTTTGAAAATCGTCCTGCGTTAATTTAACACCAACACTTTTTGCCATTGCAATTAAATGCAACACAGCATTGGTGCTTCCCCCAAGAACCATTACAACGGTCATTGCATTATCGAATGCTTTGCGTGTCATGATATCTCTTGGTTTGATATCTTTTTCTAATAATAATTTTATGGCTTCACCAATTGATGCACATTCTTTTTGTTTCTCTTCACTAATTGCAGGATTGGAAGATGAATAAGGTAAACTCATTCCCAATGCTTCAATCGCACTGGCCATGGTGTTGGCTGTGTACATGCCACCGCATGCACCTGCACCAGGACAACTATTTTTTACAATGCCTTTAAAATCTTCTTCAGATAAATTGCCAGCCAATTTTTTACCCAATGCTTCAAATGAAGAAACAATATTTAAATCTTCGCCATGATAATGTCCGGGAGCAATCGTTCCTCCATACAACATAATACTTGGACGATTTAATCTTCCCATTGCCATAATAGAGCCAGGCATATTTTTATCGCAACCCGGAATTGTAATTAACGCATCATAATATTGAGCACCTGCATTTGTTTCAATGCTATCGGCAATAATATCGCGACTTACTAAACTATAACGCATACCATCAGTTCCCATACTAATTCCATCACTCACACCAATAGTGTAAAAACGCAGTCCCAGCAAGCCTTCTGTGGTATTCACAGCTTCACGAACTGTTGTTGCCAGATCATTCAAATGCATGTTACAAGGATTGCCATCCCAACCCATACTCACAATTCCGACCTGTGCTTTTTTAAAATCTTCATCCTTCATTCCAATGCCATAATACATAGCCAAAGAATGTGGTTGTGTTTCGTCTTGTGTTAATGTTTTACTGTACTTGTTTAATTCTGACATCTTATATAATCGTTGATTTTCTTAATTCAATATTTTCGTGATTGATCTCGTCTGTTATTTTATTGATCACAAAATCGCTTATTAATTCACCAACAGTTGTTGTGAAATAAAAATTAATTGGATCAATATCTTTTGTAACAAATTTGTTTTGTAAAGTCCATGCAACACCTTGTCTAACTCTTGCAGCTTCTTCATGCATTTGAAAATAATCCAGCATCATGGCAGCAGATAAAATAGAACCAATAGGATTTGCAATATCTTTTCCAACTGCTTGCGGATAAGAACCATGAATCGGTTCGAACAATGCAGTGCAAACACCGTACGATGCAGAAGGCAACAGACCAATAGAACCACTTAAAACACTTGCTTCATCACTAATAATATCGCCAAACATATTTTCGGTAAGAATTACATCAAACTGTTTTGGATTTAAAATTATTTGCATGGCAGCGTTATCAACAAACATATAATCAACGGCAACATCAGCATATTCTTTTGCAATATTTTGAACAACTCTTCTCCACAAGCGAGATGTTTCTAAAACATTTGCTTTATCAACCAGCGTTAATTTTTTCTTTCTTAATTGTGCATTTTTAAAAGCAATATGTGCAATGCGTTCTATTTCATTAACAGAGTAAACACATTCATCAATTGCTTTTGTATCATCTTCAATCAATTCTTTTTTACCAAAATAAATACCGCCTGTTAATTCGCGGAAGATGATAAAATCAACACCTTCTAATTGTTTTTCTTTTAATGGTGACAGGTGATGTAAAACGCTGTAAGTGCTTACCGGTCGTATGTTTGCAAACAGTTGTAATGATTTTCTTAATTTAAGTAAACCTTGTTCGGGCCTAACTTTTGCTTTGGGATCATTATCAAATTTAGGATGTCCAATTGCGCCAAATAGTATAGCGTCACTTTCTAAACAAACTTCAATAGTTTCATCAGGTAATGGATTTCCTGTTTTATCAATTGCAACAGCGCCCATCAAACAATATGTATAAATAAATTCATGATGAAACCTTTGAGCTACTGCATCTAAAACACGAATAGCCTGTGCTGTTACTTCAGGACCAATGCCATCACCGGGTATTACTGCAATATTTTTTTTCATGATACCAACTTTAATTTTTTGTTCAACTGCGGTTGCGTCGCACACTTCAACTTAAAATTATTAATTGAGCATTTTAATTATTATGCTTCAACAGTTTCGTGTTGTTTCGCCATTTGATGCAGATCATCATCACCCACTTCTTTTTTATTATCAGCTACTTGTAAAAATTTTTCATACAAAGCATCTACATCATTTCTATTAAAATCGTAACCTAATTTTTTCAAACGAAAAGCTAAAGCACTTCTGCCGCTGCGTGCTGTTAAAACTATTTTAGAAATATCGGCACCTACTTCAACTGGATCGATAATTTCATATGTAATGGCACTCTTTAAAAATCCATCCTGATGAATTCCTGATGAATGCGAAAATGCATTTGCTCCAACAATTGCTTTGTTTGGTTGAACCGGCATGCGCATCACATCGCTTACTCTGCGACTCATTGGATTTAATTCTTTTGTATTAACGTTTGTATAAAAACCTAAATCTTTATGTTGTTTTAAAACCATCACAACTTCTTCTAATGAAGTGTTGCCGGCTCTTTCGCCCAAACCATTTATCGTACATTCAATTTGTCTTGCACCATTAATTACACCTTCGATTGAATTAGCAGTTGCTAATCCAAGATCGTTATGGCAATGGCATGAAATTGTTGCTCTGTCTATGTTTGAAACATTGTTCATCAAGTAAGCAATTTTATTTCCATATTGATTTGGCAAACAATAACCGGTAGTGTCAGGGATATTTACAACAGTTGCACCTGCTTTAATTACTGCTTCAATCACTCTGGCTAAATAATCATTATCAGTTCTGCCTGCATCTTCAGCATAAAATTCAACATCATCAACAAAATTCTTTGCCCACTTTACACATTGAATGGCACGCAATAAAATATCTTCTCTATTAGAATTAAATTTTCCTTTGATGTGGAAATCTGATGTGCCAATGCCTGTATGAATGCGAGGACGTTTTGCATACTTCAAAGCTTCGGCAGCAACTTCGATATCTTTTTGAACGGCTCTTGTCAATCCGCACACTGTTGCATTTTTAATGATCTTCGAGATCTCATTCACAGAAGTAAAATCTCCCGGCGATGAAATTGGAAAACCAGCTTCAATAATATCAACTCCCAAGTCTTCCAATGCCAAAGCGAGTTCTATTTTTTCTTTTGTATTTAATTTACAACCCGGCACTTGTTCGCCATCGCGAAGAGTGGTATCAAAAATGTTGACTTTGTTAGTACTCATAGTAAAAATTTGAGCTTAAAAAAGCAGGGTTGATTACATTTGGTTATGATGAAACCAATTTTCGTTTACCTGCATCCTACGAATATACTTTGCAGAGAATGGGTTTAACGCACAAAATTGGTTGTATTTTACGTTACATAAAATTGCATTTAGACGCTGAAATGCTTATTAGTAAAGGATTTTAAGGAAAATATTTTACGATGCCCAACCGGAGTACCGACATATTGTTTCAACTGATTAAATCGCTCGAAAAAGGCGAGAAGCGCAATTTTAAATTATATGTGCAACGAAATTCGGGAAGCGAAGATTTAAAAATCGTTCAGCTTTTTGATGCGCTGGATAAAATGGATATATATGATGAAGTTGCTTTATTAAAAAAGAACAGCAGCATTAAAAAGCAACAACTCAGCAACAGCAAAGCACATTTGTATAAACAAATTTTATCGAGTTTACGGTTGATCGAAGATGGTGGTAATATCGATATTCGTTTGCACGAACAATTAGATTTTGCACGAATTCTTTATAACAAAGGTTTGTATTTGCAAAGTTTAAAAGTGTTAGATAAATTAAAAGAAGTTGCAAAAAATAATAATCAGATCACGTATCAATTGCAGGCTATCATTTTCGAAAAAAAGATTGAAGCATTGCATATCACAAGAAGTATGGCAAATCGTGCAGAAGAATTAAGTATAGAATCTGATGAAATAAATCTTCGACTTTCTTTGATCAGTAAATTATCAAATCTAGCATTGGAATTATATGGTTGGTATATAAAACATGGTCATGCAAGAGATGAAAAAGATGTGGAAGCAGTTAAAATATTTTTCGAAACAAATCTTCCAATTTATGATTCCAAACAATTAGGATTTTACGAAAAATTATATCTCTATCAATCTTATTGTTGGTATGGATTTATTTTGCAGGATCTGTTGATGTATTATCGGTACACAAAAAAATGGGTCGATTTATTTGAAGAGTCACCTGTCATGAAAACCAATGAGATTGGGCAATACATAAGAGGCATGCACAATTTATTGAGTGCACAATTCAACTTAAATAATTATGAAAAATTTGATGAGTATATAAAAATATTTGAATCATTTTCTGTTTCGCATGATGGAAATATCAATGCTAATGCACGTATTCAAACCTTTGTTTACTTACTAATTGCCAAGATCAATAAACATTTTTTAGAAGGAACTTTTACCGAAGGATTGAAATTGGTTCCATACATCGAAGAAAAATTAGAAGAATATCATTTGCATCTTGATCGTCATCGTGTTTTGGTATTTTACTATAAAATTGCCTGCTTGTATTTTGGAAGTGGTGATAATGAAAAAGCAATTGATTATCTAAACAAAATAATTAATTGGAAAGTTGATCTGCGAACAGATCTGCAATGTTATGCAAGACTGTTACATTTAATTGCACATTACGAATTGGGCAATGACCAGTTGTTGGAATATTTGGTTAAATCGGTTTATCGTTTTATGGCGAAGATGAAAAACTTGAGTACTGTTGAAGAAGAGATTTTTAAATTTATTCGCAAATCATTTTCTTTATCAAGTCAAAAATTAATTCCTGCATTTGAAAACCTGAAAGAGAAATTGCAACAATTTCAAGGTAATCCTTTAGAAAGTCGTTCTTTTATGTACCTCGATATCATTGCTTGGTTAGAAAGCAAAATTGAAAGCATTCCTGTTCAGGAGATAAGAAGAAAAACATTTTTGCAAGGCCGAAAAGCAAAGAATTAATTCCTTTTTAATTAACATGTTACGCCGTCATTGTTAAAAAACACCTTAATTCGTAATAACCAAATTTTTATACGTTTCCGATTTATATTTAAAAGGTTATCTTGCACTCGAGATAAGTATAGATTACAAACTCTGCAATTGAATTAAATATGGCATATTCAGATCACACATTTCACATACCTGTAATGGGTTTAGCTTTTACAATTGATACTCCCGTTAAGGTTGCACCGTATGGCATATCATCGGTTATTTCTATTATTGAGGATTCATTAGTAGAAAGAATGCGTGAATATTATTACAATCAATTAAATGAATTATATATTCCGATTCCTATCATTGATATGGATCATCGTGCTAAAAGAATTACTGATTATTTGAATTTGGTGAACAGAATCGTTCATACAAAATTCGAACAATTAAAAACAAAAGCTTTTGAAAAAGGTTCTGAGATTGTTAAATACTTTGAGATGTTACCGGATGACAGTAAACTAAAACAATTGTATCATTCAATGTTGGAAGTTACTGATTCAATTCAAAAAGAAAAACTACAACAAAAACTTCGCGATAAAATTGTTCCGGGTTGTATTGATGTAAACATCATGACAAAATTGGATAACAATCGTTGGGATAAAGATGGAAATATGATCCCCGAAGGATCAGATGCATTAACAGCTTTGCGTGGTTATGTAAACAGCGATTTAGAAAATTCATCTGTTGTTTTTTCTGCAGGAATGAATCCAAGATTGTATAATTATATAGATAATTTTGAACAATTCAGAACTGTAAAAGACGGAAGTTTTGTTAAACGAATTATTATTAAAGTAAGTGATTACCGTTCTTCATTAATTCAGGGAAAGTTTTTAGCAAAAAAAGGTTTATGGGTTTCTGAATTTAGAATTGAATCCGGATTAAATTGCGGTGGTCATGCTTTTGCAACTGATGGTTATTTATTAGGACCAATCCTTGAAGAGTTTAAGCAGAAGAAACAAGAAATGCTGAATGAATTGTTTGCTTTATATACAAAGACATTAGCAGAAAAAGGAAAAGAAGTTCCGACTGAAATGCCACATACACGAATCACTGTTCAGGGTGGAATTGGTACCGGTGCAGAAGATAAATTTTTATTAGATTATTATGGTGTTGATGGTACTGGTTGGGGTAGCCCTTTTTTATTAGTACCTGAAGCTACAAACCTTGATAGACTTACGTTACAACGTTTAAGTGATGCTAAAGAAGAGGATGTTATTTTAAGTAGAAATTCTCCACTGGGTATTAGATTTAATTATTTGAAAAATACTACAGGCGAAGAGGAAAAATATTTCAGAATTGAAACAGGAACTCCTGGAAGTCCATGCCCCGAAAAATTTCTGCAAAGCAATATTGAATTTACAGAAACACCTATTTGCACTGCATCAACAAAATATCAAAAATTAAAGATCGAGCAATTAGAATCTCAAGGTTTGTGTGAAGCTGAATTAGCGAAACAGAAAAAATTAATTCTCGATAAAGAATGTCTTTGTTTAGGATTAAGTAACACAACAACAAATTGCAACATTACTAAGCCTTTATTAAAAAGTGCAACGGGCGTAACGATTTGTCCGGGACCAAATATTGCTTATTTTTCTAAGACTGTTTCACTTAATAAAATGGTTGATCATATTTACGGAAGAGCAAATGTGTTGGATGATAGATTCCGTCCAAATATGTTTCAAAAAGAATTAGAATTATATGTCAATTATTTGAAAGAGCAGGTAGAAGAGAATGAAGGAAATAATGATCCCAAGAAATTAAAATATTTACGTGGTTTTTATACAAGTATCATAGACGGCATTAAATATTATCGTCAATTATTGGAAAATAAGATTTTGCCAAACGATACAGGTTTTTTAGAGAGTCTTATCGGCTTTGAAAATGATTTGAACATTTCGATGGAAAACTTGTTATTGGTAGAAGCGTAAATTTCATTCATCAATTTTTCCTCTTTTCAAAACATATATTTTTTTTTGATTACAAAAATCATAGAAGTATTGTTTTATTTTTATGACTGTGAGCAATATTCCATTTTTATCTTCAGAAGAAAAATTCAGTGCATTATTTGATTTTGCTACTGAAGGGATTATTGTAATTAATTCAGAAGGGTTAATTGTTTTATCGAATCCTGCCAGCGAAAAATTATTTGGTTACCACGAGAGTGAACTGATTGGCAAACCTGTTGAAATGCTTATCCCCAAACGATTTGGAGATCATACTCATCACAGAGAAAAATATGCTGATAATCCTCGCCCTCGTTCAATGGGTATTGGAATGAATTTGTACGGAAAGAAAAAAGACGGCGAGGAGATACCCGTAGAAATTAGTTTAAGTCCTTACCGCAGTGGTAAAAATCATTTTGTAATTGCTTTCATTATTGATATTACTATTAGAAAAAAAAATGAAGAAATACAGAAAAAACAAAAAGAAGAATTGCAGGCATTGGCGAATGAGTTAGACAAACGTGTGAAAGATAGAACAATGATTTTAGAAGAAGCATTACATGAATTAGAAAATTCGAGAGAAGAACTGAGTATTGCTTTAGAAAAAGAAAAAGAATTAAATGAATTAAAAACACGTTTTGTTTCGATGGCTTCGCATGAATTCAGAACACCTCTAGCAACTATTCTATCTTCACTTTCATTGGTTACAAAATACGGAGAAATTGGCGAGAAGGAAAGTCAAGCTAAACATATCAATCGAATTAAAACAAGCATCACACATTTAACTGAAATTTTAAATGATATGCTTTCGTTGAGCAAATTAGAAGAAGGAAAAATTTCTGCATCGCCAGAATTATTCAATATCAAAGAATTTATTTCATTAGCCATTCAGGAATTACAGGGACTTACAAAACCCGGACAGCAAATACATTTTCATCATTTCGGAAATCAGGAAGTTTATCTTGATAATAAAATATTGAAGAATATTTTATTTAATTTAGTTTCTAATGCAATTAAGTTTTCTCCTGAATCAAAACCTATCGAAGTATTTACAACTGTTAATACTTCATTTATAGAAATTAAAGTCAAAGACAATGGTATTGGCATACCCGAAGAAGACCAAGAACAACTTTTTCAAAGATTCTTTCGCGGACAAAATGCTGCAAACATTCAGGGAACGGGTTTAGGTTTAAATATCGTTGCACGATATGTTGAATTAATGAATGGCACTATTACTTTCGAAAGTAAACCTGAAAAGGGAACTATATTTATCATAAAAATTCCAAATTATATTAAGCATGAGTAAAAAAATTTTATTGATAGAAGATAACGCCGGCATGCGTGAAAACACTGCGGAAATACTTCAATTGGCGAATTATAAAGTTGTTACTGCAGTTAATGGAAAAGAAGGTATAGCATTGGCGCAACAAGAAGAACCTGATTTAATTATATGTGATATAATGATGCCTGTTTTGGATGGTTACGGTGTTTTGCATATGTTGTCGAAAGATGATAAAACAGCAAGTATCCCATTTATTTTTCTTACAGCAAAAGCTGATAGAACAGACTTTAGAAAAGGTATGGAAATGGGAGCTGATGATTATATCACAAAACCATTTGATGATATTGAATTATTGAATGCTATAGAAAGCCGATTAAAAAAATCGGAATTGATTAGAAAAGAATTTTCTAAAAATGCTGAAGGGCTGAATAATTTTTTTCATGAAGCAAGAGGTTTTGATGTGTTGAAAAAATTATCTGAAGAATGTGAAATAAGAGTGTACAGAAAGAAGGAAGAAATTTATAAAGAAGAGAATTATCCAAAAGGAATTTATTTTTTAAATAAAGGGAAATTAAAAACTTGTAAACTGAATGATCAGGCAAAAGAATTAATTACCGGTTTATATAAAGAAGGTGATTTCTTTGGTTATCTAGCATTGTTGGAAGAAAGCAAATACTCCGATTCGGCTGTTGCTTTAGAAGATATTGAAGTGTGTTTAATTCCAAAGGATGATTTTTATTCACTTGTTTATAAAAACTCTGAAGTATCAAGGAAATTTATTAAAATGTTATCCGACAATCTTCGTGAAAAGGAAGAACAGCTTTTAAAATTTGCATATAATTCTGTGCGAAAAAAAGTAGCAGATGCTTTAGTTACGTTATACGATCGATACAAGAATGAGAATGACAAAAATTTTACCATCAGCATTTCAAGAGAAGATCTTGCAAACCTTGCCGGTATTGCAACTGAGAGCACGATAAGAACGTTAAGCGATTTTAAAGACGAGAGGTTAATTGAAATTAATGTAAGTAAAATAACAATACTTAATTACGAAAAATTGATAAATATTCATAATTAATCAAAAATCTAAATCGAATCTATTTTTGATTTTCTATCTGTTACTTGTTTAGTAATAATTTCACCTTGGCGATTTTGTTCTTCAAGTGTCCATTTATCCGTAACTGTTGTAACAAGCCAAATGTTTCCGGATTTACGAAACACCTGAGTAGATAACCCGAATATATCATTAAACTGTTGTTCAAGTTCACTAACAGTCATTGTTGGTATTATTTGAATTTCACCATTTTTAAAAATGGTTCTGCTTTCTGCCAAAGTTTTATTTATGTTAATAAGCGGTTGTTTAACAGAAAGTGCTGTAGCCTGTGGACTTTTTTTAAAGAATTCAAGTTTAAGAAATGGGAATTCGGAACTAAATGCTTCCTGAATTTCACTAATTATCAATATATCCGTTATTTTAATCATTATTATCTATCTGTTAAAACAAAAATATCTTTCACGTATCAACTAAAAACTGACAGCCGTCATGTTTAGGATTGATAGGCATCATGCTAAACAGTAATGTCAATTTGTTGGGGATTTGCGAATTATACCTTTAAAACGAATTTTAAAATTCAGGCATGCTAAAAATTTGACCGAGAATCACACTTTTTAAGTGAAAAAAAATTGCTTTAAATCTCCAAAAACTTTCCTTTTCTATTTAAAATCCTATCCTTACCTTTGCCGACTTAACATTTTGGAGTATTGTATCCCTTTTATTTTACTGTTTAGATTAGACTGCAGCTTGTCTTAGTGCAAATACACTAAGAATGTACAAGTATGTGATGCAATGGAAATCAAATAAAGGAGATTTAAGAAGGTGGTACTTCAAACTAAAATCGTAACAGGATATGGCCATTAAAAGAGACAATCGTCCCAAACCAGCTTTCTCTCAAATTACAATTAGTCTTGCTTCTCCGGATTCAATTCTGGAAAGAAGTTTCGGTGAGGTACTAAAGCCCGAAACAATTAATTATCGTACTTATAAACCAGAACGTGATGGTTTATTCTGCGAAAGAATTTTTGGACCAGTTAAAGATTACGAATGTGCCTGTGGAAAATACAAGCGTATTCGTTACAAAGGAATTGTGTGCGATCGATGCGGTGTTGAAGTAACTGAAAAGAAAGTTCGTCGCGAACGTATGGGTCACATTAAATTAGTTGTGCCCGTTGTTCATATCTGGTATTTCAAATCATTACCAAATAAAATTGGTTATTTATTAGGAATGAGTTCTAAGAAATTAGAAAGCATTGTTTATTACGAAAGATATGTAGTGATACAGGGTGGTGTGAAAGAAAGTTTAAGTGCGGGTGATTTATTAACTGAAGAAGAATATTTAGATATCATTGATAATCTTCCAAAAGATAATCAATATTTGTCTGATGATGATCCACAAAAATTTATTGCAAAGATGGGAGCAGAATCTGTTTCTGATCTTTTAGGAAGATTGGATTTGGATGAATTAAGTTTCTCTCTTCGTAACGCAGCTGCAACTGAAACATCTCAACAAAGAAAAGCAGATGCTTTAAAACGTTTGAGTGTTGTTGAAGCATTCCGTGATGCATCAAACAGAATTACTAACCGTCCTGAGTGGATGGTAATGCAATATATTCCTGTTATTCCACCAGAACTAAGACCATTGGTTCCATTGGATGGCGGACGTTTTGCATCTTCTGATTTAAATGATCTATATCGTCGTGTTATCATTCGTAACAATCGTTTAAAACGTTTGTTGGAAATTAAAGCACCCGAAGTAATCTTGCGTAATGAAAAACGTATGTTACAAGAAGCGATAGATTCATTGTTTGATAATAGCCGTAAATCTAATGCTGTTAAAGCTGAAGGCGGACGTGCATTAAAATCTTTGAGTGATGTTTTAAAAGGTAAACAAGGCCGTTTCCGTCAAAACTTATTAGGTAAACGTGTGGATTATTCTGGACGTTCTGTAATTGTTGTTGGACCAGATTTGAAAATGCAGGAGTGTGGTTTGCCAAAAGATATGGCTGCTGAATTGTTCAAGCCATTTATCATTAGAAAATTAATTGAAAGAGGAATAGTAAAAACAGTTAAGTCTGCTAAGAAATTAGTTGATAAAAAAGAAGCTGTTGTTTGGGATATTCTTGAAAATATTTTAAAAGGACATCCTGTTTTATTAAACCGTGCCCCAACATTGCACCGTTTATCAATACAAGCTTTTCAACCAAGATTAGTTGAAGGAAAAGCTATTCAGTTACATCCATTGGTTACATCTGCATTCAATGCGGATTTCGATGGTGATCAGATGGCTGTTCACGTTCCATTAAGCAATGCTGCTATTTTGGAAGCACAATTGTTGATGTTATCATCACACAACATTTTGAATCCGCAGAATGGTACACCAATCACATTGCCTTCACAGGATATGGTGTTGGGATTGTACTATATCACCAAAGGAAAAAAATCAACTGCAACAGAAATTGTAAAAGGACAAGGAAAATCTTTTTATAGTATTGATGAAGTAATTATTGCATACAACGAAGGTGCAATCGATCTTCATGCAAATATTAAAGTAAGAACCAATGTTCGCGAGAATGGTAAATTGGTTAAGAAATTAATTGACACCACAACTGGTAGAGTATTATTTAATCAACACGTTCCTGAAGAAGTTGGATATATCAATGCATTATTAACTAAGAAAAATTTACGTGAGATAATTGGTGATATTATTAAAATTACCAACGTTCCTAAAACTGCAAAATTCTTGGATGATATTAAAACACTTGGATTCCGTATGGCATTCAAAGGTGGTTTATCATTCAGTGTAAATGATTTGATCGTTCCTGAAATCAGAAACGAATTATTGGATAGTGCAAAAGTAGAAGTTGAAGAAGTATGGGAAAGTTATAATATGGGATTGATCACCAATAACGAACGTTACAATCAGGTAATTGATATTTGGGGAAGAGTGGATATGAAGATCACTGAAAGTTTAATTCGTGAAATGACATTGGATAAACAAGGATTCAACTCTGTATTCATGATGTTGGATTCAGGTGCCCGTGGTTCTAAAACTCAGGTTAAACAGTTGGTTGGTATTCGTGGATTGATGGCAAAACCTCGTAAGAGTGGTAGCACAGGAAGTGAAGTAATTGAAAATCCAATCTTATCAAACTTTAAAGGTGGATTGAATGTATTGGATTACTTTATTTCTACACACGGGGCCCGTAAAGGTTTGGCCGATACAGCCTTGAAGACTGCTGATGCCGGTTACTTAACTCGTCGTTTGGTTGACGTTTCACAAGATGTTGTTATTGGTGAAGATGATTGCGGAACATTACGTGGTATTGCAACTACAGCATTAAAAGATAATGAAGATGTTATTGAACCATTAGCTGATAGAATTGAAGGGCGAACTTCTTTACATGATGTATTCAATCCGGTTACTGATGAATTAATTATCAAAGCCGGCGAAGAAATTTCTCATGAAGTTGCAGTTGCAATTGAAGAAGCTGGAATTGAATCAGTAGAAATTCGTTCTGTATTAACATGCGAATGCAAACGTGGAGTTTGTGTAAAATGTTACGGTAAAAATTTAGCATCTGGTTATTTAGCACAACGTGGTGATGCAGTTGGTATCATTGCAGCTCAATCAATCGGTGAACCTGGTACACAGTTAACATTGCGTACTTTCCACGTGGGTGGTGTTGCGGGCTCTTCATCAGTTGAAAGTGCATTGCCAGCTAAGTTTGATGGTACAATTCAGTTCGATGGTTTAAGAACTGTATCAACAACAAATGGTGAAGGTCATAAAGTAAATATTGTAATTGGTCGTACAGGTGAAGTAAGAATCATGGATGTAAAGAACGATCGTTTATTAATTACTAATAACGTTCCTTATGGTTCTACTTTACAATTGAAAGACGGACAAGTAGTAAAGAAAGGTGATGTTATTTGTACTTGGGATCCATTCAACAATGTAATCGTTGCAGAACAAAATGGTAAAATTAAATTCGATAATATTTTAGAAGGATTTACTTATCGTGATGAAGCTGATGAACAAACCGGTCACCGCGAAAAAGTTGTTATCGAATCAAAAGATAAAACAAAAATACCTACCGTAATTGTTGAAGGAAAAGATCACAAACAATATAACTTACCTGTTGGAAGTCACATCTCTGTTGAAGAAGGTGATGATGTAAAAGCAGGACAAGTGTTAGTGAAGATTCCACGTGTGCTAGGTAAATTAAGAGATATCACGGGTGGTTTGCCACGTGTAACAGAATTATTCGAAGCAAGAAATCCGGGTAATCCTGCGGTTGTTTGCGAGATCGATGGTGTGGTTGCATTTGGTAATGTAAAACGTGGTAACAGAGAAATTATCGTTGAAGCAAAAGATGGCGCAATTAAGAAATATTTAGTTCCATTAACTCGTCAGATCCTTGTTCAGGATGGTGACTTTGTGAAAGCAGGTGCTCCATTATCTGATGGACAAATTGCTCCTGCAGATATTCTTTCAATTCGTGGTCCATTTGCAGTTCAGGAATATGTTGTGAATGAAATTCAGGAAGTATATCGTTTGCAGGGTGTGAAGATTAACGATAAACACATCGAAGTGATCGTTCGTCAAATGATGAAGAAAGTTGAGATTGTTGATGCAGGCGATACTAAATTCTTAGAAGAAGATCTGGAAGACAGGTTTGATTTTATTGAAGAGAACGATATTATTTACGATAAGAAAGTGGTAACTAATTCAGGCGAAAGCACTAAGTTTAAAGCCGGACAAATTGTTACACTTCGTGAATTAAGAGAAGAGAATTCTATACTTCGCCGTGCCGATAGAAAATTAGTAGAAGTTCGTGATGCAAAACCAGCCACAGCAACACCGGTGTTGTTAGGTATTACAAAAGCATCATTGGGCGTACAAAGTTGGATATCTGCTGCATCGTTCCAGGAAACAACCAAAGTGTTAAGTTCTGCTGCCATCAATGGTAAAGCAGATTACATGATGGGCTTGAAGGAAAATGTAATTACAGGTCATTTAATTCCTGCAGGTACAGGTCAACGCGATTTCGAAAACATGATCGTTGGCAGCAAAGAAGAATATGAAGTATTGACTTCAACCCGTGAAGCAATGAGTTTTGATGATGATGAATAATTATTATTAAAATATCTTTCACATAAATTTAAAAAGCAGGAAATTAAAAACTTCCTGCTTTTTTATTTTAAATAAAGCTCTGAACGTCGAAGTGTGCGACGCAACAGCAGCCTGGTTAAGTACTAAAGCTTGCTACAAAATAAAAAATCTCATTCATAGCTTACATTTGCATTTATGAGCGATGAGATCGAAATACTACAGGAAGAAACCGGCGAAGAATTGTACGAACGAAAAGAGTTTGTGATTGCCAAAGGTCAGGAACCTATGCGCATAGATAAATGGCTGCAACAAAGTATTGAAGGTGCTACAAGAAATAAAATTCAGAAAGGAATTGGATCGGGCTTTTTAACCGTTAACGGAAAAATTGTAAAAAGTAATTACCGTACCAAACCTGGTGATGAAATTATTTTATTGAGTTTAATTAATCCCGAATACACCGAATTAAAACCCGAAAATATTCCGTTAGATATTGTGTACGAAGATGAAGATGTATTGGTGATAAATAAAAAACCAAACATGGTGGTGCATCCCGGTGTTGGTAATTATACCGGCACATTAATTAATGGTGTGGCGTATCATTTATTACAACAAAATCCATCGCTTAGTGAAGATGATCTGCCGCGTTATGGTTTGGTGCATCGCATAGATAAAAACACAACCGGATTAATTGTGTTGGCAAAGAATACAGAAGCTGCTGCACATTTGGCAAAACAATTTTTTAATCATACTGTGCAACGAAAATATGTTGCCGTTGTTTGGGGCGATGTGGAAGAAGATAGTGGAAGAATCGAAGCGCATATTGCACGGCATCAGCAATACAGAAAAATGTTTACTACTTATCCTGATGGCGAAACCGGCAAACATGCCATCACTCATTATAAAGTTTTGGAACGTTTTAATTATGTAACGTTGGTTGAATGTATTTTGGAAACAGGACGAACACATCAAATTCGTGTGCACATGAAATATCTTGGTCATACTTTATTTAACGATTGGGAATATGGCGGCGATAAAATTTTAAAAGGAACAGTTTATACCAAGTACAAACAATTTGTAGATAATTGTTTTGAGATTTGTCCCCGTTGTGCATTGCATGCAAAAACATTAGGTTTTGTTCATCCAAAAACAAATAATGAAATGTTTTTTACAACCGAATTGCCTAATGATATGCAACAACTGATCGATAAATGGAGAAGATATATTGCTAATGTAAAAGTTGTTTAATTGATTAGTTTGTTAAAAAATATTGCAAAAAAAATTATACTTCGTTCTCCTTTTGCATTCACGCAGAATGAGCGATACGACAGGCTTACAAAGGAAATTATTAAAAAAAATTGTGGGCAAAATAGTGTGTGCATTGATGTTGGCGCACACGATGGAAAGATTTTAAAAATGATGCTTGATGCTGCACCGCAAGCAGCGCATTATGCTTTTGAACCCATTCCTGAATTATTTCAATTTTTAAAACAAAGGTTTCGTAAAAATGTAAAGACATATTGTATTGCATTGAGTGATAAAAAAGAAACTACATCATTTAATTTGGTGTTGACAGATATGGCATACAGTGGATTGCTCAAACGTGCTTACGATAAAAAAGAAAATGATATTTCCATTTTTGTTGAAACAGAATTATTAGATGCTATCATTCCTGCAAACGAAAAAATAGCTTTAATTAAAATGGATGTGGAAGGTGCAGAATTATTAGTGATGAAAGGTGCCATCAAAACCATTCAGCAATCGAAACCTATTTTATTATTCGAGTTTGGAAAAGTTGGTGCTGTTGCTTATAATTATAATGATAAAGACATGTTTCAGTTTATCAACGAAACATTGCAATACAATATTTTTATTTTGGAAGATTGGTTAAAAAATAAGCCATCACTTTCTCAACACAATTTTTCTAAAAATTATAATTCTGCTGAAGAGTATTTT
The DNA here is from genome assembly GCA_903870685.1 of uncultured Chitinophagaceae bacterium. Lineage (GTDB taxonomy): Bacteria > Bacteroidota > Bacteroidia > Chitinophagales > Chitinophagaceae > CAIQDX01. The sequence goes on along the minus strand of CAIQDX010000120.1, from coordinate 30,936 downwards.
TTTGTTGCTGAAGCAAAATGATTTTTTTATCCGCTTTTGCTAAGCATATATGGACATTCTTTTTTAGGGCTACAAAATTTTTACCTTTCAAAAACATTCTTCCACCTAATTTTTCTTCAATAAAAATCATATTTCGAATTAATAATCAATAAATAGAAAATTATTGATTATACTTTTTGTATTTTAGAATCTTATTACAGATAATTTTAAAATAAATTTTTTATTATGAAAAAAAATAGACGATTATTTCTTAAACAATCTGCTATGGCAGGTGCAGGAATTATGTTCAGTAAAGTTGCTTTTACAGCAAGCAGTTATAATAAAATTATTGGAAGCAATGATCGCGTTAGGGTAGGCGTGGTGGGCTTTTCGGACCGACACAAATTTTCGCATTCTCCTGCTTTTATGAATTGTTATAAAGAATTGAATTTTGATATTGTTGCAGTTTCTGACATATGGAAAATAAGAAGAGAAGAAGGAATTAACTTTTGGAAAAATAAAATGCAACATGATATTACGCCTTTTAAAAATAATGATGAACTCTACAATTCAAAGTCTGTTGATGCAGTTTTTATTAGTACTGCTGATTTTCAGCATGCATTACATTCTATCGAAGCTGTAAAAGCACATTGTGATGCGTATGTCGAAAAACCATTTGCCGAAACAATGGAAGATAATCGTGCTGCATTAAAAGCCATCAAAGCATCAAATCAAATTATTCAAATTGGTTCTCAACGAAGAAGCGGAACAAATTATAAAACTGCTGCTGATTTTATTCAAGCAGGGAAATTTGGAAACATCACAATGGTTGAATTAACATGGAATGTAAATCAACCTGGAAGATGGCGCAGACCTGCATTGGTTGCACAATTAAAAGAAGAAGATACTGATTGGAAAAGATTTTTAATGAATCGGCCTTATGAAAATTTTGATGCAAGAAAATATTTGGAGTATCGTTTGTTCTGGCCTTATTCTTCAGGTATGCCGGGGCAATGGATGAGTCATCAGATTGATACAGTTCATTGGTTCACTCAACTAAAACATCCACACAGTGTTGTGGCAAATGGTGGTGTGTATGCATGGAAAGATGGAAGAAAAAATTGGGACACAACAACTGCAGTATTTGAATATGGTGATGAAAAAATTGATAAAAATTTTCAAGTAGTATTTTCTTCCCGTATGCACAACGGCGATGAAAATCCTTCAGAAATTTATTATGCTAATGGTGGTGAATTAAATTTAATCACTAATAAAATTTCTCCTCGTGGCGGCTTGCATGAAAAAGAAGCTGCGGCGATGAACATGAAAGCAAACTTGCTTCCTGAAATTAATTTATCGGAACTAAGTGAAAAAGTTGTGGCATCAGCAAATACTGGTGGAGATACGCTTACATCGAATCACGTTCGTAATTGGATGGAATGTGTGAGAAGCAGAAAGCAACCAAATGCTCCTGTTGAAGCAGGATATAATCATTCTATTGCAACCATAATGACCAATGCAGCTGCAAGAACAGGTTTTAAAGCAACTTTTGATGATGCAACTCAGGAAGTAATGGTGAATGGGAAAATTTTCAAGTATTAAATTACAGAGGTATAAATGAAAAAGCCTGCAATGTTTGCAGGCTTTTTTGCGGACCGGACGGGACTCGAACCCGCGACCTCCGCCGTGACAGGGCGGCATTCTAACCAACTGAACTACCGATCCAAATTCTTATCAATCACATTCACAGGCTGAGTAATCAGCCAACGTAAATAATCTTTACTACATCTTTTAAATTTATTTTCCAGCACTTCAGCTTCTTTTCTGGTTTGAAATATTTGAACAAAAATAAGCTTCCACGGTCCTTTGCCTCTTGTATATTTACTCAAACCTTCATTATGTTGCTCTAATCTTCTTATATAATCAGAGGTACTTCCTTTATAAAAAATACCTGAAGGATTTTCAATTATGTAAGTATAAAACAACATTTAAGAACTTTTACATGGCGTCTCGCCTCAGGCGAGATAACCAACTGAACTACCGATCCTTTTTTTAAAGATAGTTTTAATACCTTTATTTTCAGGACGGCAAAGATAAGGGTATCGGCTTTTTATAAACAAATCTTTTCTAAAAAAATCTCTTCCCCTAATTTTACCATCTTAACACCCAAAAATTAACTATGCCTGAATATCCAAATAGACAATTTTTAGACTTCGAACAACCCATTAAAGTTTTGTACGAGGAAATAGAAAAATTGAAACAAACTGCCGAGAAGAGTAAGATCGACATGAGTGATAGCATTCAAAAATTACAAGATGCCATCATCGATAAAAGAAGAGAGATCACTGAACATCTTACACCATGGCAACGTGTACAATTAAGTCGCCATCCCGATCGCCCTTATACTTTAAAATATATTGATAATATTTTTACTGATTTTGTTGAGCTGCATGGCGATAGAAATGTGAAGGATGATAAAGCAATGGTTGGTGGCTTTGCTCAATTGAATGGAGAAACGGTTATGGTTATTGGTCAGCAAAAAGGAAATAATACCAAGATGCGTCAACTGCGAAATTTTGGTATGGCTAATCCCGAAGGTTATCGCAAAGCATTACGCTTAATGCGCCTAGCAGAAAAATTTAATAAACCTGTTATTACTTTAGTTGATACACCCGGCGCATTTCCCGGATTAGAAGCCGAAGAACGCGGACAAGGTGAAGCCATTGCAAGAAATATTTATGAAATGATTCGTTTAAAAGTTCCCATCATTGTTGTTATCATTGGCGAAGGTGCCAGTGGTGGTGCATTTGGAATTGGTGTTGGTGATAGAACCTTGATGATGGAAAATACTTGGTACACGGTTATTTCGCCTGAATCTTGTTCTTCTATTTTATGGCGCAGTTGGGATAAAAAAGAAGTTGCTGCCGAGCAATTGCGTTTAACTGCAACAGATATGAAAGGTTTTGGTTTGGTTGATGAAATAGTTAACGAACCTTTAGGTGGCGCTCATTGGAGTTATACTGAAGCTGCTGATATTTTAAAAACTTTTCTTGAAAAAAATATCAAGGAATTAAAAAGTATCGATCCGCAAACAAGAGTAAACAATAGAATTGAAAAGTATGGCAAGATGGGTTTTTGGGAAGAATTAATTGTTGACTCAACGGAAGAACAATAATCAACAGCGGTGGCGTCGCACACTTGTACTGTAGAATATTTTTCAGCAATTTATTTTCAAAAAAATATTTTGCGCTGATATAAAATCACATTATTTTCGTTTCACAATGAACTTAATAAAGAAATATTCAAGCAAGAAGAACATCTCCGAAAGAGAAGATGCTTGATGTTGTTTGTATATTTAAACATAAACTAACCAAAGCCTTCTCAAAATATGGGAAGGCTTTTTATTTGGTATTCAATTTTTAATAATTAAAAAAAACAAAAATGTCACTTCGAACAAAACTGCAAGGAACTGGTGTAGCATTGGTAACCCCTTTTAAATCCAATGGTGATGTGGATTTCGACGCAATTGGCAAAGTAATAGACTATGTCATTGATGGAGGCGTTGAGTATGTAATTACGCTGGGTACAACCGGTGAAACACCAACTTTAGATAAGCAGGAGAAGAAGGATATTATTAATTATACTTACGATAAAGTAAACTTTCGTGTGCCGGTAATTGTTGGTATTGGTGGTAATTATACAAACGAATTAATTAAAGATTTGCATTCATTTCCTCTCGAAAAAGCAACAGCTGTTTTAAGTGCATCGCCTTATTACAGCAAACCTTCGCAGGAAGGAATTTTTCAGCATTATAAAGCATTGGCATCCGAAACACCAAAGCCAATTTTATTATACAATGTTCCGGGAAGAACAGGAAGAAATATTACTGCTGCTACAACTTTGCGTTTGGCTCATGAGGTTGAGAACATTGCAGGAATAAAAGAAGCGCACGACAGTATTCATCAATGCATGGAAATTATTCGCGACAGACCAAATGATTTTTTAGTAGTGAGTGGTGATGATGAATTAAGTCTGCCACAAATTTCTTTTGGCTTTGATGGTGTGATAAGTGTTGTAGCGAATTGTTTTCCAAAACAATTTTCTACAATCATTCGCAATGCGTTGAAGGGAAATTTTTCAGAAGCAAGTAGAGATCATTTACGATTGATCGAAGCGATTGATTATTTATTTGTAGAAAACAATCCGGCCGGTGTAAAAGCATTTTTATACGAGCTTGGATTGATTGAAAATAATTTCCGTTTGCCTGTAGTGCCCGTGAGTGCTGCGTTGCAGGAGAAAATAAAAAAGTTCATCAAAGAAAAATTATAATAAAAAAGTCCCGCTGTTGAAGCGGGATTTTTTATTTGCAGAATAAAGTATCAGAATGTTGACGAGTGCGACGCAACAACAGCTAAATAGAATTTCAACAGCTTGCTACAAAATAAAAATTTTGCTTCATCTTTGTGCCATGAAAAAAATAATTATTGCTGTTGATGGTTATTCGTCTTGCGGCAAAAGCACGCTGGCTAAAGCGTTGGCTAAAGAATTGAATTATGTTTTTGTTGACAGTGGTGCCATGTATCGTGCCATTACCTTATATTTTTTGCGTGAAAGAATTGATTGGAATAATATTGGAAAAGTGAATGAGGCGTTGCAAAATATTTCGCTCGATTTTGAATACAACGATGCCAATGGCAAAAGCGATATGTTATTGAATGATGAAAATGTGGAAGCAGAAATTCGCGACATGGTGGTGAGCGAAAAAGTTAGCGACGTTTCTACTATTAAAGAAGTTCGTGAATTTGCTGTGGCTGCGCAACAAAAATTAGGAACGAAGAAAGGAATTGTAATGGATGGCAGAGATATTGGCACCACTGTTTTTCCAAATGCCGAATTAAAAATATTTGTTACATCCGACCCGGAAGTGAGAGTGGAAAGGCGTTTCAAAGAATTGTACGCGAAAAATCCAAGCATTAATATTGAAGATGTAAAAAAGAATTTAGAAATGCGTGATTATATTGACAGCAATCGCGAAGTGAGTCCATTGCGTAAAGCTGCTGATGCAATTGTTTTAGATAACAGTGATCTTACCAAAGAACAACAATTGGAGAAAGCATTAAAATTGGTGCATGAGAAATTAGAAAAATAAAAAAACGGCAACTCTAAAAAAGTTGCCGTTCTAATTTTATCGCAATCAAGATTTACAATTTTGAGATTAAGAGTTTTGCCTGACGAACATAATCATCATTCTTTGCTTCAATAGCTAAAGCAATACATTTTTCAGCATCTGCTTTGGCACTTACTTTATCGCCCAGATCTTTTTCAATCTTTGCTTTTAATAAAAATAAATAAAATGCTTTCGGACTGGCTTCAGTCGCTTTTGCAGCATTGGCTAAAGCTTTATTGTAATCTTTATCCCACTCGTAATAAAAATTAGCAGCTGCTTGATAAGTACCTGCAGTAATTTTATCGCCACTCAAAGCTTTATCAACTTGTGCTCTGATTTTTTCTTTCACGTTTGTTGTAATAGGAATACGAATTGCTGTAGTTCCCCACATTAAATGCAATTCGCAACTTTCGGCTTTTATATCGGCAAACTGCATAGTAAAACTTTCCACACTTGTTTTCATTGATTCTTCTTCTATCGTAAAGCGACAAAGATCATCGGCTTCGGAATAAACTGTGCCCCAGTTTTTTGCATCTTTATTAATAATGATGGTCCATTCTTTTTTTCCGGGAATGGTCCAGATGGCGTAACTACCCGTGTCTATTGCTTTTCCGGCCATCATAACAGGATCGCTGAATTTAATTTTAGTAACAGCATTGGCACCTGTACGCCATACTTTTCCTAGCGGTGCTAACTCGCTGTTTTCTTTAAATAAAACTCTTCCTTTAATATTTGGACGAGAATAAATTAACTCGATCTTTCCTAAACCGAAATCCTGAGTGATGGTTTGTGTTGAACTTGGTGCAGGCATTTTAATTTGTGCTGTTGCACTTAATGTACAAATGGTTGCTGCAAGCAATAATAATTGTTTCATACTTGTTTTTTGTTTTTGGTGATACAAACCTAATACAACAATTGAATAGTTGAAATGTTTTGTGATGGGCTAAACTTATTTTTTATAATTCGGATAAAATATAAAATAATGTGATAGCCAAAGGAGAACTTACTAATCCAAACAAAATTAAAAAATCTGTTTGTCTATCCCCTTTATTAATCAATACCATAAATAAAAGAATCAACCAATAAGCGAACATGATGGCAAATGAAATGAGAAATAGATTTGCATTACTTTGAAGATAGAAATTGCTTGAATTGTTTTTTATAAAATAAGAATAAGCAAAATAAAACCACCATGCAAAATAAATGGTTAGAAACAGGGTTGACTTTTTATGATCCTTAGTTAAGTTCATATTTCGAAGCACATACAAATTACGAAAACTGATCCGATTGCCCGATTATTTTTTGAATGCAGGATGAAATTGTTGTAAAGTATTTCTCAAAAAATCTCTGTCCAAATGTGTGTAGATTTCAGTGGTGGTAATGCTTTCGTGGCCAAGCATTTCTTGCACGGCACGCAGGTCGGCACCGCCTTCTACCAAATGTGTTGCAAAAGAATGGCGAAAAGTATGTGGCGAAATATTCTTTTTAATTTCTGCTTTTTGTGCCAGGTCTTTTATGATATAAAATATCATCACTCTCGATAAATTATTGCCACGTTTATTTAAAAATAAAATGTCTTCAAATCCAGTTTGAATTTGTTGATGCACACGAATATTGTCCTTATAAATTTTAATGAATTTGATGGCATCGGTACCAATTGGAATTAATCTTTCTTTATCGCCTTTACCAATTACTCGAATAAAACCAACATCCAGATACAAACAACTTAGTTTTAAATTAATTACTTCGCTTACCCGCAAACCGCAGCTGTACATGGTTTCCAGGATAGCTTTATTTCTGCCGCCATCATTTGTACTAACATTAATTTGAGCAATTATTTTTTCAATTTCTTCGAAACTTAAAAAATCGGGTAATGATCTTTTTGTTTTTGGCGCTTCTAATAAAGTTGATGGATTGTTTACTGTTATTTGTTCGATCAAACAATAATGATAAAATCCACGAATGCCCGAAATAATTCTCGATTGCGATGTTGCCGTCATTCCTAATTCGGCTATCCACTGAACAAAATGTTGCAGGTCTTTTAATTCTACCTCTGCCGGCGATTTAGTTTGATTGGTTGCCAATAAATATTCAGTCAATTTTTCCACGTCACGCAGGTAAGCTTCAACAGAGTTATCGCTAAGTGATCGCTCTAATTGTAAATAAGCTTTGAATCCTTTTTTATACGCTTCCCACATGGAGATTTATGATTGAATATTTATTTTTTTGTTACGAACTTTTGTTTTTCAATGATACTACTGTTGCGTCGCACACTTCTGCTGTAACTATTCTGCTCATCAAATTTACGTTTTGCATTAATCACTTATATTCGCGACTTGCAATATCAGCATTAAATCATCTATTTCAATTTAAAATAATAAATGGAGCCTATTAATCTTCGTTCTTTTAAACAAAAAGTTCGTTACAATAAAAAAGCATTCAAACGTTTTTTAACAAAGCTTGAAAAAAATCCGACTAAAGGTTTGCATAAACGTGTTGAAGAAATTGATGCTGAAGTATGGAAGGAAACAGATTGTTTAAGTTGCGCCAATTGTTGCAAAACAATGACTCCTACATTTACAACAAAAGATATTAAACGTATTGCGGTACATTTTGGAACAACCGTACAGGAGTTTAAAGACAAATGGTTGGAGTATGATAAAAAAGAAGGCGATTGGATGAACACAAAGCAACCCTGTCAGTTCTTAAATCTAAAGGATAATAAATGTTCTATCTACGATGTACGACCCGCTGACTGTGCAGGTTTCCCGCATTTAACCAAAAAGAAAATGGTCGATTATATTCATGTTCACAAACAAAATATTGAATATTGTCCGGCTACTTATAAAATGGTAGAACGAATGATCGAAAGATTATAATCACAATACCAACTGCAAAAATTTATTTTCAATTCGTTTAACGGGTTATCTTCGCTGACTTAAATAAAAATATGATTTTACCTTGTTTGGTCATTGCTGCATCCGGTAAAGAAAAGGGTGGAAGAGGTGTTTATACCACAAAAAATATTAAAGCTGGGAAAGTGATTGAAATCTCACCTGTATTGGTTTTTACAATGGCTGAAAGAAAAGCGATTGAACAATCTAAATTGTTTCATTATATTTTCGAATGGGGCAAAAGCACAAAATTAGGTGCATTGGGGTTGGGTTATGTATCGATGTATAATCATGATTATAATTCGAATTGCGACTATAACATGGATTACGAAAATGAATTGATCAGCATCACTGTTGTGAAAGATGTAAAAAAAGGAGATGAACTTTTCATCAATTATAATGCATCACCCGATAGCCAAAAGCCTGTTTGGTTTGATGCGAAATAAGATACCCCCAACCCCTAAAGGGGAGTTATTAAAACACTTATTATTCTTTTAATTAAAAATATTATTCTATAGGGATAGGGGTTTACCAATACTGATATCCCATCAATCTTACCAATTCTACTTTAGCTAAACATAATTGATATTCGTATTGCAATTTGGTTAACAACGCACGTTGCACATTAGTGCTGGCATTGGTTAATTCTAAATTAGTTCCTACACCATTTTTAAATCTTGTTGCTGCTAATTGTTGTGCGTATAATGCTTGTTCTGTTTGTCCTTTGGTATTATTAATGCGTTCGTAATTACTTCTGATATCAGTTAATGCTTGCTGAATATCTTTTTTATAATTATTGCTTAACGATTCAACAGCTAACTCGTTTTGTTTAATAATATTTTGTTGCAATTTTATCTGCTGTTTAGTTTTACCACCATTATAAATTGGGATCGATAAAGAAACACCGGCAGCATAATTAAATTTCAAATTATTTACATCGGGGATGTAACCATTCTTTGTACCAGCAATTGCATTCAATCCAACAAAAGGTTTATCGCCGAGTTTTGCAATTTCCAGATCGCTTTGAGATTGTTTTATTTTATCTTTCGCTAATAAAAAATCAATATTAGTTGTTTGCGCCAAACTCAATGCTGCATTGGCATCTGTAAGATTAACATCAAAATCAAAAACCTGCCCGTTATTGTTTTTTATGCCGGTTGTATATTCCAATAAATTCAATTGTTTTTGTAACGAATTCAACAGATCAACTTTTCTGTTTTGTTCTGCATCAATGTTTGCCTGAATGTTGAGCAGATCAATTTTTAAAGCATCGCCATTTTTTAATTTTGTTTGAACAACAATTTTATTGTCTGTTAAAAAATTAATTACACTATCCTGAATGCTGATTGCTTTTTGCAGATAAACAATATTATAATAAATGATTGCCACCTGATTTGCCAATTGTGCTTTTACATTATCAACATTATGTTTTGCCAATTGCAATTCATCTTTTGTTTTAGTAACGTTTGCTTTTAATCTTCCAAAGTCGAACAAAGAATAAGTTGCATTTAAATTACCGTTTAAATTATGCACCGGTGCAAATTGAAAATCAACACCACCCAATGGAATTGTGATTTTTGGTTGTACAAATTCGTATGATGCAACGCCAGTTATTTCCGGCGATTTATTTAGTTGTATTAAACTTACTTTTTCTTGTGCTGTGGCTACAGTATTTTCTACTTCTTTTATTTTTGGAAAATAACCGAAGGATTGAGTAATCAAATTTTTTAATTCCGAATTCACTTTAACCTGTGCTATACCTGCATTTGCTGTGATCAGTACTGTTAAGAAGATTAAACTTTTTTTCATCTTTTTGTTTTTTAAATTCTATGTTTTTTGTTACTAGCTTTTGATTTTCATGTCATCTTCGTTGCGTCGCACTCTTCGGCTTTCTGTTCAATATTGATCTGAACGTTGAAGTGAGTGACACAACAGGTGTTTCATTTTTATTCTACTGCCGGTAACATAAAAATTTTATTTTTTCTTTTTTATAATTTGTTTTTTCATCAATGCGATTCTGCTGCTGCTTTCATTTGTGCAGCAATTTCTGTTGCTGTTTTTTTCTTCACTCTTAAAAATGCAACTAACGGAATGGCGACAATGAAAAATATTCCTATCAATCTAAATGTATCCAAGTACGATAAATAATTTGCTTGGCGATCAACTATTGCATTCACTGTGGCCAATGCTTTTGTTCCGGCACCGGCAACATCGCTTCCTTTACTGATAAGTCCTTGCGAAATAATATTTAATCTTTCGGTTAATGCCGGCGAACCATTTGGCATAGAACTTACCAAATCCATTCGGTGTTGCGCATAACGATTGGCGATATAATTATTTGCCAATGCTATACCAAATGCACCACCTAATTGACGAATCATATTATTTAATGAAATGCCCGACGCATAATCTTTTGGCGCTAACCCTGCAACAGCCTGATTAATTAATGGCAACTGCACCATACTAATACCAACTGCTCTTAAGGCTAAAGGAAAAAAGAAATCCCATTTGCCAACATCAGGACTCATTATAGAACTTGTATAACAATATGCAGCAAATAATAAAAATCCGGTAACTACAAATGGAATGGGTGATACACCTTTGCTCATTGTCTTACCAATAATGGGCATCATGATTACCGTTAACATTGTTGGTGCTAATAATGTTAAACCTGTTTCGTAGGCAGTAAATCCTAAAACTCTTTGTGCTAAAACAGGAAACACAAATACGGAAGTAAATAATCCCAAGCCAACAATAAATGTAAAAATGGTAGTGAATGCAAGGTTTCGATTATTCAATACTTTTAAATTAACGGCAGGATGATCGATACTTAATTCGTAAGTAATAAAACCAATTAATCCAACCGTTGCAATGATGGAAGTAATTCTAATTAATTCGCTATTAAACCAATCTTCAGCTTCGCCTCTTTCTAAAACATATTGCAAACAACCAATGCCGACTGCTAATAATAAAATTCCTGTATAATCAATTTTAATTTGTTTTTTCTTTTTGCCTTCGCCTTCCCTTTTCTCGATGAAAGTATAAGATAAAAATGTTGCAACAATACCGATTGGAATATTGATCATAAATATCAAAGGCCAAGAGGCATGATCAATAATGAAACCGCCAAGAGTTGGTCCCAGCGTGGGCCCTAGAACAATCCCCATTCCAAATAAACCCGAAGCAATAGGACGATCTTTTGGTTCGAATGCATCAAATAAAATAGCTTGTGAAGTTGATAATAATGCACCACCACCAACACCTTGAATAAAACGCCATGCAATAATTTCAACCAAACTTGTTGACTGCGCACACATGTAAGATGCAGCAGTAAAAATTATCATTGAAACGATATAATAATTTCTTCTTCCAAAATATTCAGCTAAAAATCCTGTTAGAGGAATGATGATAACATTCGCAATTGCATAGGAAGTAATTACCCAACTAATGTCTTCAATGTTCACACCTAAACTACCGCTCATGTCACTCAATGCCACATTCACGATCGATGTATCGATCAACTCCATCACTGCAGCAGTAACAGTTGTAATTACAATAATAGCCCTTGCAAAACCTTTGGGTGTAGCCATTCAAACTTTGATTTAAGAAGTATTAAGTACGAACTATGATTTACGATTTATTTAATATCGATGCTTACAAACACACTTAATCCGGCACGTAATTGTGATTTATATTTTTCAGCGTCATTGATGTTTATTTTTACAGGAACACGTTGAGTAACTTTTACAAAATTGCCACTTGCATTATCGGGTGGAAGCAAAGAAAATCTTGCACCAGTTGCATCACTTAAACTTTGAATTGTTCCTTTTAATTTTAGATCTGGCAATGCATCTACTTCAATATTTACTTCTTTGCCAGGCGTTAATTTGCTTAATTGATTTTCTTTGAAATTGGCTATGATCCAATAAGTGCTATCGTTCACAACAGAAAATAAAGGCGTGCCTGCTTGAATGAATTGTCCTTCCGAAACATTTTTCTTTCCAATTCTTCCAGTTTGGGGCGCATAAATTTTGGTGTAAGAAATTTTGAGTTTTGTTTGATCGATCTTTGCTTGTTTTACAGCCAAAGCAGCTTGTGTTTTTTCAACTGATGCTTTTAAAACAGCAATTCTACTTTCAGCAGAACTTAGATCATTCTTACTGTTATCAAATTGTTTTTGCGCCGTTTCCAATGCATATTGCGAATCATCCAATTGTTTTTTGGTGATGGCTTCTGCAGTGTATAAATTTTTATCGCGTTGCAGATCTTCTTTCGATTTTTGCAGCTTCACATTATTGATATCAATGGTTCCTTTATTTACACTCAAAGAAACGATTGCATTGTTCAAAGATGCTTTTGCATTGATGATGTCAACTTCAGCCTGACGATAATCGGCTTCCATCTCTGCCAATTGTGTTTGCAATTCCGCATCATCCAATTCAACAAGTAATTCACCTGTTTTAACTGAATCATAATCTTTAACAGTAATTGTTTTAACATACCCTGAAACCCTTGGTAACACAGGAGTTATTTGCGTTTCTATTTGTGCATTATCGGTTGTTTCATGTGTTAAGACATAACTTATTTTTTTGTAGCCAAAAAAAGCTGCAACTAAAAAAATAATGCCGATAACAATAAACTTAACGGGAATTTCTTTTTTTTGTTTTGTTTCTTGATTAGTCATAATCTGTATTTGAATTAATGTTGTATTAAAAGCGAGCGAATTAATTGTTTTAAATGTGTGATGATTCGTTTCTTAAAATTTTCATCGATATATGGGTTGAAATTTTTTTCTTTATTCATTAACTGATTACACATGGCTTTAGATAACATCACCTGATTGATGGTACCCAGAATAGAAGCGAATGTTAATTCCGGATCTACTTTTTTAAATACTTTTTTCTTGATACCGTGTTCAATAATGCTTTTAATGATGAGTGTGTTTTTGTTGAAGAGGGTGATAATATTATTATGCACTTCTTCTCTTTGTTTCAGCATTAATTCCTGATGAATAATTCGATGGTAATGGTGTTGCGATAAAATTCTGTTCACATAAGTTTCAATTACTGCATCTAATTTTTCGATCACTGATTTTGATTTGTCGGTTGTGATTTCTTCCAATCTTTCCCTCATATATGAGGCTTTGTGTTCAATTATGGCTTCAAATAATTTGTCTTTCGAACCAAAATAGTAATTCACCATGGCAATGTTCACATCGGCTTTTGCAGCGAGATCCCGAACAGAAGTTCCTTCAAAACCCTTTTCGGCAAAGAGTTCTATGGCAGTATTAATAATATGTTCTTTTTTATCTACACTCATGTTGGAAGGGTTTGAAGGGCAAAATTAAACAAATGTTTGAATTAATCAAACGTTTGTTTAATTTTTTAAGAAATTAATTTTTTAGTAACATTTTACTCTTTTTTATGAACCTCGCAATTGTCTAAGCGTATTCCCTGATTTCTGTTCAAAAATATTTTTTACTTCAGAGTGGTTTTGTTTTCAGTAAGTTTGATTAACCGAAATAATTTTTATGTTACGATATTTTACTTTACTGATTTGTTTATTTGTTTCTTCAGTTTTGTTTGCTCAAAAAAATGTGAACATCCCGGCATTTACAGGGTATGCAGTTCCTGCCGAAAACGATGAGGATCTTTTTTTCAATAAAAAAGATTCATCCGTTGAATGGAAAGATGCAAATCAAAAAATAGAATTTCATTTCTTTATTCGTGATACAGGAACCATCAATATAAATCTTCTCGCAAAAAATCCATTCAGTGGAAGTACTATTTTACTGGAAATAGCAGATAAAAAATTTCCTGTAAGTATTCCTAAAAGCAACTCATATAAAATTTGTAAAGCGGGAAATATTCATATTACTCAATCTGGATTTTATACGGTAACATTATCTGCAAATATTTCTGCTAATAAATCTGTTGCAACAATTCAATCATTACAATTAAATGGTGATGCTGTAAATGGAATTCATTTCAATGCAAAACCTAGACGCAATGCAGCTTCTGTTCATTTAAAATATTCTGTTAATGACAGCAATAAAGTAACTCAATTTTATAATGAATTAACTGTTCCAAAAGGTTTTGATCACTTGCATAGTTATTATATGGCTTGTGGTTTTGCACGAGGTTATTTAGGAATTCAGGTGAATAGTGAAAATGAACGACGGGTTATTTTTTCTGTTTGGGATGCAGGCAATGAAGCGGTTGATAGAAATAAAGTTGCCGATAGCAACAAAGTTAAATTAATGGTAAAGGGCGAAGATGTTTTTGCAGATGGATTTGGTAATGAAGGAACCGGTGGTCATAGTCATTGGGTGTATCCTTGGAATACAGATAGCACTTATAAATTATTAGTAACTGCTATGCCAGATACTATTACTAGAACAACAATTTATACCGGATATATTTATTTGCCTGAATTACAAAAATGGAAATTAATTGCAAGTTTTAAAGCACCAAAAGATGGCAAGTATTTACGAAACTTATATTCATTCAATGAAAATTTTTCAGGAGTAAATGGCCAGTTACAGCGCAAAGCATATTTTGGAAATCAGTGGATTCAATTAAATAATGGTAAGTCAATTGAATTAACTGAAGCAAAATTTTCTTACGATGCAACGGCTAAAGCAAAGGACAGGATTGACTTTGGTGGCGGTGTTGAAAATAATAAATTCTATTTATGGAATGGTGGATTTCAATTAGCGAATGCAAAATTTGGCGATTCATTTGTAAGAAAAGAAAATAAACAACGGCCAATTTTCGCATGGACAAAAAATGCAGATAGTTTATCACAATCAAAAAAAGATATTGCTGAAATATACAAAGCAGTTGAAGCAAAAAAAATTGATACAACAGGTTCGATAAATGGCGTGTTCTATAAAATTATAAAAGAAGGTAATGGTAATCTTGTAAATTTAAAAGATACTGTGACTGTTTTTTATAAAGGTTCGTTGTTAAGTGATGGTTCTGTTTTCGATCAAACAAAAGATAAGCCAGCGGTATTTCCATTAAGCCGTTTAATCAAAGGTTGGACAATTGGTTTGCCAATGTGTAAAGTGGGAGGTAAGATTCAATTGATCATTCCTTCTGGATTAGCATATTCTATCAGAACAATGAGTACCAAAATTCCAATTAACAGTATCATGGTTTTTGATATCGAAGTGCTGGAAGCAAAGAGATAATTTTCCTGATAGAAATCATTGATTTAATTTGTAACTTGATTTTCTTTTGATAAAAATTGTTTGCCATGAAATCTGTTCGTAAACTTTGTATCGCTATTTTAATTGTTACGGCTATTGCTGCAATCGGCGGTGGTGCTATGTTAATTATGGATGACACCGGTCGATCATTACAATTAAGCATTGATGATTTGAAAGGTTCTTTCTTTGCAGATTATAGTTTGATGGGATGGATATTGATTGTTGCAGTTGGTATATTTAGTATTGTTTCAGCTATTGTTACTTTCTTACATCATAAATTATATCCTTATTTTATTTTGATACAGGGTTTGTTGTTGACTCTTTTTGTTGTTTTAGAATATTATACAATTTCCTATCAATTATCTGAAGTAGTGTTTGGCTTTATGGCAATTGCTTTATTATTGTTGGGTAATTTGCTTAGAAGAAATCTTAAAGTTATTGCGCATCCTACTGAACAAAGTTCATCTGAAAAACATCCTCATAAAAAAAGTCATTATCACAAACACAGAAAAAGAGGGCATTAATCAATAATTTTTATATCAACTAATGCCCAATTATTTTATTTCTATTTAGCGTTCTTCACATATTTTTCTAACCATTGATTTTGTTCCCAAAGCATGTGGAGTAAATTTTCTTTGCCGCGATAGCTGTGTGCTTCGTAAGGAAGAAAAACAAAACGAACAGTTCCACCATGACCTTTTATTGCATTGAATAATCTTTCGCTGTTGATTGGAAATGTTCCTGAATTATCATCAGCATCACCATGAATTAATAATATAGGTGTTTTAATTTTATCGGCAAAACTAAACGGACTCATGTCAAAATATAATTTAGGATCTTGCCAATAAGTTCTGTCTTCATTCTGAAAACCAAATGGCGTAAGCGTTCTGTTATATGCACCACTTCTTGCAATACCGGCTTTAAATAAATTTGTATGTGCCAATAAATTTGCTGTCATAAATGCACCATAACTATGTCCGCCAACTGCAACGCGATTCTTATCTCCAACACCTAATTCACTTAATTTATTGATCGCTGCTTCGGCATTTAATTGTAATTGTTCGATAAAAGTATCGTTAGGTTTTTTATCATCTTTTGCAACGATCGGCATTTCAGCATTATCTAAAATTGCATATCCCTGCGTTACATAAAATATTGGTGAAGCCCAACTGATTGTTGTAAAGCGATATTGCGAACCACGCACCTGTGCTGCATCTGCGGCCGAATTAAATTCACGCGGATAAGCCCAAATCAAAACAGGTAATGGTCCATCTTTATCTTTATTATAATTTTTTGGAAGATATAGATCGCCTGTTAAATCAACACCGTCTGCTCTTTTATAAAATACTTTTTGTTTGGTTACACCATCTAATTGCGGATAAGGATTTTTGAAAGAGGTGATGGAAATATCTGCAACTTTTGATTTTAAATTTTTAATAAAATAATTAGGCACATCTTTTTGCGATTCTTTTCTGGTAAGTAAAACAAGATCGTTTGCATCCAATACATCAGTAACATATTCATAAGAACCATCACTGCATCGCCAGATAATTTCATTTTGTTTTGTATTCAAATCAAATTTTGCAAGAAAAGGTAAATCACCTTTCGGAGACGAACCGGTAATATTATTCATTAATAATTTTGTTCCATTATCAATGGTGATAACAGCTTCTCTTCCGAATTTATTTTTTTCTGTAACTGGATTACCCGGATTGCCATACGCATCATTTTGACTTCTTTCATACAAAACTTCTAAAGTATTTTTTGTTGTGTTGTATCTGTCTACTCTTGACATTTGTTTGGTTCTTGAAATTTCTCTCACTAATGCCAATGTTTCATTTCCCCATGATGTTCCTGCATAACGCAATTTTGTTTTAAATAATTCTTTTGCTTCGCTTGTAAATGGCGCTGATAAAGAATATACAGCATCATGATAATCAACTTTCTTTTTTATCAATCCACTATCTAAAGGCATTGCCCAAGTTATTGTAGCGGCGTCATCATCTCTCCATTCAAATGCTCTTGCAACATTTTGTGTATTATCATATCCGCTTGGTGTTCCTTCACTTGATGATAACTCAGCCAATGTTTTAATATTTTTCCCGGTTAAATCAGTAATAGCAACTGTTGAAGGAAATCCATTTGCTGTAACTAAATAAGAAAATGGTTTGCGAATAGTTCTTGTTAAAAAATATTTTTTATCGGGCGATAATTGAAAAGATAAATAAATTGAAGGCTTGCCAATTTTTGTTTCAACACCATTTTTATTTTGAATGAGTTGTGATGTTGCTAAGAATTCAAATATCTGTTCATCATAAGGCGATTTGATAAGATCTTCGAAAGTAGGACTGGGGGCCACTTTGCCAAGATTTTGTTGCACTGTTGGTCCTTTGGGAGTAATTGGTTTTTTGGGCGCAGCAGTTGGCAGTTGTGTTGCGGCTTTATAAACAATCGTATTATCATCAACCCAAGTAAAACTATTTCCTAAATTAATATTCAATGCTTCTTTATTAATTTTTGTTGCTTTTTGTGTAAGAACATCAACCACATATAAATCAACTTTATTTCCTGTTGTATTAGTAAATGCAAACTTTTTTTCTGCGGGGCTCCAGCTTGCATTTCCGGCTAACATATTTGCGGGCAATCCAGTTATTTTATATTCTTTATTTGCTTTGATATTTTTCAAAGTAAAATTGTTTATGAAGTTTTGTCGGCTTGGCGAAAAGTTATTCGGATTTAATCGTAACCCTGCAACTCTTACTTCCGGCTGACCTAGTTCTTCAACAGTTGGATAAGAATTTCTTTCAATCAATATCATCCATTCCGCTCTACTGGTAATACTTACAGAAGGAGTTGGATTTGCCAAAAGCAAATCGGCAATGTCTTTTGGTGGTGTTTGATATGTTACTGCATCTTGTGAGTAGCTTAAGTTATAAGCCAATAATAAAATGCAAACTGCAAACAGGTGTTTTAATTTTCTCATAATTAGCTTTTTTGTTCGGTGTTTGTAAGATGGTAAGATAATCAATCTGTAAAAGTTAATTACTAGGATTTTATGAACGGATGAATAAAAAATTTCTCATTTCTTGCAAAGACAGGCAACGAAAACAAGCGTCATGATATCTCTTTAATTGAAACCCATTTTCAGTTTCAATCAATAAATTATTTTATTTATGGTTGGAAGATTAAAAATAGTTGCAACAATTTTCTCAGTTGTTTTCTTAGGAACCCTTATGTTTTTAAGTATTTCAGGTAAATTTTTTTACCCGGAGAAAGATTTTGTTTGTTGTAAGGGAAATCAATTATACATGCACCATTATTATACTTTACGGTTAATTGGTGTTGAAGTAACTCGAGGTTACAAAATAGAAGCAATTGGTAAACCTTCTGCTGATGGATGTAATGTTCAATGCTCTAACGATTGATTGCTTATTTTTCCTGATAAACTCTTACATAATCAATTTCCATTTTCTGTGGAAGGATATTATCATCAATTCCTTTTGCACCACCCCAAAAACCACCTACAGCAATATTTAATAATAAATGAAATGGTTTATCAAAAGGCCATGCATCATTACCGGTATGTTCGTTGGTAACAGTAAAATATTTTTTCTGATCGATAAACATGCAAATCGAATCTGCATTCCATTCCATTGTATACACATAAAATTTTTCACTGCAATCTGCCACTGTTGTAACTGCAGTTTTTTGAGTACCGATAACGTGGTAATATTTTTTACAATGCGTTGAAGCATGTATCACTCCCTGATCAAAACCAACATGTTCCATAATATCTATTTCACCATCATCGGGCCACTTTAATTCTTTTGTGCTTGCCAGCATCCAAATGGCAGGCCATGTTCCTAAACCCTTTGGCAGCTTTGCTTTTACTTCAATGCGACCATATTTCCAATCGCCTTTCCCTTTTGTAACCAATCTTGCTGATGAAAAATTATTTTCGCCAATTCTTTCTTTGTGTGTTTCAATAATAAGTTTTCCATTTTCAACTCTTGCATTTTTTAATTCTTTTGAAGTATAGAATTGTTTTTCGTCATTACCCCAACCATGACCGCCAACATCGTAGCCCCATTTGGTAGAATCGGGTAACCCTTTATAATTGAATTCATCACTCCAAACTAATTTCATTCCATTATGTTGAGCATAATTAGTTAAAGTAATAATACTTAGAATCAATGCCAGAAAGGATTTCGAAGATTTCATATTGCTAATTTGAAGAGGAAAGTTAATCATTCTGCAAATTCCTTTTTGAATGAAAAAATAAAATATTTGTGTAAGAATATTCTTGCCATTATTTTTGCGCCACAATTATGAAACAAACTACACATATCCATCATCATCATTTACCCATCGGGTAGGCTGTTGGTGTTTTGTGTTGATATTATAAAACATTGAAGGGCTTACTGAAAAGTGAGCCCTTTTTTATTAAAAAAAAATTATGAAATTAAAATTAGCAATTCAAAAAAGTGGAAGACTGCATGATGATTCGATCAGATTATTGAAAGAATGCGGCATTGATATTTCCAACGGCGTAAATAAATTAAAGGCCGATGCAAATAATTTTCCATTGGAAGTTTTCTTTTTGCGCGACGATGATATTCCGCAGTATGTGGAAGATGGCGTTGCCGACATTGGCTTTGTGGGAGAAAATGTTGTGTTCGAAAAAAATAAAAAAGTTGAAGTTGTTGAGAAATTAGGTTTCGGAAAATGTCGATTATCCATCGCCATTAAAAAAAGTGAAACATATTCTGATGCCACTTTTTTAGAAGGTAAAAAAATTGCAACAAGTTATCCTGTAATTCTTGAAAAATTTTTAAAAGAAAAAAATATTAAAGCAGAGATCCATGAAATAAGCGGCAGCGTTGAAATTGCTCCAGGTATTGGTTTAGCTGATGCCATTTGCGATCTGGTAAGCAGCGGCTCTACTTTATTTATGAATGGATTGAAGGAATCAGAAATTATTTTAGAATCCCAAGCTGTTTTAATTAAAGACAAAAATCTGGATGCAGATAAACAACAATTGCTGAATAAAATTATTTTCAGAATTGCTGCTGTTAAAAAAGCAAAGAACAATAAATATATTTTATTGAATGCACCCAACAATAAATTAAAAGAGATCATTAGTTTGTTACCCGGCATGAAAAGCCCTACTGTGTTGCCTTTGGCCGAAGAAGGTTGGAGTAGCGTGCATAGTGTTTTAAACGAAAATCAATTTTGGGATATTATCGAACAATTAAAAGCAGCAGGCGCACAGGGCATTTTAGTTGTGCCGATTGAAAAGATGATTGTTTAATGTGCAGATATGCAAATTAGTAAATGTGCAAATTAAGATTATGAAAACTTATTTCTATCCTGATAAAAGTGAATGGCAGCAGTTACTTCTGCGTCCTTCGTTTGATTCAACTTCATTACAGGAAAAAGTAAAAACTGTTTTGAATGAAGTGAAATTAAATGGGGATAATGCTATTAAAGGATTCACACAGCAATTTGATGGCGTTGTGTTGAATGATTTTGTTGTGAGTGAAAATGAAATTAATGAAGCCGTTGCTTTATTATCAGCTGAGTTAAAAAAAGCCATTCAACAAGCTGCTAAAAACATAACAACATTTCATCAAAAGCAAATTGGCGAAGTTGAAATTATAGAAACAATGCCTGGTGTAAAATGCTGGCGCAAAAGTATCGGCATAGAAAAAGTGGGTTTATATATTCCCGGTGGCACAGCGCCATTATTTTCAACTATTTTAATGTTGGGTATTCCGGCAAAGATTACGGGTTGCAAAGAAATTATTTTATGCTCGCCTCCAAATAAAAATGGCAAACTTCATCCCGCAATTTTATTCGCGGCACAATTGGTAGGTGTAACAAAAATTTTTAAGATTGGTGGCGTGCAAGCCATTACTGCTATGGCTTACGGCACAGCGACTGTTCCTAAAGTGTATAAAATTTTTGGTCCGGGTAATCAATTTGTTACTTGTGCCAAACAATTAATTTTGCAAGATGGAATTGCAATTGATATGCCTGCAGGACCGAGCGAAGTTTGTGTGTTGGCAGATGATTCGGCCAATGCAAGTTTTATTGCTGCTGATCTTTTATCTCAAGCAGAACATGGAGTTGACAGTCAGGTTTTATTGGTGACTTGCTCCGAAATTTTACTTCAAAGTGTTGAAGAAGAATTAAATAAACAATTACAATTATTACCAAGAAAAAATATTGCAGTAAAAGCTTTGGAAAATAGCAAAGCCATTATTTTAACGAATATGGATGATGTCATTGAAATGGTGAATGAATATGCAGCAGAACATTTGATTATTTCTTGCAAGGATGATGAAGCCATTGCAGAAAAAATAATTAATGCCGGTTCCATTTTTTTAGGAAATTACTCTCCCGAAAGTGTTGGTGATTATGCCAGTGGCACCAATCATACGTTGCCAACCAATGGTTTTGCAAAAGCGTACAGTGGAGTAAGTGTTGATAGTTTTGTAAAAAAAATAACTTATCAAAAGCTTACACAGCAAGGCTTGCAGCAGATTGGCAAAACAGTTGAATTAATGGCCGAAGCTGAAGGATTGGATGCACATAAAAATGCGGTATCAATTCGTTTGAAAAATTTATAACTGAAAGCTGAAGTGTGCGACGCAAGGGACGATGACAAGAATTAGAAAAGCTGGTAAACAAAAAAATATGTTTGATTTAAATAAACTCTTAAGAGAAAACATTAAAAACCTATCACCTTATTCATCTGCTCGTGATGAATTCAGTGGCGAAGCAAAAGTGTTTTTAGATGCCAATGAAAATAGTTTGGGATCACCATTGACTAAATGGTATAATCGTTATCCTGATCCATATCAACACAAAGTAAAAGATGCTATCAGCCAAATAAAAGGTATTACTTCAGAACATATTTTTCTTGGTAATGGAAGTGATGAATGTATAGATTTATTATATCGTTGTCTTTGTGAACCTAAAAAAGATAACGTAATTATATGTCCGCCAACTTACGGAATGTATGAAGTGAGTGCAAATATCAATGATGTTGAGATTCGCAAAGCACCATTGCTCGAAAATTTTCAATTGGATTTAATTCATTTGGAAAATTTAGTTGATGCAAACACAAAATTAATTTGGATCTGTTCTCCCAATAATCCAACAGGAAATTCTTTGAACCGAGAAGATATTTTAACGGTATTGAATAATTTTTCCGGTATTGTTGTGATTGATGAAGCGTATATCAACTTCGCCAAACAAAAAACATTTATTCAGGAATTAATTGAATATCCGAATCTGGTTGTGATGCAAACTTTCAGCAAAGCATGGGGATTGGCAGCTTTGCGTTTGGGAATGGCATTTGCATCATCAGAAATTATTGCGGTGATGAATAAAGTAAAACCGCCGTACAATATAAACCAAGCTACACAAGACTTTGCGCTGAAGGCATTGGAAGAAGTTGGTCAGGTAAATGACATGATCAAAGAATTAGTTTCCATGCGTGAAGCTTTAATGAATGTGTTTGAACAAATTCCAATCGTTGAAAAAGTGTATCCTTCTGATGCTAATTTTATTTTGGTTAAAATAAAAGATGCCAGAAAAGTTTATGAATATTTATTAACGAAAGGAATTGTTGTTCGCGACAGAAGCAGCGTAAAATTGTGCGATGATTGTTTGCGCATCACCATCGGAACAGAACAGGAAAATACTTTATTGGTTGATGCATTGGCCGATTATATTTCACAACAAACAACTTAAACAATCGCTTGCATTAATTGTTATCTTTAAATCATTCAAAAAAATCAATATGAAAAAATTATCTTTTTATTTTTTGTTTCTAAGCATCTCAATTACTTCGTTTGCAAAAAATAATGCTGATACAATCAATGCAGGCTTAAAATTGCCAGCAGGATTTTCTGCAACTAAAATTTCTGAAGGCCTTGGAAGAGCCCGCCACATTGTTGTTTCGCAACAAGGAACTATTTTTTATAAATCATCTAAGTTGGTAAATGGCAAAGGAATTTTTCAATTGAAAAATTTGAATGGCAAAGCGGAATTAATTACAAGCTTCGGAAAATATATAGGAACCGGTATCGCAATAAGAAATGGTTATTTATATGCTTCGTCAGATGAAGAAGTTTTTCGTTACAAACTGAATGAGAAAGATGAAGTCCTCAATCCCGATCAACCCGAAAAAATAATTACGGGATTAATTAATCGTCATCAACACGAATCAAAATCAATTGCATTCGATAATGATGGAAATATTTATGTAAACATCGGTGCTTATGCAAATGCTTGTCAGGAAAAAGACAGGACGCTTCACAGCAAAGGCCGAATGCCTTGCCCGGTCTTGGATTCAGCCGGTGGTATCTGGCAATTTAAAGCCGATAAATTAAATCAAACTTATGCTGATGGTATTCGTTATGCAACCGGATTAAGAAATGTTGTTGGATTAGATTGGAATGCTCAAACAAATTCTTTGTTTGTTATGCAACATGGTCGTGATCAGTTGCATGATAATTGGCCTGAATTTTATGATACAAAACAAAGCGCCGAATTACCTGCAGAAACTATGTATGAATTGCATCGTGGTTCTAATTGTGGTTGGCCGTTTATTTATTATGATCCAATGCAACATAAAAAAATGTTAGCGCCTGAATATGGTGGTGATGGAAAAAAATCTTGGGATGAATATTTAAACGAAAATAAAAACGGCGGACTTGTTATTGTTAATTATAAGTATAATCAGGATAAAACTTCATTGATCAATGATATGGATTATGCAAGAAAAGCATACGATAAAACTATTCAAGATCCTGCTATCGCTTTTCCTGCGCACATGGGACCAAATGCGTTATTATTTTATACAGGCAATCAATTTCCCGAAAAGTATAAGAATGGCGCCTTCATTGCATTTCATGGCAGTTGGAATCGTGCACCCGAACTGCAGAAAGGATATTTTGTAGTGTTCGTTCCATTTAAAAATGGTAAGCCAACAGGAGAGTGGGAAATTTTCGCAGATAATTTTGCAGGTGGCGATCAATTCATGGAACCAAATAAAGCACAACATCGTCCTTGTGGTTTGGCGCAAGGCCCCGATGGTTCTTTGTATGTCAGCGATGATGTAAAAGGTGCCGTGTATAAAATAAGTTATAAAAAATAGTTTGTTATGAGTCGATGTTTTTCATGGCATCGCCTGTTGCGTCGCACTCTTGTACTTTCAGTAATTCTATTGAACAAAAAATATTCATGAAGAAAATATTTTCAGTAATTCTATTTTTATTATTTGTTGTTTTTGTTAATGCACAAACCAATCAGCAGACATTAAAAGCATCAATCGACCGCGGGCAAAAAATTTATTTTAAAGTTTGTTTAAGTTGTCACATGCTAGATGGTGGCGGAGTTCCACATATGAATCCACCGCTTTCACAATCATCCTATGTACTTGGCGATAAAGCAAAAATCATTTACATAATTTTGCATGGACTTGAAACACGCGAACCAATTGATGATGAATATTATTCAAACAATATGGCGGCACATACAGATTTAAATAATCAGCAAATCGCCGATGTGTTAACTTACGTTAGAAATAGTTTTGGAAATAAAGCAAGTGCAGTAAGCGTTGCAGAAGTTAAAGCTGTTCGCAGCAAGAAAAAGTAATTATGAAACGAATTTTATTTATAGATCGCGATGGTACTTTAATTAATGAAGCACCGCCAACTTATCAGATCGATAGTTTTGAAAAGTTAGAATTTTATCCTAACATGTTTCAATACATGAATCGAATTGCCAAAGAATTCGATTACGAATTGGTGATGGTAACTAATCAGGATGGATTAGGAACAGCAGCATTTCCTGAAGAAACATTTTGGCCAGTTCATAATTTCATCATGAAAAGTTTGGATAGTGAAGGAATTCATTTTTCTAAAGTGCATATCGATAAAACTTTTCCTCATGATAATTTACCAACACGCAAACCTGCTGTTGGAATGCTCACAGACTATTTTGACGATACAAAATACGATCTAAAAAATTCTTTTGTAATCGGCGACAGAATTACTGATGTTCAACTCGCAAAAAATTTAGGTTGTAAAGCTATTTGGTTAAACAGCAATTCAAATTTAGGTGGAACAGAAATTAAAGATTCTGTTGAGGCATTACAATCGGTTATTGCTTTGGAAACAATTTCTTGGGAAGAAATTTATTCATTTTTAAAATTAGGTTTACGAAAAGTAATTCACGAACGCAATACTAACGAAACAAAAATAAGCGTTGAATTAAATTTAGATGGAAGCGGAAAAGCCAATATCAGCACAGGTTTGGGCTTCTTCGATCACATGCTCGACCAGATTGCACGCCATGGCAAAATGGATTTGAATATTGAAACAAAAGGTGATCTGCATATTGATGAACACCACAGTATTGAAGATACGGGCATTGCATTAGGCGAAGCGTTTGCAAAAGCATTGGTAGATAAACGCGGCATGGAGCGCTACGGTTTTGCATTGCCGATGGATGAAGCCGAAGCAAAAGTGTTGATTGATTTTGGCGGAAGAAATTGGTTGGTTTGGAATGCAGAATTCAAGCGAGAAAAGATAGGAGAGATGCCAACCGAAATGTTTTTTCATTTCTTTAAATCATTCAGCGATGCGGCAAAATGCAATTTGAATATTGAATGCAAAGGCGATAACGAACATCATAAAATTGAAGCCATTTTTAAAGCATTTGCAAAAGCAATTCGCATGGCAGTTAAACGCGATCCTTTAAGTAATCATTTGCCGAGTACAAAAGGTGTGTTGTAAAATAAAAGGCATCTTTTAAAGATGCCTTTTTATTTTTTTATAGATTGAGTTTTTTATCCTTCGGATATTTTACAGAATATTGAAAACGAATTTTCTTTTGTTCGTTAGGTTGCAACTGCATTTGCCAAGTCAATTCACCGGTTTCGGTATTGATGGATGCGTTATTATTTTCTAACAATTCAACTTCAATTTCTTTGTTGCTGCTGATGGGATATTGATCTTTTACAGTTATTGATGCGGTCTGATTTTTATTATTTTTTACAGTTATCTCGTAAGTAAAGATTTCCTTTTTATAACTGCTTAAAAATTGAGTACTGCTGAAATCTTTTAATTTTTCACGTTTAATTAAAATGCGTTTATCAGTTGCAAGGGTTAAATTAAATGTATCCTCAACGGATGTTGCAGTGATTTCGGTTTTGCCAACATAAGTATTTTCGAAAAATAAATTTGCTTCTCCATCCAGTAAATTCAACTTATTCCAGTTGGCAACTTGCGCCACCAAATAAACATTATCATTCAGTTTTGGAATGGATAAGAAAACATATTTCGCATCAACTTTTTGTATTTGCAAAGTCGCAATTTGATCTTTACCGTTTGTGGCAATATCAAAAGGAATATCAATGTCGTAAACGGTTGTGAGTGTATTGTCTTGCACGGTTACATAATCAGATAATTCATCTTTTAAAGTAATTATAATTACACCATTATCTCCGCGACTGCCATATAAATCAGTTGCATCTTTACCCTTCAAAACATTTATACTTTTTATGGATTGTGGTGATATGTTTTTAAAATCATCTTTTGACATAACATTGCCGTTAACAACATAAAGTGGTTCTTCGCTTGCGCTTAGTGTTCTAGAACCTCTTATCATCACTGATTCATTTAGCTGCTGCGGTACCATTTTATAAACCCTGTCTTCTAATAGCGGAACAATTTTATTTAATCTTGCTATTGGTTCTGCATATTGCAAAAACCATGTTTGTAAAATTGGTGCATTGCCGAATTGATTAGGTAATGCGGTGGATAATTTTAATTTCACCTGATTCCAATCTATGCCTGTTGTTTGCGAAATTTTAGCTTTGTAAATTAAATCGAATGGTGAATTGATATTTTGTGTTTTGATATCGTAAAATGGCTGCCAGCTTGCATTTGGTGTTAAGTAATTTATTTTGAAATCATAAGTGCCTGAAATGCTACAACTGATTTGAATAATTAATTTACCGCCTTTTTGTGTATTCTTTTTTTTCTCTTCGGCCATTTGATCTTTTAACTTCTTAGCTACTTCATTTATCTTAATTATCTTCTCGTTAATATCATCAATTTCATTTTTTAATTCAATAGACTTGGACTTATAGTAATCCATTAATTTCATTAATTCTGTGATGCTTAAACCGGATTGATTGCCTTTGATTTCTTTATTGCTGTTAAGAACTGTTATAAGATCATGAAGTGTTGTTAAAGTAGAACCCAATTTGTTAGCTGCTTTTGTAATTTTATTTAACGAATCTTCTAACTTTTGATATTCAAAAGATTTTATTTCTTCACCCAGAAATGAATTGCTGAATTCAAATCCTAAAATGGTAATGTTGTTATCACTTTTTATTTGCAGACTGTTTTTCTCCAGACTATTACTTACGTTGCTTATTTCAATGAATTGTGTTTCTTTTTTAACAGTTGCTTTAAAACTTTGTTGAATCTCGGCACCAAGTCTGTAAACAGTGATGTTTGTTATATCGGCTTTGGCGTTTGATTTTTCATCATTGGCTTTGCAGAAACTAATATTGGCAAATACTGCGAGTAGAATCAGGATATTTCGCATGGCTAAGTTTTTAAATTAAAAATGGCTATATAAATTTAGATGCAATTGAATTTGTTATTGCATAAAACTTTAAAATATGTTTTGTTAAATAAAAAAATATTTGGCAGAAACAATTTCAACTCACATCTTTGCTTTGCAATGAAACAAAATTTATTAAATAACAATTGGTGGTGGCATACAAACTCTAATCGGGGATTGTAATGGCATAGCCAATACTATTGAATATCATTTCAAAGCCCCGACAAGATTGTCGGGGTTTTTTGTTGTAGCACAAGAGTGCACTTCTTCCACTGGAAGAAGTGAAGGCAACAACAGTTGCACAAAGAACTAAAAGCTGGTAACAAAAAAATATTCGCGTAATGAAAAAGATTGTAATTGAAACCAAAGTAAAAAAGATGTTGGCCGATCTGTACACACCGGTTGGAATTTATCTGCGTGTGCGTGACAGATTTCGAGATACCATTTTGCTCGAAAGTACCGATCACCATGTTGCAGAGAACAGCTATAGTTTTATTTGCATCAATGCGATCGCGGGCATGGAAATTACTTCTACAAAAAGTATCGAGTTTAAATTTCCTAATCAAAAACCTGAACGTGCTGATATAAAAAATGTGCAGGAAGTGCCGCAACAGTTGTGGGATTTTATGCAGCGTTTCGAAATAACTGAAACAGAAAAAGAAGCAAAATATGCACAAGGTTTATTTGGTTATGCAGCATTTGATGCGGTTCAATTTTTCGATACCATTCAATTAAAATCTTCAAAAGAGATTCCTGCAATTCCATTGATGCGATATCGTTTGTATCAATATGTAATTGCAATCAATCATTTTAAAGATGAATTATTCTTGTGCGAAAATGTAATTGCTGGAATGGATAGTGATGTTGCGTTTGTTGAAAGTTTAATTAAAAGTAAAGATGTTCCTGTGTTTCCGTTTGCAATAAAAGGCGATGAAACATCGAACATGAAAAATGAAAATTATGTTGAGATGGTGAAGAAAGGAATAGCAAGTTGTATGCGTGGCGATGTTTTTCAAATCGTTCTTAGTCGCAGGTTTCAGCAAAGTTTTACTGGCGATGAGTTTAATGTTTATCGTGCATTACGAAATGTAAATCCATCACCATATTTATTTTTCTTTGATTATGGGGATTATAAATTAATGGGCTCATCACCGGAAAGTCAGATCATTATTAAAAACGGAAAAGCGATCATTCATCCTATTGCAGGAACTTTCAAAAGAACAGGTGATGATAAGATTGATGAAGCAGCAGCAGCAGCATTATTGTTAGATGCAAAAGAAAATGCAGAACATGTGATGTTGGTTGATCTTGCTCGCAACGATTTGAGTAGAATGAGTGATGAAGTTCATGTAAATTATTTTAAACAGGTACATTATTATAGTCACGTTATTCATTTGGTGAGCGAAGTGATCGGCAATGTAAAGGAAGGAACTAATCCATTTTTATTATTGGCGAAAACCTTTCCAGCAGGTACTTTGAGCGGTGCGCCGAAATTTAAAGCTATGAAGTTGATTGATGAATATGAACCAACATCACGCAGTTATTATGGTGGTGCATTAGGTTTTATGGGATTTGATGGAAGTTGTAATCATGCCATTATGATCCGCACTTTTTTAAGTAAAAATAATACACTCACTTATCAGGCAGGTGCAGGAATTGTTGCAGCAAGTAATCCCGAAAGTGAATTACAGGAAGTAAATAATAAGTTGGGTGCATTAAAAAAAGCGATCATTATCGCAGAAAATATTTGATATGAAAATTTTAGTCTTTGATAATTACGATTCATTTACTTACAACTTGGTTCATCTTGTTGAAAAGATAACGCACGAAAAAGTAGATGTGTATCGCAACGATGAAATTGCTTTGGAAAAAGTGAAAGAATATGATAAAATTATTTTATCGCCTGGGCCCGGTATTCCTGAAGAGGCCGGATTATTATTGCCATTGATAAAAGAATATGCTGCAACAAAATCCATACTGGGTGTGTGTTTGGGACATCAGGCAATTGGACAGGCTTTTGGTGGAACGTTGACTAATCTATCAAATGTTTATCACGGAATTGCAACACCCATAAAAATAATCAACAGCGGATTCTCATCAAAAAATGGCAAACATAATTTGTTTGATGATCTGCCTTACGAAATAGAAGTTGGCCGATATCATTCTTGGGTAGTTGATAATGAAAATTTTCCTGAAGAATTAGAGGTGACTGCAAAAGATGAAAATAATTTCGTCATGGCATTGCAACATAAAACGTTTGATGTGCAAGGAGTTCAATTTCATCCCGAAAGTGTGTTAACACCAGATGGAGAAAAAATTATGATGAACTGGTTAAAAAAATAATAATGAAAAAGATCTTACAATTTTTATTTGAACACAAAACGCTTTCAAAAGAACAAGCCAAAGAAACTTTAATTAATATTTCGAAAGGAATGTATAATGAAAGCGAAGTCACTTCTTTTGTAACAGTGTATCTCATGCGAAGCATTACTATTGCTGAGTTACAGGGCTTTCGTGATGCATTGTTAGAACTTTGTGTTAAGGTTGATTTAGGTGATCATAAAACCATTGATATTGTTGGAACCGGTGGTGATGGAAAAAATACTTTCAATATTTCAACACTCAGTTGTTTTATTGTTGCAGGTGCTGGACAAAAAGTTTCGAAGCATGGAAATTATGGCGCAACATCTGTAAGCGGCGCATCGAATGTGATGGAACAATTGGGTTATAAAATGAGCAATGATGCAAATAAATTAAAACGCGAAATTGAAGAAGCGAATATTTGTTTTATACATGCACCATTATTTCATCCGGCATTAAAAGCAGTTGGACCTATCAGAAAAAATTTAGGCATCAGAACATTTTTCAATATGCTTGGGCCAATGGTTAATCCTGCTTCTCCAGCATATCAATTGGTTGGTGTTTATAATTTAGAGATGGCAAGAATTTATAATTATTTGTTGCAACAAACTGATAAGTCATTTACCATCATTCATAGTTTGGATGGCTATGATGAAATCTCATTGACAAGT
>CAIQDX010000119.1 GCA_903870685.1 uncultured Chitinophagaceae bacterium | reverse complement strand
GCAACGTCATTTGTGGCCGGGCATTTCTGTTGGTCGCGATACCAGTGCAAGATCAGTTGATGAAACCATTAATCAGATCATGATTACAAGAGGTATGGTGCCAAAAAGTAAAGGTGTGGTTCATTGGAGTATTTCATCGGATACAAAAAATCCAAATCTTATGAAAGCATTGGATGCCGGACCTTACAAAGATGCTGCACTTGTTCCCGCAAGTCCATGGTTGGATAAATCAATTCCTGATGCACCTGAAGTTTCAATTACAAAATTGAAAGATAGTTTGCAAATAACTTGGGCACATAATAATACTGCATCCGTTTTTCGCTGGGTAATTTATTACCGCTATGGAACTGTTTGGAGTTATAAAATATTAAATCGCAATGATAGAACTATAGAAATTAATTTAATTGGTGGAACAGATAAAGCACCTCTATCATTAAATAAAATTGCTGTTACTGCAGTTGGCAGAACAGGTAATGAAAGCATACTGAAAGAAATGGAAATAAAATAAAAATATACATTCAGGAAGAACAGAAACTATTCATGAATTTATATTTTGTTTTCGCTTTTCATTTGTAATAGTAATTTTTCAACGTCTTCTTTTTTACACAAAGCAGTTCCGTTGTTCATTGTTGCAGCGGAGCCGCAGGCAACACCATATAATAAAACATCTTTCCATTTCATGCCGTGTGATAATGCATAGACCATTCCTGCCACCATGCTGTCACCCGCACCCACCGTGCTTTTCACAGAAACAGGAGGAGGAACGATTTGATGATTTTCGTTGGCAGTTACTAATATAGAAGAATCTTTTCCCATCGACACTACCATTACTTCGCAACCTTTTTTATTGATGATCGATTTTGCTGCAAACACAGCTTCATCCATTCTTAATTCTTCTTTTCCATATAAAAAACTCAACTCATTCAAATTTGGTTTTATCATAAACACACCTTCTTGAATTGCATGTTGTAACGCCTCACCAGAAGTATCAACAATTAATTTTGCATTTGCTTTTTTAACGATTGCCGACATTCTTCCAAAAAAATCTAAGGGCACACCATCGGGCAAACTGCCACTGGCAACAACATATTCATATCCGCTTTGTTCTTCTAATTTCTTTAAAAACAATTTCCAATCTTTTGGTTGCACCTGTTGACTCTCCATTCCAAACCGATATTGAAATCCGGTAGTATTTTCTACAACAATAATATTTGTTCGGATATGTGTTTTAACAGGAACAACTAATGATTGAATATTTTCTTTTGTCAATAATTTTTTAAAAAAGTTACCATTAAATCCTCCCGAAAAATACATGGCCAAACTTTCGCAACCCAAGTGTGATAAGGCTCTCGACACATTAATACCGCCACCACCCGGTTCGTAAGTTGGATGTACACAACGCAATTTTTTTTCAGGAACTATTTTATCGGTGGAAGTTGTTTTATCTATGGCAGGATTTAATGTAACCGTAATTATTTTATTCATCGGAGGAATTTAATAAAGCAATTTCGAAAAATATATTTTCAAAATTACTTATCAATTCATAAAAATCATTGAATAAATAAAATTACTGTGTTAAAAAATTAATTCCGTTCAATCTGTGTTTTCAATAATTTTCTTGCAAAGTGAATTCTACTTTTAATTGTGCCTAGAGGTTCTTGAAGCATGTCGGCAATTTCATGATATTTATATCCATCGAAATACAACAAGAAAGGTTTTTTAAAAATATCGGGAAGCTGATAAATAGCAGCCTTCACTTCTTTCATATTCATTATTGCAATAGCATCATTAGCAACAATCGCTTGATTTGAATTAATGTAAAATTCATTTGCGCTACTATCCGATACAATTTGTTGTTTGGAAAGGCGACGATAATTATTAATAAAAATATTTCGCATGATGGTATATAACCATGCTTTGATATTTGTACCAACATTATATTTTTCTTTGTTGGCCAATGCCCTGTACAAAGTTTCCTGAATTAAATCTTTCGCCTG
>CAIQDX010000118.1 GCA_903870685.1 uncultured Chitinophagaceae bacterium | reverse complement strand
TGGGATTTCAATTTACTGCAAATCATACAGTAGCAAGTCCGGTAGCTTCTGTTTTTAATAAACCAAACAGTGAATCAATTATTTATACAGTAAATACAAAATAAAAATTTTAAACCTTTTACCAATCAATTCTAACAAATGAAATACATAATTGTAACATTGCTATTTGTTGCTCAATTAAATGTGTCTTCTGCGCAAGACGTTTTTATAACAAAACCATATTTACAAATTGGTCATTATCCCACACAGCAATCATTGCAAGTACTTTGGCATACAGCTGATGAAAATGCAAATTGGATTGTTGAACATAAAGATGTTGTAAAAAATATTTGGATAAAATCTGATTCTATAACATTTACAAGAGTTGTTGTTACAGGAGTTACACCTCATCGGGTTTATCATGCACGTTTGGATGGATTAGTATCTACAAAAAAATTTACTTATCGAATTTTGAAAGATGATAAAATTGTTTTTACTGCCGAAGCACAATCTATTAAATCATCAAATCAACCATATCGTTTTGTAGCTTTTGGTGATATTGGTGCTGAAAAGACCGATCAAAAAAAATTAGCGAGAATTGCTTTTCAGGAAAAGCCCGATTATGTTGTAGTGCCCGGCGATATAGTTTATGAGAATGGATTGATATCTGAATACACAAAAAAATTCTGGCCTGTTTATAATGCTGATAAATTAGATTCAAGTGGAGCACCGATTATACGTTCGATACCATTTATTGCAGCCGTTGGTAATCATGATGCAGAAGCCCGCGATCTTGATAAATTTCCTGAATCATTAGCATATTATATGTTTTGGGATCAACCTTTGAATGGCCCTGTTGGTAAAGAAGGCGGTGTTTTAATTCCAACATTAAAAGGTTCGGATGCAAATAAAAAAGCATTTTATGAAGCAGCAGGAAATGCATATCCACGAATGACAAATTTTTCTTTTGATTATGGCAATGCACACTGGACTGTACTCGATGCTGATACTTATGTTGATTGGACTGATAAAGAATTGACTGATTGGGTTGCTAAAGATTTAGCTGCATCAAAAGATGCAACGTGGCATTTTGTAATGTTTCATCATCCCGGTTTTAATTCATCAAGAGATCATTACGAGCAACAGCAAATGCGACTGTTATCGCCCATTTTTGAAACAGGAAAAGTTGATGTTGTTTTTAACGGACATGTACATAATTATCAACGTTCATTCCCACTTACTTTCACTCCTGATAAAAAAGGAACTTTATTGGTTGGTGGAAAAGATAATAAAACAATTCGTGGTAGGGTAGTGAATGGAAGATGGGTTTTAGATAAAATATTTGATGGAAAAACAAATACAAATCCGAAAGGAATTATTTATATCATTACCGGTGCAGGTGGACAAGAATTATATAATCCTGAACAAGAGAAAGATCCTGATAGCTGGCAAAAATTCACAGATAAATTCATATCTACTGTTCATTCATTAACTGTTGCTGATGTAAATGATAAAACACTTATCATTCGTCAATTAGATACCAACGGAAAAGAAATAGATTCTATTAAAATAACTAAAAAATAAAATAATTTATTGTAAGGGGAAGGGGGAAAAATAAGTACAAAATCCAATATCAAAAAAGTGAGTTTGAGTAACTCACTTTTTTTTATTTTATTAATTTTCCTGCGGTGGTGCGTACAAATAATTTTCGGATTCTTTTGGTTTTGTAAATTTAAGTTTACCGAACTTATAAGTAAAAGAGATGCCGAAAGATTGATATGGAATATCCCGATAACTATTTGTTACCAGATTCTTTGCAAGCGAAAGATTTTCCTGATGTATATAATGATTGAATGCATTTACAATTACAAAACCAATACTTCCTTTGCTATGAAATAGTTGCTTGCGTGCTGCAACTGTATAAGAAAACATATTAGGTTGTTGACCCTGCCATTTCATTCCTAAATTATAATTACCAAAAACTTCGGCCACCCAATCTTTATTAAATGTATAAGTTGCATTGATATTAGTTCTGAACCCAAAACAATTTAGTGTTGAAGGAGTATCATAAATATTTACCATCGAACGATTAAACAACTGCACGTTAGGTCTGATAGTTAGTTTTTTATTGATTGATAAAGACAAAGAAATATTCGCACCTGCTTTTACTTCGGAGCTGATGTTTGCTCGGGAAGTAACTGTAACATTTGTATAAATCGAATCGCCAATTTTATAGCTTGGATAATAAGTGATATAAGGTTTTATGTCGGGACTATTTCTTTGATAAAAGAATACAACATTTATATTACTTCCATTATCAAAAGGTCGGTTATAACTTAATTCGAAATTGTTTCCGATCTCCGGTTGAAGGTTTGGATTTCCCGTAGTTATATTATGTGGATCGCTGAGATTCATAAACGGATTTAAGTCCCGATAATCAGGTCTTTCAATTCGATAAGAGTAACCAAATTTTATTGTTTGTTTATTTTTAAAACCATGCGATATGATTAAAGAGGGTGCAACATTCGAATAATCGGGTAATGATACATTATTGGAATTAGAATAATTGGCATTGCTTTTTGTGTACTCGTATCTGATGCCTGATTTAATTTCGAAAAAATTAAATAAGTTGTACGTTGCTGAAACATAGCCTGCATAAACAGTTCGATGATATTCGGATGTATAAGATTGCAAAGCATCTTTTGTATAGGAAGCTGTTGATGCATTTAATATTAATACATTGGCATTACTGATGATCGATTCAAAAACAGTTTTATAGCCGGTTTCAATTAATAATTTTTCATTGATGGGATGAGCATAATCAATAAAAAATTCAAGTTCATTTTCTTTGCCGGGGTTTAAACTGGTGGCACCTGCAAAAGCAGCATTATTTGTTTGATAATATTGAGATTGATCATAAAAAGTATTGTTGCTGCTATAACTTCCACTGTAGCCTATTTCAAGATCTTGTTTATCATTTTTGAACTTTCTTTTATACAGAAGTTTATTATCGATAGTGTTTACATAAAATTTATTGGTAAAATTTCGCAGACTATTAATGTTAGAAATTTCATTACCTAAAATATTGTATTGAATGCTTGTTTGATTGATCAAGCCAGCATTTCTATTTGAGAAATGATTATAACCAAGTGATGCTATGATGTTATCGTTTTTGCTGATATTCCAATCAAAACCAATTCCAGATTTATAACTATCTCTTCCAAAATTTGCATCGCTTGTTTGAATCAATCTGTTGTTACCAGAACTATCGGTTGTTAACCGATTCATTCCACTTGGTGTTGCTGCTTCAAGCTGTGCATTGCCACCATAGAATGCATTCATTCCAAAATTATTTTTGCGCCAGCTAATATTAAGATTTCCATTTTCCAGTCTTGTTCCGGCAGATAAATTTATGTTACCATTAAATCCTTGTAACTTATTTTTTTTAAGAACAATATTTATTATACCACCTGTACCTGCGGCATCATATTTTGCAGATGGACTTGTAATAACTTCGATACTTTGTATTTGACTATTTGGGATAGACTGCAAAGCATCTGCTGGACTATTGCCGAAAATACCCGAAGGTTTTCCATCAATTAAAAAACGAATATTAGGGTTGCCCAATAATTCTACATTACCATCAACATCAACGGTTACTTGCGGAATTTTCTTTAACGCATCTGTAGCAACGCCGCCTTGCGATGTAATGTCTTTATCAACATTAAAAACCAATTTGTCGATTTTATTTTCGATAAGTTCTCGTTTCGAAACAACTGTAACATTCGATAATGTTTCTGTTCTTTTTGAAAGAAGAATATCTTTTAATGAAACATTATTTTTTACTGAAAGATTATTGATGGTGAATGCGTGATAGCCGATAAACTCGATCAAGATTTTATAACTGCCTTCTTTAATTCCTGATAAAATAAAAGATCCCTTGACATTCGAAGTGCTGCCATTTATTGGCTTATTGCTTCCTGCATTAAATACACTGATCGTTGCATATTCAAGCGGTTCTTTTGATGCTGAATCTAATATACGCCCGTTTATTTTTAATAGAGTTTGTTTATCTGAAACTTCTTGTGAGAAGTTAATAAAACTTTGAAGGACAAATAAAAAAAGAATTCCAATTTTTTTCATAGAAAAGAATGCGTAATAATAAGTGACGAAAATAGAAATACATTCTGTAGAAAAGTTGAAGAAATCATTCGTTTTTATAGATTTTTTTCTATTACTATTATAAATATCTAAGCTAATATTATCAAATCATTATCAGAACAATACTGTTTTGTTATGAAATAGTTATGCGAATATTAGCATCGGTGAAAATGATTCTGATTCGGTAAAACTAAAATCAGTTAACATTAAGGAAATATGCTACAGATAGTTTTGGCGAAAATCAAAACTACATGAAGCTTTATTACATTCGAAAATTTTTACTGCTATTATTCCTTTTTATCTCTTCTCTCAGTTTCGCAGGAGTTATCAAAGGAAAAGTTACAGATGCTGTTACGGGAGAACCATTGGTAGGTGCGATAGTTAAATTAAGCAATACCAAATATTCAACCTTTGTTAAACTCGACGGCAGTTTTAAATTAGAAAATATACCAAGTGGTACTTATAGTATTTCTATAAATTATTTGGGATATGAAATTAAAAACAGACCTGTTACAATTGATTCAGAAAAAGATATCAAGACAATAAATTTTTCTGAAGAATCTATTACCAATACACTTTCTTCAGTTACTGTTACGACCAGTGCAAATAGAAGTGATGATAAAGGTGCAAGACGTTTAGAAAAAATTGCAGACCCCATCATCAATGTATTGTCTTCAAAAACATTACAATTATTACCTGATATTACTGTTGCCAATGCATTGCAAAGAGTGAGTGGTGTAACAATTGAAAAAAGTAGTACAGGTGAAGGCCGATATCCTATTATTCGTGGAATGGAAAAAAGATATATCAATACATTAGTGAATGGTATTAAAATTCCAAGTCCTGATAATAAAAATCGTTTTATTCCATTGGATCTTTTTCCTTCAGAATTGTTGGAAAGATTAGAAGTAAGTAAAAGTTTAACGCCTTCGATGGAAGGTGATGCCATTGGTGGAACGATTAATCTAGTGATGAAAGATGCACCCGATAAATTATTACTGCAAGCTAATGTGGCCGCAGGTTTTAGTTCTATTTTAAGTGATCAGCCATATCAAAAATTTGATAAAAATTCGATCAGTAAATTATCACCTAATGAAATAAAGAGCAGTAGCACTTATGCTGCAGTGCCAACAGATTTTTCGGTTGCACATCTTAACTATACCACAAAATCTGCTCCGGCAAACACAACAATGGGATTGACAGTTGGAAGCCGTTTTGGTTTACACAAACAATTTGGATTTATTGTATCGGGAAGTTATCAGAATTTGTACAAAGGCACTAACTCTACCTTCTTTTTGCCTGATGCACAACCAGCTTTGAATAACACACCACAGTTTGTAGAATTAATGGGAAGAAAATATTCTTCTCAAAGTCAACGTATGGGTCTTAACGCAAAATTGGATTATCAAATAAATAAGAACAATAAAATTTCTTTAGTAAATACACTGGTACGTTTAGATGATTATCAAACACGTTTTATCAGCGATACTATTGCATTAAATTCATTGGTAGATGAAAAATATAGAAGCACCTGGCAATATCAATCTATTTATAATACCACTTTACAAGGCATTCATAATTTAAGTTCTGTTTCAAAATTAGATTGGTCGTTAGTATATTCTATTGCAAATAATCATATTCCTGATCAGTCAGAATTTGTTCATGAACGTCCTATTGTTGTTACACCAATTGCCGGAGATAATTTACAATCGCTTTCGCATGTGTGGACACATAACAGTGATAAAGATTATGCAGCTTATATTAATTTAACGAAAGACACTAAAATATTAAGTAAAAGAATGGAGGTAAAATTTGGTGCCGTTTTAAAAAATAAAACAAGAAATAATTTTTATAATAACTATAGTTTAAAACCACAGTTAACAACCGGAAGTTCTAATCAGACGTATACCAATATAAACAATGCTATTTTTATTTTTAATCCTGTTAGTTCAGGTGTGCCAATTCAAACCGGCAATAATTACACTTTTAGTGAAGTTATTACTGCAGGTTACATTCAAGGCAAATGGCAATTAAGTAACAGATTAGAAGCTTTGGGCGGAGTAAGAACCGAATTTACTCATCAACATTATGAAACAAATTTAGGAACTGAAGTTGCAGCAAGATCAGGTACTATCTGGTATCAGGATGTATTACCAAGTTTACAATTAAAGTATAAATTAAATAAGATACAATCAATTCGATTGGCTTATTATAAAGCATTGGCAAGACCCGGTTTTGCTGAATTA
Source organism: uncultured Chitinophagaceae bacterium (assembly GCA_903870685.1). Classification (GTDB taxonomy): domain Bacteria; phylum Bacteroidota; class Bacteroidia; order Chitinophagales; family Chitinophagaceae; genus CAIQDX01. Next base: position 6,677 of record CAIQDX010000118.1, on the reverse strand, counting down.
ATTCCAGATGGTCCGGCTAGTTATGAAACCTTCCCAGAGAAAGGAAATCCACAAGGTTTAAATCATACCACTGCCGATAATATTGATTTGCGTTATGAATTATTTCCTGGTAAATCTGATCAGGTTTTGATAGGTGCTTTTTATAAAAATATTAATGACCCGATTGAAGTTTCTGCAGTAAAAACAGGTGCCACAGCACAAACATTAATACCAAATAATTTTGGTACTGCAACCAATTATGGTTTTGAAGCAGTAGTTGCAAAATATTTTGGATCCTTTGGTATTTCTGCAAACTATACTTTCACGCAGTCAGAAATAACTACTACTAAATTGTACTCGTTTCGTGACCCCGTAACACAAAACATTACATCAAGAATTCAATCAGAAACAAGACCATTACAAGGTCAGTCAAAACATATTGGCAATGTTTCGTTGATCTATAAAAATCCAAGAATTGGTTTTGATATTCAAACAGCATTAGTATATACCGGCGAAAGAGTTGCATTAGTAAGTCCGTATTATGGTTTAGATTATTGGCAGGCACCTACAACACAATTAGATATTTCTTTTGAAAAAATTATTGTAAAGAAATTATCGGTTTATGGTAAAATAAATAATCTTACCAATACACCATACATTTTGCATTTGCATCAATCTTATAATTCTTATTTGGCTACCAGTGGTTCTAGAGCACTTGCATTACAAACTGATCCAGACAAACAAATCACTGTTCAAAAAGATTATTACAAAACATCTTATTTGTTTGGTGTGCGCTATAAATTTTAATACAATTAAATCTTTTTAAAATGAAAAAAATATTATTACTGATAACAAATATTATTGCAATTTCGTTTGTGTTTCTTTCGTGCAACAAGATCGCAGATAACAAAGATTTATACGTTGCAGTTATTCCTCTTGCAACGCCAATCAGTGATGCAGCTTGTTTATCAGGTTCTATTAAAGGAACAATGTTGGCGGGAAAAACATACACAGTTTGCGGAAACATTATTGTAAACAGGGGAGATACTTTAACTATTCAGGAAGGTGTTACAATCAATTTTACCGGTAACTATGGATTAGGTGTTAAAGGAAGTTTGATTTGTTTGGGAACAAAAGATAAACCAAATTGGATCACTATGCCAGGTATCACTAAAACAGATCAACCCGGAGCTGATCCTTCAAAAGATCCGGCATTTGCAGGTAAATGGACAGGTATCATGGGCGATACTTCTTGTTATTTAATGGTTATTAAATGGACACATATTGAATTTGGCGGAGGTACACCAAGTGGTACTGTTGCAGCAATCAGCAAAAGTCCATATCCATTATTCTTTCAAAATCCTTATGGCATTTTTGTATTAGAAGATTCATGGGTTTATGGAAGTGTTGATGATCCTTGGCGCATATTGGGTGGAAAGATTGCAGTCTTCAGAAACACATTTGAAAAATGTGGGTACACAGGTGGTGAAGCTATGAATGCAAAAGCAGGAACCATTGGCGATTTTGCATATAATCTTTGTATTGGTATGGCAACTAACGGTCCTAAATTATCAAACTCTGGTGCTATAACAGGAGTGCCCGGCTCTAATGTAAGAATGTATAATAATACAATCATTAACTGTGGTTACAGAAGAGCTGCTGCAGGTCGTGGCGGTTCTATTAATTTTGAACAGGATGCAGGCGGAATGGCTTATAACAATATTATTGTGAATTGTAAATTCGGGTTAAGAGTTGTCCAAAATCCAATTGCAGATACAGCACATACCAGATACGGTTATAATTTTTATTATGGTGATTCAACTTCAGTATGCAGTCAATTCATTCCTTCATTAGCAGTTAGTACAGCTATCAGTCAACCACAAGAAACTGATATTCCAAAACCGTCAACTTATTTACCAACAGGTTGGCAATTAGGAGATGCATATACGGCACCGGCATCTTTAAACGGAGCAAACAATCCTCAATTTATTAATGCACCTGTTCCACTTCCGGCAGGATATAATTTAAGAGATATTGTTGTTGTTGGAAATTATAATTTTGGATTGAAACCAACATCACCTTGTTTGAATGCAGGCTTTACAGGATTCTCGCCAAGAGGTGATGTGCCTGTTGACCCAAAATACGGCGTAACAGAATTAACACCGCCTGGCAAGGATCTTGGCGCATTTCAAAGCAACGGAAAAGGTATTCAACACTAAAATATTTTTTAATTATTGGCATCACTGAATTATTTCAGTGATGCCAATTTATTTTTAAAAACATGGCTATATCATTATTACATAATTTTCGTTTACTGCATAGAAAAATTGCTTCTGTATTATTTATTTTTTTCTTTTTCATCTCTATCACAGGGTTAATGCTGGGATGGAAATCAATTTTTAGCACAACGATATTCGAAAACAAGTCAATCGTATCAAGTAAACAAATTAAAAAATGGTTGCCCTTTGATTCGTTGGAAATATTGGCAACAAATTCGCTAAATACAAATGCAAAAACAAAATTTACTAAAGCCGATAAAATAGAATTAAAACCTTCGAAAGGGAGTATTATATTTTACTATAAAAATTTTACAGTTCAAATAAACGGAGAAACTGGTTCTACTATCCTCATCGAAAAAAAATATGGAAGTCTTATTCAGGATATTCATGACGGGGCAATAATTGACGAATTCATTCCTAACAAATCAGCAGTTTCCAAAAAGATATACAGTTCTATTTTAGGATTATCATTATTGATACTTACTATTTCAGGATTTTACTTGTGGTTTAAACCAAAAATGATCAAATCGAAAAAATAAAAACGAGGAATAATAAATTTAAAAAGTCGTGCAGAATTTAGAAGTTCTTTTTTGGAAAAAAGGCATTTAAGTCATCATGAGTATTTCTATGAATTTGACTGGGCTGAAAAAATAATATTGGCAGCATTATCTTATTGTTAAGTTTGTATGAAAACAATCTAAAATGGCCCAAATAAAAAAGGTTGCGAAAACCAAAAAAATAGAACATAAAGACATTGAGAAAGAATTAGTAACAGCTGTTGCTGAATTAAAAGCAAAACTTGATGACAAGAAATTTAAACGTCGACTTAAAAAAGCAATTAAAGTATTGACTCACGGAATTGGTAAAAAGAAAACAGGAAAAGCAAAAACTATTAAAAAAGCTTCAAAGAAGGTAGCAGTAAAAAAAGTCGCTAAACCAAAAGTGAAATAAAATTATACAGAAATAACTAAGCTGTGATATAAATGCTATGAAGTTTATTTTATTACTTTATTGCCATCTATATCAGCATCTTCAGCATTTGGTTTTCGATAATCATTTTTAAGTTCTTCTTCAAGTTCAACTTCATCTTTTTGATTTCGCATTACGAGAAAAATGATTAAGGCGATAGCGCAGACACCTACAAGAATAATTAATGTCCAATTCATAAAACAAAATTTATTCCAAGATAGATTGATTTATTCAGGTACTAATATTAATTTCTTTAAAACCTGTATGTAGGTATCTGAAAAATCAACATTGGAATTTATGATTAAACAGTAGATAAACAACCCTCATAATGTTTTAAACAAAATGATGCTCAATCGCATATTTAATTAATTCGGTATTAGTGCGCATGTGCATTTTTTCAATTATTCTTGCTCTGTAGGTACTTATTGTGTTTACGCTTAATGAAAGTAATATTGCCATATCGGAAATACTTTTTCCATTAGCTATGTATTTCATTACTTCAAATTCCCTGTCAGACAAACATTCATGATCTGGTTTGTCAACATTTTTACTGAAAGAATCAGCAAGTAATTCGGCTATTTCGGGAGTGATATATCTTTTGCCTTTTAAAATTTGTTCCACTGCTTTTATTAATTCGCTTGGCGCACTGTCCTTTGTCAGGTAACCGAATGCTCCTGCTTTAATAGTACGAACTGCATATTCTTCTGCTGCATGAACACTTAAAATAAGTATTGGCGTTTTTGGTGCGTAATCCTTTATGTCATTAAATAATTCTACACCCGAACTTCCCGGCATGGTAATGTCCGAAATGATGATGGCATATTCTTGTTTAGCAATTTTTGCTAGAAGCTCTACAGAATTTTGTACTTCATCAATTTGCGCTTGAGGATACTGTTCAGTTAAAATTAATCTTAACCCTTTTCTTACAACACTGTGGTCGTCTGCAATTAAAATTTTCATAATTATATAATTTAATAGGTATAATTTTTATTTTAACAAAAGCCATTCTCTTAAAGAAACTTAATTATTTTTAAAAGGTTACATGCTTTTCTTCGTTCTTTGGTACTCTAAATTGAAATCCAATTTCAAATGTTCCATTTGCCATTCCTTGTAGATCTTTTGTAGGAGAAGTATATACGCAAATCAATTGCCATTTCTTTTCGTACAAATATCCAAAGCCAATACTATAAGACTGATTGGAATGATACAATCCTGAAATTGATATCGGTTCTCTAAAGCTCAACTCAGCACCCATGTCCAAAATATTGCTATAATTATGAATGCCTCTGTAAACGATCTTAGGATTTATTTTAACATCATCACTCAATTCAAACTTATAGTTTAGTGATGTGAAAAACATTTGGTAATCTGATACATCCTGATAATTTTTATCTAATACTCTTCTTAAGTTAGATGAGGATGCTTGAATGCAAAAACCATTATTATCATATGCAAAGCCGGCATCAACATCCCAGATCGAATTTTTTTGATTAAATGCATATACTACTGCATCACTTGGTTCGCCTACCATGGTTGAATAATCCAACATAGCTTTTGTCCAACCAACTGAAAATCCCATGCGTAAGTTTTCATCTTCACCACCCAGCTTAATATGATATGCATAAGTTGCCATACATCTTGTTTGAGTTAACAAACCTGCTTTCTGACTATTTATATTTAAACCAACAGCCACATTTCCTGCGAAACGGTAATCACCTGTGAATGACATTGTTTTTGGTGAGCCGGGTATTTGACCCCACTGACTTCTATAAGATGTATTCACTACAAACTCATTATTTACTAGTCCTGCCATTGCAGGGTTTGATAAATATTGATTTGTAAAATACTGCGACTCTGACGGATTTAATTGTTGTGCATGTACAGAGTTCATTAGCATTAAGAAGATTATTCCTGCGGCTATTTTGATAGATATTGGTTTCATAGTTTTTCTATTAGGATTAGAAAATATTTTTAATGAATGATAGTTAGGTATCCTTTTTTGGGTGGTACTCCCGGCGTATTGAATTTTATGATATACAAGTACACATCATCTTTCAAAGGCAATCCATTAAGTTTACCATCCCACTCATTGTTATATCCTTGTTTACGATAAACTGCTCTTCCTGCTTTATCAAATATCATCACTTCATTATTAGGATATAAATGAATGTTTTTAATTATCCATTTGTCATTTGACCCATCTCCATTTGGAGAAATAAAATTCTGAGGTTCTTCTACAGGATTATCCAAACTGATTTCAATAATAATACTTGCTGTATCTGTTCCGCCACTATTTGATGCTGTGATTAGATAACTAATTATTGAACCAGCAGGCAAGTTTGGTATGCCTGATATTACACCTGTTGTTGCATCAATTGTCATTCCAAATGGTAAATAAGGACTGATACTATATAATGTTGGTGTACCTCCTGTTACTGTTGGCGTTGCAGTTATTTGTGTAACTCCACTGGTAGCTTTGTACACAGAAGGATTATAACTTAATCCACTTGGTGCAGCATCGTTTACTGTGATCGCCACTAATGTTGCAATACTTCCGCCGGAATTACTTGCTGTAACAACATATTTTGTTTTTGAAATGATAGTTGTTGGTGTGCCACAAATAAATCCAGTTGTTGTATTTAATGTTAATCCTTCTGGCAAATCTGGGCTTACACTATATAAAGTTGGTGTGCCAGTAACTGTAGGGACTAAGTTTGTAATTGCAATTCCTTTTGTAAAAGTATTTGGACTTGTATAACTTAGTCTGGTTGGTGCAACATCATTAATTGTTATACTTACTACAGTATTTGTTGAACCTCCGGTATTACTTGCGGTGATTGTATAATTTGTTGCAGAACTTATATCTGATGCTATTCCATTAATTTCACCTGACACGCTATTTAAAGCTAAACCCTCAGGTAAACTAGGACTAATAGTATAATCAGTTACAATACCTCCGCGAACAGTTGGCAATAATGATGTTATCGCTATTCCTTTTGTGAACACATTTGGTGTGTTATAACTTAATCCACTTGGAGCAACATCATTTACAGTGATACTGATAATTGCTGTGATACTGAACTTACTGTTACTTGCAGTTATTGTATAGTTTGTTGCTGCACTAATAGCAGTTGGAGTTCCAGTGATTTGTCCGGTAACTGTATTAAACAATAATCCTGCAGGTAAGTTTGGACTGATACTATAACTATTAATCTCACCAGTTGATGATGGAGTAATTGTTGAAATAGCAGAATTAATTGTCAAAATAATCGGAGTTACATAATTCAAACTTCCAATTGCTATATCATTAACAGTTAAAGTAGCAGAAGTAGAAGCAGCATTATGATTATCATCAGCAGCCTGATTAACAGTAATGGTAGAAGAACCTGCAGCAACAATAGTTACAGTATTACCACTAATTGTTGCAACAGAAGTATTGCTACTGGAATA
>CAIQDX010000117.1 GCA_903870685.1 uncultured Chitinophagaceae bacterium | reverse complement strand
CAAATTCATTTAAAATATAAGATGTATCCATAAAATATTTTTATGACTGTAACTTCTGATGTTTGCCATGATAAAAAACAAAATATACCAATACAAAAAACACTAACAAACTTACACCGGTCAATGCTGCTTTAGGATTATCAATAACAACAGCTGTTGCCACTAAACTATAAGATGCAACAAATATCACTGTAAGTAATGGTAGAATTTTTGTCAACGAACCTGTTACCGAAGCATCGCCCTGTTTTCTTTTTCTAAGAATAAATAATGTTGCTGCCGAAGTACTCATTCCAATGCAATCTAAAAAAATACTGAAGCTTAACACATTGTCTACCCCTTTGCCAAAGAAGGTTACAGCAATTGTCATTAATGCATACACGGTTAAACCCGGAACCAATGCATCAGTTTTTGGATGACGATACTGAAAAATTTTTGGTAATAATTTTTCTTCGCTCATGGCAAACATCACCCTCGGATTACTTAATAAAATAACATTCACATAAGCCAACACACTTAATACCATGCACAGATCAAAAACTTTGGCACCTGCTTTTCCAAACCATGCTTCACATAATAATGCACCAATGGCATTTGCATTTTTCATTTGATCGAAACCGATCACTTTTACATAAGTATAATTAATGCTGAGGTATAAAAACAACACAATTAAAATTCCGATCACCACACCGCGTTGCATGGTAGCTGATGACTTTATTTCGCCGCCAAAATTTATTGTTTGCTGATAACCACCATAAGTAAACGACACTGCCACTAAACTTAATATCAATAATAATGCGGTGTTGCTTCCATCATATTTATAAATATTTCCATCATTATAACCATGTGGTGCTACCCTTAATCCGGTAAAAAAAGTGGAGATCAATAATAATATCAAAGCAATTTTTACAACGGTTAAAAAATTTTGTGTGCGACTGCTTGTTTTCAATCCTAATAAATTAACGCCATAAAATAATGCAACAGCAGTTGCAGAAACTGCTACATTAAAAAAGTTTCCTGATGGTTGACCGTATAAAAGATCGCTCACATAATCAGCACCTATCAATGCAACCACAGCAAGCGATGCGGCGTTACTTACCAATATCAAAACATTTACGGTAAATCCAACGGAGGGATGATAACAATGAGAAAATATTTTATAATAACCACCAATAACAGGTAAGCGCTGACCAATTTCTGCATACGTTAATGCACCACATAATGCAACAAAACCGCCAATGATCCATGCCGCAAAAAAGATAGTTGGTGTTCCTGATTTTGCGGCAATTGTTGCCGGTGTTTTAAAAATGCCCATGCCTATCACCAGACTTACAACGATCATTGTAAGACTAAATAAATTTAATTTCTGTTTTTCCTTCATAAATAATTGTGAGAGTTTAAATGTAGGAAAAACTTAGTTGAGTTGTGGATGAATAAAAACATTCTATAAATCATCTGGTTTAAATCCTATTCTCTTTCTTAATGTTTTTGGAGGATTCAATAATTGTTTTAATGCTGAGAAGATCATTTGGATATTTTCATCATGTGCAGTTACCTTTTTTTCTAATTGTTCCAATTTCAACAAAATGTCTTTATTCGTTAAGAGCATTTCACGAAGCTTAGTAAAAATTCTTATGATGCGGATATTAACTTCAATTGCACTATCGCTATTTAATACGCTTGATAACATTGCTACTCCTTGCTCGGTAAATCCATAAGGCATTTTTCTGGTGCCGCCCCAATTTGATGTTCCAATTTGGAATATCAAGTTCTTAAATTCTGTTTCGTTAAGTTGAAACATAAAATCTTCTGGGAACCGTTTTAAATTTCTTTTTACAGCTTTGTTTAAATTTCCTGTTGTTACATTGTAGAGTATTGCTAACTCTTTGTCTAGCATGATTTTTTTATTTCTAACAAAGAAAATTTTGTTGACAATTTCCTCATCAGCGATATCTATTTCTTTTGCCATGTCTGTTTTCTGAAGATATACAAAGATATAATTTTACGAATATGAAAAATTATTTACTTTGAGCATTGAAGATTTGAAGTTTCGTTCAAATAATATTAAAAATTTCAATTAAGATATTGTTGGTGAAAATTTACATTTTTACTTCTTATCTTTCAATCAAATTATACAAACAAATCAGTTATGCAAACAGCAAAACGAAATAATTACATTAACTGGGATGAATATTTTATGGGCATAGCATTACTTTCAGCAAAACGAAGTAAAGATCCCAGCACACAAGTTGGAGCCTGCATAGTAAATGAAAAAAATAAAATTGTTGGTGCAGGTTATAATGGTTTGCCAATTGGTTGTGATGATAATGATTTTCCATGGGGCAAAACAGGTGATATGTTGCAAACAAAATATCCGTTTGTTTGTCATGCTGAACTGAATGCTATTCTAAATAATATTGGTATGGACTTACATGGTTGCAGAATTTATACGGCACTGTTTCCATGTAACGAATGTGCCAAAGCAATTATTCAATCAGGCATTACTGAAGTTGTTTATTTATCAGATAAATATCATGCTACCGATAGTTTTATTGCTTCTAAAATGATGTTGGATAAAGCTAGTGTGCGTTGCAGAAAAGTTGAACCTACCATACAAAAAATTGAACTCTCTTTTAATGAAGCCGATGTATAGACTTTTCACCACCACGTGAACAAATTCATTTCACTTATAGTTTTGAAATGATATTTTTGTCCTGCGTTTGGTTTCCGAATGTTCGGAATTAAAAGGGAATCCTGTTAGATGCAGGAGCTATCCCCGTAGCTGTAAGTGAAACCTCAATCCTTTAAATGGAGTAAGGAACATCTTAAAATTTTGCCACTATTTCAACAAAGAAATGGGAAGGCTTTAAGAAGGATCACAAGCCAGAAGACCTGCCAATTGCAACCAATTTATTCACGGCTTTCGGGTGAAAAGCATGGAATCTAAAATGCTCTGCAGAGCAATTTATATTTCTCCGTTTTTTTATTTTCCTGAAAGCTCATTGTTTAACTTTTTAAACTTTATAACAATGAGCAAAAAATTAACGCTCCTCTCAACATCAATGCTGGTAAGCATTCTGGCATTCTCACAACAAGACACATTGCATGGCAATGAATTAGACCCGGTTATTGTTACGGCTAATAAAACCGAACAAAAACAAAGTACTACCGGAAAAGTAATTTCTATTATTTCGAAAGAACAGATCGAAAAAAGTGCAGGCAAAACTGTTGCTGAATTATTAAATGAACAAGCCGGCATTACCATCAACGGCGCATTAAATAATGCTGGAAGCGTGCAAACTTTATACATGCGTGGTGCCGCAAGCGGTCGTGCATTGATTTTAGTTGATGGCATTCCGGTAAATGATCCATCCATGATCAACAATGAATTTGATCTGAATTTATTTTCTATCAACGATGTGGAGAGAATTGAAATTTGTAAAGGCGCGCAATCAACTTTATATGGCAGCGATGCGATTGCAGGAGTGATCAATATCATCACTATTAAAAATAATATTTCCACTCCATTCAATTTTAAATCAACCATTACCGGCGGAAGCTTAGGAACATTTAAAGGCAATTTGCAATTGTATGGAAAAGAAGATAAATTTTCTTACACAGCACGCTATTCAAAATTAGTTTCGAATGGTTTTTCTGCTGCGTACGATAGCACCGGTAAAAATAATTTTGATAAAGATGGATACAACGGAGATGCTGCCAGCGCTTCATTACAATATCAGGCAACAAAAAAATTATTGTTCAAAGCTTTTTCGCAGTATAGCGAATATAAAGCAGGTGTTGATGTTGGTCCGTTTATCGATGCAACCAATTATGATATTCATAATAAATCATTGAATACTGGTACAGGCTTTCAATATAAAAATGATATTCTAAGTTTTGTTGGCAATTATCAATACAGCAAAATGCAGCGTAATTATAATGATAATGCTTCGATACCAAATGCAAATTTTTTTGAGCTGAATAATTATAACAGCATTGCACAGTTTGCAGAGCTTTATACCAACATCAAGCTGCATCAATATTTCAGCGTGTTGATAGGCACTGATTACAGATATAGTTCAATGAACAATCAATACAATTCAGCAAGTATTTGGGGACCATATAACAGTGTGTTCAACGATACAAGCATGCATCAAAATTCGTTCTATGCTTCTTTATTCTTCAGTTATAAAAATTTGCATGTTGAAACAGGATTAAGATACAATCATCATTCGCGATACGGAACAAATTATACTTACACATTTAATCCATCGTTTAAAATAAATGATGCGTTCAGAATATTCGGAAGTATTGCATCGGGTTTTAAAGCACCAAGCATTTATCAATTATTCGATAGTTATAGTGGCAACAATAATTTGCAACCCGAAACATCTGTGAATTATGAAATTGGTGTTCAACATCAATTGAAAAATTTTAATCAGCGGTTGGTTTTATTTTATCGCGATATCAATAATGGAATTGATTATAATTATATCTCTTATCAATACTTCAATTTCACTTCTCAAAAAGTAAATGGGTTGGAATATGAGATAACAACACATCCAACAAAAAAAATAAACATCACTGCAAATTATAGTTTGCTGCTCTCGAAAGAATCAACTGAAAGCAGAATTAGTTTTAACGATACTACTTATAATTATTCGCTACGCCAACCAAAAAACACCATCAACATTACCGCTGCATATCAAGTCAGCAAAGCATTCTATGCAAGTATCAGTGGAAAATATGTTAGCAAGAGATACGATGTTGGTGGATACAGCCAAGCCGATGTTTCATTGAATGACTATTTTTTATTGAGTGCTTATGCAGAATACCAAGCATGTAAAAATGCAAAATTTTTTATTGATGCACAAAACATCACAAATAAAAAATTCTTTGATGTGCGTGGTTATAATTCTATTCCGTTTTTATTAAATGCAGGCATCACCATTCATTTATAAAATATGGCGAATCACGAAAATAAAAATTGTCCGCGTTGCAACGCAGCATTCGAATGCAAGGTTGGTAATGTATTAGAATGTCAATGCTCGCAAATAAAATTAAATTATGATGAAAGAGTTTATGTTGAGAGTTTATATGCCGATTGTTTATGTATTAATTGTCTGCGTATTCTGCAACAACAATATTTGATGTTACGCAAAAAGACTTTTGATTTTTAAACTCCCTCTCCTAAGGAGAGGGCTGGGGGTGAGGTAACAATAAAAAACATCCTGCTTCAAACAGGATGTTTTTACCTTTGTATCAAATCTGTTTATGAATATTAATTTCGATGAATTATTAACTGTATCATTTACACTGTTTGCGGTGATTGATGTTGTGGGTTCTATACCGCTATTAATTTCAATCAAAACAAAAACAGGAATCATTCAGGAATTTAAAGCAACGCTTATTTCCGGAGCTTTAATGATCTTGTTTTTATTTGCCGGAAAACCATTCTTAAAAATGTTGGGTGTTGATATTCGTTCATTCGCAGTGGGCGGTTCGGTTGTATTATTTTTATTGGGATTGGAAATGGTTTTAGGTCATGAAATTTTTAAAAGCGATAAAGACGCACCTTCCGGAACTATTGTCCCCATTGCCTTTCCGCTGATCGCAGGTTCAGGAACATTAACAACTGTAATGTCGTTAAAAGCAAATTTTGATGAAGTAATTATCCTCACAGCCATTCTTATAAACCTCGTTGTAATTTATATTGTTTTAAAATCTTTGCATTGGATTGAGAAAGCCTTAGGCAAAGCAGGATTATTAGCCGTGCGAAAATTTTTCGGAGTTATATTATTAGCAATCGCAGTTAAAATTTTTGGAAGTAATATCGCTGCATTTGGAAAATGATTTTTTTATCTGATGATAGTAACGCTTCCGGAAATGGGCGCTCTTGATTGTTTTAATTTTATGATGTAATAATAAGTGCCGTAAGATAAATCCTGTCCGGTTATTTTTCCATCCCATGATTTATTATAACCAAAAGAATGAAAAACATTTTGACCATACCTATTAAATATATCAACTGTGCATTGCGGATAAAAACGTAACAATGGAATATCCCAAGTATCATTTATTCCATCGTTGTTTGGAGAAAAAGCATTGGGCGGAATGATCAAAGGTTCATTCACAATAAGCTTTACCGAATCTAAAACAAAACACAAATTTGAAGTGGAAGATTTTATATAATATTCACCGCTTGAATAAATGGCAGTTGGATCTATAACACTAATCGTTGCCGCACTATCTTGCCAATAAGAAAAATAGGAAATTGTATTAGTAGTTGATTTTACCAATGCAGTAAGATCGATTGTTGTTGGCAGATAAACGATGGGTGCCTGCGAAATTGTAAAATATGGAACAGGAAAAACATTTACCCTAATAGCCGCAATACTGCTGCATCCTACAGGATTTATTGCTTTTACATAATAAGTGCCGCTAAGTTTTATCGAATCGGGTGATACAACATTTATAGTTGCAGCAATATCTTGCCAGAATGAAATTTTTGCATCAGCTTGATTTGAAGTAAAACCAATTGGCGAATTAATATTTGCCGAACCACATGCAGTTTGATCATGGATGGTTAAAACAGGATTGGTTGAAACAATCGCGTTCACTGGTTTTACTGTAAAACAAATACTCGAATTATTTGCTTTAATAAAATAAGTTCCACTAACATCAATTAGTTGAGGAGTAGTTAAACTAATTGTTGCAGCTGCATCTTTCCAATAACTGTACAGCAATCCTGCATCACTGCCTGCTGTTATTGAAGCATTGGTAAGATCAATTTTATTTGGCAAACATGCAAATGGCGGATCATTCACAGCTAAATTAGGAACAGGAAAAACATTTACTTTAATAGCCGCAATACTGCTACACCCGGCAGTGTTAGTTGCTTTAATATAATAAGTGCCGCTGAATTTTATCGAATCGGGTGATACAACCATTATGTTTGCAGCACTATCTTGCCAAAACGTAGTTGTAATATTATTTTGATCTGAAGAAAACGCATTTATAGAATTAATATTTACAGAACCACATGCATTTTGATTAATAGTTGTTAGCACAGGATTTTTTGAAACAATAACATGTACCGGTTTCACCATAAAACAAATTCCCGAATTATTTGCTTTAATAAAATAGGTTCCACTTGTATCAATTAATTTAGGATTGGTTAAACTAATTGTTGCGGCAGTATCTTGCCAATAACTATATTTCAATCCTGCATCACTTCCTGAAGTTATAAACTGATTTGTAAGATCAATTTTATCAGGAGAACATGCAAATAACGAATCACTCACAATTAAATTCGGTGCAATTCCAAACGAAACAGTTACTGGTTTTATATCACTGCATCCATCAGTATTCACAGCTTTAATATAATATGTTCCGGCACTACTTATTTGTTTGGGTGTTGGCACATAATTGATTTGTGATGTATCTATAAAATATGAAAAAGTTAAGTCTGACGAACTTCCGGCAGTTACATACGGCGCAGTTAGATCTACTAAATTCGGACTGCATCCAACGATCGAATCCATAGTTTGCAAATTAAAAGCAAGTGGCGATAATTGAATGGTTGTATGTAATGTATCCAAACATCCTAATCCCGGATATGGAGAAACAACAACATGAAATAAAGTGCCGGGTGTTGGCAGCGGACTTAATTTTAAAACATTAGAAGTTCCTAATACTTTTGAATAATCAGAATTATACCATGCATAACTACTAAATCCAAATGGAGCTGTTAAGGTTTGGGAATTCGAACCGCTGCAATAAACATTTCCTGATACCGGCGATGAACAATTTTGATTTACATCAAGATAAGCATACCCAAAATGACCACTGGGTGCACAATCGTGTGAAGTAAATTCTAATCGGATTGTTTTACCTGCATAACCAACCAGTTTTACTGTAATGGGCGACCATGGTTTGTAATAAATTTGACTTCCTATTTTTGATAATTGAAACCCGGGTAAATCAGAAGAAGCCACAAAATTAAAAGCACCGCAATCGATATACTGATTAGAAGTAACATCAAATACTTTTGAATAAAAACCCGGTTGTTGCCAAGACTGATGTGATGGGTTTTGAAGCACAACAGCATAATTATAAATGATACTGTAATTATCCTGACCAGCTGGAATAGCAAAAGTATAACTTACTGTTTGCGCATGTCCGCCGGTAGAATTGTTTCCTAACATAATAGAATAGTTGCTGCCATTAGGACAATTCACAGGAAATTGTCCATACTGATCCAATACTTGCGGATAACTATTTTGTAAAATGGTAATTCTTTTAGAAGACGTAACAACATTGTTAAAAATAGAGCCATCAGTTTTAGAAACAAACCCTTCAGATAATTCCCAGTTTTGAAACGTTCCATTTTCAAATCCAATATTAGCAGGACATTGAGCCCGACTGTCTGCAACAATGAACAGCAGAATTATTGTAGATAATATTTTACTGAAATTCCAACCACCCATTATCTTAAAGTTCGAATTAGGTTATAAATGTTTCTTGTCGAATTATTAAATATATCAAATGCCAACGATAAATGCAACATACAAACATTAGTACAGCTTGTTAAATTTTTAATTTCAATCTTTTAAAAAAATATAAGCCCGTCTTAGATCAATATAGATTTGTATGCAGCAAAAAATATTTTATTTTATACTACCTTAACACAAATTAAAGTATCACTCTATGCACAAACATGCTTTTACTTACGACGATATTCAATTAGTTCCGTCTTTTTCAAAAGTGATCTCCAGAAAGAATATTAGTTTGTTTACAAAAGTTTCTAAAAATTATTTTTTGTGTACACCATTTGTTGCTTCCTGCATGGATACCGTTTGCGAAAATAAAATGGCCATCAAAATGGCCGAAGCCGGTGGCGTTGGTTGTGTTCATCGTTTTCTCACCATAGAAAATCAGTGTAAAGAAATTGAATTGGTTATTGATCATATCCAACAAAAAGAATTGAAAAAAAAATGGTTATTACTTTCTGATGATTGGAAAGAAGATTATACAATTCCGGTGATGGCTGCTGTTGGTGTAAATGGAGATTTTGCCGAACGAGCCATTGCATTGGCAAATGCAGGTGCCAATATTATTTTAATTGATGTGGCACACGGTCATCACGAATTAGTAAAATTATCTATCGCGAAATTAAAATCTATTTTACCAAAGCATGTCGACATCATCGCCGGAAATATAGCCAGTGCGCAGGCTGCAAAGGATTTAGAATCTTGGGGAGCCGATGGTTTGCGTGTTGGAGTTGGTGGTGGTTCGCTTTGCACCACGCGATTAAAAACTGGATTCGGTGTTCCAAATGTTACTTGTCTGGAAGAAATAAATGCAGTAACAACATTACCTATAATGGCCGATGGTGGCATTCGTACCAGCGGAGATATTGCAAAAGCATTGGCACTCGGTTCGCAAACAGTAATGCTTGGTTCATTGATTGCAGGAACAAAAGAATCGCCCGGACAAATAATCGAAAAAAATAATGGATTATTTAAACGTTATCGCGGTGCAGCATCATTAGAAACAAAAACTGTACACAAACAAGAACAAAGAAATGTGGAAGGTGAGTCAACAGTTATTCCTTTTAAAGGCGGAGTAAAATTTGTGTTGCAAGGATTGCAGGATGGTATTCGTTCTGCATTATCTTATGGTGGTGCAAATAATTTAAAAGAATTTAAACCCGATTATTTAATCGTAACCAATGCCGGATTAACAGAAGCCAAACCACATTTGTTGTAGAGTCCATGGACTAGTTACATTCAATATATTTGCATCATTGGTCTCGTAGTACAATGGATAGTATAAGAGTTTCCGAAGCTCCAGATCCTAGTTCGATTCTAGGCGAGACCGCATAACATTTTTATTTTTTTTAAAAGTTTTGATATTTTATTTTTTATTCATTAGTTTGTTTACAGAATCTCTTATTCTCTGAAAGAAGACAGATTGTATTTTAATTTTCGAACTTAAACTTCCTGAAACTAAATGCTTTTTAATTCCTGGGTATTTCTTGCATTCATGCCTTTGGTTTTTTGTATTTATTGGTTTGTATGTAATAGATCATTAAGGCTGCAAAATGCATTTCTTGCTATTGCCAGTTTTATATTTTACGGATGGTGGAGCATTACTTTTTTATTGCTTTTATTATTAAGTCTGTTTGTTGATTTTTTTGTTGGATATTTTCTTCAAAAAACAGAAAAAGAAAGCGGTCGAAAGATTCTATTTATTTTAAGTTTGGTTTTTAATATCGGCTTACTATCCATCTTTAAATATTTTAATTTTTTTTCAGAATCATTAAAAAGCTTTCTTCAGATTTTTGGTTTGCATGCCGATTTCGTTACGCTGCATGTTATACTTCCTGTAGGAATTTCATTTTATACTTTTCAATCTTTAAGCTATACCATTCAAGTTTATCGCAGAAAAATGCAAGCCACGACTGATATAATTACTTATGCTGCTTATATCAGTTTCTTTCCGCAATTAGTTGCAGGACCAATAGAAAAAGCCATTCATTTTCTTCCTCAATTTCAACAAAAAAGAAATTTTAATTATACAGAATCAATCAAAGGGATGCGTTTGATTTTATGGGGATTCTTTAAAAAAGTTGTGATCGCTGATACATGTGCTTTGTATGCTAACGATGCGTTTAATAATTTTCATCAATACCATGGTAGTATTTTAATATTGGGTGCCATATATTTTTCGTTTCAGATCTATGGAGACTTTAGCGGCTACACAGATATAGCAAGAGGTTTGGCAAAATTGCTGGGCTTCGATCTAATTGTAAATTTCAAGTATCCATATTTTTCAAGAAACATTGCAGAGTTCTGGAGAAGATGGCATATCTCTTTAACATCATGGTTCAGAGATTATTTGTTTATTCCTCTCGGCGGTTCTAAAGTAAACATGCTAAAAACAATTCGAAATATTTCGATCGTGTTTTTAATAAGCGGTCTATGGCATGGAGCAAATTTTACTTTTATTGTTTGGGGTGCTTTACATGCACTTTATTATATTCCGCTGATTCTTTTAAAAAAGACAAAAACATTTTCTGCAAACACAGTTGCGGCCGAAACATTTTTACCTTCTTCAAAAGAAATTATATTAATGCTTTTTAATTTTTTCCTGGTGACAGTTGCGTGGGTATTTTTCAGAAGCAACAATTGCATGGATGCATTTCATTATTTTGAAAGGATGATGATGTTTAAAGGTTTTTCTTTTACCGGAAAAAGTGACGCATTTATTTTAGTCCTATTCTTGATTTGTATTGATTGGATTGGAAGACATAATGAAAACACTTTGGATGTACTAATTCATCAATTTCCAAAATGGAGATATTTTATTTATGTTTCTCTGGGACTAATGATACTTGCCAATTTTTCGAAACAAGCTCAATTCATCTATTTCCAATTTTGATTATGAAAAAGCTATTTATCAAAACGATATTTCTTGGAATTACTTTATTTGTTTGTTGTTTGGTATTGATATTAATCACCTCTTTAATTCAATCAAAAAAATTAAAAGATAGAGGCAGAGCCGTTGTCATTGATAAAACAAAAAGGCTTGCAAGTCTTCCATCACCAAAAATAGTTTTAGTTGGAGGTTCCAATATTTGCTATGGCTTAAATTCAAAAATTTTACAAGACTCTTTGAAGATTCCTGTAGTAGACATGAGCATTAATGCAAAAGTTGGGATGTGTTTTTATTTGAATCAAATAAAACCTTATTTGCATAAAGGCGATATTGTTATTGCTATCCCTGAATATGATACTTATGCTGCGGTTGATTATTACGGCGATAAAAGCATGTATGAATTATGTCTTACCGATAAAAATAATTACAAGATTCTAACGGCATATCAATGGTTGCGATTACCACTTTATGCAGGAGATATTTTAAAAGATAATTGGGGAATGTTTTCTTTAGCCAAAGAAAATGAAAATAATGAAATAACAAATGGACGACATTTTTATAATCAATTTGGCGATTATGAAGGTCATAAAAATAAAGTTGCTGATCTGTTAGCTGAAATGAAAACAGAAAAAAATTACAATGATCCTAAAAATCAAATGATACAATCTGTTCTTGTTGATGGATTAAGATCTTTTTCGACTTACTGCAAAAATTCAGGAATAAATTTTTATTTAAGCTATCCTGTTTTTGCTAAAATATTATTTAATCAATCCTATGCAGATAAAATAAGGAATACATTAACCGGAATTAGATTTATTAATCAACCAACAGAATACTTGTACGACCTTAACGATTTATATAATTCTGCTAATCACTTAAAATTTTCTCAAAGAGACCAACGCAGTTATAAATTATTAGAGGATATTAGAAGAACATTTTAAAATCATTAGCTTTACTTATTGCTTTATTAAAACACCCCCTTTTATGATCAGTAAATCATTTTATTCTGTCATAATTATTTTCACTGCCTGTTTACTTAGCAGCTGCACATCAACCAAAAAAATATCAAACACAACAATCCCGTCAGCTACTCCTTCGGCTATGAAAGAGTTTCGTGCTGCATGGGTTGCAACGGTTGCAAATATTAATTGGCCAAGTAAACCCGGACTTACCACCGAACAACAAAAACAGGAAGCAATCGAACTTTTAGATTTTTTACAAAAACATAATTTCAATGCAGTGATATTGCAGGTGAGACCTCAAGCAGATGCATTGTATAAAAGTGATTTGGAACCCTGGAGTTATTATCTTACCGGCGAGCAAGGCAAAGCACCCGACCCATATTATGATCCTCTTGAATTCTGGACAAAAGAAGCACATGATCGTGGAATAGAATTGCATGTATGGTTAAATCCTTATCGTGCCTACCATCCGAAAGGAGGTAATATAAGTGATCAATCCATTGTAAAAACTAATCCTAATTTGGTTTTATATCTTAAGCAAGGTTATTGGTGGATGGATCCTTCGCAAAAAGAAGTGCAGGACAGAACAACAAATGTTGTGATCGATCTTGTTAAACGGTATGATATTGAT
The DNA here is from genome assembly GCA_903870685.1 of uncultured Chitinophagaceae bacterium. GTDB lineage: Bacteria > Bacteroidota > Bacteroidia > Chitinophagales > Chitinophagaceae > CAIQDX01. The sequence goes on along the minus strand of CAIQDX010000117.1, from coordinate 975 downwards.
GGTGTACATTTCGATGATTATTTTTATCCTTATCCCGAATATAATTTGAAAGAAGATTTTCCTGATAGTGCAAGTTTTGCAACGTATAAAAATGCAGGAGGGAAATTAATGAAAAGTGATTGGCGAAGAAAAAGCGTGAATGATTTAATTGAACGCATTTACAAAGAAATGAAAGCAACCAAGCCTTATGTGAAATTTGGATTAAGTCCTTTTGGAATTTGGCGTCCCGGTTATCCTGAATCTATTGGTGGTTTTGATCAATACGAAACTTTATATGCCGATGCAAAATTGTGGTTGAATAAAGGTTGGATAGATTATTTTACGCCACAAATTTATTGGCCTATTAAACGCTATGCACAAAGCTTTCCTGTATTATTAGGTTGGTGGAATGGTGAGAATACACAGCAACGTCATTTGTGGCCGGGCATTTCTGTTGGTCGCGATACCAGTGCAAGATCAGTTGATGAAACCATTAATCAGATCATGATCACAAGAGGAATGGTGCCAAAAAGTAAAGGAGTTGTTCATTGGAGTATTTCATCGGATACAAAAAATCCAAACCTCATGAAAGCATTGGATGCGGGACCTTACAAAGATGCTGCACTTGTTCCGGCAAGTCCATGGTTAGAAAAATCAATTCCGGATGCTCCGGATGTTTCTGTTACAAAATCAAAAGATAGTTTGCAAATAACCTGGACACACAATAATGCTGCATCCGTTTTTCACTGGGTAATTTATTATCGCTATGGAACTGTTTGGAGTTATAAAATATTAAATCGCAATGATAGAACAGTAGAAATAAATTTAACAAGTGGGACAGATAAAGCACCACTATCATTGAATAGAATTGCTGTTAGTGCCGTTGGCAGAACAGGTAATGAAAGTATGCTGAAAGAAATGGAAATAAAATAAAAATATACATTCAGGAAGAACAGAAACTATTCATGAATTTATATTTTGTTTTCGCTTTTCATT
>CAIQDX010000116.1 GCA_903870685.1 uncultured Chitinophagaceae bacterium | reverse complement strand
TATGTCTTATTTATTTACTTCTGAAAGTGTATCTGAAGGACATCCTGATAAAGTTGCCGATCAGATTTCTGATGCTTTGATCGATAATTTTTTAGCGTTCGATCCTCAATCAAAAGTGGCTTGCGAAACATTGGTAACAACCGGTCAGGTTGTATTAGCCGGTGAAGTAAAATCAAAAGCTTATTTAGATGTTCAGGAAATTGCTCGTGGTGTGATTCGTAAGATTGGTTATACCAAAAGTGAATACATGTTTGAAGCAAATAGTTGCGGAATTTTTTCTGCCATTCACGAACAATCTTCAGATATTAATCAAGGTGTAGATAAAAAGAAAAAAGAAGAACAGGGTGCAGGCGATCAGGGAATGATGTTTGGTTATGCAAGTAATGAAACTGATGATTATATGCCATTGGCATTGGATCTTGCTCATAAAATTTTATTGGAATTAGCTGTTTTACGCAGAGAAAATAAAGCTATCAAATATTTGCGTCCTGATGCAAAGAGTCAGGTTACTTTAGAATATGATGATAACAACAAACCTGTTCGTATCGATGCAATCGTTGTTTCAACACAACACGATGATTTTGATACAGAAGCTAAAATGCAGGCTAAAATCAAACAAGATATAATTACCATATTAATTCCTCGTGTAAAAGCAAAGTATAAAAAATATGCAAAGCTTTTCAACGATAAAATTAAATATCATATTAATCCAACCGGAAAATTTGTAATAGGTGGTCCGCATGGCGATACCGGTTTAACCGGTCGTAAAATTATTGTTGATACTTACGGTGGAAAAGGTGCACATGGTGGTGGCGCATTCAGTGGAAAAGATCCAAGTAAAGTAGATCGTTCGGCTGCTTATGCAACTCGCCATATCGCTAAAAACCTTGTGGCTGCAGGCGTTGCGGACGAAGTGTTGGTTCAGGTTTCTTATGCAATTGGTGTTGCTCAGCCAACTTCAATCAATGTAAATACTTACGGCACTGCAAAAGTTTCTTTAAGCGATGGCGCAATAAGTAAATTGGTTGAAAGCATTTGGGATATGCGTCCTTACTTTATCGAACAACGTTTAAAATTGCGCAATCCAATTTACAGCGAGACTGCAGCTTATGGTCATATGGGTCGCAAGAACGAAGTGGTTACTAAAGAATTTGTATCACCCGATGGGAAAGTAAAAACTGTAAAAGTTGAATTATTTACTTGGGAAAAATTAGATTATGTTCCTAAAGTGAAAAAAGCTTTTGGAATAAAATAAATTCTTTGTTCAAATAATTAAAACCTTCATCAAATTTTGGTGAAGGTTTTTTTGTTACCAGCAATTGTATTGCATGGCATCTTCGTTGCGTCGCACACTTGTACTTTCTGTACTTTGTTGAACGAAGAAAAAACTTCGTTACCTTAACAATTCTAATTCTAACAAAAAAAATTGTTGTATGAGATCATCCAGAAGAACTTTCATAAAAAATAGTGCACTTACTTTTGCCGGAACTGCTTTATTAAAACATAATTTATTTGCAAATCCAAGAGCAGGCGAGCTAACAGGTATTCAATTATATTCTGTTCGAGACGACATGAAACTCAATCCGCTCGGTACTTTGCAGCAATTATCGAAAATGGGCTACAAATATGTTGAGCATGCAAATTATGTTGACAGAAAATTTTATGGATGGACCGCAAAAGAATTTAGAAAAGTATTGGATGATCTTGGATTAAAAATGCCAAGCGGACATACCGTGATGCGTTTTAATCATTGGGATAATGCCACAAAAGATTTTACTGATGCATGGAAATATACTGTTGAAGATGCAGCAGTATGCGGACAACATTTTGTTATCAGTCCATCGATTGAAGAAACCAGTCGTAAGAATTATGACGACTTGAAAAAAATGTTGGAACTATTTAATAAAAGTGGTGAGCTCTGCAATAAATCGGGAATGAAATTTGGTTATCACAATCATCATTTCGAATTTTTGGAAAGTATGAATGGAAGAACTTTGTTTGATATTATTTTATCAGATACCGATCCCAAATTAGTGATGCAGCAATTAGATATTGGCAACATGATTAATGGCGGTGCAAAAGCATTAGACATCATGAAAAAATATCCGGGTCGTTTCGAATCAATGCATGTAAAAGATGAAATAAAATCTACACAACCCGGACAAGAAGAATTTATTTCTACTATTCTTGGCGTTGGCATTATTCCTGTAAAAGAAATTATTGATCTTGGTCGCAAGTGGGGTACCAAAGATTTTATTATCGAGCAGGAATCTTATCAGGGCAAAGCACCAATTGATTGCGCAAAAGAAGATTTGATAGCGATGAAAAAATGGGGTTATTAAATTTATTTTCAAAAATGTTTTATGAGTGAGATAAAAAACAAGAAAGCATTGATTACTGGTGGCGCATCGGGTATTGGTAAATTAATGGGAAAACTCTTGCTGCAAAAGGGTTTGCACACTTTAGTGATTTGGGATGTGAATGAAAATTTATTGAACAGTGTTACCAACGAATTAAAAGAACAGGGTTTTAATGTTTTGCCTTATGTGGTTGATGTGATGAATACAGATACCGTGATTGCCACTGCACAAAAAGTAAAAAATGATGCAGGTAAAATTGATATTTTAATAAACAATGCAGGAATTATTGTTGGTAAATCTTTTGCTGAACATTCGCACAGCGATATTGATAGAACGATGAAAATCAACAGCAGCGCATTGATGCATATTACCAAAGAATTTTTGAATGATATGGTTATCACAAAGTGCGGACATATTGTAAACATTGCATCGGCAGCGGGTTTAACAAGTAATCCAAACATGAGTGTGTATGTTGCCAGCAAGTGGGCTGTGATTGGTTGGAGTGAATCGTTGCGTTTGGAAATGGAAAAAATAAATTGCGATGTAAAAGTTACTACAGTTACACCATTTTATATTAACACCGGAATGTTTGATGGCGTGAAAAGCAGTGTGATACCAATTGTTGATCAAAATGTTGCTGCGCAAAAAATTATTAACGGCATTGAAAAAAATAAATTGTTTGTCCGCATGCCGGGCATTGTGTATGCCATACTTTTTGTGAAAGGAATTTTACCTGCACGATGGTTTGATGTTGTGATTGGTAAATGGTTTGGTATTTATAAATCGATGAATGAATTTAAGGGAAGGAAATAGTCGTAAGTCAAGAGTCGGGAATCCGGAGTCAAGAAAAAAGTTTCAAGAACAACATTACAATTTATGCGAAGAATATTTTTTATCAGTATTTTATTATTTGTATTTCAATTTTCGAATGCACAAGGTTTATTAGCTAAAACAGAAACCGATGCAAATTATTTTCCTGTGCCATCTAATAATATTATTGCTATTATTGGTGCATTTGAAACAGAAGTAGAATTGTTGAGAAACAAAATTGAAAATAAAAATGAAAAAATAATTGAAGGCATTCATTTTTATACAGGCATTTTGAATGGAAAACAAATTGTTTTAACACGTGCCGGTATTGGTAAAGTAAATGCGGCCATTACAACGACTTTGTTATTAGAACATTTTCATCCGAAAGCAATTTTATTTAGTGGCATTGCAGGTGCAATGAATCCTTCGTTAAGTCCCGGCGATATTGTTGTTGCCAAAGAAATTGCTTATCACGATTATGGAAGAATCAGCCCGAAAGGCTTAGAAAAATGGGGAACATTAAATCCATATAATTTTAATCGCAATCCAATTAATTTTCCATGCGATTCTGTTTTACTCATCACCGCAAACCAAGCATCTCAAAAAACAAAACTGAAAAATATTGATGGTCGTATTCCACAAATGTTTTTTGGAACTATAATTACCGGCGATGTTTTTTTAGCCGATGCAACAAAAAACAGATCTTTACGAAATGATTTTAATAGTGATGCAGTTGAAATGGAAGGGGCCGCAGTTGCACAAGTTTGTTATCAGCAAAAAGTTCCTTTCTTAATTATTCGTTCTTTATCTGATTCAGCGAATGATAGTGCCACATTGGATTTTGTGAAGTATGGAAAGATGGCGGCAGAAAATTCAGCAGCACTAGTGCTTACTATTTTGTTACTGATGAAATAAAATTATTTATAAAAAATATTTTAACATGAAAGAATTTAAATTGATCATCTGAAATCAGAAAGATAATTTTTCGAAATTAAATTCAGAAGATCAAGCTCAATTTTTAAATAAATGTGAGGTTTATATCAACAAATTAAAAAGCGAAGAAAAATTATTGGGTGCACAACCTTTGGTGAGAGAGGGTAAAATAATTTCTTACGAAAATGGCGTCTGGATTGAATCTGAGTATGATACCGCAGGCAGCGAAGTGATTGTTGGCTACTATCATATTCTTGCAAACGATTTGAACGAAGCAATTGAAATTGCAAAACAAAATCCTGAATTTGAATACAGCAGCACAGCGAGAATTGAAGTACGTCCCATTAAAATCAAAGAAGTGACAACAGGTTTTATGTATCCTAAAAAAAGTTGATTATAAATATTGGGATCACAAAAAATATCTAAGCTCTTCTCCAAAATTTAAGAAAGGAAATTGTTCTTGCAATGCTTTTGTCTTTTCGGCAAACGAATGAAGAAATTTTTTATGCTGTGCCGTATTTGGATTGAATGCTTTGTGAATAAATGCCAAATTAATTTCGGCGATCTGCTTCATTAAGTTTTTTGTTTCATCATTCATGCAGGCATCAATAAATTTATTCCAAACATATTCGGTTGCATGATAATTAGGATGCACTAAATCTTCAGCATAAAAACGATAATCACGCAGATCATCTATCACTAATTCGTAAGCCGGGAAATAATATAATTTTTCTAATCGCTCATTTAATTCATGCACTGCCTGAATTAAAACAGCTTTGCTTCGGTTATTATCGATCACACCTTCGCGAAGATGACGCACAGGACTAATTGTAAAAATTATTTTTATATTTTTATTGAATGCACCAAGTTTATCTAACATGGTTCCCAAGACAACCATCACCTGATCTACTCGCATTAATTTTCGTGAAAACCAGTCTGCAGGCGCTTTGTGATTATTTGCTGCAACTGTTCCCACCGTTGCATTTGCGGCTTTATCGGTTAATGTATAAACCCATGAAGAGCCAAGGGTGATCAATAAATAATCAGCTTTCTTTAAATAATTATGTGCGCGTTGAATGGATGAATTTATTTTTTGCAAAGCATCTTCATCTGTAATTCCTGAATAGCGACTGTGATGTTGCCAGCTATGCCATGTTTCATTATGTTGAAATAAATCTTCGGCAGTATATTTTTTTTCTTCGATGATATTGATGATGGCTTCTGAAACAGAAACCGGATTAAATAAAATGCCATTCGGATTCTCTAAAATATTAAACTTATGTTTTTTTAATTTATCTCCGATGTTTTCGGTAAAGCAGGAACCTATCAATAATAATTTATGTTGATGATTGATAGGCTGTGGTAATTTTTTTATATCGAACTCGTAATGAAACTTCATAACATCAGTTAAACTTTTTTATACAAATATTTCTGAGGCAATCAATAAACTTTCCTGCAAGGCAATGGTATCGATTCCTTTTAATAAATTTTGTTCGGCAAAATAAGAGATCATTATTTCACTGTCCATATTTCCAACCAGATCATCTTGTGCAAACGGACAGCCGCCAATGCCTTTTAATGCACCGTCGAACCTGGTACAACCTGCATCCAGAGCAGCTTGCAGCTTTTCCTGCCAATTATTTTTTGTTGAATGTAAATGAACACCGATAGATGTTGAAGGATATTTTGGTATTAAAGTTTTTAATGCAAAACTTATTTGTTGTGGCGTTGCTACACCAATTGTATCGGCTAAAGAAATGATATTAATATTTCGTTCAACCATTTCGTTTACCCAATGCAATAAAATTTCTTTGTTGTATTCATCACCATAAGGATTGCCAAACCCCATGCTTAAATAAATTACCAATTGTTTATTATTTTTTAAACAGAGTTCTTGAATTTCTTCTACACGAATTAAACTTTCTTCAATGCTGCTGTTTGTATTTCTGATTTGAAATGTTGGCGAAATAGAAAATGGAAACCCGAGATACGAGATTTTATCAAACAAAATTGCTTCTTCGGCACCACGTGTGTTTGCAACAATTGCCAGAAGTTTTGTACTATCATTTGTCATCTGTAATCCGTCAATCACCTGTTTCGTGTCTGCCATTTGCGGAATGGCTTTTGGCGAAACAAAACTTCCAAAATCAATTGTATCAAATCCAACTTTTAATAAAGCGTTGATGTATTTTATTTTTTGTTCGGTTGGAATAAAATGTTTCCAGCCCTGCATGGCATCACGTGGACATTCGATCAATGAAATTGTTGATGATTGCATGTATCAAAAGTAAGTGTAGATTTTTAAAATTAACTAACCTGCAATTTGTTTTTGCCAACTTGCACTTTTGTTCTCAACCGATTAAAGAATAATAGTCTTTCTCTTTCGTTTACTTCGCTGATGGGAGTTGACTTTTGAGTGATGATATCAAAAGTCTTTTTTGTGTAATTATTAAATGCAAGATCATGGGTTAAAATAAAATTAAGAACGCTGTGATTAATGTAAGTTACTTGTTTGTCGCCCAATTCCATGAATTGCATATTATCGCCCATGATCAATTCATTCACATACAATTTATATGTAGCTAAACCTTTTGAAGGCTTTTGATTGTATTTAAGTTTTACGCCATGTTCGGCTTGCTTTTCAATATGATTGATTAGTTCTTCGAGCTTATCCAATAAAATCAAAGCATCTTCTGTATTCAGCGAACCTGTAACGTGATAAAACTCCACTTGATGAATGGTGCTTGTAATATTTTCGATACTCCATATTTCAGTTCCGGGAATGGAGGCATAAGTATCGCTTATTTTTCGCCATAGTTCGTGATACTGATCATACGAAACATCATTCAATGAAAATTTTGCGGTCTTCCAATCCTCATAAAATAAAATTGATTTGAGAAAGAAATAAGATTTGAAAGCTGCTATCTCGGGTATCATGAAATAGTATAAAAAAGGAATTTCTTTAGCGAGATAATAATAATGACTGGGTGAAAAATTTGCAATGGTTTGTAGGTTTATTAGAACAGATTTCTGCCATTCATCGTATTTAAAATCGGTATTGTTGGCAATGCGACCTGAAAAAATAAATGAATCTGTTTGTAAGTGCAATAACTGATCTACTGAAATTTTAAAGTGAGCAGCCAGTGTTTTTATTTCTTCGAACGACATTTGTTTTTCGCCTCTGATCCTTCTGTAAGCACTGTCGTTACTGATATTAAGCAAATCGGCTACTTCATCAACAAAAGATTTATTAGGTGCAATTCTTTCTTTGATCTGTTGAAAAAATGTTTGTTGTAACTGCATTGATTCCATGCGTTTTCTTTTGGCAAAATTTACTAATACTATAAAAAGGTTTTGCAGAAACTGCAATTGTCCTCTCTAAATTAAACTTAAATAAGCAAAAAATGAAATAGTTAAATCTTTTTTAATTACAGATTATGGGTTTCTCATAACGATTGTTATTTCTCGTTTTTTATCAATTATAAATAAATAGTTTCTCGAAATATGTTTGTTCTGTAATTATTCTCAACCATAAAAATTTTTTGTTATGAAAAAGAAAATATCAATCAGTGCAAGTTTAATTTTTCTGTTTTTATTAAGCAGCTGTTCTCATTCATATTATTTGCCAAATATTCATAATGTTCCATTGTTTAAAGAAAAAGAGGAGGCTCGAATTTCTTTAAATTCAAGTGGGGGCAACACAATTTCTGCATTTGAATTGCAAAGTGCTTATGCCATTACAAATCATATTGGTGTTATGCTTAATTATATGTCGGCAAAAGGAGGTTCGGAAAGCCCGGGCAGTAATTTTGGAAAAGGAAATTATTATGAAACTGCAGTCGGTTATTATAAGCCGATAAACAAACAATTTGTATTTGAAATTTATGGTGGCGGGGGAATCAGTAGTCAGCATCACCAATATATTAACACATACATTGGTGGAAATTCTTATACAGGCACTTCTGATTTATCATTTACTAAATTATTTATTCAACCTGCTATTGGCCTTACAACAAAAGCAATTGATATAGCTTTATCTGCAAGGTTATCTAACTTAAGTTTTTATAACATCAATAATCAAATAAATACAGGAAGTAGTTATTATAATGATGTGGCTCAAATAGCAAATAACAAAAGTTCAATGTTATTCGAACCAGCATTAACAATTAGAGCAGGGTGGAAGAATATTAAATTGCAATTACAAATTCAATCATCAAACAATTGGAGTAATCCAAATTTGCAATTCGAAAATTCTAACGCAAGTATTGGTTTGTGGTTTGCATTTTCAACCAAACAAAAAGCTGAAATAAAAAAGAATTAAGGCATCCTTTGTTTCATCGCTTCATATAAAATAATACCGGTGGCAACCGATACATTGAAAGAATCAAATTTTGCTGCCATCGGTATTGAAAAAAAATAATCAGCAGCTTTTGCCAAATGTGGTTGCACACCTTTTCCTTCATCACCCATAATTACGCAACAAGGTGTTTTAAAATCTAATTCAAATAATTTTTTATCAGCACGCATCTCACTGGTAAAAACTTGAATACCGTTCAAATGCAGCGTGTCAACAGCTTTTATTAAACTACTCACTCTGCAAATATTTATATATTCTAATGCACCGGCACTGCTTTTCATTGCTTCTTCATTCAATGCACCAACTCCTTTATCGGGAATGATGATGGCTTGTGCACCGCAACACAAAGCACTTCGTGCAATGCCGCCAATATTTCTAACATCAGTTATTCCATCTAACATTAAGAACAAAGGTGTTTCAGCTTTCGATACAACAAAATCTATTACTTGTTGCAGATCCAAGTATTGCACCAACGCCGCAAACGCAACAACACCTTGATGATTTGCTTTTGTGAGATAATTCAATTTTTCAACCGGCACTAACTGAACAGGAATATTATGTTCGCGTGATAAAGCACGAATGGCACTTAGCGTTTCGCCACTTGCATTTTTTTGTAATAAAATTTTATCAACTGCACGACCGGATTGAATAGCTTCAATCAAAGGTTGTCGTCCTATTATTAATGAGTTTTGTTTTGGTGGCATTGTTCAAATTTACAATTTCAATTTTCCATTCAATAATAACACTTGCACTTTTCTTAGAGCAAGTATCGATAATGCATCTGTAATTTCTCCTTCATCTATCATATCAAATGCAGTTTGTAACGAAACTTTTTTTATGTGCAACTCTTCTGTTTCTTCAGGTTGGGCTTCGTGTTGCGTTAATTCGCTTGCTAAATAAAATACACTGTTTTCGTCACTCACTGAATTAGATAAATGCGATGTACCCAATACTTGCCAACGATTTGCTTTTAATCCTGTTTCTTCCAACAATTCACGCTTTGCACCTAACAATGGATTTTCATTTCTTGGGCAACCACCTTCTGGAATTTCCCAACTGTATTGATTTAAAGTAAAACGAAATTGTCCAACCAAATAAGTATTCATCTCGTCATCAACAGGTACAATACCTATTGCAGTATTTTTAAAATGAACCTTACCGTAAATACCATTTCCACCCGATGGATTAATAACATTAAAGTGTGTGAGAGATATCCATGTATTATCGTATTCGATTTTTTCGTCAACGATTTTCCATGGATTAATGTGTTGTTCTTCCTGTTCCATAACGCCAAAAGTAAGGATTGATTTTTTGTTAACGGGCAGAAGTATTTTATGGCATCGCCTGTTGTGTCACTCACTTGTACGTTCTGAACATTACTCATCATCAAAAATAAAAAAACGGACAGCAAAAAATTTTGTTGTCCGTTTTATTTATAAATATCTTTTATTAATTTCCGATGTTACCGGTTTTTGTTCCACTGCTATTGTATGTAGAGATATAACCTGTTTGATCATCTTCACAACCAACATAAGCGATCCTTGTGGTGCTGTTATTAAAAACGCCAAGTCTACCGCCTTTTGTTCCGGCAGAAAAGGATAATCTTTTCTCTCCTGAATTATTTGAAATATAAACAGATGCACCTCCATCAGATTCAATACTTGATAAAGAAAATATTTCATTTCCATTATGATTTCTTGTTGAAATAAAACCATCACTAAGCGTGTTAGTACATAATTTCACTACCTCTTTTTCATCAGCATTATTTACAGTTACATATCCTGCTTTACTTGTTAAGCTTCCCATTTCAACACTAACTAATTGATCTGAGTTATACATTGCGAGATAGCCTCCGCCATTAGTTTCATTTGTTATTTTAAAATTTAAATTTCCATTAGAACTGAAAGTATTAATTGCACCTGCACCACCTACGGAAGTAAATAATCTTACTAAATTATTTCCCGAAGAAGATTTAGTAATTACTTGTCCGTTGCCTTTATCATCTTTGTTAATTTGAACCAAAACATTTCCATTGTTGTCAACTACTTCAAAGCTTTTTGCTTGAATTTTGTCAACTACCTGAACAGCTTTGTTGTTTGAACTGAAGATTACAAAAGATGCAAATAATAAAATACTAAAAAAGCCAATGCGGTAAAAGCGAACTGACTGCTCTAAGGCAGCAATTCTGTTTTCAATAGTTTTCATGGTAAATTGTTTTACCTAATTTAAAACAATTTTTTCAATCGATGCATATTCGTAATGAAAATTTTATTTATAGGTTCATAAAAAAACGGACTGAAAAGAAATTTTTTCAGTCCGTTTTAAAAATAAATTTTTAAATTTTATTTAGCTTCCCATCCTAAAGCACTGGCACCAAGCACTGCAGAGTCTGCTTCGCTTAATGAAGAGAAAAGTATTTTAATTTTCCCTTTCCAGATTTTGAGCAAATTCTTTTCCATATGTTCTCTGATAGGATTTAAAATTAAGTTACCCGATTTTGTTAAACCTCCAAATAAAATAATTGCTTCAGGTGCACTGAAAGCAACAAAATCTGCGAAAGCTTCACCCAACATTTTACCGGTATATTCAAATATTTCTTTGGCAATAATATCTCCGGCAATTGCTGCATCAAAAACATCTTTTGATGTAATGTTGTCTAATGTAACACTACGCAAACTGCTATCATCATTTCTTGTTTCCAAAATTTCTCTTGCTGTTCTTGCTACACCAGTTGCAGAAGCATAAGTTTCTAAACAACCATATTTACCGCATCCGCATAAACGTCCGTTATTACGTACAATTGTTGTGTGGCCTAATTCTCCGGCAAATCCATCATAACCATAAATTAATTGTCCGTTTGCAACAATACCACTTCCTACACCTGTTCCTAGAGTTATCATTATAAAATCTTTCATTCCACGAGCAGCACCATAGGTCATTTCGCCAACAGCAGCAGCATTAGCATCATTAGTAACAGCGGTAGGAATTTTAAATTTGGCAGCTAATAAATTTGCAATGGGAATTACACCTTGCCATGGAAGATTAGGAGCAAACTCAATATTACCTGTATAATAATTTGCGTTAGGTGCACCCATTCCAATTCCTTTAATTTTTTCTATTCCACCAACTTCTTTTATTAATGGTTCTAATCCTGCATAAAGTTCATCGATGTACGAATCAATACTTTCGTGTTTAGTAGTTTTAATGGCACCGCGTTTTAAAATTTCACCACGTGCATCAACAATTCCGAAAGAGGTATTAGTACCGCCCATATCAATTCCAATAACATGAGAAAGCGAAAGATTTGTTGTCATATTTATGTTTTATTTTTTTTAATTAATAACCTCGTCTCTTTGTTTAACCTTATAACCTATCAATGCGTAATACAATAAATAAGCTTCACCAACTACAACAATGATCCATGTTAAATCCCAACTACCAATTACATCTGCAAAAATACCTTGTGCAAATGGAATGATGGCACCGCCTACAACACCCATCATTAAAGCACCAGAACCTTTTGAAGTATAACGTCCTAATCCTTCGATTGCTAATGGGAAAATAGCCGGCCACATAATTGAATGGAATAAACCAACAAAAACTAATAACCAAGGATTGTGTGTGATAAGAGAGGCAATAACTAATAATCCTGCAATAACAGAAGTAACTAATAATTGCATGTTTGCAGAAACCTTGCTAACAAAGCTTCCCAATAAACGACCTACTAACATTCCACCCCAATACATTGATGCCATTTTTGCTGCATCGGCTAATGTAAATCCAATTGATGTTGCATATAAATTAATGTTAGAACCAACTGCAACTTCAACGCCCACATAAAAGAAGATTGCGATTACACCTAACTTTAAATGTGAAAAACTCCAAACACTTTTTGGAAGTACTTCATCTTTATTAGAAGCAGTAGCAGCAATTTCAGGAAGATGAATTCCCTTTAATACAAAAGCTAAAATTGCAACAATAATAATTAGAATGAGTATTGGAACATATAATGAAGTAACTGAAATTTCTTCGGCTGCTTTATTTTGAAAAATTAAAAATGCAACTAACAACGGACCAATAGTTGTCATAGATGAATTACCGGCGCCGGCAATGGTTTGACGTTGCACGCCGCTTGTTCCTTTTACTGAACATGCAACAACATAAGGATTAATGGCTGATTGAAGATAAGTACCTGCAGTACCTGTAACAAAAGAACCAATCAAGAAAATAAAATAAGCGTGTGGGATATTTGCACCAGCAATTGTTATCGTTGAATGATAAGTAGAAAACTGCCATGCAGAAATTTCAAAAATACAGAATGCAACAAGCAAAATAATTAATCCTCTTATTAATGTTCCTCTGTAACCAACCGTGTCCAATGATTTTGCACTTGAACTTCCCATTACTAAATACGACAAGAAAAATGAAAATGTAATTAATGTGGTTAATGAATTCTTCATATCACCCGCATTCGATAAAAAAGCAGCTTTGATTGGTCCCTGGAACTGCTGATTAATACTAGTGATCAATCCAACCAGCGACATTAACACAACCATTGTAATAAATGGCATTAAATAATTAACTTGTTTTTGTTCTGATGACATCGTTAGATTTTTTTGGGGTTATGAATGTGTAAATATAGATTACGACTATAATTTATATTATTTGCAACCAAAACAAATGTAAGAGTTATTTGCAGTAAAAAAATAAAATTTATGCTATCAGATTATATTGGATTTTAGAAAAGAAAAAAATATTTTCTTTCTGAAAATTAAAATATATTTCAACTTTTATTGGCAGCTTTATTTATCTTCAAAATCAGCTTTAAAATAAATAACGATGGAAATTATTCATGTTAGTGCGGAATGTTATCCCGTTGCAAAAGCAGGCGGGTTGGGTGATGTGGTTGGTGCGCTGCCAAAGTATCAATGCCAAGCTGGTCATGTTGCGAAAGTGGTGATGCCCATGTATCGAACGAAATTTTTAGCCAATAATGAATGGGATGTTGACTTTGAGGGCAATACAAATTTGGGTGATTATTTTTTTAATTATACTATCATAAAAGAACGTACTAATAAATTAGGGTTTGATTTATACCTCGTTGACATTTTTGGACTACTCGATAGAGAAAAAGTATATGGTTATGATGATGATACTGAAAGGTTCACAGCTTTTCAAATTGCTGTTGTTAATTGGATGAGTTCTTGGGAGCATAAGCCCGATGTTGTTCATTGTCACGATCATCATACCGGTCTTATTCCATTCATGATGAAGAATTGTTTTGCTTACAGAAATTTAAGTTTTGTTCCAACAGTTTTCACCATTCATAATGGACAATATCAAGGCACAATGGATTGGAGTAAAAGCAAAAATATTCCCGAATATGATAGTTGGAAATGGGGCGATCTGGATTGGCACAACAGTATTAATCCTTTGGCAAGTGCAGTTAAATGTGCATGGAAGGTTACAACGGTTAGTCAAAGTTACATGAACGAATTACGTTATAACAGCAATGGTTTGGAAGATTTGTTTGAGTATGAAAGAGGAAAATGTGTTGGTATTTTGAATGGAATTGATAATGATGTTTGGAATCCTGAAACGGATTCTTATTTACATGACAATTTTAAATTGTCAACAGTTGTAAGCGGAAAGAAAAAAAATAAAGAAGAGTTATGTAAACGATTTGGATTGAATCCGGATTTACCATTGATAGTTTTTATTGGAAGATTAGTTGGTGAAAAGGCAGCAGAAATTTTACCTGATGCAATTAATTCGGTTTTATATAATATGAATGGTCAGGTTAGTTTTTTAATTTTAGGAAGTGGCGATCCACATATAGAATGGCAGCTTAGCAATATGAACGGAAATTATCCCGGGTTATATCATGCAGTAATTGGTTATGATGAAACACTTTCTCATAACATGTATGCAGGTGCCGATTTTTTATTAATGCCAAGCAGGGTAGAACCATGTGGACTAAATCAAATGTATGCCATGCGTTATGGTACTGTGCCAATGGTAAGAAGTACCGGTGGCTTACAGGATACGGTTGTTGATATGGGAGCTTGGGAAGGTTTTGGAATTCGTTTTAATAATGCAACCGTAAGCGATGTTCATTATTCTGTTAGCCGTGCAGTAAGTGTTTATCAGGATAAAACACATTTTAACTGGATGCGTAAACACATGATGCAGATCGATCATAGTTGGGAAAGCACAGTTGAACAATACTTAAATATTTATCGCTCATTGAAGTAATAATAATATACTTTATATTCACTCATAAATTTGGACCCGAAAAAATAAAAGACTATGTCATCAATATCTAATTCAGTAATCTCTATTATTCTTGGAGGTGGTGCAGGAACAAGATTATACCCTTTAACAGCAACTCGTAGCAAACCCGCTGTGCCTATTGCCGGAAAATATCGGTTGGTTGATATTCCTATAAGTAATTGTATTAATTCAAACATCAACCGAATGTATGTTTTAACTCAATTTAATTCTGCTTCATTAAATAAGCATATAAAAAACACCTATCATTTCAGTGCGTTCAGTACCGCCTTTGTTGATATTTTGGCTGCTGAACAAACACCAGATAATCCGGGGTGGTTTCAGGGAACGGCAGATGCAGTTCGACAATCTCTTCGTCATATCAGCAATTTAGATTTTGAATATATTTTGATATTAAGCGGTGATCAATTGTATCAGATGGATTTTGCTGAGATGATCGCTGAACACAAAAAAAATAATGCTGATATTTCTATTGCAACAATTCCTGTGATAGGTAAAGAGGCATCAGAGTTTGGTATTTTAAAATCCGATCATGATAATCTTATCACTTCATTTATCGAAAAACCAAAAGCTGAAATTTTGAGTGATTGGATCAGTGATACTGGTGCTGAAATGCATGCTGCAGGAAGAGATTATTTAGCATCAATGGGTATTTATATTTTCAGTAAAAAAGTTTTATATCATTTACTGAAAGAAGAATATCCTGATGCAACTGATTTTGGAAAAGAGATCATGCCTCATTCTATTGAAAAATATAAAGTATTAAGTTTTCAATATGATGGCTATTGGACTGACATTGGAAATATTTATTCATTCTTTGAAGCAAATCTTGCATTAACTCAAGAAATTCCTCCGTTCAATTTATTCGATAATAATAAAATTGTTTATACACGTGCAAGGATGTTGCCTCCTGCAAAAATCAGTGGCACTACTTTAGAAAAAACAATCATTGCTGAAGGTTCTATTATTAATGCCAGCAGATTGGAAAGTTGTGTTGTTGGTATTCGTGCTCGAATTGGTTATGGAACTACTGTTGTCAATACTTATATCATGGGTAATGATTATTATGAGACGTTAGAAGTAATGGCCGATAATATAAGTAAAGGCGTTCCTAAAATTGGTATTGGCGAAAGATGTTACATAAAAGATGCGTTGATAGATAAAAATTGTCGCATTGGTAATGACGTAAGAATTAATGGTGGCAAGCATTTAGAAAATACTGATCATCCTTTATATACTGTGAAAGATGGAATTGTTGTTGTAAAAAAAGGAGCGATATTGCCGGATGGATTTGTAATTTAGTTTATACCAAAAACATCCCTTGTGGATGTTTTTTTATTGTACTTTTATCGTCGTGTACTTTTTACATATTTCATTAAACGATTGCCATGGCATTTACAACAAATTCAACTACATCATCAAGCAGCATCAAACCACTATTAAGTTTCTGGAAGATATGGAACATTAGTTTTGGATTTCTTGGCGTACAAATTGGTTATTCATTACAAAATGCAAATACAAGTCGAATACTTTCTGCAATTGGTGCAGATGTTCATGATTTAAGTTTATTCTGGTTGGCTGCTCCTTTATCAGGATTAATTGTTCAGCCAATAATAGGAATGTCAAGTGATAAAACATGGACACGTTTGGGCAGAAGAATTCCATTTATTTTAGGTGGTGCAATTGTATCTGCTTTCGCAATGTTTTTCATGCCAAATTCTGAACATTTTGCAATGTTATTGCCTGCTGTTTTTTTTGGTGCTACTATGTTATTATTAATGGATACTTCTTTTAATGTAACCATGCAGCCATTTCGTGCATTAGTAAGTGATATGGTAAATGAAAACCAAAGAAATAAAGGCTATGCTATTCAGAGTTTATTGATAAATGTTGGAGCTGCCGTTGGTTCATTTCTTCCTTTTTTTCTAACATGGAGTGGAGTTGCAAATGAACCTGCTGC
>CAIQDX010000115.1 GCA_903870685.1 uncultured Chitinophagaceae bacterium | reverse complement strand
TTACTAATTTATCGGCAACAGCTTTATCTGCTGGATGGCTGAGATCAACTTTTGTATTACTGTATTTTTTTAAAGTATTTTCAAAATCATCTGTAAAAATCCGCACACTTACTTCTAACAGTCTATCTTTAGTATTGTGGTTGATGTCGATAATTGATATATATAATGGATGTTTTTTTGCTTCTGACATCTTATCAACAACTGTGTGATTGCCAATTGTAGGATTCACCGATTGAACAGCGGTAAAAAAAGCTAGCGTCAACCATTGAAATAAACTATTTACCATTTAACCATGATTTTTTGATGGCGTAAATGTCTGTAATTAATTTGAACCTCAACACATGGATGCAATTAAGATTTATTTTGAGATCGGATATGCTCATATTGTAAACTGGACGGCATTAGATCATATCCTTTTTATAGTGGCGCTTAGTTTACGATATCAGTTCAGCGATTGGAAAAAATTATTAGTTCTTATCACAGCATTTACGATCGGTCATACAACAACATTAACATTAGTTGTTTTTAATGTGTTGCATTTATCGAAAGCATGGATCGAATTTCTAATTCCAATTACCATTGCCATAACAGCAGTGAGTAATTTTTTTGTAAAGAAGTTTACTTTTAAATCAAAGTTTCCGATCATTTATTTTTTTGCTTTGATTTTTGGATTGGTTCACGGACTTGGATTTAGTAACGACTTAAAAAGTTTGATTGGCAATGGCGATGGTGTGATTGTCAAATTACTTTCGGCTAATATTGGAATAGAGTGCGGACAAATAAGTTTTGTGATTTGCATTTTGATCATCACGGCAATTGCAACGCAGCTCTTTAAAATAAACAGAAGAGAATATCTTTTATTTTTTAGTAGCGGTATTTTTGCATTGGCAATTCAAATGGCTGTGGAAAGAATTCCTTGGTAGGAAATAAAAACGAAAATCTAAAAATAAATAAACTGCTTACCCTATAAACAAACAAACCAAAATAAAACACCAATGAGAAAATTACTTGTTTTGTTATTTATCATTTCTGCCTTTGCACTAAACGCACAGGATATCAGAAATAATCCAACTTCAAATCATGGAAACAAATTTGAACAGTTGGGTACCATTCTTCCAACACCAAACGAATATCGAACTGCAAGTGGTGCGCCGGGTACAAAGTATTGGCAGCAACGTGCAGACTACGATATTAAAGCCGATTTGGATGAAAAGAATTTAAAATTAACCGGCAGCGAAACCATTACTTATTTCAACAATTCGCCAGATGTATTAACTTATTTATGGTTGCAGTTAGATGAGAATCAACACAGCACAATTAATAATGCAAACTATCAGAGTTCAACAACCTTAGGAAGAGTTACAACAACTATGATCGACCGTTTGGAAGAACAAAAAACTGATAATGGTTATGGTGATAAGATCACAAAACTTACAGATGCCACAGGAAAAAAATTAGTATACACCATCAACAAAACTATGATGCGTGTTGATTTGCCTACAGCATTAAAACCCGGACAAAAATTTATTTTAAACATCGATTGGAATTATAAAATTTCGGATCGCATGAGTATGGGCGGTCGTGGTGGTTACGAATATTTTCCTGAAGACGGAAACTATTTGTTTACAATGACACAATGGTATCCTCGCCTTTGTGTGTACAGCGATTTTCAAGGATGGCAAAATCATCAGTTTGTTGGCAGCGGTGAATTTGCTTTAGTTTTTGGAAATTTTAATGTGAAGATGACTGTTCCTGCCGATCATGTGGTAATGGCAACAGGCGAAGGACAAAACTATCCGCAAGTTTTAAGTGCGGCACAATTAGCACGTTGGCAAAAAGCGCAAACATCAAAAGAACCGGTAGAAATAGTAACATTGGATGAAGCAAAGAAAGCTGAAGTTGCAAAAAATCAATCAAGAAAAACTTGGATATTCAAAGCAGAGAATGTTAGAGATTTTGCATGGGGCTCATCACGCAAATTTATTTGGGATGCACTAGCAACAAAAGTTGAAGGAAAGAAAGTAATGTGCATGAGTGCATATGGAAAAGAAGCTTATGCTTTGTATCGCAAGTTTTCTTCAAAAGCAGTTGAGCATACAATTAAATCTTATTCTAAATTTTCTATTCCATATCCATATCCTGTTGCACAAAGTTTAGAAGCAAGTAATGGAATGGAATATCCGATGATCTGCTTCAATTTTGGCAGAACAGAAAAAGATGGCACTTACAGTGAAGGAACAAAGAATGGAATGTTAGGTGTTATCATTCACGAAGTAGGACATAACTTTTTCCCGATGATCGTTAACAGTGATGAAAGACAATGGACATGGATGGATGAAGGATTAAATAGTTTTGTTGAATACTTGACAGAAGAATTATACGATAATAAATTTCCTTCTCGTAAAGGAGCAGCTTGGACAATTGTTGATTACATGAAATTGCCTAAAGATCAATTAGAGCCCATTATGACCAACAGCGAAAACATTGTGAACTTTGGTCCTAATGCATATACAAAACCTGCAACAGCATTAAATATTTTACGCGAAACTGTAATGGGAAGAGAATTGTTTGATTATTCTTTCAGAGAATATGCACGTCGTTGGGCATTTAAACATCCAACACCTGCTGATCTTTTCCGTACAATGGGCGATGCAAGTGGCGAAAATTTAGATTGGTTTTGGAGAGGATGGTTTTATGGAATTGATCCTGTTGATATTGCCATTGATACTGTTAAACATGCAGTGTTTGATGCTGATGCAGTTGCAACAGCACCAACAAATAACGGCGGTGGAAGAAGAGGTGGAAATAGTATTGGTGGAGAACGTGGTATAGATAAACCATCTATTTCAACATTTGATGATATTTCTAAGATCAGAAATCGTAATGATAATAAAATAATTTTCGCAACTGATGCTGATACTTCTTTGCATGATTTTTATTGGAAATACGATCGTGGAATTATTGCTTACGATAGTTCTATAAAAATTGCCGCACCTTCTTTTGGTGGTGGTGCTCAAGAACCTTTATCTGCTGAAGAAAAAGCAAAATATAAAGATGTGCATTTATACGAAATTACTTTCAGTAATAAAGGTGGATTGGTAATGCCAATTATTGTTCAATTTACTTTTGAAGATGGTACTTCAGAAATAGAAAAAATACCTGCACAAATTTGGCGTAAGAACGAAAACAAAGTGAGTAAAGTTTTCTTGACACATAAAAAAGCGACAAGCATTTTGTTAGATCCATTAAAAGAAACTGCTGATATTAATACAAGCAATAACAGTTGGCCTAAAGCTGATGAGCCTTCAAAATTCCAGTTGTTTAAAGCAGGAAATGTAAATAGAAGAAACCCTGTTGGAGCAACAAACCCAATGCAGAAATTGAACAATTAATAAAATAAAACCCGAAGTAAGAAGGCCACTTGAATTTTTTCAAGTGGCTTCTTTATTTTTTAAATTTAATAATAGAAAGCTTTGCATTTTTCTTACTTTTAATTATAAACTACCGAAATGAAAAAAATATTCTTTGCATTATTTGCAGCATCATTGTTAATGATTATTTCCTGTAAGCAAAAAGAAAAACAAGATTTTCTTTCGTCAAATATTGACACATCTGTAAAACCCGGCGATAACTTTTTTTATTATGCCAATGGCGGATGGATAAAAAATAATCCAATCCCTTCCGACGAAAGTACTTGGGGCATTGGCAATTTAGTGCAGGAAGAAATTTATGTAAGGTTAAAAACTATTAACGAAAAAGCTGTTGCAGAACGAGCTGCAAAAGGAACAGTATCGCAAAAGATTTCTGATTTCTGGCAAAGTGGGATGGATTCAATTAACCGCAATAAAAATGGTATTACACCATTGTTTGATGAATTGAAAAAAATAGATGCAATAAAATCTATTACTGATATAACAGAGCTTGCTGCTGAATTTCATAAAAAAGGAATTGGTTGTTTATTCACCGATTATGTTGCTCAAGATGACAAGAACAGCGATGCAATGGCTTATCAATTGGTTCAAGGTGGATTGGGTATGCCTAACCGCGATTATTATTTTAATACCGATACTAAAACGGTTAATGTTAGAAATGCATATCAAAAATATTTGCTCATTACATTCGGCCAGTTAGGAAACGACAGTATCACAGCTGCAAAATATTGCAATTCGGTATTTGCTTTAGAAACCAAACTGGCAAAGGCTTCCAGAAAGTTGGTTGATTTGCGTGATCCTTACAAGAACTATAATAAAATGGATGTTGGTTCATTTGCAAAACTTTCATCCAACATTAACTGGACAAATTATTTGAATGCAATTGGTATCAAGAAACTCGATTCTGTAATTGTTGGTCAGCCCGAATTTTATACTGCTTTAAATAATGAATTAAAATCAACAAGTATTGATGACTGGAAAAATTATTTTAAGGCACATTTAATTTTATCAAGTGCAGGATTTTTAGATGATAATACTTTTAATAATTATTTCGAATACAGAAAATCTTTAAGTGGTACCTCTAAACCAAGACCAAGATGGAAAAGAGTTTTAGATGCCGAAGAAAATATTTTAGGTGAGGCATTGGGTCAGCTTTTTGTGAAAGAATTTTTCAACGAAAAAGCAAAACAACGTTATATTAATTTGGTTGAGTCAATTCGTGATGCATACAAAGACCGAATTAAGAATCTTTCCTGGATGAGTGATTCTACGAAACAAAAAGCTTTGGATAAACTAACTAAGGTTACCAAAAAAGTTGGCTATCCCGATAAATGGAAAGATTTTTCGGCTATGCAAATTGATCAAAGAGCTTATGTCATCAATGCACAAAATGCAAACGAATGGTGGCATAATTATATGATCAATAAATTAGGTAAACCTGTTGACAGAACTGAGTGGGATATGAGTCCGCAAACATATAATGCGTATTATAATCCATCTAACAACGAAATTGTTTTGCCTGCAGGAATGTTTACTGTTCCCGGCATGCGTGACGAAGATTTGGATGATGCTTTTGTGTATGGTTATGCAGCGGCTTCAACAATTGGTCATGAAATTACACATGGTTTTGATGATCAGGGAAGACAATATGATGCAGCAGGGAATTTAAAAAGTTGGTGGTTGCCAAACGACAGCATTCAATTTACACAACGCACTTTAAAGATTATTAAACAGTTTTCCGAATTTAATCCGGTTGATACATTACATGTAAATGGTGCTGCAACACAAGGCGAGAATATTGCCGACTTAGGCGGATTATTATTAGGTATTGATGCGCTTAAAAAAACAGATGCTTATAAAAATAATAAAACCATAAATGGCCAAACACCTCTACAACGTTACTTTATGGGCTATGCTTATAGTTGGATGATACAGGAAAGAAAAGAACGTTTATCAAATCAATTAATGGTCGATGTGCATGCACCGGCCAAAGAAAGAGTAAATGGACCCGTTGTAAATATTCCTGAATTTTATGAAGCATTTGGAATTAAGCAAGGCGATAAAATGTTTCGTGTCGATAGTTTAAGAGTAAATATTTGGTAAGAGAAAATTAGTATTTCGAAATTAATTTGTAAGAATATTTTTTTTTACTAGCTGCAAATCATTGTGAGGCTTTGGTTGCGTCGCACTCTTGTACAAAATAATAGCTATGCGCTATTTGCTATTAGCTGATAGCTTTCTCAGTACAAGTGTGCGACGCAACAACTGATGCACAAAAACTACTGACCGTCCCCAAAAAAATACCCGCCAAAATTTGCATCCTTATATTTGCCGCATGCATTATGTTTCTGTAGAGAATTTGACCAAGAGTTATGGTATTAATCCTTTATTTAAGAATATTTCATTTCATATAAATGAAGGTAATAAAATTGCGTTGATTGCACGCAACGGAGTGGGAAAGTCAACGCTGTTGCGTATTTTAAACGGTGAGGAAGTTGCCGATTCGGGCAAATTATTTATTCACAAAGATGTTACGGTGGCTTTATTTGAGCAGGATCCGAAGTTTGATGAAAATAAAACGGTGCTGGAAAACATTTTTCATACCAATCATCCGGTGTTAAATATTATTCGCGAATACGAATTAGCAACTGATAGTGAAGATGGAGAAAAATTAGTGGAATTATTTGGTAAGATGGATGATTTGAATGCCTGGGATTTTGAAGTAAAAGTGAAACAGATCCTCACCAAATTAAATGTGCATCATTTACAACAGGCGGTGAGTGATTTAAGTGGCGGTCAGCGTAAACGTGTTGCATTGGCGAAAACATTAATTGATATTGGCTTCGATCATAAACATACTTTATTGATGATGGATGAACCTACCAATCATCTTGATGTTGAAATGATCGAGTGGTTAGAAAATTATTTGAATCAGGAAAATGTTACGTTGTTATTGGTAACGCATGATCGTTATTTTTTAGATGCAGTGAGTGAAGAGATTTGGGAACTGGAAAGAGAGAACTTACATGTGTATCGCGGCGATTACGAAAATTATGTTGAGAAAAAAGCAGCGCGTATTGAAAGCGAAATGGCAAGCATTGATAAAGCCAAGAATGAATATCGCAAAGAATTAGAGTGGATGCGTAAACAACCAAAAGCTCGTACAACAAAAAGTAAAAGCCGGCAGGATAATTTTTATGAAGTTGAAGCAAAAGCAAAACAAAAAATTGAAGATGCACAAGTACAGTTGCAAGTAAAGATGAGCAGATTAGGTGGTAAAGTTGTGGAGATGAAAAAAGTTTATAAAAGTTATGGCGACCTGCAAATTTTAAAAGGCTTCGATTATAATTTCAGCAAAGGAGAAAGGATTGGTGTGATTGGTAAGAATGGTGTTGGCAAATCTACATTCTTAAACATGCTGCAAGGCTTAGAAAAAAATGACAGCGGTAAAATAAATATTGGCGATACAGTTGTGTTCGGTAATTTTTCGCAGCAAGGTTTGGTTTTTAAACACAATATGCGAATGATCGAGTATGTAAAAACATTTGCAGAAAATTTTCCTTTGGCAAACGGCGGAAGTTTAAGCGCAGCACAGTTCTTGGAATTATTTTTATTTACGCCTGATAAGCAATACACGTATTTAAATTCATTAAGTGGTGGTGAGAAAAAAAGATTGCAATTATTAATTGTGTTGTTCACCAATCCTAACTTTTTAATTTTAGATGAACCAACAAATGATCTTGATTTGCCAACATTAGCAGTGCTTGAAAATTTCTTAAGCGATTATCAGGGATGTGTGTTAATTGTTAGTCACGATAGATATTTTATGGACAGATTAGTTGATCACTTATTTATTTTTGAAGGCGATGGTGAAGTAAGAGATTTCCCCGGAAACTATACTCAATACAGACTTTGGTTGAAAGACAATGAGAAAAAAGATAACAAGTGGCAGGCTTTGGAAGATTTTAAAAGCAAAGGGAAATCGATAGAAGAAGTTACAAATAACAAATTACAAGATTCAAGTTCAAAGGCACAAGTTGCCAATAAAAAGAAGCCAACGTTCAAAGAGAAAAAGGAGTTTGAAGATCTTGAAAAAGAAATTGCTGCATTGGAAGCAGAGAAAAATAAAATTGAAGAACAGCTCAGTAATCCTGATGAAGCTTTCGAACAATTAAATCTATTAAGTAAAAGGATTGGAGAAATAAGTTCTGATTTAGCGCAAAAAGAATTGCGTTGGCTGGAGTTAAGCGAATTATTTTAAATGTTGAATGCTAAATGTTGAATTAATTCATTTACAATTTAGCATTCAACATCAAGTATTATTTGAACGAAATTAATTCCACTTCAAAAATCAAAGTAGAGTTAGGTCCGATCTCCGCACTCACTTGTCTGTCGCCATATCCTAAATGTGGCGGAATAAAGAAACGCCATTTACTTCCCGTTGGCATTAATTGTAAACCTTCAGTCCAACCTGTAATTACTCTGTTCAATGGAAATGTTGCAGGCTGACCTCTTTGCACACTGCTGTCAAACACAGTTCCATTTATTAATGTGCCGTGATAATGACAAGTAACACTATTAAATGCTTTTGGTTTTTCGCCTGCACCTTGCGTAATTACTTCGTATTGTAAACCGCTTGGTAATTCGGTTACACCATCTTTGTTTTTATTAACGGCCAAAAAATCCTGACCGGCTTTTAAATTTTCTGCTGCTTTTTCTGCTTTCATTTGAGCTAATTTATCTGCAATACCCATGCAATTATTTTTTGCGAAAGTAATCGATACCTGTCAATAATCATATTCCATAAAAATATCTGTCTTAAATTTATGTAAACATTAATAATAGATTTTAAAACTATTTTTTGTGAAAAGATTGCCTCCATTGTTTATTTGGTTTGCTGCGATATTATCCATTACAATGATTGGTGTAATTGGATTCATGCTGGTAGAAGGATTTAATTTTTTCGATGCTTTGTACATGACGGTTATCACTATCACAACAATTGGTTATGGCGAAGTAAAACCATTATCTCATGCCGGAAGAGTATTTAATATTTGTTTCATCATCACTTCATTTGCCACATTTACTTATGCCTTAGCAAGATTGACGAGATATATTGCCAGTGGCGAAATGCAACTCTATTTTAAAAACCGAAAACTTATGCAATCACTAAATCATCTCAGCAATCATGTTATCATTTGTGGTTTTGGTCGCAACGGACAACAGGCTGCACAAACATTGTATGCACATAAAGTAGATTATGTTGCGATCGATTATCGTGAAAAAAGCATTGATGATTTTCTTTCTGATCATCCCAATCTTTTGTATTTAAAAGGAGATGCAACCAATGATGAAATTTTAAAACGAGCAAAAATCGAAACTGCAAGAGCTTTAATTTGTGCATTACCAACAGATGCAGATAATGTTTTTGTTGTGTTGTCAGCAAGAACATTAAATCCCGGCATTCAAATTATCAGTCGTGCTACGCAAGCAAGTGCTGTTGCGAAACTAAAAAAAGCAGGAGCCAATAATGTTATCATGCCCGATAAAATTGGCGGCACACATATGGCCACATTGGTTTCGAAACCTGATGTTGTTGAGTTTATAGATTATTTATCAGGTGATGAAGGTGAGAGTATAAATATTGAAAGTGTTGGTTATGAAAAATTGCCACCCGAAATACGCGATGATTCTTTGAAATCAATTATGGATTGGAAAAAGACCGGCGTGAATTGTATTGGAATCAAACATAAGAACGGAAAATTTTTAATTAATCCGCCTGATGATACTATTATTTCTGAAGGCATGAAAGTCTTTGTACTCGGCACTCGCAGCCAAATACATAAAATGAAACATAATGTTGGCGAAGAATAAAGTTGTTTAAATATTTTTTACCGCCAATCATTGTTTCATGCCATTGGCAGTGAAAAATATTTTATCGATTGTGTAACTTTTTATTTTTACTTCCGTTACACAAAAAATATAATCATGAAAAAAATATTGGTATCATTTGCAGTAATGCTGTTGGCAATAACTTCTGCTACTGCGCAAAAAGTTATGTATGATGATAATGCAGAAAAGAGAGCTATTAGTTCGTTTCATGCCATTGAAACTTCCGCAGGCATTCAAGTTATTATCACAAAAGGAAATAAAGAAGAATTAGCTGTATCGGCAAGCGAAAAGGAATTGATTGGAAAAGTTGAAACGGTAGTGAAGAATGGAGTATTAAAAATAAGTCGCGAAAGTGATTGGAAGTTTTGGAACAATTTTAAAAATTCGAGAATAAAAGTTTATGTTTCTTATGTAAACTTAGATGGGCTGGAAGCTAGCAGTGGTGCAAGTATCAAAGGATCGGATATTGAATTGAATAAATTATTTGTACATCAAAGCAGTGGCGCATTAATTGAATTATCCGGTAGTGCCGATAATTTGGATGTTAGTGGAAATAGCGGAAGTCAATTCAACGGCTATGATCTTAAAACAATTACATGTAAAGCCGATGTAAATAGTGGTGCCGATGTTAAAGTAAATGTATCGAAAGAAATTTCGGCAAAAGCAAATAGTGGCGGTTCTATTCGATATAAAGGTGAGGGTTTGATAAAAGATATAAATGTGAACAGCGGCGGCTCGGTAAAAAGACAAAATTAATTTTTATGGTCTGACTTTTTAGTCAGACCATTTTTTTATCAATTATTGATTTTATTTTTTCTTAAACGAATAGTAGCGGATTTTTCAAAGTCGCTTGTTAGTTGAATTTCATAACGTTTCTTACCATCATATAAAATCAATACGGCAGTATTTGGAGGAATTAATCCAACATTATTCGCAAACATGGTGATATCAGTGTATTCAAGGGTTTCATCCAGTTTGATACTTAATTTTAAAGCATCATAATTCAGCATCGATTTTGGTAATACTAATTTATCGTTTTGGTAAACAGAAATAGAATCATAATCAATTTCTCCATTGTCATAGAATTCTAAATTTAAATTAGATGAATTGACAGACAATTCTCTAACAATATCTTTTCTTCTCGTATTTTCTTTTTTTATTGGCTGATAAGAAGAGTCTTTTAATGTTTCAATAGAATCACGGATGAGATGAAGCGGTAAAGTATCGTTCGATTTTTTTAAAATAAAATTTATTGGAGGAGTTGTGTAACGATGTGCTTCATCACTAATGAAACTTCCTGTTAAATCGGATTCAGTTCGAGAGACCCGCAGTATAAATTTTCCTGTTATGTTAACGGTGATACCGTCTTTTGCATTGATTGCAAGAAAATGAATCAGCTCAAATTCTTTTAATGTTAATGTTCTGTTTTGTGCATCATAATTTCCCTGAATGGGTGTTACCACGAATGCGTCTTTAAAATAATAATTTAATTCGCCTGTGATTTTTTTACCTGCTTGCCTCAACACCAACTCAGTTAAATATTGATTGTTTGTACCGTGATATTCTACTTTTCCTGTACCAAACCAATGACCATTTACATTTTGTGAGATACAAGGCAAGTATGAAAAAAGAATATTTATTAAAATGATTTTTTTGAAAAGGTCAGTCATTTGAATTTGAAAAATTTCGATAAGTATAACGCTTTGTAGCTGTATTAACAAAAATAAAACGACTGTTTAGGAGCAAAAATTGTACATTTGCTTATGACTATTGAGTTAATATCAAAATTTGTAGAGAACACTAGCATCCCTGCAACTAAATCAGTTAAGGTAGATTTCAAGAAAAGAAATTCCATCAACGGCATCATTATTCAGGATAAAGATTACGATGATTTAAAGTCTAAAAATTTTTGGCGTATTGTTCCGGTTTCATTAATGGACGAATGGAATAAATCAAAGAATGTTAATCTTTGTAAGATTTACAGCGGTGGAGAATTTACCAAACTTTCTCTTGTAGCGAATAAAGAATCATAGATTTTTGAATTCTTTTCTTTGACATGTTGGTCGCTCCGACCAACAGAATTTGTTTTTTTTAAAACATCATTAAAATTTTTTGTTCAGTACAGAACTGAAAGTACAAGTGTGCGACGCAACTGAAGCTGATCTGTGCACAGAAAGTTTATTCCATAAAAATAATTTAGCAAGTCTTTTTTTGTGAAAAAATAATCGTTTGAATTATACTAACAAATGTTAGTTCAACCATTATCTTTGTTCAATAAATTATGCGATATGAATAATAGAACTGTTTACATTGTTTCGGCTGTGCGTACTGCGATTGGAAGTTTTGGCGGAAGTTTAAAAGATTTTTCTGCAACACAATTAGGTGCCATTGCTATTAAAGCTGCTGTTGAAAGAGCCGGATTAACTCCTGATAATATTGAAGAAGTATATATGGGCAATGTGATACAAGCCAATGTGGGACAGGCTCCTGCCCGACAAGCTGCAAAATTTGCAGGATTACCCGATAATGTAATTTGTACAACAGTTAATAAAGTTTGTGCCAGCGGAATGAAAGCTATTGCACAAGCTGCACAGGATATTTTATTGGGGGATGCTGATATTGTTGTTGCCGGTGGAATGGAAAGTATGAGCAATGTTCCATTTTATGTAAACAACATGCGTTGGGGAAATAAATATGGTGATACAAAATTAACTGATGGTTTATCGAGAGATGGATTGACTGATGTATATCAAAATTCAGCAATGGGAAATTTTGCAGAATTATGTGCGAAGGACTGTAACATAACCCGTGAAGATCAGGATGCGTTTGCTATTGAAAGTTATAAAAGAAGTCAGGCTGCATGGAATGACGGAAAATTTAATGATGAAGTTGTACCTGTTGATATCGTTAGTAAAAAAGGAACAATAACTTTTGCAAAAGATGAAGAACCATTTAATGTTAAGTTTGATAAAATTCCCGAATTAAAATCGGCTTTTATTAAAGATGGAACTGTCACTGCAGCAAATGCAAGTACCATGAATGATGGCGCTGCTGCATTGGTTTTAATGAGTAAAGAAAAAGCAGATGCTTTAGGAATAAAACCAATTGCCATTTTAAAAAGTTATGCTGACGCAGAACAAGCACCTGAATGGTTTACAACAACGCCAAGTTTAGCTGTACCAAAAGCAGTCGCAAAAGCAGGATTAAAAATGAGCGATATTGATTTTGTTGAATTGAATGAAGCTTTCAGTGTTGTTGGGATTGTGAACACACAAAAAATGAATTTAGATAAAGCAAAAGTAAATGCACATGGTGGAGCAGTTTCAATGGGCCATCCTTTGGGTTGCAGTGGTGCAAGAATAATTGTTACACTAATTAATGTACTAAAGCAAAACGGCGGAAAGTATGGCGCAGCGGGCATTTGCAACGGTGGTGGTGGAGCCAGTGCAATGGTGATTGAACTAGTCTGAACGTGGATTTGGGAGGATTAGTTGGATTTCGTGTAATTGTATAAAAATAAAAATTCTGTTATGGCAGAATTAAAATATAAAGAGATTACTGAAAAAATAATTGGTGCATCAATGAAAGTTCATACCGCTTTGGGTAATGGTTTGCAGGAAGTGATTTATCAAAGAGCATTGGCTTTGCAAATGGAAGCAGATGGTTTAGGTTTTATAAGAGAATGCAACATGCAAATTTTTTATTTGGAGAAATATATTGGCGACAGGAGAGTTGATTTTTTTGTTGCTGATAAAATTTGTGTTGAGTTGAAAGCATTTTTAAAATTAGAGCCTGTTCATTTTGCACAAGCAAGAAATTATTTAGAAGCATTTAATGTTGAAATTGGTTTATTAATAAATTTTGGAGGAATAAGTTTAGAATTTAAACGATTGGAGAATCCAAAATATAATTGCAACATTATTAATCATCCATCTCTTTCAAACTTATCTTTAAAATCAATTTAATCCTTCCAAATCCACGTTCAGACTAATTTCCAATCGACTATAGCATTCGCGTATGTTGAATTATACGGTATTTGAATACGCAGATAATTATCGGTATAACCTTCCATCATGCCATTTTTTTCAAAAATCTCGAACAATACTTTTCTTGTTTGTCCGGTATGTTGTTGGGTGAAGTATTGCATCTTCATGTAAGAAAGATTGCGTAATGATTTATTTCTTTCGTTGCGAATATTGATGGGTACAATATCTTTCATTTCAACAGCCAAAGTATTATCTCTTTCCGAATAAGTAAACACGTGCAAATAAGAAACATCGAGTGAATGTAAAAAATTGAATGTCTCTTTAAATTCTTCATCTGTCTCTCCGGGAAAACCAACAATTACATCAACACCAATGGCACAATGCGGCATTAATTTTTTTATCACTTCAACTTTCTCGGCATATAATTCTTTTTTGTAACGACGGCGCATCAATCCTAAAATTTTATTGCTTCCGCTTTGCAATGGAATATGAAAATGCGGCATGAATTTTTTACTCGTCGAAACAAATTCAATGATCTCATTGGTTAATAAATTTGGTTCGATAGAAGAGATGCGATAACGTTCTATTCCCTCAACAGTATCCAAAGCTTTTATTAACTGAAAAAAATCTTCTTCGTATTTATTATTGCCATCATTACCTTTCCCAAAGTCACCAAGGTTAACTCCTGTTAAAACAATTTCCTTTACAGCACTTGCTGCTATTG
>CAIQDX010000114.1 GCA_903870685.1 uncultured Chitinophagaceae bacterium | reverse complement strand
GTTTCTTCATTATCTGTGATTGGAATTTTAATGGCAGGATGGAGTAGCGGTAATAAATATTCTTTATTGGGTGCCATGCGAAGTGGCGCTCAAATTGTGAGCTACGAATTATCTGCAGGTTTATCAATCATTTCAATTGTCGTATTAACAGGCAGTTTAAAAATTTCTGATATTGTTGCATCACAAGAAAATGGTTGGTGGTTATTTAAAGGACATATTCCTGCGGTAATTGCTTTTGTGATTTTTATTATTGCTGCAACGGCCGAAACAAACAGAGCTCCTTTTGATTTAGCAGAAGCTGAAAGTGAATTAACTGCTGGTTTTCATACAGAATATGGTGGAATGAAATTTGCATTATTCTTTTTATCAGAATACATCAACATATTTATTGTGTGTGCGGTTTGTGCAACTTTATTTTTAGGCGGATGGATGCCTTTTCATATTGGTCATTGGATAGCATTCAATCATATCATGGATTATATTCCATCATCATTGTGGTTTTTTGGAAAAACAATTTTTTTAATTTTTGTGATCATGTGGTTTAGATGGACTTTTCCAAGATTACGTGTTGATCAGTTATTGAATTTAGAATGGAAATATTTATTGCCGATAAGTATGTTCAATGTTTTATTGATGACTTTGATTGCAATTATGGGATGGCATTTTTAGTGATGAATTAAGAATGATGAGTTATGAGTTGCAGTACAAGAGTGCGACGCAACAGTTGATGAGTAAAGTGATGAGGTTGGTAACATAAAAATTTTGATTTAATAAAATAAGATGTTTTTAAAAGATTACATAACGGATGTTTATAAGGCAACAAAATCTTTGCTTGTTGGCATGAAGTTGACAGGATATTATTTTACGCATCACAAAGAAATTATTACCGAAGAATATCCTAATAACAGAGCAACACTAAAATTAGCAGATAGATTTAAAGGTGAAGTTTGGATGCCGCATGATGTAAATAATGAACACGCTTGTACAGGTTGTTCTTCTTGCGAAATTGCTTGTCCGAATGGCTCTATAAAAATTATTAGCAAGAATGTTATTAATGCTGAAGGCAAAAAGAAAAAAGCGATCGACGAACATATTTATCGTTTGGATATGTGCACCATGTGTGGTTTGTGCGTTGAAGCTTGTCCAACCGATGCTATTCACATGAGAAACACTTTTGAGTTAAGTGTCTTCGATAGAAATAATTTAATTAAACGGTTAAATCAACCGGATTCAAAAATAAGGGAGGGCGTAGAATAATGAGTGCATCAGTAATTATATTCTATTGTATTGCGGCCTTTATTTTATTAACAGGCATTGCAGCAGTTACCAGCAGAAAAATATTTCGTTCTGCCATTGCTTTGTTGTTTTCATTAACAGGAATAGCAGGTTTATATTTTTGGATGGATGTAAATTTTATTGCCGCCGTTCAAATAATTGTTTATGTGGGTGGAATTGTTGTGCTGATCATCTTCTCGATTTTCTTAACACAAAAATCAGGAGAAGAAATGCCAAAGCCACTGGTATCAAGAGTTTTATTTTCATTGCTTGCAGTATTGTCAGGATTAGGATTGATCTACAGATTAATTAGTGAATATGGTTTTAATAATATTTCGAAGCAACCATTTAATGTTGAAGTTTCTGAAATAGGAACGCAAATGTTAAGCACAACAGAACATGGTTATGTATTACCATTTGAAGCAGTGAGTATGTTATTATTAGCAGCCATGATCGGTTGTATTGTTATTGCATTAAAAGCCTCCCCAAACCCCTCCAAAGGAGAGGCTTAATAAGGAGAGTATTAATAAACTATTATGAAAGAAATTATTTTACAAATTGATGCTTCCAAAAGCCTCCCCCTCGGGGAGGTTGGTGGGGCTGTGCCTTTACCACATATTTTATTTTTAAGTACGGCTTTATTTTTTATTGGCATGTACGGATTGTTTACACGTCGCAATATGATCACGATGTTGATGGCTGTTGAATTAATTTTAAACAGTGTAAACATCAACTTCGTTGCCTTCAATAAATTTTTATATCCCGGAAAACTAGACGGAATATTTTTTACAATTTTTATTATCACAATCGCTGCAGCCGAAGCTGCTGTTGCCATTGCGATCATTATAAATTTATATAGAAGTCATAATTCCATTGACGTGGAAGGTGCAGAAGAATTGAAATATTAATATTCCCCTAAAAGGGTGAAGGAAATAAAAATATAAAATGAATAGTCATTATTCTTACATAGCATTGATTCCTTTGTTGCCTCTAGCAACATTTGTGATATTGGGTTTATTCGGAAGAAAATATTTTAAAACATTTTCAGGAACAATTGGTGTTGCTTCTTTATTAGTATCAGCATTATTATCATTGCAAGCTGCTTACAATTATTTTTTAGTTGATGGAAAAGTGAATGGTGTTTATCAAAAAATAATTGCGGTAAAATATACTTGGTTACAATTCTCGCCAAATGTTTCAATTGATTTAGGAATTATTCTCGATCCTATTTCTGTAATGATGTTAGTGGTGGTAACATTTGTTTCTTTAATGGTGCACATTTTTAGTTTGGGTTACATGAAAGGTGAAGAACGTTTTGCAACTTATTATGCATTTCTTTCTTTGTTTACTTTTTCGATGTTGGGATTGGTGATATCAACTAATATTTTTCAGATTTACATGTTCTGGGAATTAGTAGGTGTTTCATCTTTTTTATTGATCGGATATTATTTTGATAAACCATCTGCAGTAGCAGCTTCTAAAAAAGCTTTCATCGTTACACGTTTTGCTGATCTGGGATTTTTGATTGGTATTTTAATTTTATCATTCCATGCACAAACATTAGACTTCGAAACATTGATCGCAAGATTAACCGATACACATTCAATTTATTTTACTGCTATTTCTACTGCAACATTTTTAGGTGCTTCTGTTTTAACATGGGGATTAACATTGGTATTTATTGGTGGTGCAGGAAAATCTGCCATGTTCCCATTACATATTTGGTTACCGGATGCAATGGAAGGTCCAACGCCCGTTTCTGCATTGATACATGCTGCCACCATGGTTGTCGCAGGTGTGTATTTAGTAGCAAGATTATTCCCAATATTTTCTGTTGATGAATTTGCATTGCAAATCGTTACTTATGTTGGATTGGTTTCTGCATTAATTGCTGCAGTTATTGCTTGCACACAAACAGAT